>NZ_JBAQOK010000059.1:0-131766 GCF_049304695.1 Sphingobium sp.
GTCCCTATCTGCCGTGGGTGTACGAGACTTGAGAGGATCTGTCCCTAGTACGAGAGGACCGGGATGGACACACCTCTGGTGGACCTGTCATGGCGCCAGCTGTGCAGCAGGGTAGCTAAGTGTGGAATAGATAACCGCTGAAAGCATCTAAGCGGGAAACTAACCTCAAAACAAGGTCTCGCTGAGAGCCGTGGAAGACCACCACGTTGATAGGCCAGGTGTGGAAGCGCTGTGAGGCGTGTAGCTTACTGGTACTAATAGCTCGATAGGCTTGATCGTTCTTCAGCCAAACCTATGCAAATGCTCTTTGTAGCATCAGACATACGATGTCTTCTTCGACTTGATATAACCAGCACCCCTCAGAAGGTGCTGCACGCATCCTTTTTGCTGACCTGGTGGCTATGCCGGGGGTTCCCCACCCGATCCCATTCCGAACTCGGTCGTTAAGTCCCCCTGGGCCAATGGTACTTCGTCTCAAGGCGCGGGAGAGTAGGTCGCCGCCAGGTCCGCCAAAAGGATATCGAACCCCAAGTCCAAAAACCCTGCATCACAATCCAAAACACCCTGACGCGGGGTGGAGCAGCCCGGTAGCTCGTCAGGCTCATAACCTGAAGGTCGTAGGTTCAAATCCTACTCCCGCAACCACCGAAACCGACATTCCACAAAGCCCCGACGCGAAAGCGCCGGGGCTTTGTGCATTCTCGGCCAATCGACACTGCTCGATCCACTCCAGGATCCTGCCAAACTCGCCGTAGAGCATGGCGTTGACCTCACCGCGCTTCGCGCCGGGCGTAAGCTCGATCCGCTCGATCAGCGCCCGCAACGCATCGGCGGCTTCCTGCCGCTCCTCCGGCTGCGATAGTGCGTGCGTCAATCGCTCGACTTTGCGCCGATAAATCTCGGAGATGTTGGGATGGATGTCAGGCACGTCGGCAGGGGCCGCAGCCAAACGAGCGCGGATCGCATCCTCCTGGGCTTCCAGCTCCAAAAGCTCATCGACAAGCGCGCGTGTGCCCTTGCCTTCCTTCGCGAGTGTCACGAGGCCCTTGATCGCCTTGAGGACTTTCTGCAGGTCGGTTCGATCGGCACTTTCTGACGCGCGGCGCTGGTGGTTGATCCGGTTGCTCTCCTCGACATAGGTCCGAATGGCCTCTGCTACGACCTCCGGGGTCATCATGCGATCGCGCAGACCATCAAGGACGCGCGCTTCCAGCTTTTCGCGCGTGATGCTATGCCCGTTCGCGCAGCTTTTCGTATCACCATGGTTCGAACAGGCAAACCGCCCCCGCCCGCGAAGGGAATAAGAACCTCCGCAGCAGCCGCAGTAGACCAGGCCGGAGAGAAGACTTTTTGGGCGATGCGTTCGATTAAGGGCTGTCTGAGCAGAGCGAGTTGCCGCAATGCCGTCGGCATATTGGATCGCGATATTCTCCTGCCTTGCCTTCACAGCCTGCCAGAGGTCTTCATCCACGATCCGCAGGTCAGGAACCTCGGTCACTATCCATTCGGATTTGGGATTGATGCGGGAAACCCGCTTGCCGGTTTGCGGGTTTTTCAAATAGCGCAGCCGGTTCCAGACAAGTTTGCCGATATACAGCTCATTGTTGAGGAGGCCTGTGCCGCGCTTGGCGTGGCCGCGGATCGTGGTTGATGTCCACAGCTTGCCCGTTGGGGCTGAAATCCCGGAGTCATTCAGACGGCAGGCAATTGCATGGGGGCTGAGCCCGTTGGCGAACTGTCGGAAAACTTGGCGAATGACTTCAGCTTCGGCGGCATTGATGCTGCGTTCACCGTGGACCGGTTCGCCCTCGCTGCTGAAACGCCGCACGACGTCGTAGCCAAAGCAAAGCCCGCCCCCCGATTTGCCCTTCTCGACGCGGCCGCGCAGACCCCGATGGGTCTTCTTCGCAAGATCCTTCAGGAACAGGGCGTTCATCGTGCCCTTGAGGCCGACATGCAATTCGGAAACTTCACCCTCGGCCAGGGTGACTATCTTCACGCCGGCAAACTGGAGATTCTTGTAGAGCGTGGCGACGTCGGCCTGGTCGCGCGACACCCGATCCAACGCCTCGGCCAGCAGAATGTCGAAGCGCCCCATCTGCGCGTCGTGCAAAAGTGACTGGATGCCGGGACGCAGTATGACGCTCGCGCCGGAGATCGCTGCATCCTTATAATTGGCGACAATCCGCCAGCCTTCGCGCGCAGCCTGTTCACGGCATATCAAAAACTGGTCGTCGATGGATGCAGGGCTCTGCTTATCGTCGGAATAGCGGGCATAAAGCGCTACGCGAGGCATTTGGAGTCTCCAGAGATGAGCTTTGGGGTCAGTCTACAGATTTGACCATGCTTGCCAATCTGAAGACGAAATCAAAATTGGACCGCGCTTTTATGCTGTCCCCCGGAATTCCGCCCCCTCACTGCACAGGGGGTCTGCGATGCCGGAATCGATAAGCGGGTGCAGTCTGTCTCCTGCTTATCCGGCGGGAGTCGACCAAGCCAAGTCGTTCACCAAGGTTGTAGCGAGTGTCCGGATCGGACAGGAGCCGTCCTTCGGCTAAGAGCGACAATCGGCGCACGGTCCTTCATGGCCGGTGGAATGGCCGGACCTTGGGACTTTCCTGCCAGACAGCTTCCAAGATCGGAACGGTCGAAAGCCGCCGTTTCTCGGTGTCACAACCGTTCGGTTTTGACTTTAGGTGGCACGCCACGTCGCCACACGATAAAGATATGCGGCGACCACCAGCCCGACGATGATGTTGGTAATCGGATTCAGGTAGGCGGCAACGATCCGGTATTGCCCTTCAAGAAGGTAGCCGGCCACTGCTAACAGTGTCGTCCAGAGCGCGGTCCCAAGCGTCGTGAACAGCAGAAAACGCGGTAGACTCATACCGAACACGCCTGCTGGTACCGAGATCAGCGTTCGCAGCGCCGGGACGAGCCGACCGAGCAACACGGCTTTACCGGAATGTCGATCGAACCAGCGGTCTACGCGGTCGATATCCCGTGGTGCAAGCGTCAGCCAGCGCCCGTGCCGTTCGGCCCAGCGCCGCAGCCGATCGGCATCAATCCACTTTCCAACATAGTACCAGAACAGCGCGCCCGCGACCGAGCCGCCCGCGCCGGCCATGATCACGCCGAACAGATTCAATCGCCCTTGCCCCGCGCCAAAACCGGCAGCGGGCATAATGATTTCGGAGGGGATTGGCGGAAACACATTTTCAAGAAACATCAGCGCGGCAATTCCAAGGTAGCCGGCTTCGTTAAGGAACTCGATTAGGCGATCGAACACAGGCAGTCTTTCAATGGTCGGGTGTCGTGGCGAGAAACCGGTTCAATTTACCCGGACCCGTTCTCACCAGGATGTTGGCCTGCGCGTTGTGGCAGGATCAGGATAAGGGCCAGGATGGCCGCCGCGAGCACTGCCGAAGCAAGCGGACGGCTGAAATCGAGCCCGCCCTTTGCGATCGGCTTGTCGAGGAAATCGCCTACGGCCGCGCCGAGCGGCCGGGTCAGGATGAACGCTGCCCAGAACAGGAATATCCGGCTTGCCTTCGTCCAGAAGTAGAGGCCAGCGAGTATCGCCAGCATCGCGCCGAAGATCGCTGCTGCGCCCAGATAGCCGAGGCCCCCGGTATCCGCTGTCCAGTCGCCGAGCGCCGTGCCGAGCGTCTGCGAAAAGGTGATGGTGAGCCAGTAGAACAGCTCCGCCTTGGGTTCCCGCACGGTATCGACCGAGATCGAGCCCAGGGTGCGATACCAGGCGAACAGGGACGCCAGCACGCATACGAACAGCAGGGTCGAACCTCCGGGATAACCGATGCCCAACGACCGTGTGGCGAAATCCGCCATCGTCGTTCCCGCGGTGGTCGATGCGATGATCGTCCCCCAATAGAGGAACGGGTGGAAGCGCGTCGCCGCTACCTGCCACCAGACCAGCGCAATCAACGCCGTCAGGAAGATCGCGGTGCCGACAAGATAGCCCAGGTTCATCGACATGCTGACGGTATCGCCAGCGGTTTCGCCGAGCGTCGTCGCCAGAATCTTGATGATCCAGAAGCCCAGCGTGATCGCCGGCACCTTGCTCAGGAGTTCGCGCCTGTCGCCGATCGTCATCATTTTTTCCCAACTGGTAGTTCGACGACAACCCCAAATCCGGGCGGCGCGAGCAGCGAAACCGTGCCCCGGTGCGCGGTCGCGACCGCAGCGACTAGTGCCAGCCCCAGGCCATGACCTTCCGACGATCGGCTACGTTCCGCGCGCGCGAACCGCTGGAACAGCCGGGACGCATCTTCGGATGCTACACCGTGTCCATCATCGGCGACCGTTAAGCGAGCAATGGCGTCATCACGCTCCAGCTCGACGCGAACCGTCGTCCCAGGGGGGGTGTGGCGAAGCGCGTTGTCGAGGAGATTGGTGACAAGCTGTTGCAGCAGCCGTCGATCGCCCATCGTCCATATCGCGGGGGCTATCGCTGTGACGAGCAGATGGCCGC
The DNA here is from genome assembly GCF_049304695.1 of Sphingobium sp. Taxonomy (GTDB): domain Bacteria; phylum Pseudomonadota; class Alphaproteobacteria; order Sphingomonadales; family Sphingomonadaceae; genus Sphingobium. The sequence continues at coordinate 4,493 of NZ_JBAQOK010000059.1, forward strand.
TTGCTTCCATATCGGGGCGGTAGGTGTCGACCAGTTCCTCAACCAGTTGATCCAGCGCCACATCCTGAAAATGGGTGCGAGGTGACAATGCTTCCACCTCCGCAATGCGCAGCAATGCTCCGAAAATATCGAGCAGTTCGCGTGATTGTGCGGCAGCGGCCTCGATCGCTTGGCGTTTCTCGTCCACGTCCCGTGCCGATAGCGCTTCATCGAGCCGGTTATGCAGGCGGGTCAGCGGGGTGCGCAGGTCGTGGGCTACGTCGCTCGACACCTGGCGCAGGTTGTCCATCAGTCCGCCGATCCGGTCGAGCATCCGGTTGAGCGTCGCCGACACGCGATCGAATTCGTCACCCGCGCCGGTGAGCGGCATACGTCGCGCCAGATCGCCATCGATGATCGCGAGGGCGGTGCGGTCGATGTGCGCTAGGCGCGCGCGCGTCACCGCACCCACCAGCCAGGCCCCGCCGATACCGAGCAGCAGCATGACGCCGAATGCGCCCGCGAACAGCTTGAGCAGCGTCGCATCCATCTCGTCAATCACTTCGCGATCGGCCGCGACGACCAACCGGCTGTTGTCAGGCAATCGGGTGGTCAGGGCCTGTGCGATCCTGTGTTCGCCGTCCCGCCGGTAATGCAGAAATTCCAGATAACCCGGCAAGGTAGGGGCGGTCGCGTCGAGCGACCCCGCGACACGGCGACCCACTGGGTCGACCAGCAGGTATTCCAGACTGGCGGTGCTTCGCGCCGCCTCGCGCCGACGGATTGCCATCGCAACGCCCGTAGGACCGTCGTCGCCTTCGTCGATCAGCGCGCGGGTTTCGATCGCGACCCGGTGATCGAGCTGGATCTCGAGCGCTTCATGCGTCACCTCATAGGCGACGACCCCGATGATAAGCGTCCCCAGCGCGAAGAGGGACGCGACGAGGGCGACAAGCCCGAAGGTGGATCGCCACGGGCGGGTCATCACGCGCCGCGGATCATGTAGCCAGCACCGCGCACGGTCTCGATCGCATCATCGTCGAACCCGGCGTTGAGCTTGGAGCGCAGGCGGCTTAAGTGCGTCTCGACGATGTTCGTCTTGGGGTCGAAATCGAAATCCCAGACCCGCTCCAGCAGCATCGTTCGCGTCATGACCCGGCGAGGATTGCGCATCAGCTCGGCGAGCAACGCGAACTCGCGCGGTTGCAGCACGATCCTACGGCCGTCGCGGGTAACGAAGCGTCGATGAAGATCCAGTTCGATCCCACCAATTACAAGCACGCTCGCCTCGGTCTGGGCAGCCGGACGCCGCCCGAGCGCATGAACACGCGCGGCAAGCTCGGAAAAGGCGAACGGCTTGACCAGATAATCGTCGGCACCGCCTTCCAGTCCTTCGACGCGATCAGCGATGCCACCCACGGCGGTGAGCATGAGGGCCGGTGTCATGTTGCCCGCCGCACGCAGCGCCTTGATAAGTGACAGTCCATCCAGCCCAGGCAGCATCCGATCGACGATCAGCGCGTCGAATTGGTCCCCAGTCGCCTGAAACAGCCCGTCGCGACCATCGGTGCTGGTGACGACGTGATGTCCCAATTCCGCAAGCCCGCGGGCCACGAAGCGGTTCGTCTCGTTATCATCTTCTACGATCAGGATTCGCATGGCTGCCCTTCTAGCCCGCCGGACCGTTCGTCTGCCATCCCCCACCCAGCGCCCGGAATAGCGCGACCTGGGATTGCGCCACGGTGAGATCGGACTGTGTTTGGGCGAGCGCGGCTTGCGCCCGCGCCCGCTCGGCATCGAACTGGATCAGCGAGGCGGCATCCCCAAGCCGAACACGGGCGGCTGCACGGCGGGCGTAAAGCGTAGATTGGATCCGCGCGGCATCGAGCGCACGATTGCGGCGCACCTCGCCATCATAGACGGCGAGCGCGGTTTCGACTTCGCGCAATGCCCGCAATACCGCCACATCCCAGCCGGCGAGCGCCGCGCGTTCTGTTGCGCGGGCCTGTTCCAGTCGTGCTCGCGCTGGGGCCTGATTGGGGAAGGCCCAGCTTATCAGCGGTGAAGCCGTCGCGACGAAGCCACCCGTCAACAGCCCGACTGCACCACCCAGGTTCACGCGCGGGTAGAGATCGGCATGGGCGACCCCGATCCGCGCCGCGGCAGCGGCGAGGCGGCGTTCGGCTTCGCGAATATCGGGGCGACGCAGCAGTAGCGCCTGTCCTTCGCCCACGGGCACCGCCGCGCGGAGCTTCGGGGGCGCATTGCAGGCGATGTCGAACCCGCGCGCTTCAGCGGGGGGGCGGCCCTGCAAGGTTGCGATCCGGTACAGGGCATTCGCGCGCGCCGCCTCGAACGGGGCCAGCGTGGCGCGGGTGGATTCCAGCAGGCTGGCGGCCTGCGCGACTTCGAGCGGCGATACCTCGCCAGCGGCAAGCTGGTCACGTACCACGCCAACCGAGCGTTCCTGAACCGCGACAATCTCGCGCGAGACATTCGCCGCACGGGTCGCACCGCACAGATCGACATAGGCGAGCACCGTATCCGCCACGACCGCGACGCGCAGGGAGTCCAGCGCCGCAGCCTGAGCGTCAGCATCGGCCCCCGCCGCCAGCGCGGCCGAGCGCAGGCGGCCGAACAGGTCGATGTCCCAACTTGCGGTCAGGGCGAGATCGTAGTCGGTGGTCGGCACGTTCGATGACGCGCTTGGCTGCGTCGCGCTGTTGTCGATCGTGCCCGCGCTTTCGATCGTGGTTTGCGGCAGCCGCGCGGCGCGCGCCTGCCGCAGTGCCGCGCGCGCGCCGTCGAGATTGGCATAGGCGACGCGCAGATCGGCATTGGCGGCGAGGCTTGCCTGGACCAGTCGATCAAGCGCCGGATCGTCGTACAGCCGCCACCAGTCATTCGGGACCGGGCCGATCGCCGCGGTCGGAAGGTTTGCGAAAGCACCTGTGGCGGACGCGGGTGGGATCGTCGGCGGGGGCAGAGGCGCAGACATGCACCCCGCGACCGCGAGCGCGGCGATCGGAGCAAACCGGCGGATCATGCGGGAACTCCGGCAAGTGGGGCATCGGGCGCGGGCTTCTCCCGTCCGAAGCGCGCGTATAGCGCGGGCATCAGGAACAGGTTGAGCACGGTCGAGGAGACAAGTCCGCCCAGGATGACGATCGCCATCGGATGCTCGATTTCATGGCCCGGCGCGTTGCCGGCGACGATCAGCGGCAGCAGCGCCAGACCGGCGCACGCCGCGGTCATCAGGATCGGCACCAGTCGTTCCTCCGCGCCGCGCAGGATCAGACGCGGGCCGAAGTCCTCGCCCTCGAACCGGCGGAGATGATCGTAGTGCGACAGCAGCATGATGCCGTTGCGCGCCGAAATGCCGATGACCGTCACGAACCCGACCAGCGAGCCGAGCGACAGCACGCCGCCCGTCAGCGCCACGCCGACTACCCCGCCGACCAGCGCGAACGGCAGGCTGGTCGCTACCAGCGCGGTGATCCGCGCCGAGCGGAACTCCAGCCAGACCAGCAGCAGGACGCCGAGCAGGCAGAGCAGCCCCGTCGTCCAGAGCCGCTGGCGTGAATCACGCAGCGCCGCGTATTCGCCCAGCACCTGGGGATGGTATCCGGTCGCGAACGGCATCTGACCCACAGCCGTTTCGACAGCGCGCGCGACCGTGCCGAGGTCCGCACCGGCGACATTGAGCGTGACGTCGATCCGGCGCTCACCGTTCTCGCGCTTGATCTCGTTCGGGGCAGGCATGATGCGAATATCGGCCACGTCGCGCAACCGTACCGGCGCGCCCGCGGGCGTCTGGATCATCATGTCGGCAAGCGCATGGACATCGCCGCGCACCTTAGGTTCGCCCCACAGCGCCACGTCGAACGCTTTTTGGTCGCGGTAGATTTCGCCGACCTTCTGCCCGGCGACCAAGGTTTGCGCTTGTCGCCGTACTTCGCCCGCGGTGAGGCCCAGCGTGGCGAGATCGCCAGGCCGGGGACGAACCTGGATTTGCGGCACCAGAACCTGTTGCTCGACTTTGAGATCGGCAACCCCGTCGATCGCCGCCACTTTGGCGCGGATACGTTCGGCCGCGGCACGAAGCTCGATCTGATCGGGACCGAAGATGCGGACGACCACCGTCGCGCCTGCGCCGCTCAGTACTTCCTTGATGCGCTCGCGCAGATAGGTGAGCACGTCGCGGTAGAGGCCGGGATAGCCGTCGATCACTTCCTTGATGCGCGCGACGCTGGCATCATAATCGACATTCTCGTCCAGGCTGATCCACAGCTCGGTGAAGTTCGGGCCGACCACTTCATCTGCGGCCTCCGCACGGCCGATATGTGCGCCGAAGTTGCGCACGCCAGGAATCGCGCGCAGCTCCTTGGAGGCACGGATCGTGATCCGGTCCATCGCCTCGATCGACGTGCCGGGCTTCTCGACGAAGTGCATCAGGAAGTCGGTTTCGCGGAAATCGGGCAGGAATTGGTCCTTGAACCCGGCGTAGCCGACGCCTGCCAGCAGCAGGCCGCCCGCGACGATCCCCATCGCCAGCGCCGGTCGCGCCACCATCCGCGGCAGCACCCCGGCGTAGCGGCGTTTCAGCGCCCCGACGAGCCGCGTGTCACGCTCTGCCTTGAGGGGCGCGTTCGGCAGCAGGAACAGGCACATCGCCGGCGTCACCACCAGCGCGACTAGCAGCGACGCGGCGATCGCCAGCACATAGGCGATGGCGAGCGGTTGGAAGAACGTGCCCGCCACCCCGCCCAGGAAGAAGATCGGCAGGAACACCAGCATCACGATCAGCGACGCGAACACCACCGCCGATCGCACTTCCAGCGAGGCGGACAGCACCACGTCGAAGTTGGAGCGCGGGTTGCCCGCCTCGCGATTGAGCCTCAGTCGGCGCGCGATGTTCTCCACGTCGATGATAGCATCGTCGACCACTTCGCCGAGCGCGATGACCAGCCCCGCGATCACCATCGTGTTGATGGTGGCACCGCTCCATAGCAACACCAGCCCCGCGCCGAGCAGCGACAGCGGGATGGCGACCAGGCTGATAGTCGCCTGCCGCCAATCGCGGGTAAAGATGAACAGCACCACGGCCACGAGCAGGCAGCCGATCGCGAGCGCGCGCGTCAGATTGTCGATCGAGCGTTCGATGAAGGTCGCAGGGCGGAAGATCGTCGTATCGACCTTCACGTCGCGCAGGCCCGGCTTCAGCTCACCGATCGCGGCCTCCACGTCACGGGTAAGCTGGAGGGTGTTGCCGGTCGGTTGCTTCTCGACGATCAGCATCAGGCCGGGCCCGTCGTCGATGATCGCATTGCCGATCGGCGCGGCGAAGCCGTCGACCACGCGGGCGACGTCGCCGATGCGGACCGCCGCTTCGCCGCTCTGCTTGATGACCGCATGTGCAAGATCGGCCGAGGACTGGATCGCGCTCGTCTGCTGCACGGCGAGCCGCTGGGTTGCCGTATCGACAAAGCCGCCCCCACCGACCAGCACCGCATCGCCGGCCGCGGTGCGCAGTTCGGCGAGCGTCACGCCGGCCGCGCGCAGCCGGTCGGGATCGACCAAAACCTGCAATTGGCGGTCGCGCAGACCCCAGATTGCGACGTTTGCGACGCCCGGCACCGCCATCAGGCGCGGCCGGATCGTCCATCGCGCCAGTTCGGAGAGCTGCATCTGATCGAGCTTTGCCGACGATATGCCGATCTTCATCGCCCGACTGGTTGACGACAGTGGCGGCAGCATCACCGGGGGACGCGCCGCGGCGGGCAACCGCGCCTGCACCTGTGTCACCCGCTCCTGGACGAGCTGGCGGGCGCGGATCACATCGGTGCCGCGATCGAACAGGATCGATACCGACGACAGGCCCAGCACGGACTTGGACCGTAGCGTCATCAGATCGGGGACGCCGTTGACCGCCGTTTCGATCGGTACGGTAATCAGGCTTTCCACCTCTTCGGTCGAAAGACCAGGCGCTTCGGTCTGGATCTCGACCATAGGCGGTGCGAACTCGGGAAACACGTCGAGCGGCACATCGCCGGTCGCGCGTAGCCCAAGGACGACCAGCAGCGCAGCGAGCGCGAGGACGAGAACGCGCTGGGTCAGCGCGGCACGGACCAGCCAGGCGAGCATCAGTGCGGCGTCCCGAACTCGGTCCCGAACAGCTCGGCCGCCCCGTCCGTCACGACTTCGGCACCGCGCTCCAGGCCCCGCGACAACAGCGCACGGCCGTCCGCGACGCTCGCGACCTCAATCCGCTGCCGGACATAGGTGTCGGGCGCAGTCTTCCGGTACACCCATTCGCCGCCATAGATGTCGCGGACGATCGCTGCGGTCGGGACCGACAGTCCATCCGCCCTCCCGCCAAGCGGCAACGCCACGGAGACGCGCTGGCCGACGCGGTAGGCACGGTCCCGATTATCGAGCGCGAAGAACAGATCGACGGTGCCCGCGACTGCATTGGCCGAGGGTGGGGCCTGGACCGGGCGCGCAGCGCGCGGAGCGGCGCGATTGTCGCCGAGGGGGCGAACCGTAGCGGTGCGACCGCGTTCGATGGCGCTCACGTCGGTGCCGAACACAGGCACCCGCACCCACAGCGTCGAGAGATTGCCCATAGACGCGATCGAGGGACCGAGCAGCCTGCGTTGCGCGCGGGCCGCATCCAGTGCTGCCCGCGCGGTGGCAAGTGCCGCCGCGGCTTCGTCGCGCCCTCGCACGCTGCCCGCCTCCTCGCGCACCAAGGCGTCGGCGCGGTTATAGGCAATGACGGCGAGCCGCACTTGCGCTTGCGCCCGCGCGACCTCGCCTTCGGCCGCAACCTGACTGACCCCGATTTGAGCGAGGTTGCTCGTAGATCCCGTTGGCACACCGGCCCCGCCGGTTGCCGGCACGACGACCTCCCCGCTCGTCTCGCGGACTTGCGCGGCCGAGCCATCGCCAATTCTTACCGTTCGGATGCCGAGACGCTGTTGCGCTTGCGTTGTGAGGGTGAGCTTCAGCAGATCGCTTTCGTGAGCGACCGCCTCCGCTTTCGCCGGGGGAGCCGGGGGAGCCGGATCACCGCCGCAGCCCGTCAGGACCGCCAGCAGGGGCAATGTGGCGATCGAAAGGTATCGGATAGGCGTCATGCTACGACGGTAGCAGCCTCATGTTGGCGGCAGCTTGGGGCGACTATACAAAATCCCAATGTTCGGCAGGAAGCGATGAGCTGGTGTCACAACCGGTCGGTTGTGACACTGCAGAACCTACCACGGTCGTCCAAGGGTTTGCGTGTGTCAGAACCCCGGTTCAGAATATTCGCTCCCGAGATCGGAAACGTGCCTCGCCTATGACTGCCTTTGGGTCGGAAGCTGCCGAAAGACTGAACCGCCGCGAACGGCCGGTTTGTCCCACAACCCGGCGTTCGCCCCTCCGATATCGACCCTTCCCGGGCATTCAACGATCCCACCTCCAGATTCCAAAGGCGGACATTAGGTTAACGAACACGGGCTTCTGCCAGGCGTTGCATCAACCGGATTTGCGCTTGGTCCTGACCTTGGGAGCAGGCAATTCCTGGGATGTGATACGAACGATCTCGGCAAGCCACTCACGGTCATCCCATTTTTCCGCGTCGATCAGGAGACAGGGCTTTGCACCGGGATATGGAGGGGCTTCTTCCGCACCGGCAGCGAATGCCCGCCCTCCAACTGTGGGCTTTACGAATAGGTGGTCGTCGCAGACCAATGCGACCATTTTCCCATCGCAATAAATGCCAAACTCGCCAAACATTGCCTTGGCTGAAACGGTGCTGCCGCCTGCCATCTGCTCGACAAGGAATTCAACGGTTTTACGATCGGACGCCATAAGGCGATATCGCCGGTCCTGATGAAAAGGTCGAGGGTCAATCGACCCTTCTTTGCCATTCACGGGTAAATTTTCGATACCCAGGTCCGGACGGTCCGCTACTTGAATGGCTACGCCCAAGAAGCGCCGATTGCGGATCGTCAGCTTCTAGCAGCAGAAAGGCGGAACCTGCCGTTCGTGGCGTTCACTCAAATTCTAGACCTACTTGGCGCCGGAATTTTATTGACCGACCAGTCATCCGCGACCGGTCCGCTTAGAGTGCTATGTTCGTATGCCCTTGTGTCGATGTGTAGGTTAACCGGCTGTCCTATTTCATCGGACGTAGGCGACCTGTCAGGACCAGACGCTGATGTCCATGCGCGATCGGACATAGAAGTCCACTCGGCTGCCATTGCAAGTAGACAGAAATCGCCACATATTGCGTTCAACGAGGTAACGCAACATGGTCAAAATCGTCTCATCTATCGAGCCTACCAAAGTCTTGCCGATCAAACCAAAGGCCGACACCCGCAAGGCGTCGGAGAAGAAATACGGCAAGCCGGTCATGGACCTGGGTTTCTGTATCGTACCATCGCTGCTGATGCAGGCGCAGGCACGCCTTGGCATTAACCCGGTGCAGTTCAACATAATTATGCATCTGGCCGACATCTGGTGGGACGTCGCGCAACGGCCTTGGCCGAAAAAGCAGCTGCTGGCTGAGCGCATGGGTATGAGCGAGCGGCAGGTGCAGCGTCAGATAGCCGAGCTGGAAAGTGCCGGCCTTGTTCAGCGTATCGAGCGCACCCGGCCTGGGCGCGGCAAAACCAGCAACGAATACGACCTGTCCGGTCTGGTGAAGCGATTGAAAGAACTGGAGCCAGCGTTCACTGAAATGAAGCAGGAGAACCAGAAGCGCCGCAAGGCGGTTTCCCTGCCCAAGCATCGCCGGGTCTCGGCGTAAGGTTTAAAGGTCGCGGTCCACAGCAGACTTTCAGGACATAGGACATGGCGCTTCGACCAGAAGCATCGGCCCCTTCCATAAGGGCAGGATGACTCCGCCACGTCCTATGTTCAATTATGTAGTGCTGTGCGCGGTATTTGCGAGAGTTTCTTACCGTAGCAGTCCGTCCAAGATTCCGTGTCGCAGGGGCACTCTGACATATTCGTTCGCCCGGCCATAGGCGTAGGATAGGCTAAAGGTTCATCTAAGGGGTACCCATGGTCAAGATTTCCGGTCTCAATAAACTGACCCGCACACTCAACGACGCCCAGAAGGCCATCGCCGCGATCGACGGCGAACTGGGAGCCGTCAATTTCAATCCCAACGATCCGGGTAGCATCGAGGCGGCTATCGCCCAGATGGAAGCAATGATCGACGAGCGCCTCGGAGGCTACGCTTCCAATCCCATTGTCGCGCCGATGATGGAAGGGATGAAGGAGCGCTATCGTGACGCAATTATTGAACGCGCCGCGCAGGCCCGTGTGGAAGGCGATAGCGACCAATGAGCCACAGTCCTGATCTGTTTGAACAAATCAATAATGCGGTGCTCGATCTTCAGAGCGCCCAATATCAGAGTTACGATCGTCCGCTGAAGACGCTGGCGCATTTGCTGAAGAACCCGGATTTGGCGCCCTACAACGTGCAACTGACCGATGGGCTGGACCTCGATGCCTTCTTGGCTGAAAATGATTCGCGTGGTGGCATGGTTGGTGGTGACAAGCTGGCCTGGCCGGTCGAACCAGAGAAAGTGTTAGGTCTAACTCTGCTACTCATTCAGCGATTCGCGGAAAAGCCGCACGACATGGCGAGTTTCGGACACACCTACTATTACACTGGCCGTAAGATCATCGGCGATGTTCGCGCCGTTACATCCCAGGTCATCATCCCCTTCGCACGAGATTATAAAGCCTATGTCATGAGCCACGGCAGCTCTGCCCCAGCACTGGCGCGCCCTTCGTCACACAATACCAAAGTGTTCATCGTCCACGGGCATGACGGCGAGGCGCGCGAGACGGTTGCCCGCTATCTGGAAAAAATCGGGTTTGCCCCGATCATTCTGCATGAGCAGGCCAATCGCGGCCGCACCGTCATCGAAAAGGTGGAGGCCAATAGCGATGTGGGTTTTGCCGTCGTTTTGCTGACCCCGGATGACGAAGGCTGTAAAAAGGGAGATACCCCAGAACCACGTGCCAGACAGAATGTGCTTCTTGAACTGGGCTACTTTATCGGGAAGCTGGGCCGCGACCGCGTGTGCGCTTTCCAACGCGGTACGGTGAATATTCCGAGTGACTTCGCCGGAGTGGTTTGGACCATGATGGATGAGAGCAATGGCTGGAAGCAGGAGCTGGCGCGCGAACTTTCGGCTGCCGGTTACGCGATTGACTGGAATACTGTCATGAAGTGACCAAATGCCCGCACACGTCGAGGCGGGCGTTGAGCCGCGGCGACTATCTCTCGCTGATGCGCAAGGAGGGTTTGCTGATCGAGGTGCTGTGACCGCCGACCGTCTGGTTGGACATCATTCCTCGTTCCAGTGGCGCCGTCGTTGGGCCACGTCGCGCGCCGCCCTTCGCTGTTCCCACGCCATATGCTGGGCAAGCTCGCGCGCCCGGTCCCTCGCATAAGCCCGCACGCGCGGCCTTGCATCGTCGCGATAACGCTCGATCAGCTCCTTGCGCCGGGCATGCGCCTCGACGAAGCCGAACTCACCGGTCACGACACCGGTCGCGCCCAGCATATCCGAGACTCGGTTGAGGAGCTTGTCGCCCGGCTCGAGGCGATCGACCACCTCCATCGCGACGGGATACAGCTGTTCGTCCCCCTCATAGGGTGCGAGGCTCTTGAGGATGAACTTCAGATCTCGCTCATCGCCTCGCCGGGCGAGGTCGGTGAGCTGTTCCGAGACCGCATCGGTCAGCTTGGGAAAAGTGTGCTTGAGAAGCCGGCCGCCGCGATATTCGTGGAAGCTCGGCTCCTCGTCATACCATTGACGCACCGCCGGCAGGAGGAGGTCCGCATGGGGTGACAGCACCTTCGCCAGATCATGCGGTTCGAACGGAACCGGGTCGAAGCGATCGCGGGATTCGCCGCGCTCTCTCCCCAAGCGGGTGCCGAAAAAATCTATGATCAGCTGCGGATGCCGGCTCCCGACATCAACCAGCAGCCGCACAGCCCGATAGTCGAGCATTGGGATGTCGATGAACGAGGTCAGCAGCACATCGGCTTGTTCCGGGGTCAGGTCCCGGAGAATTTGCCCATAGCCGTGCGCGTGGAAGCTGCCGATCCAGTGGGGCAGCCGATGGTCGGACGCGTAGCGGGCGACCGGTATCAGCACGAGCTCGATTAGAGCCGGATCGGCCGCGCCATGATACCATTTCGCCGCGATCGTTGCCGTGCTCACCACCGAGACCTGTTCGTCCCGCTCGATTGCCTTCGACACATAGGCGGTCAGCCGCTCTATGTCAGGAGCCGGCTTGCGGTTGAGATAGTCGCCGATCGCCGAAAGGTAGTGCCCGTCCGCAAGCCAGCGATCGATCAACGCCAGGGCCGCATCCAGGCGCCCCGCGCGCTCAAGCCCAGCGAGAATGTCGGAGAGAAAATAGGAGCCCTGCTCGCTGACACCCTCTGCCATCAGCAACCCGACCTCGGGTTTCTGTTCGGCCAGAAGGCCAAGGAAGGTACGCATCGGCATGAAATGTCCGCCATCGAAGCCGACGGCATCGCTATAACGGTCGATGCGCGCCTTCCATTCCGGAACAGTTTGAGCTGTCACCTCGGCGATGATTGCTGGGTAGCAGTCACGCCGCCACTCGTCTGTCGCCTCATAGTCGAAATGGTCGCCGTCCCAGGCCCCGGGATGGACGCTGTCGTGCCCGATCAGAGTCTTATAGAGCATGAAGTCGGGATCGGCGGCGAGCTGATCGCGCAGGTCGAGCAAAGCGTCGATCAACGCCCTCTGCGCTTCGACGAGTTCGGGCTTCTCCGCCAGGGTCGGCGGCAGGACATGGTAGCGATAATGGGTATGGAGCGCGTCCACCTCACGGCCGCGACGCAATTCCAGTCCCCAGTGCGGCGCGCGATCGAGAATGAGGCGCGCGACGCGAACGCCGTCCTCAAGCAGCATCAGCATGAGCTCATCGCCGCCCTGCATGGGCATGGAGTCAGCCTTGCCAAGCGCCTGCAGGATCGGCAGCCGCTCGGCATCGCTGGCCGCGGCATCAAGCCACTGTTCCAGCTCGGCGATCGACCTGTTCCGCAGGGCGCGTAGGACGTCCGACGGCCGAACTGCACCCTGGTGGATCATCACGCTGTCGGAGCGCCACGTCGCGCCGCCGACTTCGGCCGAAAGGACATGCGCCAGCATCGCCACAAGCAGCGGGCGCGCCTCGACGATCGCGTCGCCGTCGAGCCGATCCAGCTCGTCCAGGATTACCTGCTGTGCTTCCGGACCATATTGCTTCCAGACAGCAAGATTATGCTTTGCGAGTTCCTCGCCGGCCTCGATCCAGAGCCGTCGCTCATCCTCTTTGCGCGCGCCTTGGTAAAGCCGAACCAGCGCATGGAAGGTGCGGTCGGGCTCGAAATAGCGGTGCGAGCGGATCAACTGGGCGACCCGCCACGCGACATCGTGACCGGACTTCCCGGGAAGTTCACCATGCTCCCATCGAATGGGAATGACCGGATAGTCGCGCGATCGCTCGACCGCATCTATTAGAGCCTCGAGCCGGACTGAAAACTCTGCATCGGGCTCGTCGAAATGTGGCAGGACGAGATCGGTATAGGTCTCGAGCGCATCCTCGAGTTCGTTGTTATTGTCTGCGTACTCGATCGTCGCGATCATCGCTTCCGAAGCGCCATCGGCCCGTAGCAGCCGGCCGAAGTCGCCCGCGATCTTGTCGAAATCATGCCCGGCCGGAATCAGGTGATCCTGCATGACCTTGTTCATGCGTTCGCCGATCGCTGCCATCCGCGCCTTGCCGACATGAGTGAGCTTGGGCTTCTTGTAGATGGTGTCGTGCCCCATCTCGGCCCAGGCATGATTGAGGAGCGTTTGAATCTGGATTTCGGCGCTGAGGCCCTCGAATTGGCGATATTCCGTGAGCGCCAACCGCTCCGGCTTCAGCCGGACCAGGTAATTGGTGCTGTCAAACAGCTTCGTCTCGGTATCAGTGCCCGGCACCGGGTGATGGACGTTAACGCTCAGCACCTCGAAATTCTCGTGGAGTGCGCGGGTGTTATTGAAGGCGTCGACCTGGGAATTGGTCAGGAACACGACCCGACATCCTGCCAGATCCTTGATCTCGTCCATCGGCTGATCGAGCCCGATTTCGCGATCCCCTAGCTTTTTACGAAGTGAAGCAAACTCCTTTGCTCGGCCGGTCAGCCCGTGCGCGACCATCTCATGCTGGGCGAGCGCATGCCGAAGAATGTTTTGCACTGCGTCAACGAGCGCGAGATAGCGCCCGCGCCCGCCCTGCTGATAATCCTCGAATGTCATTCGCCCCCCATCTACTGTGCCAGACCGTCCCGTTACTCACACGATTGGCTAATAGCATGCGTCTCACAGTCCTCTACCCCGAAGTGATGCCGCACATTGCCGAGTTTGCCGCGGGGTTGATGCCTGTTCGTCTGGGCGATGATGAGCGGCTTTCCCTCGTCGTGAAAACGCAGAAGGAAGCGATCCTTGCCGCCCAGATGCACGGACTGTTCGCCTTCTACCTGCCGGCGCTGCCCGCGTCCTCGGGCACAACCACCTCGCTCATCACCGCGTTTTTCGATGACGATGACGAGCCGCTCGCCATTCGCACGCCCTTGTTCGGCGATGATGCCTTCTCGCAGGGCATCATCGAGATCCTGAAATATGACGAGGTCGACGTCTATTTCTTCGACGAGCACAATTACGAGTGGATGAGCTATCGAACGGCTCTGGAGGATAATGGAAGCTGCCTCATTGGCGACAAGAATATCTGCCTGCTCGGCTACCATCCTGAAACGGTGAAGAGCATCCACGCCGTGTTGAACGACTGGTTCGGTGCGCGCACGGCCGAGGATGACGAGCGCACGATCCAGGCCGTGTTCAAGGAGGCGCTATCGCCGGGCGATCTTTTCGTCCTCGACATGACGCCGGAAATGAACGGCTATCACGGCGGCACCGGCTTCCGCCACGACACGTTGACGAGAACCGATCCCGGTTATCATCAGGAGCGGGACATTTCGGCATGCCTGCTGCGAGCCTTTGAGCCCGGCCAAATCATCATGAACCCCAGGCGCAAGGATAATTGCAAGGAAATCCTCGATCATCTGGTCCTGACCGACGAGCTGGCGATCCTCGTCCAGGCAAAGGACAGTCCAACGACGGAAGCCGGGATAACCCGAACGCTCCAGCGCAAGCGACTGGCAACCCATAACCAGATCGACGCGGCGATACGGCAGATCAACGGAGCCGCCCGTTACCTGGATCGCGACGGCGCTGCGAAGCTGGTCGTTGTCGGACAGGATATCGATGTCGACCTCGGCGATCGGCGCGTCATCGGTCTCGCGATTGTCAAGGAGAGTTTCGACGATGAAGGCACCGCCTATGCGGCAGCATGCGCGAAGATGGCGGGCCTTTCCGGGGGCGGCATGGTGATGGACTATAATTCCTTCCATGCCTTCACCCATCGCTTCGCGTCGCACGATGCCTTCGTGGAGGCGCTTGAGAAGCTCATAGCCCATGTGCGGACTAAAGGATGGATTCGGGTAAAAGACGAAGTGTTTGACGCTATTCTGGATTGGATAGAGCGTTACCGCGCCAACGGCTCGGAAGGCAGCGACACCCCCAGCCTGTGAGAAGGCATGCGCGAAGTTGTAGGCGCGCCGATTAACTCCGTGGGGCGATGGCCAGCTGCGCGAGCGGGACGCACTTTTCCCTCGTCACAAAATCAGTGTGGCGCGCTTCGGAGGGCTGCATGTAGAGAATGTGGAGCGGCAGGCACTCGCCTGCTGCCTGCATCTCCCGTTTGAGTTGGGACAGAGCGTCGCCGCCGAGGCCGACGATCAGGATGTCGATATCCTCGCCGATCCCGCGCAGGGTCGAACCGAACATGTATGACTCAAACTGCCCCAGCGATCCGCAACAGCTCAACAGATGGGCGGCAACCTCACCGGCGGTCATCAGGCCGTTCTCAGATATTCCCTCAGTTCGTCCCATTTCATCACCTCGCACCCAAGCTCTTGCCCAGCGTTAATCGCGTCGGGCGAAGGATTTCCGTTAGGATTGATGTTCCAAACGGTGTCGACGGGCCCGAAGTCGTCCCAAAGGCTGCGAACGGCCTCGGCGGTGGGTTCATAATCTGCAATCATGCCGATCCTGACACTGGTCCCGCTTTTGAGCGAAACCCGGTGGATACGATCATATTCCCGGATCACCTCCTGCACCTGACCATATTGACGAAGGAGCCTGTCAGCGAATTTGTACACCTTGTGGGACGCGCTATTCGCATTTCCATCGAGCGCGGCCGAGCCGAGGGTTCCGAGGCTTCCCCAGCCGATGCCGGCGTCTTCGAGATACTGGATGGCTTCACCGTACCAGACGCAGGTTTTCCGATAGCCACACAGAAAATCCAGTTCGGGATACTTCTCCCTGTAACTCGCCGCCGTCGCCGCACCGATCTCGTTTGCGGCCGATATCGCAGCCGATACGTCCGGCTGATCCGGCGTCGCAATCCGGATCAGCTCGCCCTCCACATGCTCCGCGGTTGACCGCGTCTCCTTGGCAATATTGGCGAGCGCGTATTTGACCTGCCAGTTCAAGAAAAAATGCCTTCCATCGTTTCGGGGAAACGGATTGCGCGGCCGGCGACGCCGCAGACGTGGCGTTCCGACAGACCACGAACATGTTCCTGATATTCTGCAAATGTCCGGCGTTCGTCGTCAGTGGCAAGCCCCAGGTTCGCCTTGATAATCGCCTGAGCGTGATAGTGGTTGGGGAGGATGACGCTCCTCATCCGCTGCCTCCAGGCTTGGGAGGCTTCGGACTCCGGATCATACTCGAATTCGGAGCCATGCTCGGGGGCGAACTTGTCCCAGATTGCTTTGTTCTCGGCCATCACCCCGACGACGGCAGCTCTTACCTGAGCGCGATCTTCATAAGTCCTGATCCCTTGCTGTGAGGCCAGGTTAGCGAGGTGGTTCTGCTTCCACTCCAGGAGGATGGTGCGCGGGAAACCAACGGGATCCTTATCGATCTTCGTATGGCACGTCGGGCACAGCAAGATCAGGTTTTCAAAGGCGTCGGGGTCGAAATCGCCAGCCGGTCTATCTCCATGACGCGGTCCGGCCTCGCCATGCGGAATGACATGCGCCATTTCAGCAATGTGCTTGTCCCCGCCCAGTTCGACCGGGAAAAGAGCATCGAGGCATTCCGGCTTCTGACAATAACCTGCTGCTTCGGAAAACAACCGAAGTCGTGTAGCCACCGGTAATGCCTTTCGGTCTGCCATCAAGAAACCTCATCTTTTTGCTCACGGCCAACATAGGAATGGCCGCATGATCGTCAGCAGTCCAGCTTCCTTCGGTTGAAAGAATGGCGAGCGTATTTTGGCCTCCGATCAGCGCGGCAAGCCAGATGAACGTACGGCAGGTTCCAAGATCAGGAATTTAGGTGCTGAAAGGCCAGAAGAGGGCGCGAAGCGGCAACGCCGCACCACGCCGAAAATGTCCGCTATCCTATTGGATTTGCTCTGAAGCGGACCGGGCATAAAGTCCCACTTATGCATTCACCCCGCTCTCATTTAAAACCCTTAACCTGCGCCAAAGATGCAGCATACCCTGATCGTTGTGCCATTTCGCAAGACGCTGCAACAGGCCCAGCCCACTGACCCGGACCCGAATACACCGGAGACTGCTGTATAAAGTCCAGCTCAGATATCGTCGCTAAGACAAAGGCCTCGTTCCCACAGCCAGGCTTCTATCTCGGCAAGAGTGACCTTGCCCGAATTGCCTACATTCATTATTTTACCGCGCGTCAATGTTGCAACCCGCTCCGGAAGTAGCCGGTCGCGCTCAGCAGGGTCCGCTTCCGGCTCGATGACTAAATATCGTAACACGTTGTTGGCCCGGCCTGACAATGCGGCACGGTTGGTTTGAATAGCTTCTTCCCGGGCACGCAACTCTTCACGTGACATGACATCGCGCACCCGGCCGATGCTGATCCCAAATGCTGCGGCAATTTCGCGCTGTTTCATGCCTTTGGCTTTCATGGCAATCATACGCTTTCCGCGCTCTTCTGCATCTCTTGGCTTCTTCCTGGGTTGCCGCATCGCAGGGCGTTTCACCTCGATTACGCGAACACCGTCCCAGAAGCGGATGGTGTGCAATGACGCAGATCTGATCGCATCCATTGCCCATCTTTTCGCAGCGTCAACATCTGGCACATCGACCAGCCTCATTGATGGCTCGCCATCGTCGGAAACTAGATAGAATGCAAACGCTGGCACAAGTTCGTCCTTAGGAAAGACCGTGATTTTCAGATAAAATCATCCTGTGGGCAAGATCGCAATTGCACCGCCGTACGGCGCAAAAATACGCCGACACAAGCAAGGAATAGCGGCATATTTGCCGCAACATTCGGCCGACAATGGTTCATCTGAGATTGAAAGGGCTGGACACGCAAACCTCATTCGCACGATTTGGGCGGGACGTCGGTGCGCTTTTCTCGCTGTTGTCGTTCCTGATCAAGTTCACGCGCGATCTGACGGCCCAGGAGGCGCGCAAGTCGCAGGATGGCGGCATCCGCTTCGGTAGAAAGACGGGGAGGTGCATCTCGATTGGGCCGCTTCTTCTTCATTGCGGCCATGTCCAGGATTTGAAGTACGCCCAGTTGTTAGAACCGTAAAACAAAGCTCGATGGAGGGCAGGAGGAAAGGAGGGGGCAAGATGATTGCGGTGGCTATGGGCGATCGGTCCACGGTGATCAGGGCGGATCGGTTTCCAGTCGGATGAACCTGTGCTATTTTTCCAGATGGAAAGGCTCTGCAAATGCAGGATGTTGATCATGTTGAGCAGACAGATGAGGCAGGCTCGCCATCGCCGCGCGCTGCCGATTGGTTTTGGCGGCCATGGTACGCGAAGCTCTACTGGGTAACGGCGCTGCTGTACTGGATTGGCCTGGAAATCATGATAACCATCCCGTACGATCGGATTAATACGTCCGTGGCTACCGCGATGGTGCTGCTTATCTTCATCTTCAATCCGATCACGGTCGTGGCGGTTCTCGGTTATGGGTTTTTGAAAGCCAAGGTTTCGTGCGGCGAATGGGTGATCACGCGGGGACAGCCTTCGCAAACGCCGACGATGGATCCCTACACTGATCCGTTTGATGCTCGGTCCGGTTTCCGCCACCTTCGCCATCTCGGCGTGATCAAAGACTGACATCATGGATCCCTCCGCTCCTTAAAGCTGGAATCTCCGTCCGCCATTCCATTGTCGCGATCGAACAGCAGTCGACCGGAACTAAGAATCGAAGACTGCTCGATTGATGTTATTGGGCCTGTGACATCAACAGTCCCACGACCTGCATCCGCTTGCCTCAAATATCGGTTGCGCAAGCCATCATCACCAAGCACTTGCTCACTCAGATATTTCGCAAAAGTCTCTTCTGGTCTGCTGGTTCGAGCAGCGGCCTTTTCAGCCGAAGCAATTGCTTCCCGAACGTCGTAATTTACAATATCGATTGATGATTGCGCGGATACGGCGGCGCTTCCGCGATCCACAATATCCATTCCGACCTTGCCCGTGAGCGAACCGGCAGCGCTTCCTCTACCGCTGCCCTTGTGGTCCTTGCTTCCACCGTCGGCTCCTACAGCTCGTGCTGCCGAAGCGGTAAGATCGCCCGATATGGTCTGATTGTCTGCAGTTTGATGTTCTGCCATCCGCGATAGCGATCTGTTCCACCCTGTCTGAACCATAATCGCGGTGACGTCGCGCTCCAGCGTATCAGCGACCTGCGGTTTCAGCCGCCAGTCACCCCGCCGATCCATCTCGAACCCGCCGCGCAACCAGTTGGCCATGGCGGTCTGGCCTTGCGCGCCGCTGCCCAGGAAATGCTCGATCGTATCTGGCCCCGCCTGTTTGCCGGCTTCGAACCGCGTGCTGGTATCGTTGCGCGCAGACTGGCTGAACCCGGTGCTGCTGGAGACGAGCAGATCATTATGCGCAAAGCTGAACCGGGCATGCCCCCCATTGGCGATAGCGCCAAGCTGGCTTTCGTTGATCAGTCCCCCGCGCCACATCTGCGCGGCCAGTTCTGGCGTCAGGTTAAGGCCGATGTCGCCATTCTGGTCCATGGCGATCTGGCGCTTCGACATCTCCACACCATGCTCGCGGAGCAGTGCCTGGGTGCGGGTGAGCCGCTCCTTGTCGACGATGCCGGTCAGTCGCTCGTTGCGCGCACGATCGGCGATGCCTTCTGCGCCGCCTTCAGCCATATCGACCTGGTTTCCGGCAGTGCCCGCCAGCGTGCGAATGAAAGAATCCAGGCGCGCGGCTTCGCGAACCGATACACCAGCGGCAGCGGCGCCTTGTGCAAAACCGGCATTGTCTGCCTGGCGCCGTTGCTCACCGATCTGGGCCGAGCTGCGCACGCCATCAGGACCGATCTCGCGCTGGGCATCAAGCTTGCCCGACCGCTCGGCAAAATCATAACCAGCAGCCTCGCGCGTGCGGCCATAGACACTCGTGCCCTCGCGCGCGGCTTGCGCTGTTGCTCCGTCGGCAGTGCCGACCTGAACAGCGGCATTATAGCTTTCCAGCGCGCGCAGCACCTGGGCCTCGTTGCGTCCGGTCGAGCGTGACAACTGGCTGATCGCGGTCGATCGCGCTTCGCCGGATAGCGCGTTGATGAACCCGATACGCCGGCTGGTCTCGGTGACGGAGAGACCGAGCATCCCGGCGGCCTCGCGCTGCCCCTGATTATGTCCGGTACGATGCGCCTGTTCCGTCGCGACATTGCCGCGTTCGACCTCCGCAACCCTGTCGCCGGCATAGTCGCGTCGTCCTTCCATCGCGCCAACCTGCGTCTGCGCGGCAGTCAGGTCATTGCGCAGCATCTGTTCCTGATCGAAGGCGTTGGCCGTGATCTTGGCGAAGGTCGGATCAGCACCGGCCTGGGCGATCACGGTCGACGCCTTGAGCGCCGCATCCTTTGCATCATAGCCGCTGCGCTCAAAATGCCGCTGCGCGCCCGACTGCATCATCTCATAGGCTTGGCTGTCGCCGAACGCCTTCCACTGCACCATATTCTGCGAGAAGGCGGCAAAAGCGCGTTCGCCGCCCTGGCCTTCGCCGAAGTAGCTCGTGCCAAGCTTGCGAAGTGCGTCCCCTTGCGCAAAATTGTGGATGGCAGAGGTCGCTGCATTGGCCCGGATGGCGCTGGTCGTGGCAGGATCGCTCAAATCCCGCCCGGCAAGGGCAGGGGAAAGCCCGCCCAGTTCCCGTGCGGCATCGGCCCGGCCAAGCCCGAACGCCGCCGTTCCGGTCGCGCCGCCACCATGTTCGCCCAGTACCGATCCGGCAGACGCGAAGGCGCGGTCGAGTCTAAAGCTGCTGCGCTCGCCAAAATCGCCAAAGCCTGACGATGTGGAACGCCGGGCCATCGTACCGCCGGCCGAAGCCTGCGCTTCGAGCGCGGAGGCATAGCCCTCGCTTGTCCCGACCGTTGCTGCCGCCATGCTGCCCTGGCCCTGGACGCCGAGCATGCCTGACGTGAACGCGGTGAACATATTGCCCGAGAAGCGGAACACGGTGAACACGAATGCGCCCGCCAGGCCCGCCGCTGCGGTTCGGAAAGACCCGAAGATGGCGAGCGCCTTCATCGCTGCCGACGGCGCAAGGATCCAGCTATCGGCAGCCACGTTGGTCGCGCGCAGTTCGGCCAGCACATCCATCGCCCGGCCCAGAGTAAGCTGGTAAATGCCGGCATCGATCACGCCCCACAGCGCGACGAACACGAACAGGCCGAGCGCGAAGCTTGCGACCCGCAGGTTGATCGGCGTCAGGATGAACAGCAGCGCGATCGGCATCATCATCAGCATGATCGCAAACACCGAAGCCCGGATGGTCGGCATCCACGCATTGGCCGTCGAGAGCGTGGCAAGGCCGTTGGATTCGATCGCCCGGTTCGCCATGACCCGCGCCGTGGCTGCAGGCGAATCCTCGAACAAGACATCGCCGACCGTCTGACCGAGCAGGATGTTGGTGAGGAACGTCTGCCGGCTCATGGATTGGCCCAGCATCATGTCGCCCAGCGCATCGATCTGCTGGCGGCAGCGATCGCGCTGGCTCGCCTGGTTCACATCGAACCCGGTGCGGGCGCAGACCTGATCGCTGTAAGCGTCGAACGCCGTGGCATCCGACAGACGGTCGGCAATATGGTCCCAGGCTGCATCGCAGCTCATCGTCGTCCCGCCTTTGTCGCTCGCCGTGAACACGGTCGAGAAGGTGGCGGGGCCAGCCATAGCCGCAAAGGAAGCGGGGAGGTCAGTCGAGGTGCGGAACAGCTGATCGTCATCGATGCCATAGGCCGGCGAGACACGTGCGACCGGATAGCATTGCCGCACATAATCCTTCACCGTTGCATCAAGGAAGGTGTCTATGATCGGGCTGCGCGGCGAGACTGCGTTGAGGAACAGGTCGAACGCATGGCCGCCAGCGCCAAATTCCAGCTTGGCATTAGGATCGGTGGTGTTGTCATCGATCGTTTCAGCCAGCGCCCGTTCCATCAGGTTGGTGACACCCGCGACCAGCACGATGAGATTGGGAACGTCGCCGACCGGCTGATAGGCATTGCGCACCCTGTCATAGATGTGGACGGTACCGGTCGTGGCGATCATCCCGGCGAACAGGCCTATACCGACCAGCATCTGGAAGCCGAAGGCAACCAGGCCCATGCCCGAACCCCGAATGCTGGCGATAACCGCGCCAAGGCCAATGCCGACCACCGCGACAATCAAAACCAGTGTTTCATAGCGCGGATCACCGAAGATCATCGCCACCAGGTGAAACGCGTCGACGGTTTCGGAAAAGCCGTCCCATGTGTGATAGCTGGCATCGATCGCCAGCGCGGGCGTGGCGGCGAGCAAGCCGAACAGGACGCATGCCAGGCGGATGAGATGACGCATGGCTCGCCTCACCGGTTGCGATTGGCGTTGGCGCCAACGGCGTCACGCGCATCACGGTCGCGCTGGCGCACCACCCCGGCATAGTTGGCCGAGAGGTTCGCCTGGTTCATGGCCGCGATATAGGACTGGCGCATCTGTGCGCGCTGGCGCAACACCTCGTCGCGCAATTCGCTTAGCTGCTCGATGCCCTTGGTCAGGATGCGCGTCTGGCAGATGTTGGTGTTGTCCGCGTCAGCCGCGCCCGCCGTTGTCACGCCGCGCTCGGCATTCTGGAGCGCAAAGTCGATAGAGCGGGTGAGATCATTGAGCATCTGATAGGCGAGGGTGAGGGCGACCAGCTCGTCGGTGTCGGCGATCACGCTGTCGGTCAGGCCCTGCCGCACGCCCCATTCGAGCAGGCGGTAGACCGGCAGGGTCCGCACATTGGCGACGAACTGCTTTTCTTCTGTCGTCAACGCGGCGCGGGTACGGATCTTGGCGGCCACCGATTCCATCCTTTCCCGCGCCAGCAGCAGCGCGCCGCGCCCGGCGCCGTTCACCGAGCAATCCGAAGCGGTCGCGGGAATGTTGAGCGCACGGGTGGGCACCCGTCCGGTCAGGAAATCATCGGCGCTCTCGCTATCCTGGCGTGGGCAGGCGGGGATTGCCGAGAAGAGCGGCACCTTGTCCTTATCATCCCAGCGCATATAGACGTCGCCCACCCGTGCTCGCATCACGCCCGCCCAGTCGGACGCGCCGACGCGCGCGGCAGCATGGCCAAGAAGCGAGCCGGTCTTGAAGATGTCAGTGACCTCGGCCGGGCAATTGGCGAGCGCGTCCTTCAAATCCTCGGTCGGATTGCCCTTATTGGCCTGGATCTTCTCGCGACTTTGCTGCCAGCTATTGGCATAGCCTGCACGGATCGACTTGTAGCCGGTCATCTCCTCGACGATCCCCGACATATTATCGTCGCCCCTGGCGATCTGGACCATGCGATTGGCGAGACGGCAGTCATTCACCTGGATGGAATTGAGATAATTGGTCGCCGCCTCCATCTTTGAAATTATATTTCCCATTTTCTCGTCGAGGGTTTCGAGAAGATATTGGAAAGCGACGGCGGGCGCGGCCTGCAGGATCGTTTCCAGCTTCTGGACCAGATAGTCGGGGTCGAGAAACGACATGCCCCCTAAAAACATGTCGATGCCGCCACAGCCCGCCTTCACCTTGGGAAGCGTCAGGCTCATCAGATAGTCGTCATGCACGTCGACGCGACCCGACATGCCGCCCGCAGTCACATAGCCGCGGGTCTGGTCCTCGAAGCTGCCCGGCGAGGCATAGGTGACATTATCGAACCAGCTTTCGGCCCAGCCTTGCGCATAGGCAGGGGCGGAGTGACCGCACGAGGCGACAATGATGGAGAGCGTAAGGATCAGACGATGTGAATGATGTCCCATGGCAGGCTTCCTCATGAAAATGGACATGTGACGCTGCCCCGCCATGATCAGCGTCGCTTTGGGTTAGAGGAGGTCAGCGCCCTCACGCCGACGATCCCGGTAAATTTCGACATGGCGCGCACGCCAACCGCTGCCCGGGTTCCAGTCAGCATGCGGGCGGCAAGCCAGGCGTTGCGCGCGATATTGGCGCCATGATCAGTGCCGATCGCGATCGGCACCATGCGGCTCGGGTCGGCAAGCAGCCTGACCCATGCGACCGGGTTTCCGACCCAGGGAATGCCGAGACGTCCCGATCGCAGCATCGCTTCCTCTTGCCCCAGCGTCCGGACCTGCCAACCATAGCGGGTGCGGAAAGCGGAAAGCTTGGTCCACAGATCGCCGCATGGCAGGCAGCCGGGCGATGTGCTCATCTCGATAGTGTAGAGCGACGCTTGGCCACGCAGCATGCTCTCGAAATCGGCAGGAAAGTCTCGCGTCACCGGCACGCGGGCCAGCCAGAGACGCATGTCTGCGGCTGTCGACGCCGGATGAATGGCGGCTCGCCTGGCAAGGTCGCGATCTGCCTGTTGTGCAGCGGCCATTGCGGGCGTCTGCACTGATATTGTGAGCATGAGAGCCCAAGCAAACCGGGCTTGGCCAAGGCGCGTCACGGCCTTGGCCCTTGGGCATCGACGAGGTCGCCGCCGATCACGCGCGGATCGGTCGCGGAGACGGGTCCATTGGCGAGCGCATCGAAAAAGCCGTCTTCTTCGCCGGCTCCCGTCAGCCATTGTTCGGGTCGGATGTCGCCGCGCAGCAGCCGGACCGCCTGATAGGCCATCTGGGCGAGATTGGGATAGGTCTCGACGCCTGCTGCGATCACCATGCGCTGGGCGCTGTTCCGGCGAATAACCATGGTGGTCGGCGTGACTTCGACCCCGAAACGTTGGCTGAGTTCGGGCTTGCGGTCGAGATCCATGAGGCTGACCTGCCAGCCCATATCCTCCTGGAACCGCTGCACGATCGGCCATTGCACCTTGCAGTAGCCGCAGGAGTCCCGTGCGAACATGACCAGCGCAAATTCCCCGGCATGCGCGCGCAGATATTGGCGGCGGACCTGATCCTTATGCGCGCCCAGCGCATCGCGGGCCTCGCCCACCATCGGATTGGCGGCCCGGGCGTTGAGTTCGGGGTGAGTGAGCATGGCAAGCTGGGTCACGCCGGCAAAGGCGCGCGCCTTGCGCCGGGCAAAATCCTGCAGCCGCCAGAAATCGGCGACCGCATCGATCGTGAGAATAGTGGCGGCATAGTCGCGCTGCTGTTCGATCAGCTTGGCGATCCGGGGCGGCGCCCATTTGGCCAGTTCAGCCATCGGCGGTATGACGGGTTTTGGGATGACATCATCGGCCGCTTCTTCCGCAGCGTCGGCTTTGGGGGTTTCATACCACCAATAGCCCCGCGTCCCGCGATCTCCCGGGCCTGGAGGCGCGGGCTGCGCACCCGCAATATCGACGGGCAGCAGCAGCAGGACACCCAGAGCGAGGAGGCGCTTCACAGCAGCTTCTCCATGCGGGTGAGCCGCGCAATGGAGACCGGACCATAATAGCGGCTGTCATATCCGTCGGGATGGCGCGAGCCGACGAAGATCATGCCATCGGGAATATGCGGATTTTCCGGCCGCCAACGGTCAAGCGCCTTGCCGCTGCGCGATAAGGGTTTGGCGACGCCCATCAGCCTGCCATTGCAATAGTACCACCCGGTCCAACCGCGACCCACGGTGGCAGGCTTTTCAATCATCATGATCCAGTCGCCTGGCAAGCACAGCGCATATTTGGTGACATTCACTGGCTTGGGGCCGGCAAGCGGATCGGACAGAAGGAACGAGACGAGGTCGCCGTGACGGATCGGGCCGGGGGAGCGGTGCACGACCCAGGCATCGATGGAGGGCGTCATAACCAGGGTTATCTGCGGCATCGCCCACCAGGCAAAGAGGCCGATGGGCAGCACGATCCCATAGGCCTTGAAAAGCTGACCCGGACGGGGCGGCTGCCCAGGACCAGCAGCGCCCAGCGCCACGGCTGCGCGCAGCGGCAGATCCTTGAGTTCGCGCCAGACCCGGTTACCGGCGCGCCATGTGAGCAAGAGCATCCTGCACCTCCGCCTTGCCGCCAAGGCGGCCATATTCCTCAAGAAGCCCGGACAGGGCGGCATCGCCCAGCACAAGATGCGCTGCACGCTGGCTCGCCTCGTCGCGCTCGCAATAGGGCCGGGTCGGATCGCCGGGGATCATCGCCAGCGCCGGCACCTGGGTGACGCGATGCCGCCGGAAAATCAGTGGATCGACGATCAGCTGCACGTCGCGCATGGCGCAGGCGGGACCTTCGCATCCCGGATCGCGGCGCAGTATCGCGGCCGACAATTGCGCCATCGGTCCAACCTGCCGCATCCCGCCCGGCATGCCGCGAAAAGCCATGACACCCCTGGCCCGTTCGAGCTGCCCTGCGTAAGTGCGCAATGTTTCAACCGGCATGGAGGAGGACACGAACAGTAGCGGGACCCACTGGTTCGCGCTGCTGCCGGAAACAACGCCAGCCAATGCCGCTTCTTCGGGCTGTTCCAGGCCCAGGGCCTGCGCGATACGCCGACTGGCGGTCTCCCGTTCGATGGCCAGGGCTTTGCGTGCCGCCGCGACGTCTGCCTTGACGCGATCCGCCATGGCGGGATCCTGCTTACGCCGGCTTATCCCCTCGAACGCGCGGCGCTGCGCCGCGGCGTCAGTTTTGACGGGTAGAACCGGTGAAGATGGCGCAGACGCCTTGGCTTTGCCGACCGCGCGTTTTACGCGTTCGAGGGCCGCATCGCCCTGGTCTTCAATCCGCGTCCGCGTATTTTGCCCTGCCGGCTGACTGGCCACAGCCTGCGGTTCACTTGCTCGCACCGATGCGGGATAGAGCGCGAGAGCCGCCAGGAGCAGGGCGCGGCTAGTTGCTGATCGTCTGCATATGGGCATCGATCTTGTCCTTCATCTCGATCTGGATGTCAGATTGGGCGCGCGCCTCGATTTCCGCATAATATTCGGAGAGGTCCATTTTGCTGAAATCGAGCGCCTGGAATTCTTGCGGGCTAAAGCCCCGGCAGTAGGGTTGCTTCGCGGTGCCCCAGCCGATGGCGCTAAAGGCCTTCAACTGCGGGCGGCCCTGTTCCTGGATGATACGGCCAAGCTTTGTGTTGAAGCAGCAATGGCCCCGCGCCTTCTGGACGCACACGCCAAGGATGCTCGACGAACAATAGCTGCCGATCTCATGGCACATGCCCGAACCGCGCAGCATGCCCACTTCCATATCCTGCTGGTCGCAGCCCTGGAGCAGGAGATCGATCATGAAATTGACCGCAAGACTGATCGCGATCGATGTGGGATCGATGCCGACAATGATCGCGTTGGCACCGGCACTTGCCGCCTGGCTTGCGGTCGCGCCTGCCTTGAAGGCAGTGTAGGCGGCTTTCATGCCGGTGAAGACGCCCTTGGCGACCGCGATCTTGGTCGTAATCGACGAGATCGAACCACCCATGCCGTCCTTCACGATTTTTCCCTTGTCCTTGCAGCAATTCTGGAAGGTGGTGCTGAGCCCAGCAGGACGGCAGCGCGCGGCGCGGCCGGAAAAAATCTCGATCGTGCCAAGGCAATTGCCATCAGCATCGACGGCACCGTCGGCTGCGACACCGGGATCATCCACCACCGGCTCCTCGACGATCGGATTGGCGCTGGTGTCGATACAAGCGTTGACCGAGCAGGTCGGCGCGCCGCCGCTCGCGGGCACAGCGCAGGCATATTGCTCGCCGAGGGGGCAGCGCATTGCTCCACCTTGATCCGCCTCACACGGTGTTTCGCCGATGGGGCACATCCATCCGCCCGCGCCGGTCAGGTGACAGCTTGCCGTCTCGCCGTCGTCCGCCGCATCGCCATTGCCGTTAAGATCGACAGCGCAAAGCTGCTGGGCGATCGCGGCACCGGGGAACACAGAAACAGCGCCCGCGAGGAGGATCAGCCCCAAGAGCAAGATACGCAGCGACCTCATCGCACGGCACTCGTGCAGACCATGTCGGCACCGCCCAGATGTACGGTCTGCATCATCACTACCGCTTCGGGAAAATCATCGATGCAGCCACAGCCCTGCACCAGTTCCTCGCCCTCGCCCGCAGGGCAGACACCGTTCTCCTGGCAGGCGTGATAATGATAGTCCCAGCCCATGGGATCGCTCTGTCTGGAACCGGTCACGCCATCGGGGGCTGCGGCTATATTGACCTGCGCCTTGCGGGTTTTGCAGATGGGCTCGCACGCATTGACGCTGCCGGACACGGGCAAGGAGAAATTGCGGGTTGTCAGGCTATGGCTGCCATCGGCATTCGTCACCCGGTCAGCGAGCAAAGTCTCGGTCGAATGATCGATGATATAGGTGCCGCGCGAGAGATCGGGCTTCGGCACCGCGCCACTATCGACCGTGCAGGCGTAGCTGCGCTGGCGTTCGAAGAAGGCGCGGCTGATCGTGGTCGCGCAGGCGCCGGTGCCGATCAGCCGCGTCTGGGGCAGGGGAGTGAGCCCGGTCTTGACGCCGTTGCGATAGGTGATGACGCCATCGACATCCTCATCGTCGAGACGGCAGGCGTCATTGGCTGCATAGCCTGAACAGCTATCGACAAGCTGCTCGCTCGTCTTGCAGCCGGCGTCCACCTTCGCTTCGATCGCGGCATAGGCTTCGCCGCCATCGGCAACCGCTACCCGCAACCAGATATCATGATCGCCTTGCGTCAGCCTGGAGGTGAGATCGAGGTTGGGATCGACATAGAAAGCGCTCTTCTTCTCGCATTTAGCGGGCGGAAATCCCGACCCGGTCCAGACTTCCGGGCCTGAGCCAACCAGTTCGCCATCGATCCTGATCTGCGCCCAATCGTCCCCGCCAAAGCGGGTCAGAAGCACTTGTTGAAGCCTTGCGGCGTCCTTGACCCGCAGCGTCATATGAAAATCGATCAGCGTGCAGGATCCGCCAGACAGACTGTTGTCGGAGGGCGAACCCATGACGAAGGTGCGGCTGCTTGGATTTGCAGCATAGGTTGCGTAGCCGCCCGCCACGCGATCGATGATCATCTCGGCGGTCATCTCTTCCTGAGTGATCTGCCGCGTGATGGCGCAACTCCGGCGCACCTGCGATGTGCCGGTTCCGGTTGAAGACGCGACAAGTGCCTGGAAAATGCTGCTCGTTCGCGCGGTGCCAAAGGCGTCGCCTGCCATGGTCCCGGGATTGGCCTTGTAGGCCGTGGCGCCAATCTGGGGTTGCGCCGTGCAGGATGTGGTTTGCGCGCCGGTATAGCGGATGAGCGGGCCATCGATGGACGCCTGCGCGATGCCGATACGCGGATCGGCCGTGGTGAGCGCGCCGACAACGCCGCCGCCCAGATCCTTGAGGATCGAGGCCATATTGCCCCAGACCAGATTGCTGCCGCAGCTATTATTGACGCAGTAACAGCCGGCCAGATCGGTCAGCTCGACCTGGGACAGCTTCAACGATCCGGACGCCGAAGCGTCCCAGCGGAAGAAGCGACACGCGTCCCAACTGCCCGGCGCGCAGGAGATGATCCCATTGGCGCAAATCCCGGACGTGGGAACCGGGACGGTCAATGCCTCATCGAAGCTCCCGTCGAGATCGCTGTCGCGCGAGATGCTGAGCGTGCCGATATCGCCGGTGGCGCTGGGCTGGGCGAGCAGTTCGAGCAGCGTCGCGCTTTTCTTGCAGGCAAGATTGGGGGTGAAGGACTTTTTGGTGTCGACGGTGGTGATGGGCTGTCCCGCCAGACCCGGCGTCACATAATTGCCAAGCAGCGCGTCGCTGTCCGCGCTCTTCGACCGCGCTGCGGCCGCCGCAGCGCGGGCGCGGTCCTGCGCGGTCTGAGCATGCAGGGGACTTGGCAGACTGAGCGCTGCGACAAGGACGAGGGTAGCTGGCCTCATGGCCGGTTCTCGCGTAACGCGATCTGCCGCGATCCGCGCCGCAGCCGGAACAGAAATATAGCAGAAACGGGGTCGGCACGCTCTGCCCGGAATACAGCCTGACCTTCAAAAACGGTCAGCGTGGCCACGACCACATGCGGCGAAGAGGGGCGCGCCGTATGATCGTCTGTATGTGTGGCCACGCCAACCGTCCGACCGGTGCCGCAGGGGGGATGCGACACCGGCCTGACCGCATGGGGAACGCCTGGCTCGGTGGAATGACGGGCAGACCATCGGCTGATGCCAGGCGAGGGCATGCGGATCGGGACAGGCGACCTGTTCATGGCGTCGAAACCCCGGCGCAGCAGATCGTCTTTTCAAACAGCATGAACTGGGCATTGTCCTTGCCCGGCGCATGTTTGGCGCTGGTCCAAAGCGCGCCTGGCCGCCCGACATTGACGCACTGGCCACCCTTGACCGGTTCCATCAGCTGGAACTTGTAGCGGCTCTTGGTCCAGACCGGCTGCGGGATGAACGAGCAGCCGTCCGCTGAACTGACGGTAAGGGCACCAAGCCGCCCCATCATGAAGACGCCGCGCGCGGCGAGCCCCGCCCAGGCCTCGACGCTGTCGCCAAAATGGATGTCGCCAGCGATCGGATAGGTCGCGCCCCAGGACCCCATGCACCAGAAGAGCGGATCGACGACCTTACCCGCAGCCGCCGCAGCGCTGTCGGCCATGCAGGCAAGGCCGGCGGCCGGATTGCCGAACAGGATCGCCTCTGGCTGGATGATCGCGCCCAAGGTCGCCGACTGCCAGGTCGGCAGGACCTCCGTGATCAGCGCCACGTCGAAGCCGTCATCCTCGATGCAGGGCAGGTCGGTGAACATGTCGAGCATCTTCCAGACCGGCGCGATATAATAGTGCATCTGCGCGAACATCTTGCGCGTGTTAGTGCCGTCGGAAAGGCTGGTCTGGCTGCCTTGCAGCCTGCCACCGGTCGGCATGATGTCAGCGCCCAGCGCCATCATGCAGCCAGGCTCGGTCACAACATCGACCATGCGATTGGGCGACCAGAAGCTGACCTTCACACCGAACCAGAAGGTCACGCCCTTGCGACAGGCGCATAAGGGCTTGGAGGCCGATTGCGCGTCGAGCGCCTTGCCGAGCGGGTCGGTCGGACCCACCTTCACCCCGCCGATGGTGATCGGGAAGATGCAGTTCCAGCGCACCTTGGTGATCGGATTGAAGATCGTGCCCGCCTCGCATTTGGAGGCATGGGCGGGGGACGCGATCGCCAGTGCCGCAAGGGCTGAGCCCAGCGTCAAAACGCTTCGGACAGAAAGCATCTTCATCGCGCAGCCCTCCCCAGGCTTGGGGGCATGACGACCTCGGTCAGCGCCAGCTTCTGGCCCGCCTGCGCGACGATCACCGGTGCGACCGTCAGGCCAAGCCGTGCCTTCACGCGCTCCTCGAGCAGGAACAGCGCCCGGCCGTGTCGCTCGCCCAATGTGATCGCATCGGCGTGCGTATCTGCGGCCTGGGAAAGACCACCGGCGGCGAGCAGGATGAAATCGGCGGGCCTTGCGGTGCGTAGCGCCCAGGCCAGATCGCTGGGGTGCACGATGATCAGCCGTTGGGGCAGTGACACATAGGCAAGCGGATTGAAGCTGTAGCCTTTGGCGTAAAGCCGCTTTCCGCTCGGCAGCCGGATATCCTGATCGAGGGTATATAAGGGCACCACCGTTCGGCGGCGATCGTCGCGGGCGATGCCGAGCGTGGCAGGTTTCATCGCCGACCAGCGCTCGCGCGGGCCAAAGGCGGCTTTCATGTCGGGAACATGCGCGGCGCGGCTTTCGATCTCGCTCAGCGCATCGGGCTCGGCGATCGGCCAGGTGCGGCCGATAATGCTGGTCGCGGCTGTGACGGGGGCGTGCGTCAGCAGTCCAGTCATCAGCGCCAAGGGCGCTATTGCCCATAGGGCATGACGAGGGCGCCCTGGGCCCGTGGTTCTAGCGATCACGACGCCGTCTCCAATATGGCGCACGGTTCTCGCGCCCCTCGCCGATAGCGGCGCTAATCAGCGCCACTATCGCAATGACCGCTAGGACCGCGCCGAGAATGCGGACGACCGCGGGCACGGCGGGTAACTGCCAGGCGATGCAGGTTTGCACGAGCACAAGGCCCTGGCTGCCGATGAGCAGACGGATGGGTCCTGGCGCGGGCGTGGCCGAGAAGATGCCGTTCACATCCGCCTCCACCGCTGGATGATGGCATGAAAGCGCTCGGCGATTGCATCCCAGGGAATAAGGATCAGACCTGTCGAGCCCGCGCCTATTCCGGCGCAGATGCCGATGAAGATGCCTTCGGCAAGCGGTGCCTGAAAGAGCCACGCTGCGGCAAATGCGCAAAACGCGGCATTGGCGATGCCGCCGGTCACCAACATTGTATAGCTCATCCGCGCAAAGCGGCGTTCCGCCTGGATGACCGAGACGATCGCCTGCGCAACCGCGTCGATCCCAAGCGCCGGGTTACTCACGCTCCTCGCATAGGCCAGAAGCCCATGGACATCGTCTCCGACGTCCAGGCCAAGATCGAAGCCATTGCTGTGATCGGCCTTCATCACGCCCTCCATTGCCGCAGGCGTGAGAAGACCATCCCGCATGCGCCAGACAGGCCGATCAGCAGCATGCCGCTCGCACAGCAGGCGGCAGCCACAAGGATGCCTGCCCGTATGGCCTGCAGCGGCTGCTGATGGAGCGCGATCCCGGCTATGATGACGAGACTGCCCATCATGCAGGTTTCGATGGCCACAAGCCGCAGTCGCCAATGGAAGGCGGCGGCCTCGGCGCGACGGGCGACACGCGCTTCGATCATCGCTTCGATTGCCGGGTCATTTTCCCAGTCGAGCGCCAGCTGATCGGGATGGGTTGCAGGCTTGTGCGTCATGCCGCCCTCCCGCCCTGGCGAGTATTTCCGCCCAGTATTTGGGCCGGATCGACACCGGCCAGTTCGCAGACCGCTTCCAGCGGATTGCGACCGGCCCGCACCAGCGCCTCGAAGGCGGCAACCTCGTTGGGCGCAGAAGTATTGATCCAGTAGCTGAAGGGGTCGACCACCAGTCGCGCGATGCCGAGGCCCAATGGACTGTCGATGAACACTTCGGAATAGTTGGGCTTGGCGTTGCGGACCGATTTCAGGAGATCGAGGACGAAGCCTGAATAGTCGAGGATCTTGTTGTCCACCGCCTTGTCATAGGTGGAGCCCTGCAGCAGGAATTTGGTCGCGGCATTTTCCAGGATCACCTGTCCGGTGCCGCCAAAGAGCATGAGGTCGTTCATGCTCTGGAGCACGATGCCAAAGCTCCCCTGATATTTGCGCGCGCGGCGATAGCCCTGGCCGAATGCCTCGGCGAGACGGGAGAGATCCTGCCCGTCGCTGCGGGTCATGAACTGCGCGGCCTCGTCGCACAGGACGAAGCGGGGTTTGTCGCGGGCCGAGAGATAGAGTTCCTGGGTGACCGCGTTCACCACCACCATCACGATCACGTTGAAGAGGTCAGGCAGCGCCTTCAGGCGTTCGAGCTCCAGCACCACAAATTCATCGCGTGAGATGTCGAGCGTCGAAGGACCGTTGAAGAAATGGCCATAGGCGCCCTGCGACCCGAAATCGCGCAGGTTGAACGCCAGTTCGCGCGCGACCGGTACGAGATGGTCGACCCGGTCGAGGTCGGAGGCTGCATTGTCGGGATAGCGGCCGAGCCAATGGCGCACCGCGTCGATGCCGTCTTCGCCGCGCCCGCTATCAACGGTCCATTGGACAGCGGATTTAAGGAGGTTCCATTCCGATGTGGTGACGGGCTTGCGGGTCGAGGCGTTCGCCATTTCCGCGACGATCGCGACTGCCATGGCGATCGCCGACTGCTTGTCTTCGCCATCGAGCGCCAGCCCCATGTCGAAAGGGTTGAGCACCAGGCGCTCCTCGCCGATGTCGATATAACGCCCCGAGCAGAGCGTGCAGAGCTTGCGGTAGCTGCCGCCGATATCGATGATGCGGATCAGCGCGCCCTGCGCATAATATTGCTGGCACAAATTATTGAGCAGGAAACTTTTGCCTGCTCCGGACTCAGCCGAAACGATGAAATTATAATTGTTGATCCGCGGGTCGAAGAGATCGAGTGTGATGAGCTGCCCCTTGCGGCCCACGTAGAGGAGAGCCGGGCGGCCGCCGCCGCGAAAATCGGTCTGGACCGGCGCCATGAGGCTGGCGGCCTTCACGGCCATGCGAAAATCGCGCTCCAGCAGTTTGATTGTCTGCTTTTCGGGATAAAGCCCGAAGGGCAGGCTGGCAGCGAGCAGCACGGGCAGCAGATAGCTTTCCTCCTGCACCATGAAGGGCAGGGGTTCTGATTCCCATAAGCGCTTGGCGCGTGCTGCCATCTCACGCGCCTGGGCGCTGTCGCGGCCGAATACCCACATGGTAGGGATCACCGAGACGAAGCGGCTGTTGGACGCTTCATCCAAGATCCAGCCAATCTCCTCGATCTGCTTGCCGACCTCGACCGCGAAACTGCCCGCGGCCTTTTGCGCCGAGAGGATCTGCGCGCGCTTGTGGATTTCGAACTGGGAATGGTCGAACAGTATCGAGAGGCAATAGAGGAATGGCCCACCAATCTGGTCGCTGTCCTCGGCGCTCCCGCGCATCCCGCCCATGAGACGGTTGGCGCGCTCGGCGGTGATCCGGCGTGCGGGTGCCTTGGGCGTGAGGCAGCGCGCCACCTGGTTGCCCATAAATACTTCCGGGCCCTCGAAGCAGAGGTCAGGCCCAGCCTCGATAATCTGCCGCGCGATCGATGGGGCGGGCATGCCGCCCATGCTTTCGCTGAGGAATACCCCCGGCGCGGGCGCGAAGACGCCGTTGAAGATCCGGCGATAGAAGCTGACCAGTTCGTCGGGCGGTAGCCGCCGGATACCCATCTTCGCCAGTTGCTCCTCGACCTGGCGGCGCAGATCAGCGCCGAGCTTCACCCGCGTCTTGATCGCGAGGAACAACCGGAAGTCGCGTACCGGGATGGCATGGAGCGCATCCAGGCCCCTCGTGCCGCTGCGCAGATAGTCGGCCGTACGCCGGGCCGAGGCCTGGACCAGCGGGTCTGGTCTGACCTTCATATCGAGATAGGCATCAAGCGCAGGATCGATCAGCGGATCGGCGAAGGTGATGAGCTGGAGGACCGTGCCTTCGGGGAAATGGATATTGAGCAGCCCGAGCAACGCCTGTTGCACATGGGCGAACATATAAGCGGACGGAACAAGCTCCCAGGCCTGGCCCCAGCCATCGTCGATGCAGAGGAAAGCTTCCTCCTCTTCGACCCAGGCGACCATCGGCAGGAAATCCGAATAGGCGTCGCGGGTCACGGCGGCGCGCAGGCGCTGATAGCTCAGACCCTTGTGGCCGGGCCGCGCGCTCATGGCCGTTTCTCCGGATGGATGGTAAGCGGCATGGCCTCTTGCGTCGGCACGTCTGTGCTGCCCGGTTCGGGCTCGCGCATCGTGCGCAGCACCGGTGGCGCAGGCGTTCGCCCGCCCGGTTCCACCAGATAGTCGCCTACGACCCAGGCGGGCCGGTCGATGATCGAATAGACATAGCGCGCCATATAGAGCCGGTCGGGGCGCTGCTTGTCGGCATAGGGCAGGATCAATGTCCGGATCGTGCGCGAAGGGCGCAGCATCGGCGATCCGGGAGCCTCGATCAGCGCGCCGACATGGCCCTGGCCAGGTTGCGATATAGCCTGGGGTGTCGCCGCAGCCCTGGCGGGCCCCATGTCTCTGCCGCGGCCTTGCTTCTTGTCCGGAGCGAGCAGCTTGCGATCATGGGTGACGGCAGGATCGGATCTGGAGGCACGGCCTGCGACCGCATCGGCATAGGCTTGGCCCGGATGGATGCACTGGCCATGATCGCTATTCTTGCACGAGAATTTCTCGCTATAGGGTGACATCACCGATCCCATGGTCGCGCAGCCGGGCAGCGCGAGAAGGGGCAGCAGGAGGAGGCAGGGTCGGAGTATCTTCATGACTTTGTCTCCCGTGGGCGCGGACATCAGAATTTGACTCCCGCGCCGGGTTTGATTTCGAGGGTGGCGCCCTCCTGGATCACCACGACCACATCCTTGGCGGCACCCACCTCGACGATGGGACCAGCCTGGCGGGCGAGATCGAGATAGAAGTCCGTGAGCTTGTCGGAGGATTTGGAGAGCCCGCCGGCAATGCCCGTCCTTGCGGCGTCGCCCGCATCAAGCGTGCGGACCGTTCCCAAGGCTGAGGTCGAGGTGTTGCCGAACGTGCTTTCGACCGATTGCGAGATGCCGCTGATGGTCCCGGCGATGAAGGCGCGCGCCAGCGTCGCCCCGGCCCGCGTCACCACCTTGCCCGACAGGCCCTTCTTGCCGTCGGTATCGACAAAGAAGCCCTTGACCGGTTGATCGACGATCGAATGCTCGTCGAAATCCACACAGGACAGCGACACGAGCTGGACCTCGACCCGCTCCTTGGCAAGACTCCCGGTGGCGTTGCCGACCACAAAGCAGCCCGCTAGGTTGGCCTTCACCTCATTGGGCAGGACCGCGGGCGCCTGCACCCTGGCGATGATGGGTTCAGGATTACTGGTCGCGTCCCGGCTCGCCAGCGCGTCGATCCCGGTCAGGAGCCGCGCCTTCATGAAACCAGGCGGTAAATAGATCGTCCGACTCTTTTTTTTGGACGATGCGGCATGGTCGGTCGCGCCCTGCGCCACGACCGGACCGGCAGCCGAGCCGATCGCGCCGACCGTTTTTTCGACTGGCGGTGCTGGTGGAGCAGGTGGCGCAACTGGACCGGAGGGCGGCGCAGGCAGCCTGTCGGCATCCGCGCTGATGTCGCCGGTATCGGGCGGGTAGGGCAGAGCTGGAACGTTGTCGGGCAGGGCGGGGGGCAGGTCGCCATCCATGGTCTGTCCGCCTGGAGCCGTTGTGTTGCCCGTGAGCACTTTGCCTTCCTCGATCGCGCTGACCCGGTCGCCCAGCAGCTGCTGGCCATCGAGGACCTTTTTCAAATCCCCGCGCAGTTTGACCTCGAGACTGTCGCCGCGCAGCCCCGCACCCATGTTGAGCGATGCGGCGGGATCGGTGGGCTTGACGTCCTCCTTGCTGCCGGATGCCGCGTAGAGTCCGATCCCGAGTGCGCCGACGGCAACGCCAACGGCGAGCTGGCGCGCGCGCAGTTTCTGCCGCGCTGACATTTTGGCCCATTGCGCCTTGAGGTCGAGCAAGGCCGGAGACGGACGGCGTATGGCCTCATCCTTCGGTCCGGCGCTCTGAGCGGCAAGATGGGCTTGATAGGGCGACAGGCCTTCCGGCGTCTCCGCTGCACCTTTGTTCTTGTCGCCGCTCATTGTCCGGCACCCCGACGGACCACGACAAGTCGGGCCGTTTCGTCCGCATCAAGGCGGACCCGGTCCAGCGTGACCGAAAAAATGCCTGCCCCAAGGGCCGGATCGACGAGCTGGCGCTCGTCCAGCGTCACCGCTGCCGTGGTTCGCACATGATATTGTGAAGCTGAAAGTCCGGCGCCCTCGACGGCGATACGGCGTTGTTCGGTTATCGAGAGGCCCGGCAGCGCTGAAATGCCGACCGCGTCACCCGACGGCGCGACCTCGCTGAACGAGGCAGGGATGCGATCGTCGAGCAGGGCCATGGTGATGGAGACGGCGCGATCTTCATCGGCGAGCGCAGCCATCAAGGCGCTATTGGCCTGGGCACGCTGCCGCGCGCCGGGCACGAGTATCACCGTCTGCGCGGGAATTTCCGCCGGCTCGGCATAGAGCGGGTAGGTCGCGCCGTTGCAGTGCACAAAGAACTCGGAAGGTTGCGTCACATAGCTGCGCGTCACTTGCCCTGCGTCGTCAATCTCGCGGGCGAGGAACTTTATCCAGGCGTCCGATCCGCCTTTCTCGACGGCAAGACCCTTTTCGGCCGAGAATTTGATATCCTCGATCTCGCCGCCCTCGCACACGACATGGTTGATGTCGCGGTTGGAGAGACGGATCCGACTGGTCTGATCGGGCAGCGCATGGAGCGTCTGGCCTGAGGCCGGGATCGCCAGCAGCATGAACCCGGTTAGAGCGGCGCACGCTCCTATGCGCTGATTAGCGTGTTTCGACATCGAATTGCTCCTCGGAAAGGCGCGTCAGCCAGAAACGGCCATTTTCGATGCCGTAGCCGATGCGTAAAATGCCCCGGAATTTGCGGATTACGCCGCCGATGACACGGACCTTCTCGACCGGGACGACGATCTCATGGGCGGTCCAGCGGACCGGCTGATCGCCCCGGATATAGGTGGCGATCGACAGCGTCGGGTTGTTCGCCAGTTCATCGAGCATGGCGTTGAGGCTGTCGCGCATCGCGCCATAGGCGGACGGGTGAACGAGCCCCAACAGCTCCTGGAACTGCCGATCGGCCGAGTAAGCCGACCAGGTGCCCGACAGCGCGACGATGTTGCGCGTCATGGCGACGATGTAGGCTTCGGACGGTGTGTTGCCGGAGACATGAAGATCACCCGTGGCGCCAAAGGGGACGATCACCGTCCGGGCATTCTGGTTGGTCGTGTAGATGACCACGCCCAGCACGGCGGTGACGCCGAACATGCCCGCAATGGCAACCTTGAGCAGGCGGTTTTCCTCGAACAGGTTGGCCGAGCCCTGCAGGTAGCGATGGATGCCGTAGCTGGCCGGTTTGCCCAGCAGCGGATCCTCGTCCGTCTTTTTGTGCCCGAACATGCCCATGGCGCTCACTCGAAGAAGCGGGTCTGGGTGGGACCCGGATAATGAGGAAAGGAAACAAGACCCCAGCGCCAGGCGAGATGGGGGAGATAGCCCCTGGGCTTGGTCCGCTTCCACGGGATGAAAAGGAGAAGGGCAGCGATCAGCGCCCAGCCGACAAGTCCGCCCACGATCGCGGCCACGAAAATACTCGAGGTCGCGAGCAGAAACTCGTCAGATCCAAACCAAAGGATCTGGACGGGCCGATGCAGATATTGCGGAAGGCGTTCGTCCATCTGCCCTTCTCCTCTTGGCTTCATGACACCTTCGAAGGTATCATTCTCCAGGAACCGACCATCGGTCCCCAGCCTGTTGCCGGTGGGGGAAGCGCCTGGTCAGCCAGGTGCGTGCCCCACCTTCGCGTCTCAGATGACCATCCCGAAGGTCTGGAGAATGGAGTCCGCCTTGATGAGGCAGACGGCCGCGACGATGGTCGGGATGCCGATCATGATATTCGAGAAAAGGCGCGAGACGCCGAACAGGAAGGCAGCGACGCCGCCCACAAATCCCATCGGACCTTTCACGCCCTGGTTCACGACGATATCGTATATGTCGTAACCAAGATCGCCCTGGGCGGGTGCCGAGAAGGCATGGACCGGGCCACCGACCAGGGCCATCGCGCCTAAAGGGAGGCCGACATTGGCCACCGCCAGGACCTTGTTGCCAAATTTGTGCATCATAGCATTGCTCCAAAAAGGAGCCGTCCAACCAAAGCCTGCCGGCATCGAAGCAAGATCGGTGTCGGCCGGGGCGTCGGTGGACGGCTCCATGAGCCCGCCGCCGCCGGCATCCTGGTTCATCCGCGCTGGCCAGTTGGGGCCGGGCCGGATGCCCTCCGCAAAGAGATTGTGCGCAGCCGCGATGGCGCGCGCCCGTTCAGCGCCGCACATCGGACACTGCCTTTGCAAGCGCAGGCTTTGCGTGCCGATCGAGGAACGCTTCGAGTTCGGCCTGCTGAAAGCCCGATATGAGCTTGGCATCTGCGATCAGCGTTGGCGTCCCTGACACGCCCACTTTGGCGACCAGTTCAGCGTCCTCCGCAACCTTGGCACGGCCCTGCGCGCATTGGCGCAGGACGGGCGGTGTCTGGCCTGAATAGGCCGCGCGGAAGGCCGCCTCGCGATCTGTCGAGCATAGGATATGCTCGGCCTTGGCAGCAGCGGTCGGATGGATGCCGCTCACGAAGAAGATGAGACGCCTTACCGGCTTGCCCTCGGCGGCTTTTGCGCTCCAGAAGCGGTCGAGCGCCTGGCAGTAGGGACAATCCGGGTCGGTGAATTCTATGACCGTGGGCGCATCTGCAGGGCCGATCGCCAATGCCTTGGCAGGGTCGATGGCCTTGAGGCGGCGCGTGGCGCCCTGTTCCTGCGCCAGCGCGGTCAGGTTGACGCCGTTGCGGTCGTAGACCGTAGCGAACAAAAGATGCTCACTTTGCGGCGCATAGTAGATGATGCGGCCTCTGGCGCTTGCCTGATACAACTGACCCGTGACGGGAGCCACGGCAAAATCCTCGAACTGAAGATTCGTAAAGGTCTGATGGAGCTTCGCCTCGGCTTCTGATGCGGCTGCCCTTAGTATCGCAGCCTCATCGGCTGGGTCTGCGATTGCTAGGCTGGGCGATACGGCCAATGCGGCTCCTGCGAGCAAAGCGAACAGCGACAGCGGGTGAGATGTGACCGTCATGGGCGTTGCTCCGGTTTCCTGGAATTGAGCGAGAAAAGCGCGGCGTCAATGCCGATGGATCGTCCGATCGGCACCGTTGTCGGCCGGGCCAATTGCCGCCGCGGCGTGGCTGCTATGATCGCATAGTCGCCGCCGACGTTGCGGATGACGCGTGTCGCCCTGTCTACGGCGCGGGTTGATCGGACGAAGGCCTCTTGTTTTGGAGCCGCAATGGAGGGCATAGTGACGGCCATAAGAATGACGAAGGTCGGTGGCCTGTTTGGGAATCCGCTGGCCATGGTTCATACCTCCTTGGACTAGAGCGGCCATTGGCCGCCTGGATGAAGGGACTGTGTGACCGGGGAGCTTCGTTCGTTCGGGTAGACTTGCCATCACCGGTCCGTTGAAATGGATCGTTGTCCAAGCTTCCCCAGCCCTGCAATGGCCAGGGCAATGTCGTGCCGGTGCAGGGTAGTGACGTGCCGCTGGAAGGCAGTGAGATGCCGCGATCAGGCAACATCATGCCGAATGGGCACGTCAGTGCCGATGGGCCGTTCACAATGCTTTGATCCCACGCTGCTCCCACGGCTGGGCACGGCGTATTTTCAACGGGCATGCGGGCTCAATTCGTTGGGCCACCGCGGGGAAAGGAGGCATCTATGGCCGCGCAGGCGACACGAAGTTACAGGCTGACAATGTCCGAGTGCGGGCTAAGCCTTTTCTTGCAGTGTCATTCACGGTTCTGCACCGCCGCTCATGATCTTTTGTCGTACGGCAATACCTTGCATGCGGCCGTCACGCTGCTAGCCGCTCGGGACCTTGACGAAATGGTTGCCGACCTTGCCGATCCCGATATTGCGCGCCTTTCGGGGACTATGCAGCATTATGTAGGGGCACCGCAGGAGCTGGGAAGCTTGGCCCGAGAAATCAGAGAGAAGGTCTCGCGGGCCGGTGCTATGTATGCGCCGCCTCTCAGCACCGTGTATGTCGCAGCCGTAAGTCATATGAGCGTCGCCAGCGAAAGGGATATGCGTCGCCTATGTGCGCTGTTGCGCCGGCCTCAATCAGCATGAAAAAGGATGACTGTTCATTCGTGATACCTGGAATGACAGGAGAAAATTCGTCTCAGATTGAGAACGATAGCCTTTGACCGCATGAGCAAAATGCATAGCCTATCGTAATCGGGTAAGTGCCATTGGGAGTTTCGAGACAATGTCCGGGGGTGCCTGTACATGCAGACTCGAAAACTTCAGACCAAGGATGACGGGCTGGTTCTCTCCACGATCAAGGAGATTTCCGGCAAGCGCATCGAAGAGCGCCGCCGACGTGACCGGATCACTCAGCCCCAGCTGGCTCGCGCCGCCGGGGTTAGTGTTAGATGGTTGCGGGAGATTGAGGCGGGCAATCCAAAATCCAAGCTGGACGAGCATTTGGCATGTGCACACCGGCTGGGGCTATCGACGGCTCATATCATGATCCCGCTTCTTCTCATGGAGCGAAAAATGTCGATCCCCCAGGAACTGCTTCTCGACGAGGACCTGTCCGAGCTGGAGGATCGCTGCATCGCTCTCATTTATGAACATTCGTCCAGCACGATCAGCAGGCGCAGAGCCTCCTTTTTTACAGATGCGGGCGATCAGGAATAAGGGCTTGTCGCGCAATGTCTGCCGAACCGATCACCGCCGATCGCATTTACCGGCGGCTCAAGCAGGATATTCTGGACGGTATATTGAGACCAGGCGCGCCGCTTGTCGTGCAGGCGCTCGCCGATCATTATGGTGTCAGTATATCACCCGTACGCGATAGCGCCCACCAACTCGTTGGTGAGCAAATCCTGGTATCGAACCAGGGCGGCGGTTTTGTTGTGCCGCCTGTTACTGCCGATATGCTGCGTGATCTCTACACCTGGCACGGATATCTGGTGCGACATGCGCTCAAGGCCAAGGCGCCATTCCAAGGTGATCTCGAACCTATCAAGGCACTCGACCGGCATGGGCCCTTTCATCCCCGCGAATTACGTGATGCGGCCAATAACCTGTTTTCCTTTATCGGAAGCCGACCCAAAAATGCGGTCCATGCACGCGCAATCATCATGGCAGGTGACAGATTGGCTATCGCGAGACTCCATGAGCCGCTTGTTTTCGACAATGTCCAAGAAGAACTGCTGTCGATCTGGAACCTGACAGAGATCGGTCGCGATGCGGCCGTCCGGGAGGCTATCTGGGCCTATCACCGACGCCGAATAAGGCGGGCTTCGATTGTCGCGCATCAGATCCTATCGAATATATCCAGTTTTAACACGCCGAAATGAAATTAGATTTCCCAATCATGCAACAAAGCTTGTTGGCGTACGCCAGCGACCAACAGATTAGCGCGCATATTGAGAGCTTATAAGATCGCCAATATGTTGAGCTGCCACCTAAACTTCTCGTCGCTGCCACTTGGTAGCTTTTTTGAAGATGGAGGTTGTTATGGAACATCTGGAAAATATCGAGGGTGACATGATCGATCTGGGCGGCGCGAGCGCCGAAACGCAGGGCATTGGCCTGGTCGATCAGGACAATCCCGCTGGTCAGCAGCAGACCGGCATTCTCGACGAATAATCGGTCGACCCGGCGCGCGTTT
Source organism: Sphingobium sp. (assembly GCF_049304695.1). Lineage (GTDB taxonomy): Bacteria > Pseudomonadota > Alphaproteobacteria > Sphingomonadales > Sphingomonadaceae > Sphingobium. Next base: position 46,993 of record NZ_JBAQOK010000059.1, read on the forward strand.
TAGCGCGCCGGGTCATATTCAAGAATTTTACGGGAGCTTTGCCCCATGCTGGTCATGCTGCGGCCGGGCCTTGCCTATTGTGTGACCGAAGGGCAGGCCGTCTTCCTCGATCTCACGGCCGATCGCTATTTTGCTCTCAGTCCTGCAAAGACCGCCGCCTTTTCAGATTGCCTCATCGAGGATCATGGCCCCGAGGCGAAACCGGCTTTGCGCTATTTCATAGACGCCGGGATATTGGTCACCGACGTTGCGGACGCAACAGGCCTGGCGTTGCCAAATATTCAGTTGCCAGCGCGTGATGCGCCTCTTCTGCCGGACGTCTCGGTCCGCCGGCAAACCCTGGTGCGGGCGATGGCTATTTTGCTCGCCACGCGTTTCAAGCAGATATATCGCCCGAAAGCATTGTTCACGTTCGGGCTTGAAGCGCGCTGGTGGAAATTGCGGGCGAACGCTTCTGGCCGGGCCCAGATTGTTGATCTGCTTGAGGCCATGTCGTGCGCGGAGCGGCTGCTGCCGCTCCGGCTGAACTGCGTTAGCCGCACACGAGCACTCAAATATTTTCTGGCGTGTTATGGCGTGGATACCGACATGATTGTCGGGGTGAGGCTTCATCCATTCTCGGCGCATTGCTGGCTTCAGGTCGACGACATCGTGCTGAACGACACGCTGGAGGGCATCGCCCCTTATACGGTGATCAGAGGCATCAAATGAGCAGCTTCTATTCTTTCGCGATCGACATTCGGCCTGCGGCTTCGAGTTTTCCTGGTCCCGTGGAGAGTGGGGTGGGGAATGCAGAGACGCCGGTCTCCCTGAAGAGCCTGTCCAGCGACCTTGATCGCTATGAAGCTGTCGACGATCGCGGCCGCCATTTGCTGTTATTGGGCAATCTATTCGACAGGACCGCAAATCGAATTGTGTCGCCGAGCGATTTCTCGCAGATTCTACGGGAGCAGGATCCGATTCAGGCGCTGCTCGTGGACTATTGGGGGCGGTATGTCGCTGTCCTTCACCATGCCCCGACTGGACATGTTGAACTGGTCCGAGATCCGTCTGGCCAAGTCCCATGCTATTATCGCCAGGATATCGGTCAGCTTCACGTCGCGCATGACGCAGATCGGCTGTTCGTTGAGGCTGGGGTGCCCGATCCCGACTGGTCCATCCTGGCAAGGCATCTGCGCAATCCCATGGTACGAACGAACGAGACCTGTCTTCACAGCGTGTCTGAGCTTTTGCCGGGTTTGTGCGTCACATGGTCGGCTGATAGGCTGACATGCAAGCCAAGGTGGATTCCGCAGATTGAAGCAAATCTGATCGAAAAGCCTGTCGAGGCGATTGCGGATCGACTGAAGCGCGAGATCGAAAATGCAACTACCGCCTGGGCGCGGCGCTTTCCTCGCCCTTTACTGGGTCTGTCTGGAGGTCTGGATTCCTCGGTCATTGCTGCGTCGCTCAGGGCACACGAGTCGGATGTGAACTGTTTGAATGCCGTCTTTGGCACAGGGAGGGGAGATGAGAGAAGCTATGCGGCGGCGGTCGCTGGCATGTACGGTTTCCCGCTCCATCAAGTATTGCTCAAGGTTCATGACATTGATTACAGTAGATCGCTAGCCTCGGCCAAGCCAAGACCGTTATCGAGCGCCTTTACGCAGGCAATCGACAGAGCCTCCGCCGACGTCGCCGACGTCTGCTTAGCGGACGCCCATTTCAGCGGGGGAGGCGGTGACAATATCTTCGCCTTCATCCATTCTTCCTATCCTGCTACCGACTGTCTCCTGGATACCGGCTTCGGCGCGAAATATCGGTCAACCATATCCAACCTGACGCGGATGACCGGCTGCGACATGTGGCAGATATTGGCGCGCTCAATCAGGCATGGGGTCTTTGCGCATCGCCCATTTGCCCACAGGGTGGACGTGCGATTTCTAGGCGAGAAGAATGCCGACGCCTTGCCCGTTCATCCGTGGATTGAGCGCGGCGGCAAGCGGCGTCCGGGAAAGCGTCAACATATCGCGGCGACGCTGGAGGCCATTCATTTCACCGAGTTTCTCAACATCGGCGGGCGCCCCACTATTTATCCGCTACTCTCCCAACCACTTATGGAATATTGCCTTTCCATCCCGGTTTGGCGCTGGTCGCACAAAGGCGTTGATCGGTCGCTCGTGCGTGAGGCTTTCCGCCGAATGTTGCCAGATGAGATCATAGCGCGCCGGACAAAGGGATCATTCGGCCAGCTTTTCGAAGCGGGCTTCATGCGTAACATCGGCGTCATCAGGTCCATGCTCGCGGATGGCCAACTCGCGGCCCAAGGTCTTCTGGATCGTGCGGCATGCCTCGATGCCCTGAGCAGACCGGAGAAATTGCGTCCGGAGGTCATGAGCCGTCTCGCGCTTTTCGTGGATGCGGAGGCGTGGCTGGCGGGGCGAAGCGCCCGTTAACGGCTGACCCGTTCAGGGTGCGTCGCAACCAATCGAGCACACGGCGATACACCGCAAGGCGGTGCGCGGGCTGGAATTTCACATGCCCTTCGTCTGGGAATATGTACATCTCAACGGGCCATCGTTTGGCGCGCAGCACTTCAAACGTGTTGAGCGCCATTCGATATTCCTCTTCCGAAGCCTGAATGAGGATAGGGATGGGGCGCTTATCTGCATGCATAGCCAATGAGGATTGCGACCAGAAGGCATCCGCCCGACTGCCGGGAAGGGGATAACCCAAGCTTCCATACCATCGCTGATATCCTTCGCCGTTGCCGACCATCATGCTCGCATCTTCGCAGCATGTGCTCAGGGCTGCGGCGGCGAACTTGTTGGAATGGATCAGCGCGAAGGTCGCTGTTGTGGCGCCATCGCTCTGGCCTGTGATCGCCACCCGGCGCGGATCCACGACGCCGCTTTGTTCGAGACGATCGATAATGGTCTCAAGCGAGGACAATATGCTCCGGCGATCTATCCAGTCTTTCTGGTTCGCCTGAAGATATTCATCATAGGTGACAGGCGGCCCGTGCAACGCATAGGCCTTGGGCTTGTTGAAGCTGAGAACCGCAAACCCATGTGATGCGAGAAGCTGTATCGGATATTCGTCCGCCGTTCCGCCGCGCAGAAAGCCTCGTGATTCATACTGGACGATAACCAGTGGCAACCGCGTTCCCGGCCTAACTCCGGCCGGAAGGACGAGGTCGCCAAAAGCCTCTATCCCGAAGCTGTTCTTCCACGCCAGGCGCTGGACTCTACCAAGCCGAAATTGCGCGAATTCCGGATTAGGATCGAAAATCGTGTCGAGGGAGCCGGTCGCTACGTTGATCGAGACAATATGTCGGGGCCGAAGGGAGGTTTCGCGAGCGCAGATAAGCTGTGTGTCTGCTACTCCACAGCCAAACAGCGCGTCGTCAGTGAGCAGGATCCTGCGTGGGCGACTGCTTCCAGGAATCCAGCGGTAAAACCCGGTCTTCTCGTCCGATGCGCCTTCGCGCGTGGCAAATATCAGCTGCTTGCCGCCAGGCAGCCACCAGGAGTCGGTAACGTTCCGGCAAGCAATGGCCAGGCATTCAAATGTCCTCGCGCCGACACGAACGTGCAGACGCGCTGGCTGTCGAAATTTTGCGGGATCGTCGGCGATGGACCAGGCGACATGATCGGCATCGAACCGAGCATGGGCTCTCGCCCCAGCGGGCCGGGCCCCGCCAGGGGACACTATTCGCGTTATCTCTTCCTGGCTCGCCGGCCGGACGGTAGCGCTGCCAATATCAAGCGCTTGGACGACCGATGGAATTTGGTTTGTGGGCAGGGGCCGATTGCTGCCCAGCGGCCAGAAGCGGTCGTCATAGCGAAAGCCGTTCAGGCCTTCTCGCGTGATTTCATCTCTTGCCTCCACAAGGCCGGGACGGCTCCGAAATAGGAGCGCGTCGCCAGTTTCTGACCATTCCAGTGCCTCGACATCGACCTCGGACTGAATGAGCATATGACGGTCTGTTCCGTCGGGCTTGATGATCCAGATTTCTGCCTTCCCGCTACGCTGTTTGACATAGGCGAGATACCGGCCGTTAGGATGCCAGCGGACCAAGGGAGGCTTGGGAATGCCGAGCGGTATGCCGACCAGACCATATTTGTCGAAGCTTGCGCGCTCGATGTCGCCCGCGTCGTCGATCACACGCGCTGGGGTACGGCCATCTGTTGGAACCAGGACGAGCGCCGAGCAGAAGCGGTTAGACGCCGGGTTCGCCTGGCGAAGCTGAAGCGCAATCATGTCGCCGTCCGGGGACAGTTGTATTGGTGCGCCATCCAACGAAACGCCGCCAAAATCGCGTAAGCCGATCAGGGCTTCCGCGGTGATGTCCCTGAAAGCCCGGTTATTCGTCCAATTGATCGGGAGAGAGCATGGGATGCTCCCTCCCTCCGTTACGGGGTTGCTGTGGGGTTGGGCAATGGCATGCGTCGCCATGAACAAGGGCATGGCGGCGCATATCAGGGCCCTGGCAGCACCGGACGGATTGGAAGGAGTCGGCCTGGCAAATGCTCTGGTCATCATTGTCACCAATGCTTTGTGACGCTCAGGCTTACGAAGCGACCGATGGGAGAATAGTTGGTTGAATCATAGTTGACGTAGAAGCTGTTGCCCCCGCTTGGTGCAGCATAAGGTGGCCGGGCATTGAACAGGTTACGAGCGCTGAGTGCAAAATCCCATGCACCAAGCGGGGTGTCGGCTGGCAGGGTGAGAAGCGCGTTCAGATCGAACGTGGTTTGCGATTTGACGTCATTCTCACTTGTGGAGCGCGTATCGCGCAGCCGCCCCGAATGGTTGACATAGCCTGCCAGCGTGAAGCTGTCCTTGGTCCAGCTTATGTTAAACCGGCCCCGGAATTTGGGTGGATTGTAGATGATACCAGCGAGGCGGGTAACCGGAGCGTTCTCGTTGATCTGTTCGGTCGATTTAAGCCAAGACCCGTTGCCGCCCACATTCAGTTCGCCCCATGCGCCTATTGGAAGGCTATACCGCCCGCTCAGATCGAAGCCGTGGATTTTCTGCTCAGTGCCATTGATGAAATTGTTGAAGGCAATGGCGACGACGGACGATGGATCATAGGGCGCTCCGCTGTAATTATTCAGCTGCCCGTTGGTCGACGCGATGAGAGCAGCCTGCGTAGCCGCGTCCGGGGCGTAGATCACATAGTCCCCGAAGATGGGATTGCTTAACGCGGAATATTGATTGACCCCAGAGATGGGCTGGATAATCCGGTTTTTGTAACGGATGTTGAAATAGGAAGCGTCCAACTGAAGGCCTGGGATCGCGCTAGGATGCGCACCAAGGGTGATCGTCCAGGTTTCCGCCCTTTCAGGCTTCAGATCGGGATTGCCGCCTTGGCTCATCATGGCGACTGAGCCGCTTGGGAATTGGGATCCGCCATAGGCGGACGCCGCGCGCAGGGTGACGTAGCGCATCTGATATTGCTGCAACAGCGTGGGCGCCTTGAACGATTTGCCCCAAGAAGCCTTGAGATCAAAATCGCGGGTCGGTGCATATATGAGGCCGAGCTTGGGCGTGGCGACTTCGTCGATACCGGGATAGCGCTCGTAGCGCAGGGCTCCATTAATCGAAATCCGATAGGCCCAGCTCAAGTCTTGTTCGGGCGATATGAGGGGGACGTTAAGCTCGCCGAAGGCGTAGCTGCTATCGATGCTGCCACCCCCGTTGGACCGGCTGCCAGATGCGTTTGTATCCTCGAAACTATTATATCGGTAACCGCCGCCGATCGCCAGGCGGACGTCTCCCGCCGGCAGACTAAGAAGCTTGCCTTCCGCGCCCAACTCTACCGATCGCGCAACATTGCAATAACAACCATAGGCCCTGCTCGCGACAGCGCCGTTCGAGTAATAGCGTTGATCGTAATCAGTGCGGTCCCGGCCATAAAGGCCGCTCAAGTTCACCGTCCAGTCGGGATTGATCCTCCAGGCCAGTGATGGGGCCAACGCGAAGCTCTTGTTGACTGGCGTGTTGAGATAGCCCGAACGCGCGTCGAGCGCGAGCATTGAGGATATCTCGCGGCGATTGAAAAGTGCATCGACCGCAAATTCGAGATTTGGGCCGATCGCCTGGTGTCCGCTGAGAATGACGCTGTGATTTTCGCGCTCGGGCAGCAGGGTGGCTGCGTCCGGCATATAGTCGGTGTAGCTGCGATCGCGCGCGGTTATGTCGCTGCCCTTCAGGAAGTCATAGGCCACGATGAATCCGCCAGAGTTCCAGCGGATACCGGCAGTGGTATTATATTGCTGCTCGACATCGCCGCCGTCCGTTGCCGCGCCCCATCTCGCCGAGGTCGAATAACCCTCATAGTCTCGCTTCAGGATGATGTTGACGACGCCGCCCACGGCGTCCGATCCATAAATGGCCGAAGCGCCATCGGGTATGACCTCCATGCGGCTCACGACCGAAACAGGTATCGCGCTGATATCGACTGCCTGGACTGCGGATCCGTAAGAGAGACGGTGGCCGTTGAGCAGGGTCAGCGTGGCGTCGCCGCCGAGGCCGCGGAGGTTTGCCGTAGAACCGCCGGAGAGGTTCTGGTTTGCGATCCCGACGTTGCCCGGTGCGACTGAGGGGTTTTGTCCGCCGCTGAAGCTTTGTGGCAGGGATCGAATGACTTCACCCAGATCATTCTGCCCCGACCGGCGCATTTCCTTTTGCGATACTTCGATCACGGGTGCCGCGATACTGGCACCCCTGATGCGGGACCCGGTCACGAGGATGGTATCGGATGAGAGGTCGCCATCCTCCGGCGATCGCTGGGAGGTTGAGCGCGCCACAATTACAAAGCTGCTGCCATTCTCAATGGCACGCAGACCCGTGCCTTTGAGGAGCAGCCGCAGCGCTTGCGCGGGGGAGTAGCGGCCGTCCAGCTTGGGCGACAGGTGCCCCTCCACCAGCGCCGGCTGAAACATGACTTCGCGTCCGACTTGGGTCCCCAAGGCGCGCAACGCATCGGCAAGTTTCTGCGCCTCGATGTGAAATGTCTGCTCGGGCTGCGTGCCCGCTAGCAGTACCGGCGAGGCGGTGGCGATGCCGACTGCACTGGCAACTGCGATGGCGTTAGCGAGATTGTGAGAGATTTTCCGCATGAGGACCCCTTGTCTTCGCATCGTTCTTCGATGCTCTGACAGGCTCCACGTTGCCGAATTTGAATTTATGGGGTTTCGGCCCCGCTCTGTGAAATATTTGTGTCGGATGGCGTCAGGGTTATGGAGCTGTCAGGCGTCTCCGCGATCTTCAAGCCGAAGAGAAGGCTGAGGTTGGTGGCCAGCCTTCGAGGTTCGTCGATCGCAAATGTGCCTGACGCCCGCCGATCAGCAATTTCCGCGACTGGCTGCCTGATCTGGATATGCGAGTAGCGATTTGCCTCACTGATGAGATCGCCTACTCTCACATTATCGAACTGCCTCATTTTCGAGGTCCAGCTTTCCCCTGCTGCCGGAGCGAAGGATGCTGGCAGGTCGCGCACGCCAAATCCCCCAGCTTCGACCACCTGCCCGGGGCGCAGCAATTTCGGTTTGCTGGTAATATCGTGTCCAACAACATGGTTGGCTTGCGCGACGTCCACCGATCCGCGCAGGAGGCGGACGAAATATATATGGTCCGAGCGGAAGCCGACATCAAAAACTGTTCCGTGAGCGGTCACGGTGGCGTCGCCGACAGAAACGGTAAACGGCCTCTTTTCATGGGCCACTTCGAACCGGGCCTTGCCCTGCTCCAGGCGGAGCGACCTTGAACTTGGCGTAAATCGCATCGACACGATGCTGTTCGTGTCGAGCGTAATCTTTGATCCGTCTGCAAGCTGAACCTTTCGGATCTGCCCGACCCTGCTTGCGAATGCGGCGGTATGTTGCCCAGCGTCGGCGACTATTGCGGGTCCGTTCTTTTGGCCTTCATTGCCAGCTGGCATCCAGACGATGGCAGAGAAGGAAAGCAGGATCACAGCGACCGCCGCCGCAAGAGCCACCACATGTCGGCGGTGCGTCGGCGCAGCGTCTGCTTCGGCTTTGGTCGGCGACACCAGCGACTTTCCCATGCTGTAGACTTCCGCGATCCGCGCGTAGGCAATTCGGTGGTCTGGATCTGCGGCAAGCCATGCCTTGAATTCCTGGTCTCGGCTTTGGGCATCTGGACCCTGCATCGCGGCGAACCAGGATGCGGCTTCTTCGCGCAAGGCGGAGCGCTTCTCTTGTTCATCGAGCATGTCAGTCGTCCAGAGCTTGTGCGATACGCGCCAGTGCGCGGCCCAGATGATATTGAACGGTGGGTACAGCGATTCCAAGCTTTTCACCGATTTCTCGATAGGTCAGATTGTCCACCCGATGCATGAGGAAGACTTGCCGGGTCTGCTCAGGGAGACCATCGACGGCCGCCTTGTAGAGACGCATAACATCCTGCCTTTCGATTCCGAAGCTTTGTTCCGGGGCAGCGCCGATCTCGGGTAGTTCATCCAGCGTCGGCCCTATGGTCGCCGCCGCACGTCTCGCACTGCGCATTCGATCCACGAGAAGATTGCGGGCTATGCGTTGCAGATAGGACGCTGGATGAACGAGTATCTTCGTACGCATATGGGCTGCAAGCCTGGCAAATGCTTCCTGCATGAGATCGTTGGCGTCCTCGTCATCCCGCATGCGTTGCTTGAAATAGCGGATGAGGCCCGGAGCTTCTGTGCTGTAGGTATCACTTAGAATCGCCGTGTATGCGCTGTCTTTTGCGACAGATAGACCGCCGCCTGGATGCTTGTCGGGCATAGGACGCGGTTGCGCGCGATCTGTCTGGGATCGATTGATGGGGAGAGGACGTAACACGCGAGCTTGGCCAACAGGCCGACAGAATCGGTCCCGAGAATCCCGGGGGCGATTGCGCTAGGTGTGTCTCAAGCGATGGCGCGCCGTCGCTCCGACCGCCCCAAAAATCAGAGGGGCGTCAGTTATGCCTGACAGGATAATCCTACAGCGGGGCTGTCAGCTAAATCCCCCCTGCCAGCTTATGATGCAGCGGCCCAGTCCGCATATCAAGAGGCCATGACGAATAGTTATTCCTGATGGCTACGCTGGGCCTTGGTACTGCTGAGCGCTGATCCTGCATTGCTTCGATTCTCTCGAGCATGATCCAGGCTGGGCCGAAGCGTTGGCGGTCGAACGGCAACATGGCGCGAACGCCGCCGACTTTATTACAGAAAGGGTAAGAACGCTGGCGCTGGCGGCTGATCGCGCCGGCGTTGCGCGGTGGCTCGACATTGCGACGCGCTTGGACCTGCTTCTTGATGCGGGCACCATGGAGCATTGAAGGTGGGCAGCTATCTGATCATGTTCCGGCCCGCCAGTTTCTCAGCGAGCGTACGGAAGGTGATCGACCAGCGGGTCTCTCCCATTTCGGCTATGCTATGCTCCCATTGGAACCGCGCTTCGCCATAAAGGTGATAGACCGAACGCGGCGCGAGCGGAACGGTGACGCGGTCGAACCCGCTGGCGTTGCGCCGCCGAAAACGCAAGGGGGCCGACACGCCCAGCGAAATGCCGACGACATGGTCGAAGACCGGGCGATCACGGTGCCAGCCTATGCCGGCATCAAGATCGTAGCGGATGAGGAGCGCCTGGGCTAGGCTGGCGGGCTCAAGGTCGGCAAAGGCAGCGGCTTTTGCACGCACCGGTAGCAGCCAATCCGGCATGGGATCTGTAGGTCCGAAGCGTGCGTCGTCGAAGTCATAGCGCCAGCCGAAGGAACTGGTCAGGCGCTTGCCGAGCCAACCCTGGAAACGAAACGGCTCGAGCGCGGATGCGTCGATCCCGTCGATCAGCCTCAACTCTTCATCGCGGGAGATAAGGTCTTCCCGATAGGACAAGCCCGGGATTTTCGGGGTCTCAAACAGGTCGGGGAACAGGCTGGCCATACACGTATAGATTGGGAGGCTACGCGCACAAGGCAATCGCATAGCTGATTTTTTGATGGAGAGCGCGAGGTCCGTAAAGCGTTCAATCAATTCGAGTCAGTTTTGGGCACTGACCGGATTCCGACATTGATTTTATATTGTTTGGCAAATGGGGTCGGAGCGGTGCGGCTTGGAAAACTGCAATCGTCAGTGAGCCGCCGTGAAGTTCGAGCCATTTTAGTAGGCTGGGGCGTTTATTTCCACCCATTGGATTAAGAGAGGGGCAAGTGTCCTTCGTAAAATCCGACCCTTCCCGGCCGTTCAGCGCTCGATTTTCGATACCCAGGTGCCGACCGTCCGCTTGTCGGCCCTCGGAGCTTACCAATGGCCGATCCGGACTGGCACCCTGCAGATTGAAATCCGCAATAACAGAAGCTGAGAGGCCGAAACGCTATTCAACAACGGTGATGGAGCGCTGTCGCAGCGTCCTGGCGCTTTGCTTCCAGCGGAAGGCGCAAGCCCCTCAGGCTTCCGATCTTTTTCAAGTCGGCGACCGTGCTAGTAGATCGCGATATCCGCCCGAACAGAACCCGGCTTCGTTCGCGAGCGCGCGCGACATGATCGCCTGCCAGAATCCCACGCGATGCTGTTCTTCGATCCGGTCAGCATTTGCATGGAGATATGCCTCGATCAGCGGCTGGTCGATGACACCGCCATTGGGCTGGACGATTTCGCGCTCGATCCGAAGTGCCAGTTCGTTGAGCAATTCACCGACCTCGGGGAGCAGTGCCTTGTTGAAGTCGACCCGCTTTAACTGACGCTCCATACGACCAGCGAGCATGGCATCGGGAATCGCTGCAGGCGTGAACGTGAAACTGACGGTGTAGCTACCGTTTGCTCGCGTCACGGTCGGGGCAAAGAAGGAGACCGTGGGAATCTGGTCGATATAAGGATGAATGAAAGCAGTGGCGATCGTTTTGCCAGTCGACGCCGACTTGTGTTGGTTGCATGGGCCACACATCGCAACAAGGTTGAGCGGGAAGATCGCGAACTCAGGAAACGGCGTCTGCGCCAGATGGTGATCCAGCGTCACGGGACGCGCGCCGCCACAGCTTGGACAGCGATTGCCGGCAACTGCTAGCAATTCGGTGCGCAACCAGTAGAGTTGCTTGCCCTCATATGTCTTCTTGTACGCAGCGCGCAGTTTCGCACCATATTTGACCCGAAAGGGCTTGTCCGCCGTGATGTTGCAGCCGGCGCCCGCACCCATGAAATAGCTGAGATATAGCGGACGGAGCTTATCCTCCATCGCCCTAGGCACCGCTGAGCTCAACCCGCTCTTGAGCACGTTGAAGGGGTCGCCGACCTTTTTGTGCGGATAACGCAGCGTATACATCAGTCGTGGACCTTGTCTTCTTTCGCCCGCCGCACGATTGTGGCCATGACATGGGCGAGCGCCTGCGAGGACAAGCGGGACCCTAGCGCTTCCTCCACCCCTTCGACGGTCTCATAGGTAGTGACCATACGGTCGAGCACATTCCGGTAATCCCCGGCGGTCGGATAGAAACCGAAGACCTCGCGGCTCAGCGCGCCGACATTCTCGCCATAGGTCTCGATCGACGGGGGCTTGGAGATGGTCGGCTCCCGCCCTGCGAGAATGACCACTTGGTCCGCCAGCGCTTCCTGTACGACGACCGGCGAATGGGTGGCGACCAAGGCATAGGCTCGCTGGTGAGACAGTAAGCGGCGGATTGCCGACATCAAGGCGGCGAGCAAAGGCGGATGCAAATGAGTTTCTGGTTCGTCTATCAGCACGAGGCCGTGTCGCTGGAGCAGAGCGGTCATACCCGCCAATTGGTGCAGGACGATCTTGTGCCCGCTCGACAACTTCAGAAAGGCGGCGGCGGGATCTTGGCCGATCCAGCGGTTGAGCTGCTCGACGCGGATTTCGTCCAGCCCCCAGAAATCCTCTTCTTCCTCCGGTGCGTCATGCGGTGGAATGCCAGCATAGGCGCGGACCGATACTTCCTCCAGCACCGGCCGCATGACTTCGGCGAACGTCTTGAACCGGTCGAGCTCGCGGATACGCGCAATGTGGCTGGCGAATGTGTCCGCCATTTCTACTTGGGTGACCAGCCGTGGCGTCACGTCACTGCCTTCGATCAGCGCCGCTGGATCGCGGATACCGAGATAAACGTATCGTCCACGGCCAGCGATGAAATCGGCGCGACGCTCTTCGGGATCGTCGCCCTCGAGCATAGGCGGAACAAAATTATCGAACGAGCTGTAGGAGACTGCCAAGATATTGGGGAAACCCGGACCATCGGCGATGGCTCCCTCCACGGACGCCAGCTGCTCACGCTCGGCGGGTGGTGCATACGCTACGCGGGCGATGCGCGCGAGCAGGTGTGTCTTTCCAACCCCGTTCGGTCCGATGATGATGCCCGCGCGCCGAGACGGCTGGGGCTCGCGCAACCCCACCTGCGCTTCTGTTCCGCCTAGATTGAAGGTTATCGGCTCGTTGGAACCCATCGGCGTGAACGCGAGGGTGAACTCATCGTCGCCCGGTGGCGCTCCGCCAGCAGCTACCGTCCGCCCGATCTCGTCGTAGAAATCATCGGGTCGATTGTGATCGCGGTAAAGTGAGATTGCGAGGCCCGGTTCCTTGGCGAAGGCGTCGCGCAGTTCGGGATGCGAAGAAAGATCATTGAACAGCCCCCGTACTTTATCAAGGAGCCCGAGCTCGATCAGGCGGATATAATAGTCGATAGAGGTGCCAAGCGAGACGACATGTTTCTTGAATTGCAAAACCTTTGCCTGCCCGACCGGCAGCGGTATATTACCTTCCCGCTGCCCCTCTTTAAGGATTTTGAGCCTGCCGACCTGATGGATGGTGCCCTTGTGCTTGTAATACAGCGTATAAAGGGTGCGGTAGCTATAGTCGTTCCAGTTATCACCTAGAAGAATGAGGGCATCGTCTGCATTGACTGACGCGATGTTGCGAGCGGGTGGCTGGATGAAGAGGCGCAGCTGCGACATGTATTTTTTGTCCCAGAAAGAGCATTCTTAGCACAATTGATCTTTTATGAGGCCCTTCGTTAGCGATGCGGCGGCGCGATGCAACTCATTTGTCCTGATCGACTAATGGGCATTCGACCCGCAATCGCCGCATTGATAGACGGCAGCTTTCAGCTAAACGTCGCGGCTGCCACAATGACGATATTGGCGCATTTCCGCCGCAGCCGACCCTTATGAGACCCTCAGCGACCAAATCTCGGTCCCTGGGTGCAGACCGTCCGGTTCCAGCAGCTCGCGACCAACCATGCCGTTCCAAGACCAGCGCGAAACGTCTGCCCTGTCCCGAAATCTGCCATCCCCGCTTCATTGACCAGACCGGCGGCATTACGACTCAGTTCAGTCATTCCAGCCGCCTGTGAAGGCCCGTATCCCGTCATTTGTCGCTCTGCAAAAATTACTTATCGAAGCTGAAAGGACTTGGAGGGACTTGTGACGAGGGTGTTCGCTGGCAAATTATTAGGGGCTCAAGCGGAGCTCGTTCCGCGAGCGCGAATGGTCGCACCGAAATGGCTTCGAATGTGGCGCAGTTTTTAAGCTGTAGTCATACACAGAAATTTTGGGTTCTGGCTGCCGAAAATGCGCTTAGGCTTATCAATTCGAGTCTCGTATTTTCTAATGACATTTTGATGGACTTGGCGCGCGAAGTGCCATCATAGGGATTGCAGCTAACGAACGCCTACCGATTATGTCAGATCAGGAGAGGATGCCACTGACCAATGCTACCGCGCTTGAGAATATTGCAGGTCGGCGATGTTCATCTCGCACGGACGGCAAAATTGGGGCTGAAGCTTGACGAAAAGGACCGCCGGTTTCCGCTGGAACTGCGGAACCGGATGGCTGGCGGGCCAATAAAAACTGTTTTTAGGCGGCTTCATCAGTTTCTTGAGCAGGACGACTTTGCCTTCCTCCTGTTCATGGGCGATCTCGCCGAACAAGGCGATCTCAACGGTTTCAGGGCCTGTGTGCGTTACCTCGCGGAAGCGTTGCAGCTCGGCAAGGGACGCCGCTTTGAGGCTCTGAAGGTCGGCATCGTGCCGGGTAATCACGATATCGATCGCGTGCTTGCCGCCAAGCCCAGTTATACGACGAAGTTCACCCCTCTTCAGCAGGCCATGACGAACGCCGGCCTTCCGCTGCTCCCGGTCGACAAGCCCATCTGGCTCGACCATCAAAAAGGACCATGCCGGATCGATGTCGCGCTTCTCAATAGCTGCTGGGGATGCGGCTCGCCAGAATATATCCCGGAGGAGTTTCGCGACGAGATCGTGAAGGCTATTAACTCCGCTTTGACGAAAGGTGTCGATGAGAAGGCGACGCGGTCGTATTATGATCGCCAGCTTGACACGCCCGCCTTCAGCAAAAATACGGTCCAAGGTCTTGTCGAAGGCGCCTCGAAATTACCTGGCGGGTCGCTAATCATCGCTTGCGCTCACCATAATATCTTGCCGCAAAGGCTGCCCAGGCTGGCCCCCTACACCGAGCTCGTCAATTCGGGCGCGATCCGCAGCGAACTTAGTAAATTGGGAAGGCCGGTCCTTTACCTGCACGGTCATATCCACGAGGACCCGGTGGAAATTATCCAGACTTCTGCAGGCGCTCCTCTCGTGTGCATATCCGCGCCAGAGGCGTCGGAAGGCTTCAACGTTGTCGAGATCGTCTTCACCCCGGCTGGCTTGCCTCTGAGCTGCTACATAGAACCATGGCGCTTCGCCGAATCCGGTGTGTTCGCGGCCATGCAACGACAGGTCATTCCGATCGGGGCGGGACGTAGGCGCCCGCCTAACGCAGTGGTCGTGGCCATCTATCAACAGATCATCGCAGAACAGAGCTGCTTCTGGGGCGACATGATGAGCTGCGCCCAGAAGGCTGGCGCAACCCACGCGGCCGACGCCACCGAGGAAGCCCTGGAACTTTTAACCGCTGATCAGCTGGTGACCATCGAACATCATGAACTCGGACGCGAACATTGGTTGGTGAGGTCGAGGCTATGAAAGCAGGCGACCTTAATCCGTTTCGCCCGACCCGATGGGAACATCAGCGCCGGGGGCACCACCTGATTTGGTTTCCTCCGGCCGCCGATAGGTTGACCCAGGAAAAGTCAGTCTATGTCCGCGGGAGCCGCGGAAGTGGAAAGACCACGTTGCTGAGGAGCATCTGCTGGGAGGATCTCATGAGGAATCCTTCGCTTCAACTTCAGCACAAGCTCACCGATTTCGATCACATCGGCGTCTATGTGAAATTTCCTGACCACATCAGCGCCTCACTGTCCCACTCGGCTTGGGAAACGATCTACCCTGATTCTCCAAATCCCGACTTCGAATTGCATCGTTTCTTCTCGCTTGCGGTCGAACTGGTCTGTCTTGAACGGTGCTTGACAGCCTGCCACGACCTGCGTGTGGCCGGGGCCCTCCTCTATCGTCCAATCGAAGAGCTCAAGATCGTCGACACCGTGACAGGTGAGTTTCCTCGACTTGTCGATTTCGGTCAGCGCCCGTCAACCTTCCTCACGCTCGCTCAGCTCTGCCGCACGATAGTCCGGGAAATGAACCAGGCATGCGGTCGCGGCACAGTGAAGGAGCTCGGCGATCGTCTGCCACCGCGCGACGCAGGGGAAATCCTCAAATTCGTGACCGAAAAGATCACGGCTGTCATCCAGATGCCAGGGTCCGCCAACGCAGAGATTGGATTCAAGTTCTGTTTGGATGATTGCGAAGTGTTGAGTCCCATCCAGCAGCGCAGCCTCAACACCCTCGTCCGGATCAGCAATCACCCGATATCGTGGGTTGTCAGTTCGGTCGGCTCCTTCTTCGACACGTCAGAGACCTTCATCGAGCAGCAGCCGCTCACCGACCATGATCGCAAGATTGTCCGTCTCGACCTGCGAACCGCCGAGGAGTTCAAGGCGCTTTGTCAGGCAGTTCTCAGCCTTCGCCTCTATTTCGCCGTCAGCGAGGAGGCGAAAAAAGCCTATGAAGGCCGCATTGAGCAATTCTTCCCGCTCGATATCAAATTGGGCAGCCGCGACATCAATGACCTGTTTGCAGCGATTATCGACGAGTCTGAAAGCCCTTACGCAAAAAGGCTTGCGGTGGTTGCGACAAGCCTGCGCGCCGCGCTGCGCAGCCGTTTCAAAAGCTACCGTCGCGCCTATCCGCCGCGAACGAAGGACCTGCCTTATTATCAGACCTATGTCCTCCTTCTTTCGGAGGATGGTGAGGACGCGTTCAAGTCCGAGTTCGGACCGGCGGATGAACGACGCCTGCTGAGCGGATTGGATATATTCGAGGATGGCGCGAAAATCGCTTGGCTGCGGCGCAAGCAGGCGGCCGCCCTTCTTCATTTCGCCTCACGCCTCGGGTTCAAACGCCTTGCTTATGGCGGAGTGCCGATGATCGCTCAGCTTGCAGACGGCTCGGTGCGGGACTTTCTCGAGATCGTCGGCGAAATCTTCGACGCCTATTGTCATCGCCACAACATCAACCGGGAAACGGTCGACGCGCTTGATCGCTTTGCAGCTTCCCGGACCGAAGTAGCGGCTTGGATGCAGGAGCGCGGCATATACAATGCCAGCACCTCCTATTTGAGTGGGATCAGCAATCGATCGGAACTAGATGCGAGCATCGTCACCAAGTTCATCGACGGCCTCGGCTATTTCACTGCCAACCTGCAAAGCAATTGGCATGATCCAACGACCCTCGGCCGAGCGGAGCGCGGGGTTTTTACGGTCCGCTTTCCCGATCGGACAAAGGCACGCTCAAACCCCGAGCGTCAAGCGAACGAGGATATCGTCTGGAACGTGATCCGGCAGGCTGAACTCGCCGGCTACATTCGCACGTCGGCGATCCAGCTCGGGGCCGGGGTGAAGCCTTCCGAAGGCGAGGCGCGCAATATTAAGTTTCGCCTGCATCATCGCTTCGCGCCTCACTATAGGTTTTCGCACCGCGGTGCATATGAGACAGTGGCGATCCAGGTCGATGATCTCGCCCAACTCTTGGACCGGAACAACCAGATCGATTCTGCCGCATGGGGTCAGCGCATGGCCGCGCGTTTAGGCGGGGGCAGCGGGGGGCAGCTTGATCTCGACCTTTCGATCGGGGTTGATGATGTCTGAGCCCTTGTCGATAGGCCGTTTTCTTGTCAGGCAGAGCCAGGTGACCGCTAATACGGCGATGACGGCGATCTATGATCTCGTTATTTGCGCCGTGAGCTGGGAATCGCGCAATCCCACTTCTTTGCAAACGATCGGTGGCACCAACTATCCGACGGTCTTCGTGCGCTTCGCTTCGTCGAAGCCCGCAACAGACGATGCCAAGGACGCCAATCTCGCCATCTTGCAGGAGCTCTGTCCCAACAATCAACTGTTGATGCTCGGTCGCTCGACTGAACTCGACGCCAACATCGCGAGCTTGCAAGCCATGGTGCGCGACCAGTTCGTGCGCCATAAGCGCCCCCTCAGGATACTACTCGACATCACTTGTCTTCCTAAATCCTACGTCAGCTTCCTGTGCGGCCTAGGATTCAACGAGGACTATCTCTGTCGCCTCGACTGTCTTTATGCAGCCGGTCACTATGATCTGACCGGCGACGCCAGCGGCGGGGGACCGCTCTCGATTGTGTCAGAGGGCGAATGGACTTCCATCCAGATCCCTTTTCTGGAATCAGCGAATACCTTTTCGCCGGTGCGCGATCTCGTCGTCATCCTCGGCGGCGAGATTGGTTACTCCCTCCCTTTTATCGACCGATATGAGCCAGCGCGGTTGAGCGTCGTGTTCATCGAAGATGGGGTTGCGCCCGACAAACTGACTGGGAGCGAGAAGGCGGCTTATGAGGATCTGACCAATCAGCCGACCCTCGTCCGCGCGGACTTCAAGATTAACGACATGATCGGCGTACTCGGACATGTCCATGATTTCTGTTCGAAGGATCCAACCCGCGCTATCGTCGGCCTGGCCATTGGCTCCAAAGCCCAATCTCTCGCGCTGGCCCTAGGGGCGCTGGACCTTGATAATCTCGAAGTCGTGTGTCGAATTCCAAGCTCCTATGCCAGCAAGGACGTTGCGCCGACCGGGCAGGTGTTCCTCTATAGTATCGAGGATCGTTTTGAACCGATGGGCTATCTCGATGCACACTGAACGTGGGACAGCGGTGTCCGAGCAGCGAACTGACGTGTCCTTGGCATTTCGCAACACTAATCTGGCGTGGCCGGCAGCTATATGCGGGCGCCATACCGAGATCGGTCATTCTGCAATCGGCCCAACTTTCTGCGCTCTGCCATGCCGATCGAACAAGCTCTAAATGTCGGCTTCGGACAAGACCTGTCGTTCGACATACCGATTGGGTATGGCAGGAAAGCCCCAGGGCCGGGCGTTCCCGTTTTAAGTGGCGCTAATCAGGTGGGTCGATAGTCGACCCTTTGTGGTCCTTCCCGATCGCTTTTTCATTCCCGGTAAGCGGACATAGGCCAACGTGCGATTGTCGGCTTCTCCACGTCCGAAAGGTTGGACGATCCGGCAAGTCCGCTTCCCGGCGGCAAACTGGCTGGAGCGGTCGTTCGTTCAACTAGAGGGCGCGCCGCACTTAGTGAAGAAGAAGGCAGCAGTATCGCGCAATAGAGGTGGCCGGGTTGATTTGAACAGGGATCTGCAACGGTTAAGTGGATCGTCTGCCGATTTCATCGAACTGCCGATATGGGGCGTCATGTCGGGAGGGCGTAGCCGACCAGAGTGACGCCCCATATCGGCGGCCAAATTCAAGCTGCCATCAACATGGGCAGGTTGTCAAAATAGGTCTGGTCCGGCGTCTTGGCAGCAAGGCTCGAATGCGGCCTCCTACTATTGTAGAAGCTCAGATACCGACCGATCGATGATCGGGCTTCGCTGACCCCGCCGTAGGCGTGCAGATAAACCTCTTCGTATTTCACCGAGCGCCACAGGCGCTCGACCATCACATTGTCGCGCCATGCGCCCCGACCGTCCATGCTGATGGCGATTTCTTCGCGGAGCAACACGCTGGTGAAGGCCATGCTCGTAAATTGGCTGCCCTGATCGGTGTTCAAGATCTCCGGTTTGCCGAAGCGCGCCAGAGCTTCCTCCAGTGCCTCGACACAGAAGTCGGCTTCCATCGTGATCGACACCCGCCAGGCCAGGACCTTGCGGCTGAACCAGTCGACGATAGCCACGAGATAGACGAACCCCTTCGCCATCGGAATGTAACTGATGTCGGTCGCCCATACCTGATTGGGCCGTACGATCGCCAGCTTGCGCAGCAAATAGGGATATACCTTGTGCCCCGGCGTCGGCTTTGAAGTGTTCGGGCGGCGGTAAATCGCCTCGATCGCCATCTTCTTCATCAGCGTAGCTACATGCTGGCGGCCGATCTTCATGCCTTCCTGCCGCAGTAGATCGCGCAGCATGCGACTGCCTGCGAACGGAAATTCCAGGTGCAACTCGTCGATGCGCCGCATGATCGCCAGATCAGCCTCCGAAACCGGTCTGGGCAGGTAATAGACGCTGCCCCGGCTGATCCCCAGTTCCCGCGCCTGCCGCGCCAACGGCAAACTGTGCGAACGATCGATCATCGCTTTGCGCTCGGCAACAGACCGGCCTTCCCGAGCGCGCCGGCCAAAAAATCGTTCGCCAGCGTCAACTCGCCGATCTTGGCGTGCAGCGTCTTCATGTCAATCGCCGGCTCGGCCGTTGCCGACGCATTGTCCGAATCAAATACCCCGGCCGCGCCCTCCAGCAACTGGCTACGCCACGTCGTGATCTGGTTTGGGTGCACGTCAAACTGCTGCGCCAACTCGGCCAGCGTCTTCTCCCCCTTCACGGCAGCCAATGCTACCTTCGCCTTGAAAGCCGGGCTGTGATTCCGGCGTGGTCGTTTGCTCATTTCTACTCCTGTCACGCGGCCATCCTGGCCGCCGTCAGGCAGAAAATCCACTCATCTCAATGTCCAGATTTCCCAGGCCACCTCTCAATCTCGCAGCCAAGAAGCATGACTTAAGCCCCTTTCGCATTTGTACAGGTCAAACTTTGGATCTCATTTCCCTTGAAGTACAAGCTTTGCCTGGATCAACCGGAATATCTCCGCCTGATAGCGAGCATCGGCCAAGGCATCGTGGGTGCCGGTGAGGGTCGGCGATACTTTCTGCGCGATCCGGCTCGACCGGGTGTCCGCCCAGGAACAGCCCGTAGCTCCCATATACATCGCTTTGATATCGAGCGCAGTGAAGCCGAACGGGTTCTCCCCGAGGAAGCGATGGAAATAGTAATTGATAAACGACCAGTCGAAGGGAGCGTTGAACCCGACGAATATGACGGTCGCATCATCGCCGCCCAGATCACCCAGCCATTGCGCGAATTTCTTCATGGCTAGGCGGGGATCATCCCCGGTCTGCGCCAGCGTCTCCAGCGAGAGCCCGGTCACTTCGAGAGCCTTGGGATCGAACTTATCGCCGACCGGCTTCAGTTCACAGGCAAACGCCTCTTCCGGTGCAAAGACCGAGCAGGCGCCGATCGAAAGCAGGCTGTATTCGCCGGGGATCGGTCCCGCCGTTTCCACGTCCACCGATACGAATATCTCGCGCTTGTCGCTCATGAGATCAGTGGCTCCGTCGGCACGAGAGAGGGACGATTGCGGATCGCATTCCAATGCTCGCGAAAAGCACGCTTGCGATCCTCTGCGCTACCGCTGACCTTCCAGTGGAGACCGGAGAAGGTTGTGATGTCGAACGGCAGGCTGGCACCTTCACGCACCATGACCATGGTGGGCAGGCAGCGACCAAGGGCATAGCCCAGTTCCAGGAAGCAGTTGGGCCGCGCTCCAGTGATGTCGGCCAGGACGATGCTGCTGCGGTGCAGCTTGGCGAATATCTCCTGATCGATGCGGGCATGCTCATAGGCTTGCCGTCCGTCGATGACGACCAGGCGATAGCCCAGTTCATCCTCGATAACCGGCTTTACAACCAGATCGAAAAAGGTCTGCACATCTTCATAATCGTCGAGATCAGGATTAAGCAGTCGGACCGCGAACGCTTTTGGTCGTTCCAACGCCTCTAACAGATCGACCAGTGCCGCTATGCGGTCCGGGATCTTCTGCCGGCTTGGAAAGCCGACCCGGTTGATCCAGTCATGAGCATCGCCATCGTCCGCAATCTGGAACAGGCGGCGGGTCTGACTGCTGGCCAGACCAAAATTGTAGAGCCGCCGCGCGCCCTTCGTCTCAGCGCAGAGCGGGAGGTTGAGCGGCACGATCGGCTTGCCGGCTTCATGATAGAGGTTCGCCAGATAAAGGACGCCTTCATCGCCACCCAGAGCGATGAGAACGTCACCAAAACGTGCCTGCGCCTCCATGCGCTTGCTGTTCATATTCCACTGCGCGGCGCTTTCGATCTTGATAAGCTGGGACGAGCGCAACTCATCCCAAAGTTCAGCATGTTCTTCAGGAATCTGCTCTTCGGTTTTATGGTGCTGCACGGCGACTACAAACGGACCCGGCACATTTTGCGGCCGATGCGCCAGATTGTCCTTCACGGCCTTCCAGATCAGCCAGTCGAAGCAGACCGGCAGGCCATCTCCCTCTCGATGAGGCTCGGCATCGACCGGGATGACGAAGTTGGCACCGCGCCGGACCAGTTCTTTGACCAGCCCGGCGACCAGTGTGCGCGCGGCTTCAACGTCAGCCGTTGGGGCGATGGTGAGATCCTTGGCCACGCTGCCAGAGATATGGATGCGGCGTCCGAACAGCGGGGAGCGCGCCATCACTTGTCCTCCATGACAGGCGAAGCATGAAGCGTCGCGGCAACCGAAAGCAGATCGTCGAAACACAAGGCGCGATCCGGATAGGCCTGGGCCAGCGCCGTTGGATAGAGCCGCGTGCGGATATCGGAATAGGTCCAGGGCGGGCGCCCCTCCTGTGCGGCCGTCGCCCGCACCAGTTGGGCAATCTGGGCCGCCCCCGCATCAAGGCCGGCCAGATCCATCTGGAAGAGTTGCCCGCGCTCCTGGTCCGATGGGCGGCGGAACTCCTCGATGATGGCGGCACGGCGCCGCAGCGCGGCGTCGAGAACGGACAGACGGTTGGTGCACAGAATCACAATGATCCGGCCGCCATATTGGCGCAGGTCATCCACGCCCTGAATGAGCGTGTTGACAGCCACCTTGTCTTCATGATGGCTGTGATCCTGCGATCGGGAAGCGCCGAGGCTGTCGCCTTCATCGATGATGAGGATCGCGCGCCGGCTCTTACCCGCCGCCTGGACGACCTTGTGGAAGGCCTCGGTGATGAGGCTCCCCATTTCGCCGACCATGCCATTGCCGCGTACCCGGTTCGACAGCTTGAACAGCATCGAATCCGAACTTCTCGACTCCGCGACAAGGCGGTTGGCGATACATTCCGCCGTCGCCGTCTTGCCGGTGCCGACGTCCCCGTGGAAAATCACCAGCGGATATTGCTCGGCGACCAGATCGCACAGGGCAAGCTTGCCGCCATGCTTTTGACGGTTCCAGTCGCCCAGGGCGCTGACGTTAAGCAATAGGCGGAGTTGGTCGTGAACGCGGGTGTAACGGACATCGAACCCCAACAACCGCTTTTCGCGCGCAGCCAGCACATCGCTGGGGAGCGCGACTTCGCTATCGAAGATACTCGGCTGGCTCATGCGGCCCAATCCTTGCGCTGCATGCCATAGGCACAGCTGACATAGTTGCGCCCACCCGACGAACTCAGGCTGGAATGGCTAGTGTCGTCATATGACGTGGTCCAACCAATCTTCAGCTTGCCGCTGGTGGCCCGGCGAGCTTCGTCGGTATAGTCAGCGGTGTAGCTGATGACGATCCGCAGCGTCGCACCCGACAGGCGGGGCCAGAGCACGCCGCCGGGGCGGCTCGTGGTCAGGCCGCCGGCATCGGTGTCGACATTGAAGCGGACGGCCTTCTTCTCGACCCCGTATTGGAGCAAGGTGAGATCGACCCAGGCGAGATACCCTGCCTTGGCCAGCACCTCGATGTCATGGGCATAGTTGGCCGCTTCCGCAGCCGTCCATGTGCCGGTGCTGTCGGCGATCATCGTGAGATCTGCCTTCACCCGCCGCACGACATTCTCAACATCGGTCGTCGTATAGGTGGCGGATGCGGTTCGCGTCTGGCTCATGGTCAATCCTCCACCTTGAAGCCGGGACCGAAGAGTTCCTTCCAGACCCCTTTGTCATTTTCAGCGGAAGCGAAGTTCGCAGTCTCCCACGCTTCCTGGGCCGCAGCGACGATCTCCTTGCGCTCAGCCTCCGAAATCCGGCTGGTCACATTGTTGAGGCTGTAGACCGGATCGAGGATCACGACCGGGTCCGAAAATGACCCGAACGGTGCGGTGTTCTCAGGGAAACTGATCTGGTCTTTGAGGCCCGATTGGGCGATATAGAGAAGGAAGTTGCGGAAGCGCTGCTCGACGCTGCCCGCCTTGCCCTGCGTTGCCAGAACATGCGCCATGATCAGTTCAATGGCGAAAGACTTGAGCGGCTTGATCTCCGCATAGTTGCGCCACTTCTTCGCCATTCGGACCAGGGTGCGGAAATCGCCGTCCTGATTCTTGCGATCGCGAACGAACTGAATCTGGCACGGCGCGCAGGTCTGGACCTTCGAGCCGTCATGGATGTCATACTGCCAGCCATAGCCTGCCCGCGTCGCATCTTCGATCACCGGCACGATGTCGACGCTGAGCCCCGAACCAACAAATTTCACCGTGGCGGCCTTGCGCTGAATCTCGAAATCCTCGACCGATTTGGTCGGATAAATCTTGATCAACAGATCGTAGATCGTGGCGCTGAGGCTATCGAGGGTTTCCTTGGTCACGTCGCGGCCAGTGATGTAGAACACCACGTCGACGTCTACCGGATCGGACGCCGTCTTGCGAAGAATCGTGTATTTCGCGAACGACCCCGCTTTCACGACCTTGGTGATCTTGATTTCGGTTTTGTCGCGGACACTCTTGCACAGCTCGGTGATCAGCCGATCAACCTGCGCGTGATACTCTTTCCGCTTATCCGCGGGCAAGCGCAGCACATTGCTGTCATAGTATCGCAATTCCGTGTTACTCAAAGCCATCGCCCCACCCTTTCCGGTTTGGCATTCTCAACCGGAATGGGACCGGCCCCTTGCAACACGCTTCGGTTTACAGAAATCCGAGTTAGCGCAGCATTAAGCCTAATCTGAGTGCTGTTTACCGCTTTTCAAGAGGTTTTGGTTTACAAAAGTGTTCCTATATCGCATTTATGGAAACCGACCTGTTGCGGTCGTCAAGGAGGCCATCATGATCGGAAACAAGCTAAAGGTCGCGAGGTCGGCATCCGGCATGTCGCTACGGGCGCTTGCCGATGCCATGGGCAGCATCGTCTCCGCTCAGGCCGTCGGCAAGTATGAACGCAACGAAGATATGCCGAGTTCTCGCGTACTGATCGCCCTTGCGAAAGCGCTCTCTGTCTCCGAGGAATATCTACTGAACGAGGACGAGCTGTCGCTGGAAGGCGTGGATTTTCGTAAGAAGGTCGGCACGTCGTCCCGTGAGGAAGCCACGCTCGAAGCGCGCGCCATTCACATGCTTGAACGCTATCTCGCGGTCGAGGACATGCTCCAGATGCGCAGCGTCGAATGGGAACAGCCGCGAAGCGCGCCGCATCCCGTGTCAGATATTCGGGATGCGGAAGATGCGGCCCGTTCCGTTCGGGACGATTGGGGGCTGGGTAACGACCCCATCCCGCAACTCGCGGAGCTGCTCGAGGAACGCGGCATCAAGGTGCTCTCACTCGATCTTGATGATGTGGACGGGCTTGCCGCCAAGGTCCGGCGCAAGGGCAGCGATGCGGCGCGCGTCATTGTCATCAAGCAGAGCTCCTGGTCGGAACGCAAGCGCTTCAATCTGGCGCATGAGCTTGGTCATATGGTCATCGCTCCCTCTGGCGGTGTCGACGAGGAGAAGGCCGCACATCGCTTCGCTGGCGCGTTTCTGATGCCGGCGGACGTGCTCCGTGCCGAAGTGGGCGCCCATCGATCCTCGATCAGCATCGGCGAACTGGTGGCGCTCAAGCGACTGTTCGGTGTCAGCATCCAGGCCCTGGCGTATCGCTGCAAGGATCTTGGCATCATCAACCAGGCGGCCTGCGCCCGTCTGTTCAAGGTTTTTGCGGAGCGTGGCTGGCGGACCTCACCATTCGAGGAACCGGAAAGCATGAAGCCGGAACTGGAAGAACCTCGTCGTTTCGAGCGCCTATGCTTTCGGGCCTTGGCCGAAGGCGTGATCGGAGAGTCGCGGGCCGCCGAGCTACTCGGCATTTCCGTGCGCGAACTCGATCGACGACTGGATCAGGTGGCGGCCTGATCCGTGACGGTTCTGGTTTCCGACACTTCGGTCATCATCGACCTCGAACGGGCGGACCTTCTCGATGAGATGTTCCTGCTGCCGTTTGAGTTCGCGGTGCCTGATCTCCTTTACATCCGTGAACTGGAAGGGGAACTCGGAGACAGGCTGATGGCGCTCGGGCTGCGCGTCGAGGAACTTACAGTTTCCGAACTGCGGCGCGCGACCGGCGTCAATCGACAGCACCAGAAACTCTCCGTACCCGATACCTTTGCCTTCGCCCTTGCGGAGTCCCGAACATGGAC
The DNA here is from genome assembly GCF_049304695.1 of Sphingobium sp. GTDB lineage: Bacteria > Pseudomonadota > Alphaproteobacteria > Sphingomonadales > Sphingomonadaceae > Sphingobium. Next base: position 72,610 of record NZ_JBAQOK010000059.1, read on the forward strand.
GCTGCTGACCGGCGACGGGATCCTGCGCGAGCTGGCCGCTATCGAACAGATCGCCATGCATGGCGTCCTATGGCTTTTCGACCAGATGGCTGATGGCGACCATGTGCAGTTCGATCGGCTGCATGGTGGCCTGACCCAGCTCTTTGCTCATCCCCGCTGCCGCCTTCCTGCGAACGAAGTGAAACATCGCTTGACCCGGTTTGCCGGTTGACTTGGATCGGCAGGAGAACGAGCGCCAACCAAAAGCCTCATCCGATCAGGCACTTGATAGAGCCAGCTAAACAGCGATGGCACCCCGTAACGTGAATTTCGCAATGCCATCGCGCCAGCAATTCTTAGACCTGGCTATCGAAATCCGCGTGACGTCCCGTCGGTTAAATGGCACGTCTCGAAGTATGGCGATCCTCTGGACAATATTCCGTATCATCGGACTCTACGTCGGCTTCTTTATTGCCAGCGCAATATTATCCGCGGTAGTACTGGACAGCCTTTCCGACGCACTCGAAGCGCTCTTCATGCTGTTCGCGCCGGTCTTGTTCATAATCTGGTATGAAAAGCGCCGAGCCGCGAAGATGGCCTTGAGGAATGCCACCGCGAGAACCAATCCCGCACGCCGGCGCCAGTTGGCGTTCGACGAAAGGGACGCAGAAAATTCGAGGCCAAGCTCACGTTCGGAAAATCAACGCGTTGTCCCTTTCGTGCGTCCAGCGATACCGGAGGACGCGGCGAATTATCCTCCGCTTGTGGGTTCGGGCGTCGGAGAAGCCGGTGCTCCAACCGCAAGCATAACCATGTCCCAGTCGCGATGGCCTGACGGCCAATCCAGGACGCAAGAACTCCGGCAGCGGCTGTTCGGCGACGATTCCTCGATATTTGATCCGAAGAACGCCGACCGCGTTCAGGCGATTGCCGCGCGATCATCACCGGTTGAAGCGGCTCCGGAAGCTGCCGTCACGCCCGCAGCCTTGCCTGCGTACCGACCGCAACAGGATAATGCCGAACTTGTCCGTGTCGGCAAGGCAGCGCGGGAAGCCCTCGAGGCCGCGTCGCTGAGGCGTGCGACGAAGGAGAGCGCCGTCCCGCCGCAGCAGGTTGCTCCCTCCATCAACGGCCCGATCGCGCGCGCAGGAACTGTTCCAGCGGCCCACCGTCCGTCACGGATCGAAGAACTGCGCCAGAAGCTTTTCGGGAGCGATCCCGCTGTCCATACACCGCCAAGGCCCGCAAGGCGTGCTGAACAGCGTCCGGTCACTCGCCAGAGTTCTTCAGTCAAAATCCAGGGATGGCTGCGCAAGGGGCAACTAGTGACCATCGCCGGACGCGAGATCGACGGCATGGTCTATGTGGGCGCGTCGCCCAAGATCAACGCGCATGGCTATGGCGAGAAATGCCGCGCTTATATCGATCCGTCCCTATCGGTCGCATCATCCGGGTCCGACAGCAATGGCGATGGTATGTCATACTGGCCCGGATATTCGAACATTCCGGCCGTGTGCCGGGCCACCTATCTCGACTGGCTGGCCGGTGGCCGCCGCGATGCGACCGTCAATCCCGGCTATATGTTCCTCTTCTTCTACGGCCTGGAGCGCCGCTTTCTGGTCGACCAGCCACCAGAAGACGAAAAACGGGAGATCGTTGCCGAGGTGGAGCGTCTCAAGGCCGTCTTTGCCCAGAACTATTCGGTGCAGAGATATCTTGGCGAGTTTCTGGACATTGCCCGCATCATGGCGATGGGCGGGCTGTCGTTGGATGATCCGGCACTCAAGCAGTCCATCCTCGACAATCGCAGCTGGGAGCTGCCCTTTTCCCTGAAATTTGCGCTCGGGGGAATGATTGCCGAAGGGAAGGCGTTCGATGCGGAATGGCTGCATCTTTGGCTGATGTGCCATCCAGAGCGCCGCCTTCGCACGCCGGCTGAACGCTGCAGCGAAGAGTTCAAGGCGCTCTTCAGATTGAAGTTCAACGCACTCTATCCCGATGGCCTGAAGGTGCGAACGCCGCGCAAGCAGCTCGCGATGAACTACCGCGCCGCGTCGAGCGAATTCAGTTGTTCTGTCAATCTCACAGCGGGCGAAGGCAAAGACATCGCAGTCCCCGACGTCTCCGATCTTCGTTCGCCCATCCAGAAAGCGCAGAAGATTGCGGATGAGGCGATGGATGAGCTCGATAAGTTCAGCCGCTACCTTGGGCGCAATGCGGACGGCAGGGGATCGATTGAGGCACAGGCGCTGCTTCCTGCCCGATTGTGGGGATTGTTCCCTTCCGCAGAGTTGGAAGGCCTCAGGGAATGGGCGCGTGAGCGAGTGGCAGCTGGCGGTCTCGTCCCGGCGCTCGAGGTGGTTTCTCGTCTGGAGGGCAGTTCTCCCAAGAAGCTTGGCAAACGCCAGTTAACCGGCGCGGCCGATGCGCTCGCCCGCATCGGCTTCGGCATGGCGCCCGATCCGAGATTCTCGCTGCGCGCGCCCAGGATCGACGAACCGGTCGTGATGTTCGATCTCGGCGAGACGGTCGAGCAACTCGAAACAGTCTCGCCTGCCTATCGTGCGGCCTTGTTCGAACTGGCGTTGGCGACCTTCGTTGCACATTCGGACAGCAAGATCGTCGAAGCGGAACGCCGAGCATTGCGCGATAAGGTCGAAGCGATCAGCGGCATCGGCGATCCCGAGAGAAAGCGTCTCCATGCCAATCTGACTTGGTATCTGGAGGTTGCTCCTGACATGTCGTGGCTGCGCAGCAGATTGAAGGAAGTGGATGCCGAGCACCATCTCACGCTGCGTGCGGCGGTTGTCGTGATTGCCCATGCCGATAGCATCATCCGATCCGAGGAGGTCGCTTGCATCGAGAAGATCTACAAGGCGTTGGGGATCGATGCTGGCCTCGTATATGCAGATCTTCATGCTGGCGATGCCCCGGATGGACCGGTACGGGTCAGGGCAGCCGAACCGGAGGCGCCAGGCGAACGAATTCCTGCCGAACCTCAATCAAGGGGCGGTGCGCTCAATGCGGCGCGCATCGCTGCGATCCGCAGCGATACCGAGCGCGTTTCGAATGTCCTGGGCGAGATATTCGCAGCAGACGACGATGCGGGCGACGGGGCGCCGCGCGAACATGCGCTTCCAACGGCATTGCCAGGCCTCGACAGCAAACATGCGGATCTGGTGACACTTCTCATCCAGCGCGACCATTGGACGCTGCGAGGCTTCGCTGACATCGCCGGAGAACAGGGCCTGCTGCCGTCCGGCGCTCTGGAAGCTATCAATGAGTGGGCCTTCCAGAAGTTCGAAGAAGCGTTGCTTGACGAATATGATGGCTATGACGTGTCGCCGGATATCGCGGGAGCGTTGCGGGCCGAAATGGCGAAGGAGGATAGTTGATGTCGAAATTGAAGCCGCGCGAGCGTGATGCGATCGTTCAGGCATTGCGCGCGGGCGTGGTTCCGAAGCTGGGGCTTCGTCACATTCAGGTCGGTCGCGCTCGTGAGATTGAGGAACTCGTCAAGGATATGGACCGGATCGCCGACGGAGGTTCCGCGATCCGGTTCATCATTGGCGAATATGGGTCGGGCAAGACCTTCTTCATGAATCTCATACGCCTTGTGGCGCTGGAAAAGGGGCTGGTCGTGATGTTTGCCGATCTGGCTCCTGACCGGAGGATCCATGCCACAGGCGGCCAGGCGCGGGGCCTGTATGCCGAAATGGCGCGGAATCTCGCGACGAGAACCAAGCCGGATGGCGGCGCGCTTACCAATGTCGTCGAGCGTTTCGTCAGCCAGGCCCAGCACGATGCCGAGGCGAAAGACCAGCCGACGGTAGACATCATTCGCCAGCGCCTGGCCCATTTTGAGGAACTGACCGGAGGCTTCGACTTCGCGCAGGTCATACGCCGCTATTGGGAAGGGCAAGAAACAGGTGACGAAGAACTCAAGTCGGCCGCGATCCGCTGGCTGCGCGGGGAATTCGCCACCAGAACCGACGCGCGCAAGGCTCTTGGGGTTCGCACGATCGTCGATGACGCCAGCGTCTACGACCAGCTGAAGCTGATGTCGGCGTTTGTTTGCGAAGCGGGTTATAAGGGGCTGCTCGTTGGTCTCGACGAGATGGTCAACCTCTACAAATTGACCTCATCGCAGGCACGCAACGCCAATTACGAGCAGATCCTGCGCATTTTGAATGACGTCCTGCAGGGTAGTGCGGAAAATCTCGGTTTCCTCATGGGCGGAACGCCCGAATTCCTGATGAACACCCGCCGTGGACTCTACAGCTATGAAGCGTTGCAATCGCGTCTGGCCCAGAACAGCTTCGCCCGCGAGGGTCTCGTGGACCTCTCCGGCCCCGTCATTCGCCTTGCGAGCCTGACGCCTGAAGATCTGTTCGTGCTGCTAGCCAATATCCGCGCCGTTATGCAGAGCGAAGGCGCGTGTCTGCCGGATGATGCCCTGGAGGCGTTTATGGTCCATTGCTCGGACAGGATCGGCGAGGCCTATTTCCGGACACCACGCAACACCGTTACCGCCTTTGTGAACCTCCTCGCGGTTCTCGAGCAAAACCCCGGTGTTGAATGGTCCGATCTCATCGGCACGCTCGACGTCACCCAGGATGATGGTGACGATATGAGCGATGTCGATGAGACTGTCGGCGCGGCTCCAGCGGCGGATGAGCTTGCCAGCTTCCGGCTGTGAGCACCGCCTTCGACAAGCTTGCCAGACCGATCCAGAAGTGGATTCGCGAGCAGGACTGGCGTGAACTGCGCGATATCCAAGCACGCGCAACGCACGTGCTCATGGACAGTGACGCTGACCTCATCGTTGCCGCCAGCACGGCAGGCGGAAAGACCGAGGCCGCGTTTCTTCCGCTGCTTTCTCAAGTGTTCAATGATCCATCCGAACTCTCTGGCTTTGACATTCTCTATGTCGCACCGTTGAAGGCGCTCATCACTGATCAAGCGCGGCGGCTGGACGATGTCTGCCGCGAGACCGAACTACCGGTCATCCCCTGGCACGGCGACGTACCATCTTCGGTCAAAGCCCGTGCCCTTAGGCATCCCAGAGGCGTACTGCTGATCACGCCGGAATCGCTCGAAGCCCTCTTCATTCGCCGAGGACTGGAGATACCGCGACTGTTCGGCGCGACACGAGCGGTGATCCTTGACGAACTGCATTCCGTGCTCGACAGTGAGCGCGGCATTCAGATGCGCTCGCTGCTCGCGCGCCTCGAGCAGTCACTAAACCGCCCGATCCGCCGTGTCGGTCTCTCGGCTACGCTCGGGGACATGGAACTGGCAAAGGCCTATCTCCGCCCAGACAATCCCGAGAACGTCGAGACCGTGATCGCCACAAGCGGTTCGGCGGAGCTGCAACTCCAGTTGCGCGGCTATGTGGCCGGGGACAAGGATGACGATGCACCATCGGCAACCGACGCCATTTCCCTTCATCTCTTCGGACATCTCAGGGGCAGTGACAATCTGGTGTTTGCAGGCGCGCGCCAGACAGTCGAAATCTATTCGGATCGATTGCGGACCTTGTGCGAGAAGGAGCATCTGCCGCAGGAATTCTACCCCCATCATGCGAGCCTATCCCGCGACCATCGCGATTTCGTGGAACGGCGGCTGAAGGATGGCAATGCGCCAACCACGGCGATCTGCACTTCGACGCTTGAACTCGGTATCGACATCGGTGATGTGACCTGTGTCGGGCAAATCGGCGCCCCTTTCAGCGTGGCCTCGCTCCGGCAGAGGCTGGGCCGGTCAGGGCGACGCCCGGGCAAGCCTGCCATTCTCAGGCAATATGTCGTCGAGGCAAAGCTGACCCCGACGAGCAACTTTTCCGACCGATTGCGCCTTGGCCTGGTGCGGGCCACTGCGATGATCGAACTGCTGCTGGAAGGCTGGTGCGAGCCGCCACAGCGCGGCGCGCTGCACCTCTCGACGCTTGTCCATCAGATTCTGTCGGTGATCGCGGAGCGCGGCGGCGTTCGCGCACAACAGCTTTACGGAATGCTGTGCCAGAAGGGACCGTTTCGACAGGTCGACACCCAACTCTTTCTCGATGTCCTGCGGGCGCTCGGCCAGCCTGAAACAGCGCTGATCGAGCAGGCCGACGATGGCTTGCTGCTCCTCGGCGCAAAGGGCGAGAGGCTGGTCGAGCATTACAGCTTCTATGCGGTCTTCCAGACGCCCGAGGAGTACCGCCTGATATCCGGGGGGAAGGAGCTTGGCACCTTGCCAATCGACAATCTGATAACTCCGGGAATGCTGATCATCTTCTCAGGACGCCGCTGGCTGATCCTGGAGGTCCTCGACCGAGACCGCATCATCATGGTTTCACCGGCCAAAGCCGGGGTCCCCCCGCTTTTCGGGGGGGACCCGGGGAATATCCATGACCGGGTGATCGAAAGAATGTTCGATATACTCGAGAGCCGCCACCGCCCGATTTACATGGATGCAACAGCGCTGGAATTACTTGAGGAAGCTCAATGTCAATACGCCCACCTGTGCTTCGACCCTGGTCGCATTGCGCATCTTGGCGACAAGGCCGCAGTCCTCGCCACGAAAACAGGCTCGGTTCGTACCACAACGCTGGCCCTTGCCCTGCGCGCTAGCGGATTTACGATTCAGACACACGATGGCTTACTTGAAGTCTTTGGAAACGACGAAACGCCTCCGCTCATCGAGGCGCTTTCAGCAATGGCGAGCGGCAAGCCTTTAGATCTGTTCGGCCATTCGCCGAACCTGCTATTTGAGAAGTTCCATCCCCACCTTACCGAAGGGTTGCTGCAGAAAGATGCGCTTTCAGCGCGGTTAGACCCTGACGGATTGGCTGAACTTTCCCGCTCAATCCTGAGGTGAACGAAAGGCCGCTATCAGGGATCGTGTTCTAGCGGATTGAATGGCGGCTTTGTTGGCGGCAGCGGCGATCGGTATTTCCAAGCCGGAATGTCCGTTATCCCATTATCAGTGCTCGGAACCTGACTGTCGCGAATGTCCCATCCTTGGTCATTCCGCTGTAGAATTCTTTGCGCAGATAACAGTCTAAGAGCGTCAATGGGCTGCCTTTTCGCGAAGTTTCGCGACATGGGCTGTGCATATGGAATGTGTCATCCGGCCGAGGATCTCTACCCTCTCAGCCAGCCAGTTCAGTTCTTCCAGATCGATCTGATAATGCTTAGAATAGCGCGCCTTCACATAGGCGTCCTTCAGCTTCTGAAACATTGCGCGTTCCTTGCGTAAGCCCCGAGGCCAAACATCGAAAAGCGCGGGGTTTCTACCTTCGGCCTGTAGTCGGAGGAAGGCGATATTGTGATCGTACGGGGTGTAAAATGTCAGCGTTAAAAGGATAGCCTGATAGAGAGCTTCGGCTGTACGATGGAGTAAGAAGGCCGCTTGCTTTTTGAAGTCTCGCTCGATTGCCACTTTGGCCAGCTCAAAATTACTCATCGCATCAGGAAAATATTCGTCGAAATAGTCCTGCGCGGCTGTTGCTGCTTCCGACGGCGTCTTGGGCTTGGGCTTGGCCAGTTCGCGATCGTCGGCCTCGTAGAGGGCGATGCCCTGTTCGGCGATTTCCATGAAGAAGACCCGGCCATGGCTGAGGCCCTGGTTCACTTGCTGGAGTGAGTGGACGATGAAATGCACTGGCGTATTGATGCGCTTCTCGATCAGATAGGCGTCGATGAGGCGCTGCTCTGCGACCGACCAATAGGCCGCGACGTCGGCCAGTTCCTTCTGGTTGACGATGACCAGGATATCCATGTCGGATTTATACTGATTGGCATCGAAGGGCGCATCGATCCAATCGCCCCGGGCATAGGAACCGAACAGGATGATCTTGAGGATGCGGGCCGACTTCTTGCGGCCGGTCGCATTCTCGGTTGCCTCCCGAAACTCGGCGAACAAGATGCGCACAACCTCTTCGAGTTCGCGCTGCTTGGCTGCTGGGAGGTGGTCAAGGTCGGTACGCATCACTGATGTCCAATGAGGTGGATCGCGTCCTTGCCCCCGGCCACCCCGTTTGGCGTCAGGCGGCGGTCGAACGTCGCGAGCTTGCCTCTGTTGGCGACCGCAAGGGCAAGGAGATAGGTGTCGGTCACCTGCGCTGACGTCAGGATCTGGCTTGCATCGACATGGTCTGCGGTCAGCAGGCTGATATCGTCCGGCCAGAAACTGTGACCAGGAAGCCTACACATCTGGGCCATGATCGTCGCGACCTCGGCTGGAGAACCCGGCGTTGCGGGATAGCGGACATTGCCGACGATCCGGATCAAGCCGTTTTCGGTGATAGGACAAGTCGCCCAAGCCTTTCTGCCTTCCGCTTCGAACCATTGGTGCGCTGCTTCATGACCGACATGGTTGGGGTCGATCAGTGCAACGAGAACATTGACGTCCAGAAGATAGGTCATGGCGCCTCATCACGCAGGGCGTTGACGATATCCTGCGTCACCACGACCCCAGGCTTGGCCGGCAAGAGACTGATCCCGTTGCGCGTGCGCGTCGCTTCGGGCGCACGGAGCGCCTTGCGGGCGAGATCCGACAGGACGCGCCCGATCGAACTATGCTGATGATTGGCAATCGCACGCGCCGCCGCCATGACATCATCATCGATCACCAGGGTCGTCCGCATCGCATTATCCTTACGCATTGAGCATCGCGCATCATATGCCATCTGAATCGATGGCGCAACGATGGACGAATGTGGCGGCTGCCGCATATGCACCGTCCATGACTTGGTCGAGGGCGTCCTTGATAGGCGGTGCCAGCCGAACCGTGATCCGTCGCTTGTCGCGCGGGTCGGGACGGCGCGTCAATATCCTCCGCCCGGCCAAATTGGCGGTCCACCGATGCGCGCTTGAATGGGGGATGTTGGCGACCGTGCAGAGGGCGGACTGATAGACCGCAAAACCTTCCAGCTCGGCCTGGTACAGATGGAGCAACATGTCCCAGTTGGGATTGGTGCACAGGTGAGTGCCCAGGCTCTTTTCGATCAGACGACGTTCCTCGATCAGTGCCCGGCACGTCTGCAGCCGTTTATGCCGCCGCCTCGCTGCGGCCTCTTCCAGATCGTCGTCGTTGTGCCGCATTTTATCCCCTGTCGATGCACGCGAATATCTATCCCTGCTTCCGTTCAGCCGGTGACCGGCGCCGACAATTCGCCGGCCCGAAAAGCGTCGATCAGAGCATGCTGCTCGGGGGCCAGCATGTCGATCGCGCCAACCTGCCGCCCCGGATCGCGCAACAGAAGGGAAGGACAGCGTCCCTCGTGGTTGCCAAGATTAGGTCGGTGAATGCGGTAGCCCAGCAAATCGGTCAGATCGGCATCGAATGCGCGCGCGACTTCGGGCGGGTAGGCCAGCCACTGCAGTTCATAAGGCTTGAGCCATCCCAGTGTATAACTGATAATCATGCCGCGGCGGGGCGCGAGCGAATGATTGGCCCCGCCGGCATGCAACGTGGAGCCCAGGAACAGGAGCGCCGCGCCCGGTTCCATCTCGGCGACGATGGATTCGTGCGGATCGATCAGCACCTCACTGCAGCGCCGATGGCTGCCCGGCCAGACATGGGTTGTGCCATTCTCCTGGGTGTAGGACGTGAACGGCCACATCACATTGACCAGAAACTCGACCCCGAGCGCCGGATCGACCAGGCGGCTGCATGGCCACATATCCTGGTCGCGATGCGGCACCTGCTTCCGCGAACCGGGCATTAGCTCAATCGCTTGCGTAAGGTTGAGCGAGACATGATCACACCAGGGACCCAGCACCTTCTGCACGATATCGAGGATTATGGGATGCTGGACGAAATCCCTTGTCCGGTCTGACCGCCTGAGCAGACTGCCAAAGCGTTTCGTATCGTCGCCGTAAAATGGCCCCGCCGAAAGCGGGGTGGCGCTAAAGTCGTCGGCGAGGTCGCACGCCAGGGCTGTAACCTCACATGGGGATATGGCCTGCGGAATGATGCAATAGCCCTGGTCGAGCAGTAGATCGGCGTGAAACTCTGCACATGGAGTATCGGGTAAATGTGCCATGGTCGTTTCTCCTATGCGGCGGCAGCCGCGGCGAATTGAACGGGCGCAGGGCGCCAGACGCCGGCGGCTTGCATCAACGCGGGCGTGTCTTCCGAGATGATGATCTGCATCGCACCCAGCATGCCGCAGGCCAGCGTCCTTGGAAGGCCAAGCGGACGGCATTCCCACCCGAAGGACAGGATCTGGCTGAACCAGGGCATGTCGGCCACGCAGCAATAGCTCTCGATGCCTTCCTTTAGCGCGAAGCTGGCCGCCATCGTCACAAGGTGATCGCGGACCTGACGGCGCTCGGCCGCACGCAAGTCGCGAGACAGGCAGAAGCGCGATATCTCCCAGATCGTGGCACTCGCGGGCGGTGCCTGATCGCACAGTTCAGGGAAGATATCGCCAAGAAGGTTGGGGCCGCTGGTGGGCAGAAGCCGCATCGATCCCAGATGGGTGCCGTCGCGCTCGGCGGCAATCAGATAGATGGTCGATGGACCGTCGAACTGATCGATTTCATAGCGTCCGGCCAGGACGGGGATGTCCCAGCGGAGCAGATCGATGAAGACGCGCTTGCGCGCCTCATACATGGATCGAAGAACGGTTTGTTCCTGGAGGCTCCCGCCTCGAATGATTTGCATCATGTCGGCTCCCTTGTCCGGTTGGCAAGTCAGCGTCGCGCAACAGGGACGGGGGAACAATTCCTCCAAAAAGAGGGATGGCGGGGAGTGGGGGACCGAAGATAGTGCCGCACGCAAAGCGTGCGGCTTTGGAAGATCTACCTTCTGATATTGAGGGCGCGGTAGCAAATCTGTCCGTCGAACAGGGCGCGGACGACCAGCTCGGTTCGCTTGTAGACATCATATTTGCGCATGGCATCCTCAATATATTGGCGGACCGTGTTCGGTGAAATATTGAGGATACCCCCAATCTCGGCATTGCCCTTACCGCATCCAACCAGGGCAATGCAGTCAAGCTCCCTCTGGCTGAGCGCGGGAATGTCGGGCGTTTTCGTGCCAGGTGCCCATCGCGCACGCTGCAAACGGCGCGCCGCTTCAAACGCGAACATGCCGATGACTTGAGCGGCCCCTAACAGGTCGGCGGTGGGCCTGACAGTCTCGCGTCCTGCGAACGAACAGCTTCCCCTATATTCGCCGGCCGCCTGCACCGGGATGGTCAAGCCCTCGCGCAAACCGAATGGCTTGGCCTCTTCGAGGATGTGACGTTGTCGTTTCGTCATCCTGATCATGGCGGGAATGACGCTCCACAGGAAGGCCGTTACCGTTTTCGTGCTGGCTGCATGCACGGGGTCGTCGACATAATAGTTGCGTAGCAGGGATCGCTCTATCCAGCCTTCAGGGTAGCTGGTGATCACCATAGTGTCGTGGGGCGGACCGATCAGATCCACATGATCAACGAGGGCGAATTGCTCGAAACCCAACGAGGGCGTTGCCTCGCCGAGCAGCGCCTTAAGCGCAAATTCGTCCTTAACTTCTCTGCAGTCGTCTACAAAGGTTGCGAGACGCGGTGACATATACATGACTTTCTCCTCATATGGGTTGGCCTGTCGGCGACACTGTCCAAATTGACGACGCGATCCTCGCGCATCGGTCCGCTCACTGCCGGGCTGCTGCCCATCCCGGCCGTGGAGGAGAGCCGGGGTCACTTTGCTCAGCGGAACGGGAGAAGAGTAACAGCGGCGACGTCAGCGCCAAGTCGGTTTTAAACCGAAATGTTCTTTTCACAAATTTGTCATCGAAGGCGTGGCTTGGACGCAACATCCTATCGGCGGCAAGCGCGCCTCAACGGGCCCGCCCGCCCCGATACACAAGGCACGGTGCTGCGATTTGGGCGATGGGTTTAGGCAGTGATCTTCGCGATAATGCTAGGTCAGCATTCTCATCACTGATCGACCGCCTATCTTGGCGGCTTCGACTTCTTGCCAGGCATTTTGGGTGGTAGCGGGGGCTTGAGGGCGGCAATGGCTGCTGCGCCACCACGTTGGATTGAGAGCTGCCGCAGCTCGCGCAACTCCCGTTCAGTCAGTGTTTCTACCGACAGATCCTGGACAACAGCAGCATAGCGCAATTGCACGGAGATGCGCGCAGCGTCGATCTCGTTGGACGATTTGCGCTGTCTCGTCTCAAGCTCGGCCAGACGTTCGCGTGCGGTTAGTCTCAGCATGATCCATGGTCCTCATGGATCTGCCCGCCGGAAGTGAGAATGCCAAATCTACACAGCGTTGCAAGGGGGGTGTCGGCGCTGAGGTGCAGATACTGCTCGTTCAGGGGAAGCGATCTGGCAGGCGCTGACCCGATCGGGATTACGGCTTTTCCAGATCCTCCAAATAATCGGACGCAAAGTCTACCTTGAAGGCTGACCTAAGAAGGAGGTAGTGATCTGGCATCTGGTAGGTCCGCCATTCTTTACAGGTCGGCAGCTTGCCCTTCTGACTGTGCTTGATCTCCGGGGTGTACGGGGGGGGGCGACAATATCGTGGATATAGTCCCCCGCCTGATCGTCAACAGCATCGATGCGACCATCGCCGCTGCTGAGGCGGGGGTGGGATTCGCCAATGTGCTGAGCTACCAATCGGCCCCGCGCATCGCGAACGGGCAGTTAGTGGAGGTGCTGGCGGATCATGCCCCGACCCCCATGCCGGTAAGCTTGCTCTACGATCCCGGTCGGGCGGCTATGCCTGCGGTTCGCGTATTCATTGAGGCCATGCGGGAACAAGGGAGGCAAGGAGCGTGGTCCTGATCAAGATCGGTGCGAACCGAGAGCACAAAATCATTGTCCCGAGAACGGAGCAGAACGCCCGATTGCGGGAATCAGGACTTCCCCTTTGACAGGCTGGAATGGTTCGATCGCGGAATTGAGTAGGCAGTTTTTCTCCTGAACGGGGACTTACAAATCAACGACCAACGACCAACGACCTAAACGGGATAGAGCTTTGCCTTCAGCCCAGCCGAAATCACCCCGCAGAACTTCGGTGCGAGTCTAAGCTATCCCGTTCAGCTGGACGCTTATGTCGCCACAAAGCCAACGGGCGGCGCGCGCGTGATGAAATGGCCCTTCACCCCGTCGGGCCATTGCGCATAGGCTACCCGCCCATCTTCGCTCTCGGCATAATGCACGGCATAGTCGAGGATAGCCCGCGCCGCCGCCTCGTCGGGCAGGAAGTGCCCAAGCACATAGCTGATCTTGCCGGGCGCACGCAGATGGATGGTGCAATGCGCCTTGCAGGCAAAAAGGCAGGGCATCTCCTGGACGTCCACGCCATCATAGCGGTTGGAACTCGCTTTGACCTGGTGCAGTGCCTCCACCAGCCTCCCTCCGCCGAACACGCCATTTGCGTCCTGCCGCTCCTCGGGGGAGAAGCGACAGCTGTTGCAGGCGACGATGGCAGGCCCATCCTTGACCGCTTGCAACATGGTCAGGCCGCCGCCCGCAGATCGCGCCGCAGCAACCCGCCGCTTTCCAGCAGAAGCTGGAACAGGCGGAGGCCACCCAGGATAAGGGCGTAACGGACAAATTGCCGCAGCAGGATGTCCGGCGTGAACGCTGCATAGCCTGCGTTCATCGCCACGGCACCGACCAGAACGACCAGCTTGAACCCGACGAAGGCAGCGATATAGGCGATGACGAGCCGCGCAAAGGAGGACCGGACCGGCAAGGCGCTGACCGCGTGATCAGCCACCAGCAAGGCGGCCATAGCGGCCAGCGCCAGGGTGAACGCCCATCCGGCATTCTGCGCCGTCAGCGAATAGTCCAACAGGCAATAGCCGACGGCCTGCGACGCCGACCAGGCGGCCAGCATGAGGATGATCCCCGCCGTGCGCGGCACATAGAGCGTCGCGAGCGCAGCCAGAGCGGGAAAGGGCGTGGCGCAGGCCAGCACCAGCGTCGTCGCTATGCTGGCGAAGGTCATCGATCCGATCCACAGATTGCGGGCGGCGGCAGGGGACATAGGCTGCATGTACAGGCACTCCTTGGCTTTACGGGGATGGGGATAGGGGCGGGTCATCACAGCCGCGCCCGGAACCCGGCGTAGATGCTGCGGCCAAGCTGGCCATAGCGACGCGCGGTTTCATAATAGTCGTCGAACAGATTTTCGGCCCGCGCGAACAGGGTGAGGGTCTGCGTCACCGGCATCTCCGCGCGCAAGTCGATGATCGTATAAGCGCGGTTGACGAAGGGCGTCACCGTGGCACTGGTCCGCGCCGTGTCGATCGTCTCGCCTGACCATCGCATGGCGACCGCCGTGTTGAGGCCGAACGGCCAGGCATAGCGCGCCGTCGCATTGGCGGCGTGGCGCGGCCTGCGCGCAAGCTGGTTGCTGAAATTCAGGCCCGGCGACCGGTCTTCCGCCACGATCCAGCTATAATTGCCGTCGACGGTCAGGCGGCCGATATGGGCAAGCCCTGCCATCTCCAAACCATGCGCCTCGCTCCGCTGAATATTGGCATAATAGCCGGCGCGCGGCGTGGTCGTTCCTGGCGCAAGGCAAAGCGGCGGGCGGTTGCTCGTTGGGCAGCCATTATAGGTGATCAGATTGTCCGTGTTCCGCTCGAACCAGGTGGCCGACAGGATCAGCTTGCGGTCGAAAAGATGCTGCTCGACGCCGACGTCCCAACCGCGCGACTTTTCCGGGTCCAGCGCAATGTTCCCATATTCGCTGTGCAACTGATAAAGGGTAGGGGCTTTGAAGCCCTCGCCATAGCTGGCGCGCAGGATCGTGCGATCGTCAAACAGCGACCAGACCGCGCCGCCGCCAAACACCATATTGCCGCCAAAGGCCGAATGATGATCGTGGCGAAGCCCGCCATTGAGCGTGAGGCCGACGACCGGCTCGATCCTGACCTGGGCATATTGGCTGTCGATATCGGCCGACGCCCGGATGGTGGCATAGCTGGCCAGGCTGTTGGGGGGAGAGGCAGAGCGCATCGTCTGTTCTTCGCGTTCCGCACCGAAGACGATGGTCCAGCCTTGAGCGAGGCCAAGCGTACCCTGATATTCGTAACGATCGGTTTGCCCCTTTGCGGCGAAACTTTCCGGCCGTATCAATCTCAACGGATTGATATTGTCGCGCACCGTTTCGCTACGGCTAAACCCCAGCCGATTGTGCAGCGCGCCGTCGAACAGATCGGCATTGAGGCCAGCATAACCGGTCCACTCCTCGACCAGCGAATATTCGGGGCTGTCCGGGACCGATCCGGCGCTGTCGATGTCGGCGCGCCCCTTGGCATAATAGCCCCGCATGTCGATCGACACGTCGGGCGACAGGGCAAGGCTGACCCGCCCGTTGAGCGTGCTGTTGGTATATCCGTCCCGCTCCTTGCCGCCAAAGCGCGGGCTGATCGCGGAGATGCCGTCGGTTGTGAAGCGCCCCCCTGCCACGCGCCAGTGAACGGGGCCGCTGCGCCCGCCCACGGCTGCCCGCGCATGGACGGTATCGCGCGATCCGGCTTCGATATCGGCGGACGCCTCCAGCGCGCGATCGGGCGTTGCCGTCACGATGTTGACCACGCCACCGATCGCCTGGCTGCCCCACAGGATCGACTGCGGCCCGCGCAATATTTCGATCTGGTCGATGTCGCCGGTCATCAGTGTCGCGAAATTATAGCCGCCACCGGTCGAGGACGGGTCTGCCAGCTTCACCCCGTCGATGACCAGCACGGTCTGGTCGCCCTCGGCACCGCGGATGCGGATGGATGTCGCCGTGCCATAGCCGCCATTGCGGGTGAAGCTGATGCCTGGCGTGCGGACCAACAGGTCCGACACGACAGGTGCCTGCGATGCATCGATCGCCTTCTTGTTAAGAACTGTGAGGCTGGAGGCGACGGTATCGACAGGCGTTGGCGTGCGCAGCGCCGACACGATGATGACGCTACCGGCATCGACTGCCGCCAAGGGCTCGGCCAGGGCGGCTACAGGAAGGCCGACCAGTACGGCCAAGCTGGTTTGCAAGATTATACGCATTACTATTCCCCCGTCTTTGACAAGACCGGGCGCGCACGACGCGGAGCAGGAACGGGCGCAGAACGCACGACACCACGCCGCGCGAACACGCACGGTCGAACTGTCGTTGCGCGAGGATATCCTCGTTCGACCGGCACACCCTGTCCGGACGAAGAACGACTGCGACGGGCAGGTCTCCTGGCTTGCGGGTCAACGCCGGTTCGGCCGCCTTCTCAGAACCTTGAAGGTTCCAATGGCATCTGGCCGATGGCTCACCGCTCACAGTTGCAGGGGCAGCCGGGGTCTTGAACCCCGTTCCCTTTTGATCCCCTTGCGGGGAACCTGTCGCAATTTCTGACCTCTAGGCGGGAAGCATCAGGCAATCAAGTGGAAGAAACTGCCGGTCACGTCGCCGTTGCGATGTCCGGCGGGTGGCAACGCATGGCCCTGGGCGTCGGCCATGTCGGCAAGGGGTATGCCCTCGCCCGCCAGTATCGTCGCATAGTGGAACTCGTGGCCGAGCAGCAACTGTCCCGCCGACGCGAAGCGGGTGTCTTCACGCAAGGTGGCCTTGCGATAGCCCAGCGTCATGCGTCGTTTGGCAAAGCTCGTTTCCACCGGCAGCAATCCGGCCATGGCATGGA
Source organism: Sphingobium sp. (assembly GCF_049304695.1). Lineage (GTDB taxonomy): Bacteria > Pseudomonadota > Alphaproteobacteria > Sphingomonadales > Sphingomonadaceae > Sphingobium. Next base: position 89,212 of record NZ_JBAQOK010000059.1, read on the forward strand.
CGACGCCGTCTGCATCTTCCAGCGATCGGCCAAGCACCATATAGCCGCCACACTCTCCATGGACCGGGTGATCGGCAGCGAACGCGCGCAGCCCCGACAGGAAGCGCGCGTTGGTCGCAATCCGCCCGGCATGAAGCTCGGGATAGCCGCCCGGCAACCAGCAAGCGTCGCAGTCGGCAGGGGGCGCTTCGTCGGCAAGCGGCGAGAAGAAGCAGAGTTCAGCGCCCGCCGCGCGCCACCATTGCGCCAGATGCGGGTAGAAGAAGCTGAAGGCGCTGTCCCGCGCCACCGCAATCCGCTGGCCAGGTGGGCGAATGGTGGCGGGCTGACATGCCGCGTCCTTGGCGGGGGCCGCTGCCTTGACGATCGCGTCCAGATCGCATTGGCTGCCCACATGATCAGCGATTGAAGCGATGCGACTGTCCAGTTCGCCCGTCTCTCTGGCTTGCACCAGGCCCAAATGGCGGGAGGGCATCTCCATGGTCTTTTCCGCCCCGACCATGCCGAGCAGGGGCAGGCCCGCGCGCGCAAAGCCCTCTTCGACCATGGCGGCGTGGCGCACGCTCGCCACGCGGTTGACGATGAACCCCGCGATCGGCGGGGCACCCGGAAAGGTCGCGCAGCCATGCGCCACGGCAGCGACCGACTGGGCCGCAGCGCGGGCATCGACGACCAGCAGCACGGGCCATCCCAGCAAGCGTGCGACATCCGCCGAAGCGCCGGATCGGCCGTCTGCCTGCGCGCCGTCGAACAGCCCCATGGCACCTTCCGCAATGACGAGATCACTCTCACTCGCCGCCTGCGCCGCCAGTCCCCGCAGCAGCGGTCCGTCCATCGCAAAGCCATCCAGGTTGATCGACGGCCGTCCGGTCGCGACTTCGTGGAAGGCCGGATCGAGATAATCCGGCCCGCATTTCGCGCCCTGGATGCGCAGCCCCCGATCACGCAGCGCTCGCTGGAGGCCAATGGTGATTATGGTTTTGCCCGCACCCGAAGCAGGCGCTGCGACGACGATTCCCGCTCCAAGCGACAGCCCTGCGGCGGCGGTCAAAATTCGATACCTTTCTGTGCCTTCACGCCCGTCTGGAAATGATGCTTGATCTGCACCATTTCCGTGACGAGATCGGCCGCTTCGATCAGGGCATCGGGTGCATTGCGGCCCGTGACGATGACATGTTTCATGGTGTCACGATCCATCAAGCCCGCGATCACCTCTTCGACCGGCAGATAGTTGTAGCGCAGCACGATGTTGAGTTCGTCGGCGATTACGAGGGCATAGCTTGGATCGGCGATCATCCGCCTAACCTCGTCCCATCCCGCGCGCGCCCATTCGATGTCGCGGGCGCGATCTTGCGTGTCCCAGGTAAAGCCTTCGCCCATGACCTTGTGATCCACCTGCCCCGGAAAGGCGGCATAGACGGCCTTTTCGCCCGTCGCCCATCCGCCCTTGATGAACTGGACGATGCCGACCTTCATGCCATGGCCCAGCGCGCGGCAGGCCATGCCGAACGCGGCGGTGGACTTGCCTTTGCCCTTGCCCGTGTGGACGATCAAAAGGCCCTTTTCTTCGGTTTTCCGTGCAATCTTGTCCTGCATGAACGCCTGGCGTTTCCTCGCCTTGGCGTTGTGGCGTGCATTGATATCGTCCTGATGGTCCATCTGCGATCCTTACGTCGAATGCGCGCGTCCAGATGGACACGCGGGGGGCTTTCATGCCGCTCGAACGGAAAAACCGTGTCCGGGCCAGTCCCTGGGCCGGGGCAAGAGCGACCCGTGTCGGCAGGTCTCCTGGCTTGCGGGTCAGGGCCGACCAGGCCGCCTTCTCAGGATCGCTCCCAATGGCATATGGCCCGGCGACTCGCCGCTTACAGTTGCAGGGACAGCGATGGAATCGGCGCGACACGCCTCACCATCTTCCCCTTTAAGCCCGATGGGCACCGACATGGTCGAAGGCAATTGCCTTCAGGCCAACATCTAAAGACGCCTTGCTCCGAAAGCCACAGGCTTCGCTGGAAAAGATATTGCCAACTGCGTTTCTTGGCTCAGCTTGGCAGTCCGACAGGGAATGGCTGCCACCCAGACCGATTAACGCTCCAAGTTGCGGAAATAGTTCGAAACACCAAGCGTGAACGCTCGCAACTTTAGCAGGCTGTCACAAAGGGGGCGATAGGCGGACAATTGGCATTTCGGGATCAAAAATTAAACGCTAAGTGGCGAATCTGGTTCGGTTTCAATAGCAGCTGCCTGGATCCAGCAGATTGTTCAAACTGCAGTTCTGCCGTCCAGGCAGTAACGATCAGCCAGTCACAGCGCGTTGATGACGCTCTGCCCAATCCAGCGCTGTGTCGGCGACTTCCTCCCAACCTTCGTCGAGCAATGTCCAATGCGAACGATTTGGGAATATGCGATACTCGGTCAGCGCAGGAGCTTTCTTCTGTTTGGCGAAGATGGCGCGCGTCATCGCTGCGTCGGCGATCAGGTCCTTGCCCCCGCCGATCAGCAGCATCGGCGCGCGCGCCGGATTGCGCCAGTCGATCTTCATCGGATTGATGACGCCGTCCCAATAGACCCGCCCGGGCGTTGGGATGATATAGCGATCATAGAGCGCATCGGCTTGTGCGGCTGGCACGGTCTGGGCGAAACGACGTGCGAAGAAGCGGCGCGACATATGCTTGACCCTGTTCCGGCTGAACGGATCGAGAAACACGGGCAGCGCCGAGACGATTGCATGGGGATAGAGCGGCACCCCTGGTGTCGGCGCCGGATGGATCACGACGCCCGCAACGCCCATTCCCCGGTCCATCAAATGCTGGACGAACACCCCGCCGACCGAATGACCGATCAGGATCGGCTGCTCCGGCAATGCGCGGATGATCGCTTCGTAATGCGCGACGATTTCCCGCTGGCCGCTTTTGTGGAGGCCAGGATGAGGGGCCGCGCGCAGGTCAGCCGGATCGCGATCGTCGAGCGGCCAGTCGGGGGCGATCACGGTGTAGCCGCGCGCCTCGTAGCGGGCCTTGACGCCGTTCCAGCTCCTGGCATTGAGCCAGGCACCGTGCACGAGGACAATGGTCTTTGATTGGGTCATGACTAGATTCCCTTCTGTGGACGGGCCGCATCAAGCCCGGTAGCGGGCGGCGGCATGGTTGCGGGAGAGATTGGGCCGCAGCGCCGCGCGTGCGGCCAGATAAGCATCAAGATCGGCGCTGTCGGGTAGGGCTGGAATGGTGATCGTTTCGCCCAGGTCGAGGCCCCTCATAGCGGCGTCGACCATCTCGTCGGCTTCCATCACCATGTCGGCCGGGATGTTGGCAAGCTGCTCCTGAGTCCAGATGGCGGTGCGGGTTATCCCCGGCAGCACGGCCTGGACGCGAACGCCTTTCGATCCCAGTTCGCTCTGCAATGCCTCGGTAAAAGCGAGAACGAACGCCTTGGTTGCTGGATAGAGCGCGGTGAAACCTTCGGGCATCAGCGCCGTGACGGAGGTCATGTTGATGATCGTCCCGCTGCCCAACCCGACAAGGCGCGGCGCGATGGCGGCGGTCAGGCGGGTGACAGCCAGCACATTGAGGTTGATCATGCCCGTCAGGAAGGATGGATCTGCTTCCACCAGCGTGGTTTCCCCCGCGATGCCGGCGTTGTTGACCAGGCCAACAATGCGGTCGTCTGTTCGCAGTCGGTTTTCGATACGGGCAAGATCGTCCGCGTTGGACAGATCCGCGCTGATGACCTCCACTGCGACGCCTGTCTGCGACGTCAGCTGCTGCGCCAGGGCCGCCAGCTTGTCCGCGCGGCGGGCAACGAGGATCAGGTCGTGGCCGCGGCGGGCCAGCCGGTCGGCATAGATGGCACCAATGCCATCGGAAGCGCCGGTGATGAGGAACATATTGTTCATGGCGAATATCCTTTGTGCGAAACGGAGGCGTCAGTTGCGGATGAAGGCGAGCAGATCGGCGTTGAACCGATCCTGATGGGTCTGCGTCAGGCCGTGGTCGGCACCCGGATAGATTTTGAGCACCGCATCCTTGACGATTTTGACCGTTTCCAGTGCGGACGCGCCGATCGGCACGATCTGGTCATCGTCGCCATGCAGGACGAGCGTTGGCACATCGAATTTGGCCAAGTCGGCATGGAAATCACTCTCCGAAAAGGCCCGGATGCTGTCGAGTTGTCCCTTGAGGCCGCCCATCATGCCCTGCCGCCAGAATTCATCGCGGATGCCATCGGATATCACCGCACCTTCGCGATTATAGCCATAAAAGGGGATCGTCAGATCCCTGAAGAACTGACTGCGGTTGTTAAACGTGCCCGCGCGGATGCCATCGAACGCATCGATCGGCAGACCGCCCTGATTGGCCTCGGTCATGAGCATCAATGGCGGCACCGCGCCGATCAGTGCCACCTTGGCGACACGGGCCGTCCCATGACGGCCGATATAGCGGGTCACTTCCCCGCCGCCGGTCGAATGGCCGACCAGGATCACGTCGTGCAGATCCAGCGTCTGGATCAGCTCGGCCAAATCGTCGGCATATTGATCCATGGTGTTGTTGGCCCACACCTGGTCCGAACGACCATGGCTGCGGCGATCATGGGCGACCGTGCGGAAACCCTGATCGGCAAAAAAGACCATCTGCGTGTCCCAGACATCGGCGCTCAGTGGCCAGCCATGCGAGAAGAGGATCGGCTGGGCCTCCTTCGATCCCCAGTCCTTGTAAAAGAGCCCGGTTCCATCCTTGGTCGTAATCCTGCTCATGTTGGCACTCCCTGTTGAACGGGGCGGTTGCGCCCTGTGATCAGAGGAATAGGATCGTTGCGCGGCAGCCAGGAGCGGCGGTTCCGACATTAAGCAGGTCAAAACCGACAAAGGGAGCATAGGCATGGCGGTGGGGGCGGGAACGGCGGTTGACCTGGGTGCCGAAGTGGGGCTGGTCCTTTATCCCGGGTGCCAGATCGGCATGGTGTATGGCGTCACCGATCTATTCGTGATCGCATCACAATTTTCGCTGGACCGGGGCGGCAAGGCGTTGCGCGTCAGCCACTGGTCAGTCGACGAGGCCGGCACTTTCACTCGGACGTTCGACACCCATCCCGACCAGCCGGGCATGCCGACGATCCTGATCAGCCCGGGCCGGCTGTCGGGCCCGCCCGACGCGCACGAGGCAGCGCCCTATGCGCGTTGGTTGCTGGACCGCCATGCGCAGGGCACCGTTCTGGCATCAAATTGTGGGGGCACGTTCCTGCTCGCGGCCACGGGCCTGCTGGCGGGCCGACCCGCCACAACCCACTGGCTGTTTGCCGACCAGTTTCGCGATCGCTTTCCCGACGTCAGGCTCGACACGGCCAAGATGGTGATCGATGATGGGGATATCATCACGGCGGGTGGCCTCATGGCCTGGACCGACCTTGGCATGCGGATCGTGGATCGGTTGCTGGGTCCCACCGTGATGATCGAGACCGGCAAGTTCCTGCTGATTGATGCATCTGGCCGGGAACAGCGCCATTTTTCCAGCTTTGCGCCGCGCCTTACGCATGGCGACGAAGCGATATTGAAGGTGCAGCACTGGCTACAGGGGCGTGCGGAGCGGCCGGTCAGCGTTGGCGATATGGCAGGAACGGCGGGGCTGGAGGAGCGCACCTTCTTGCGCCGGTTCAAGGCGGCGACCGGCATGAAGCCGATTGAGTATGTGCAGAACCTGCGCGTCGGCAAGGCGCGCGAACTGCTGGAATTTACCAGGCGGTCTGTAGACCAGATTGCCTGGGCAGTCGGCTATGAGGATGCAACCGCCTTTCGCCGCGTGTTCCATCGCATATTGGGCTTGGCACCTGGCGAATATCGCAGCCGCTTCTCAAGCGGATCAGACGTTCAGATAGCGGCATGACTTCTGGACATAGCAAATCCGACAAAGGGCCGATTAACGAATGAGACGATCAGGACGTTGAAAAACAGTCTCGTCCCAACCTATGTTCAGAAGCCCGGCGCATTGTCGGACTGGCTCGGAAAAGCTCGAGAGGGCTGGCCACTAGCCCAACCAATCAGTCGTGATCTCGCCCCTATGCCCTTTCGGCGCCAGCGCGGCGCGCAGGGCTTCCAGCAGAGGCGGCAGCGCCTGCGTGAAGGCGTAGGGCGGATTGACGATATAAAGGCCCGCGCCGTTGTATAAGCCGGGCTGGTCGCCATCGTATAACCAATGCTCCACCCGCAGCAATTTCGGAATGCCGAGTTTGCGTAACTGCTCCCTCCACCGCCAATGCGTGGCGCGGTCTTTCAGCGGATACCAGATCACCGTCACGCCATGCGCCCATTTGCGGTGTGCGGCGGCAAGTGTGGCTGTGATGCGTTCGCGTTCGTCTGCCTGCTCATAAGGCGGATCGACCAGCACCACGCCGCGCGCGGTGCGGGGTGGCACCATCGCCAGCCAAAGCTCGTAAGCGTCGCGCTCATGTACGGCAGCGGTCGTGCCGCGCATCATGCCGCGCAGGGTATAGACATCCTCGGGATGTTTTTCGTTCAGGATCAGGAAATCCTGCGGCCGAAGAAGCTGCGCCAGAATTCGCGGCGAGCCCGGGTAGAAATGTGCCTCGGTCCCGACATTTACCGCTTGTAGGACGGCGCGGTAGTCGTTCAGCAAGGCGTTCGAGTCGACAAAAGCCCGCTGCACGCCCTGCGTGGACTCGCCGGTGCGTTGGGCATCCTCCCCGTCAAGGTCGTAAAGCCCGCAGCCGGCATGGGTGTCGATCAGGGTCAGCGCGCTCTGTTTTTGCTGCAAGGCCCGCACGAGGGCGATCAGCAGGCTGTGCTTGACGACATCGGCGCTGTTGCCGGCATGGAAGGAATGGCGATAATTCATTGCGACCCGAATGCTTGACGATCTACATTTATATTTGAGGCTGGGCACGGTTGCCGAGCGCGAAGCGATTGAAGAAACCAATCCGGCGCTAGTATGAAGTCGTGTGGAAACCTTCAATACACTTCTGCACGACGCCTCAAGTCCGCGTTAGCGATCGCTACCAGAGGCGAAGACGCAGGGCTCCGCGCGCATGGAAATGTTCGAACAACATAACGGACTTGCGCCCGCTCAATGTAGGATGACCTGGATTAGTTGACTGCTGCCGGACAGGAGCAAGCTCGGCCATAGACCCGGCGAAGTCGGACATGACAAAGCCGCTGGCTGGATGCATCGATACAGTCACACTATGTGTGGAGGTGTGTCATTTAGTTTGCTTGGCCGGAACGGTGCCGGTTCCGGGGTCGAACACCCAATTGAGGTAGACCGCGATCCTTATGCCTCCGCGCTTCAGTCGATCGTCCATCTCCGATCGATGTTTGTAGGCATAGTCCCAGGATATGCTGGCGTCGGCGGGGTAGATCGTCTTGCGTAGCGCGATGCTCTCACCAACCCAGACCGAAGGCGCAGGATCGCTCCAGTCGATCACCTGCTCGGGCGAGATCAAGCGCGACAGCCAATGCGCATATTCGGAATAGGATAAGGCGCGTTGCTCGATCATCGCTGAGTCCCACACCGAATGAAGGTTGGTCGCGCGCCCGAACCAGTTCACTTTGACATCATTGCCGCCCCGGTCATCCCCACCGCCCGCGTGTAATGGCTGATGCAGATCGCCGATGATGTGCACAATGAAGCGGAGGGCCAGCCGCTTGTCCTCGATCGACGATTTGGGATTGCGCAACGTCGCCGTAAAACCATCCAGCGCGCTCATGGCATCGCCCTCTGGCGGCGCGTCCTTGCTTTGATAGCTGTCCCCTTGCCTCACCGTCACATAGTGCCACGGGCCAGCCTTCTTCTGCCAATATTCGGCAGGGTCGGACTTCATGTCATCGGGCCAGGTCGCCGCCTCGGCAAGATCCTCGGCACCAAGCAGAAGCCGGACATGGGCACGTGCAACACCGCTCAGATTTTCATCGGCAATGGCACCTGTTATGCGATGCCCGACAGGGCCCCACGCCTGTGCGGGTGTGCATAGAAGGAATGGGATGGCGAGAAGGGAGAATATGCGCATGGCTATTCCTTGGCGATATTTCCTCTTCAGGGAAAGACGGATTGCTGCGGATGACATTTCGCTCCCCGCGGGCGAACTTAAATCGTCCTGTCGGTCTTGTCGGCCAGCATCAGCCGTTCGCCCTGCTTCTCTACTATGGCGGCGATCGGCCCTGACATCAGGCTGAGCATGCCAGGAAGATGGAGCGTTACCCGCAGCCGATTGTCTTCTGCATCGACGGTGCAAGGCACTTCGACACCCATGGTCGCGACCGTCAATGCAAGACGCTCGGCGCTGAGCCACGAATGGGTCACAGTGGCGGCACCGCCCGGGATGTGCGAGGCCAGCTTGCCAACGCCCCTCTCCATGCGCCGTTTGGCCTCATCGCGGCCAAGAGTGTGGGGAATATCGATCACAGTGGGAGTTGCCATGGTCCATGGACGCTTGGAACAAGGCTGTGGTTCCGGCTCTGTCGCGTGGGCCAATATCATGACGCCGGGGCTGGGGCTGGTGCTTGACCGGGAAAAGGAGGGATCCCCAGCAGCAAACCTCGCTCATCTCGCCTTTACGGCGGGCACCTCGGCAATGCGGGTGGTGTAGTTGGGCGACTTGCTGTCCGATCTGGCCGCCCATTCGCGCTTGAACCCCTGACTGGCTGGAACGGCCGCGAATGTCCCGAAACGCATATTGACCTGATCCATGGCGACCATCAACCGATCACGCCGTCCGCTATCGTCCTCGAAGAGCGTTCGCGGTCGTCTATCAGCGTCGATGAGGTCTTCCAGCATGACGCCCGCCTTGGTGATGCCATAGCCCTCTCGCCAAGCGCTCTCTATGCCGCGCCGGGCGTAGGCAAGAAGCATGAGGCCATCGTTGGTCATGGGCTGCATGCTGAGCGTCCGCGTCGCAGAATATTGCGGCTGGTCCTGCTTATGCCGATTGGTATGGAAAAATACCGTCAGGCGTCCTGCTACTAGGCCGTGCTGCCGCAGCTTTTCTCCCGCCCGCATCGCATATTGGGCAACGGCGCCCATCAGCATGTCCATATCGGTGACAGGCGTACCAAAGGATCGGGTGACAGCCATGCCCTTGCGCTGAGGCTCAACGGTTTCGATGGCGCACGCCGGAACACCGCGCAATTCAGCGACCAGCCGTTCCAGCACGACACCGCCGATGGCGCGGGCCTGCTTGAGGGCCATGTCGCGCAACTGCCCGGCAGTGCAGATATCCAGGCCTGCAAGTTTGGCCGCCGTCGCCCTGCCGACGCCCCATACATCGTCCACGTCGAACTGGTCGAGCACCCAACGGCATAAGTCTTCGTCGCGCAGATCGGCGACGCCATCAAATGTCGGGTTTTTCTTCGCCGCCGCATTCGCCAGCTTTGCGAGCGTCTTGGTCGAAGCGATGCCCACACAGGTGGGTATGGTGGTCCACTGCCGGACCTGCGCGCACATGGCACGGCTATGCGCGGCGAGATCCAGATGCTCGAAGCCTGCAAAATCGACAAAGGTCTCGTCGATCGAGTAAATCTCGAAATCCCTTGCAAATGGTTCGATCGCCGCGACGACCCGCCGCTGCATATCGCCATAGAGGGCATAGTTGGACGACAGGACGCGAATGCCATGCTGCCTGATCTTGTCGCGGATGAGATGGACAGGATCTCCCATTTTGACGCCCAGAGCCTTGGCTTCACCCGAACGGGCAATCGCACAGCCGTCATTGTTGGAGAGGATAATGACCGGGACACCAACTAGGCTGGCATCGAACGCTCTCTCGCAGGACACATAATAATTGTTGCAGTCAATCAGGGCGACCGGCGCGCTCATCCGTATTTGCGGGCCAGTCCGACGACCACGCCCCATATCTCGACATATTCATCCACGATGATGTCAGGAAAGCCATCGGCTTCCGGAACAAGCCAGAAGCGCCCGTCGCGACGCTTCAGCCGCTTCAACGTGCGATCGCCATGGACCATAGCGACAACGATATGGCCTGAAATGGGCTTTTTTGCCCTGCTGACGATGATCAGATCGCCATCGGTAATCCCGGCCCCGGTCATGGAATAGCCATCGACGCGCATGATGTAGCTTGCAGCCGGATGCTCCACCAGCCAGTCGGCCAGATTGATCGGTTCCTCCATGTCGTCCTGCGCGGGCGAAGGAAAGCCTGCCGGAAGGCTGACCAGCAGCAGCGGCAGATCGGGCATGGCAAGGCAAATGGGTATGGGTTCAAACATCAAATAGGCCACGAATCAGATACCCGATCCGGCATAGCCTGATTGTCCGAAACGGTCATTTGTTCTTTTTATGTTCTACCCTTGAACGGTCATCCGCGCGGCAGGATATGCCCTCGCCATCGCACAGGCACGGTCATAATCCGTCGATAGCCATGCCTGATAGTCGGCCGGTTCAACTATGACCGGCATCGCTTTGGGATGCAGCGGCGCGACCAGCGCATTGGGTTGGCAGGTCAGAAACGCATAGACCGGACCATGGTCGCTCTGCCGCCATATGCCAGCGAACGCCGCGATCGGCTGGTCGATCACGTTGAACCACCACTCATCGCGTCCTTCCCCGATCCTGGGTTCTGCGAATGTCGAAAAGGGTACGAGGCAACGCTGCGGAGGATTGGCCAGCATTGACTTCCAGAATGGGCTGCTGAGATTCCGCACATTGGTGACGCGCTTTTCCAGCAACTTTCCGCTCTTGCCTTTGACGTGGGCTGGCACGCCCCACGACATGACATCGCTTCGGATCACACCATCATCGTTGCGGACGATCATGCCAGGCTTTTTGGGCCAGACGTCGGTGGCGAACGCGGCGTTGGGTTGCCGAATATCGAACCCTGCATAGTCCCGCCAACTGGGAATCTTGTCGGGGTCGGTTCGATAATGATTGCACATTCGGGGAGCCTAGCGATCGCCAATTTGATCGCAAGCCTCTTGCATCGTTCCTGATATGTTCTTTACGATCGCAACCATGATCCACCCTGATTCTCTTTGGCTCGCCCAGAGCCTGCTTCACGCCCCGGCCTGGGCACGCGTCGCCCTCACCGCACCCAACGAGCGCTTGCGCGAGAAGGCTGCGGTGGAATTGGCGCAAAGCGTCATTGCAGCTATAGAGCATCCCCCGAATATTCCTGACATCCGCCAGATGACGCTGCCCCTGTGACGCAAAGCCTGCGGCACATCCGCGTGATGCACAGGGTCAGCCATGCTGAATAGTCTGCCGATTTCCTGATCTTGAGCAATAGACCGCATAGCGGCTGTGCAATCCGGCACCGCCACGCTAGCGTCTCGGTTTGAGCGATCGGGAATAGATATGAACGGATTTGTACGTTTGGAAACGGTGGACGGCGATTTTGTCGTCGTCAATGTCGATCGGGTCAGTTTCGTTCGGCGCTACCGCGGTGAAAACGGCACTAGCGCGATCAATTTCGAGAAGGGAAATTATCTCGTCGTCAAAGGCAGCCTCGACAGCGTCATGACCATCCTGGCCGACGGCTGAAACGACGCTCATGCTTGCCGCCCTATCAGCAGTCGTTCTGGCATCCGGGCAGGCCTTTGCTTGTACGCCGACCCATGTCTGGGACGGGGACGGCCCAATCTGGTGTGCGGAAGGTCCAAAGATACGGTTGGCCGGTATCGCCGCACGCGAGATGGACGGCACATGCAAACAGGGGCACCCCTGTCCCAAGGCATCGGCTATTGCAGCACGGGACCGGCTGGTGCGCCTGCTGGGCGGCGCGAAAGGCAAGGCGCGGACCGGCCATATTCTTGTATCGGCGTCGGCCATGCGCTGCGTGTCGAATGGATCGGCGCGGGGCGGTCGCACGGCGGCATGGTGTACGCTGCCAGGCACGGGCGACATAAGCTGCGCCATGATCAGGTCCGGCACTGTCCTGCGATGGGATCGTTATGCACGCGGGCAGTGCCGCTGATGCCGAGAGGAACGCGCCATGAACTGACCGGCCTTCTTCTGGAAGGCGACTTCTATCCGGTGCTGCGTGTAGCCGATGGAGGCGAGTGGCGACTGGAGATCACCAAGGCCTGGCGACCTCTGTTGGGCAAGCGCGTTGCCATCATCGGCGTGCGCGATGGTTTTGATCTGATTGCGGTCGAACGGATCACCCTGGCATGACGCACGACCAGCTTTTGTGGGGGGCGGTGTCCATGCTGATGAAGCAGCATGGTGAGCGCGCACCGCGCAAAGTGGCCGAACGGATAGGTACTCTTGCGGTTGAGGGTAAGGGGACTGCATCGTAACGAGCGCCGGGCCGCAAGGAGGCTGCTGCGCCGTGTCCAAGCCAAGCAAGACGCTTTTCTGCTTGGCGGCGGCAGCGCAAAATTGTCACTGGCTGATCAGCGACTCAAACCGAAGCGATCTTCAAGGAAGGCGGCGATGCGGCGATACCCGTGAACGCGATTGGCAAGGCGGGCGATACCATGTCCTTCGTCCGGGAAGCGCAGATAGGTGACGGTTCCACCACTTGCTCGAATGCCCTCCACCAAACGGTCGCTCTCGGCGACCGGATCTCGCGGGTCGTTCGCTCCGTGCATGACCAGCATCGGCGTGGTAATCTTGGCTACGTTATTGATCGGCGACAGCTTGGCAAAGAAGGCGCGGACCTTGGGATCTGCGATGTCACCGAATTCAAGCTTGTCAGCGGCCTTCAGTCCGGGGCTGGCTTGCTCAAGCGCTGTTACCCAGTCCGATACACCCACGATAGAAACGCCGGCCACGAACATGTCGGGATATGTGCCAAGCGCCTGGTTGGTGAGATAGCCGCCATAAGAGCCGCCACCGACCGCGATACGGGTGCCATCGACCTGACCCGACTTGCGCAACCATTCCGCCGCGTCGGCCAGATCTCCGACCTCGTCGACCTTCTTCTCACGGTCATTCAACTGCTCGAACGTCTTCCCTTGGCCCGTCGAACCGCGATAGTTGAAGTCGAGTACCGCAATGCCGCGGGCGACATAATATTGGATGTCCGCCGAAAAGCTTGGCGTCGCATAAGCACTGGGGCCGCCATGGATACGCATGAACACTGGCGGCTTGCGGCCGTCGGGCGATGTCGTCGGCAAATACAGGAGCCCCGTGAGCGGTGCCCCGTCACGCGCGGCGAAGCGGACTGGCTCTGGGACCACCATCTGCGACAGGTCGAGCCCGGGCGCATCGGTCGGCACCAGAACACGGGCGGCGACATCCTTTGCGGACAGATCCCACGAAAGCACTTCGCCCGCCGTAGTCGGGCTGTTCGCGCTGATCAGGAGCATTGGCCGCTCCCCAGCGAACTGGACAGACATAGTGCCTGAGGGCAGTTTTGGCACAGGGATGTCGTGGCCGGTGCTTAAGTCGCGCGCGTGCAGACGGCTGAACCCAGTCTCGATCGTGGTCCAGACCAGATAGCGGCCATCGGGGCTGAGCGCGATCTGACCGATATCGAAGCCTGGCTTGATGATCGTTTGGAGCCGACCCCGGCCTACATCATAAAAAGCGATCTCGTGATAGTCTGAGGATTGGTTGGTCGAAAGATAGAAACCGCTGCCATCGGGCTTCCATGCGATAGAGCTGTATTCAGCGATAGTCTTCGGCTCGAAAACGGTTGCCATCTCGCCGGTTGCGGCGTTGAGCAGGTGAAGGTTATTACCACCCCCGCGGGTCTCGCTAACCGCGATCAAATCACCACCTGGCTGCCATGCGGCGGCGTAGAAACCGCCCTTTCCATCATAAACGCGCCGACTTTGGCCGGTCTCGACGTCCGTCACATAGATGTCGAAGTCGGTACCGTTGCGCTCGGTCGAGGAATAGGCGAAGCGGCGCCTGTCGCGGCTCCAAGCCCCAAAGCTGCGGAACGCTGGCGATTTCTCAACGATTGTCCGCTCTTTGTTTCCGTCGATGGTGAGCAGGTGCATGCCGACGCGCTCGTCTCCATCGGTATCAGCGCCGTACAGCCAATGCCCGGAGGGGCCGGGCTCCAGCCAGTCTACGCCCGATCCGTAGGTGAGTTGGTCTGGAAAGCCGCCGCTTACCGGCATCGTCCAGATCTGGGGCGAACCGGTGATGTCGCTGATCCAGGCAATGTGGGTCCCTTCCGCGGAGAGGACTGCACCGCGCGGGCTCCGTACAAGCAGGAAACGGGTGATGTCGAATTTGCCATCTTGTGTTGGCGCGAGCGAAACTGGCTCGGCCTTGACAATGTCCTCAGGACGAGGGGTTTGCGCCGCAACTGCTCCTGCGGCACCGCTTGCTAGCAGCAATGAAAGGATAAGGGCCCGCATCATGTGCTCCATGGCGTCTCGAATGAACGGGCAGGCTTGTCAGCCGCCTTCTTGTTGAAAACAAAGCTAGCCGGATGCGGATGGGAAAGCGAGGCAGAATACCCCCATTTGCCCACCACCGGTCGTCAACTCTTTGACGTCTGCCGCTGCTCCTTGTCTTGCACCTAATTCCACGCCCGCCTTGCCCGCACGTGCGATGCAAAGCCACATCGACTTGTGTGACGCCTTCTGGGCCGTTTGCCGAACGGCAAGTCCCGTGACTTTGGCGATTTTAAAGGCCGATTCCGGCAATTGCGACACCTGAAGCGGACATCCACTAGACGCCCCAAGTCTGGACAAAGCTGATGGCGGCGGCCTAGTTCGTAGGCCATGATTGAGAGAGAGTAGCAGAATGAAGGCTTGGCGCTTTGCGGTAGATCGTGGCGGTACTTTCACCGATATCGTTGCGACGACCCCTGAAGGGAAGCTAGTGACCGAGAAGCTGCTGTCCCAAAACCCGGGATTTTATTCAGATGCCGCCAGCGAAGGCGTGCGGCGCCTGATGCTGCGGTATGGCAAAGGACCGATTGCTGAGCTGCGTATCGGCACAACGGTGGCGACCAATGCGCTGCTCGAACGGAAGGGGGAACGGTTGGCGCTGGCCATCACGCGCGGCTTCGGTGATGCATTGCAGATCGCCACGCAGGCGCGACCCGATATTTTTGCCCGTCACATTATGCTGCCCGAGCAACTGCCTGCCAGGGTGGTCGAGATCGATGAGCGGGTCGGGGTTGATGGCAAAGTTCTGCGGCCGCTCGACGACGCGCAGGTTCGGCAGCAACTTGACGCCCTGCGTGCCGACGGCTTCGATACTCTTGCGATTATCCTGATGCACGGGTGGAAGCACCGGGACCACGAGGCGCGGCTTGCGTGGATGGCGCGCGATATCGGCTTTACGCAAGTTAGCGTCAGTCACGAGGTGGCACCGCTCATCCGTCTCATCCCGCGCGGCGATACGACGGTGGTCGATGCCTATCTTTCGCCGGTGCTGCGGCGCTACACCGATGTGCTCGAGGCCAGCCTCCCCGCGACCGGGAGCCTGCGTTTCATGCAGTCGAACGGCGGGCTAGCGGAAGTGGGCGCGTTTCGCGGCAAGGATGCTATCCTGTCCGGCCCCGCTGGCGGCGTGGTCGGCATGATCGCGGCGAGCGCACCACTGGGCCATACCCGGCTGATTGGCTTCGACATGGGCGGCACGAGCACCGATGTTGCACATTATGCCGGCGAATATGAACTGACCGGCGACAGCGTGGTTGCGGGGGTGCGGGTCGCGGCACCGATGATGCAGATCCACACAGTCGCGGCGGGTGGCGGGTCGATCTGCCGCTTTGACGGCGCTCGCTTCAGGGTCGGGCCGGAAAGCGCCGGGGCGGACCCTGGCCCTGCCTGCTACCGCAAGGGCGGACCGCTAACCGTGACCGACTGTAATCTTTTCCTGGGTCGCCTCGATCCTGCGTTCTTCCCGGCCGTGTTCGGTCCACAGGGCGATGCCCCGCTTGATTCGGTGGCGGCACGAGGGCGGCTGGAAGAGGTTGCCGCAATGCTGTCCGAACCAAAGCCGCTTGAAGTGATTGCCGAGGGCTTCCTTGCCATCGCGGTGGACAATATGGCCAACGCCATCCGCAAAATCTCGGTCGCGCGCGGGCATGATGTGACGGCCTATGCGCTCGCTTGCTTTGGCGGAGCGGGCGGACAGCATGCCTGCAAGGTCGCCGATGCGCTGGGGATGGAGACGGTGTTGGTCCATCCGCTTGCAGGGATGCTCTCGGCCTATGGCATAGGACTTGCGCCGGTGAAGGTCATCCGCGAGGTCAGCCTCGTGCGGCCGCTGGACGAAAGCTTCGCTCGTGAACTGGCTGCGCTTGAGGAACAGGCGCGGCAGGAGCTCCTTGATCAGGGCATCGCTGCCGACGCGATCCGGATCGACAGCCGCGCAAGGCTGCGCTTTGCTGGCAGTGACAGTCAGCTAGCCATAGCGTGCGCCGATCCAGAGGCTATGGATGGAGCCTTCCGCAAACTGCACCGCCAGCGCTTCGGCTATTCCGAGGCGCAGGCGGCAATCATGGTGGAGGCCCTGAGTGTCGAGGTGAGCGGGCAGGCGGGTGGGCTGTCAGCATCGGTCGATCTGCCCGAAACGTTGGTTGATGGTGATGCCATCGCGCCTGGCGCTTGGAAGTTTCTGTCGCGTCGCGCCTTCGATGTCGGCAAATGCGAACCCGGGCCGCTGCTGGTCATCGACCCGGGGTCGACGACCGTGGTCGAGGAAGGCTGGCAGGCGCGATTGGCCGATGAAGGAAGCCTGATCCTGACCCGCAGCGTGCCGCTGAAGCGTGAGCGCGCGGCGGGAACGGATGTCGATCCGGTCCGGCTCGAGATTTTCAACAACCTGTTCATGGCCATCGCCGAGGAAATGGGGGTGGTGCTGCAATCCACCGCGACCTCGGTCAACATCAAGGAGCGGCTTGATTTTTCCTGCGCACTGTTTGATCGCAGTGGGGCGTTGATCGCCAATGCGCCGCACATTCCGGTGCATCTTGGCAGCATGGGCGAAAGCATTGTGCGGGTGATCGATGCGCGTGGGAGCGGGCGCGACAGGCGCGGGTTTCGGCGCGGCGATGCTTATGTGCTCAATGATCCCTATCGTGGCGGCACGCACCTACCCGATATCACGGTGATCGTGCCCGTGTTCTACAGCGAAGAGGCGAGCGAACCCGATGCTTTTGTTGCAGCGCGCGGGCACCATGCCGATATTGGCGGGATCGCGCCCGGATCCATGCCGCCGGAAAGTCGGACAATTGAGGAAGAGGGTGTCCTGATCGACAATGGCTTGCTGGTTGACGAAGGGCAGTTTTGCGAAGCGGAAATGCGCAAATTGCTGGCGGCAGCGACATTCCCGGCCCGCAATCCCGACCGCAACCTGTCCGATCTGCGCGCCCAGCTTGCCGCCTGCACGCGTGGCGCGGAGCTGCTGCAGGGCGCAGCAGCGGATCATGGTCCAGACGTGATGGCGGCCTATATGGATCATGTTCTGGCCAATGCCGAAGAAAGCGTGCGGCGGCTGATCGATCGGCTTGAAGATGGCAGCTTTGCCTATGAAATGGACAATGGCGGGACAGTGAAGGTCGCCATCCGCATCGACCGCGCAAGCCGCTCGGCGGTGTTCGACTTTACTGGCACCAGCAACCAATTGCCGGACAATTTCAATGCGCCGCACGCGATTACCCGCGCTGCCGCGCTCTACGTGCTGCGCACGCTGATCGACGATGCGATTCCGATGAACGATGGCTGCCTGCGCCCGGTCGAACTGATTGTGCCAGAAGGCTCGATGTTGAACCCGAAGCCCGGCGCAGCCGTGGTCGCCGGGAATGTGGAAACCAGTCAGGTGGTCACCGATGCACTGTTCGCCGCTTGCCGCCGCCTTGCGCCGAGTCAGGGGACGATGAACAACTTCACGTTCGGTAATGAATATCACCAATATTACGAGACGATCTGTGGCGGTTCGGGCGCGGGTCCCGATCACGACGGGACGAGCGCGGTGCAGACGCATATGACCAACAGCCGTCTTACCGACCCGGAGATACTGGAAACGCGGCTGCCCGTGCGGATCGAGCGGTTTGCAATCCGCCATGGTTCGGGCGGGGTGGGTTTGCATTGCGGCGGCGACGGTGTCGAACGGCGCGTGACCTTCCTTGAACCGATGCGTGCCAACATACTTGCCAATCGCCGCCGGATTGCGCCAAGCGGGATATGCGGAGGCGAAGATGCACTGGCTGGCCGGAACTGGGTGGAGAGGGCGGACGGATCGCGTGAGGAGCTCGGGGCGACAGCGTCGGCGCATATGCAACCGGGTGATTGTTTTGTAATTCTCACCCCCGGTGGCGGCGGATTTGGGAAGGTGTCTCAATGAGCTATTGGCCACTCCTTGGAATTGCGATCGTCGTTGTTGGTTTTGCGTTGCGGTTCAATCCGCTGATGGTGGTGGTGGGTGCGGCGCTGGCGACTGGTGTGCTCGCCGGGTTCGATCTTGTTGCTGTGATCAAAGCGCTGGGCAAAGCCTTTAATGACAATCGCTACATCACTGTCACATGGATCATTCTTCCGGTGATAGGCCTGCTGGAACGGAATGGGTTGCAGCAACGCGCCCGCGCGGTGATCGAAGGAATGCGTGGCGCGACCATGGGCCGGTTGCTGGTCGCTTATCTTGCCCTTCGCCAACTCACCTCAGCGCTCGGCATGAAGGATATTGGCGGGCATCCGCAGGCCGTGCGCCCCTTGGTGGCACCTATGGCGGAGGCGGCGGCGATCAAGAACCATGGCGATCTATCTGAGGAGGACCGCGACAAGATCAAGGCCATGGCGGCTGCGACCGACAATGTAGGCCTGTTTTTTGGCGAAGACATTTTTTTCGCGATTGCCTCGATCCTGCTTATCCAGGGCGTGTTCGAGAGCGCGGGCTACCCCATGACCCCGTTGCAACTTTCCATCTGGGCAATCCCCACGGCCATCTGCGCCTTTGTGATCCACGGCGGCCGCATCCTCGCTTTCGACCGCCGGTTGGGGAGGGCACGCCCATGATCACCTACGAATGGCTTTACGCGCTGGCGGGCGCGGCCTTCGCGCTTTGGGCGCTGCTCAGCGTGCGTGAACGGCGCTGGGGCAACGCCGGGTTCTGGGCGCTGCTGGCCGCGAGCTTCCTGCTGGGCAGCCATGTCTCCGATCTCATGAACGGACTATTGGTGCTGGCGATGGTGGCGATTGCGGGGGGTGGCGGGCTGACGCGGAGCGATCCGCCGACGACCACGCCCCAGGAACGGCAGCTGCTGTCGGAGCGGCTTGGCAACCGGTTGTTCCTGCCAGCCCTGGTGGTACCGCTGATCGCTGTCGCGGGGACGCTGCTCTACAATTACACGCCTTTTAGCGAGACCGGATTGTTCGAGGCGCGGCGCGAAACGCTGATCCTGTTCGGGGTGGGCGTAGTGGCGGCGCTGATGAGCGCTATCGCGTGGCTGCGCCCGCCGCTGCTCGCTCCGGCCGAGGAGGGGCGGCGGCTGCTCGATTCGATCGGCTGGGCGGCGATCCTGCCGCAGATGTTGGCCGCGCTCGGTGCGGTGTTCGCGCTGGCGGGCGTTGGCGAAATTATTGGTAGCCTTGCAGGTGATATCATACCTCGCGGTAGCGTTTTTCTGACAGTTGTCGTCTTTGCGCTGGGCATGGCGTTGTTCACGGTGATTATGGGCAATGCCTTTGCTGCCTTTCCGGTCATGGCAGCGGCGATCGGAATTCCGCTCCTGGTCCAGCAATATGGCGGCAACCCAGCGGTGATTGGCGCAGTTGGCATGCTCGCCGGCTTTTGCGGAACGCTGTTGACCCCGATGGCGGCTAACTTCAACATCGTTCCCGCCGCGCTGCTTGCGCTGAAAGATCAGCATGGGGTGATCCGCCAACAGATCGGGACCGCTCTTCCGCTGCTGGTCTGCAATATTGTCATCATTTATGTAGGGGCTTTCCTGTTGTGGAATTGACCGAAGATATTGCCCGCAATTTCGCAAGGATAGCGCTTGGCCATGTGACGCGGCCCTATCCCTACAAGGACGACCATGTCTTCGAGAGCGACCAGGACGTCCGCGCCCCGCGCATGGCCCACCCGGTTTTCTTCGGCAGCTTTGACTGGCACAGCTGCGTGCACGGCTGGTGGACCTTGCTGACTTTAAGGCGGCAATATCCCGGCATGGCCGAAGCTGTGCCAATCGAGGCGCTAGCCGACGAAACCTTTACCGATGCCAAGCTCGCGGTGGAGTTGGCCTATCTCGACAGGCCGATGTCGCGCGGCTTCGAGAGGCCCTACGGATGGAGTTGGCTGCTATATCTGCATCTTGAGGCTGAGCGGCACGATGATCGCGAATGGTCTGTTCGTCTTGAACCCTTGGCACTGGCTTTCGCGGCGCGCCTTTGCGATTACCTTAGGATACTGACTTACCCGATTACCGTGGGAACACATTTCAATACGGCTTTTGCGCTGATCCTAGCACGACGTTGGGCGTTGGGTCGCGACGAGGCAATGGTGACCTTGATCGACGCGTGGGCAGAGCGAGCCTTTGGTAACCGTGCCGATTATCGCGGTTGGGAGCCGGGTGGCGACGAATTTCTCTCTCCCGTTCTCACTGCGGCACTATTGATGACCGAGACTCGGTCGAAGCGGACTTTTGCTCCCTGGTTCCGAGCCCTGGTGATTGCCAATGGCTGGCTTGAGAACGAATGCCGCCCTGCGCTCGTCTCCGACCGCACCGATGGAAAGATCGCTCATCTCGATGGTCTCAATCTCAGCCGCGCTTGGTGTCTTCGCATTATCGCAGATGCGCTTGACGATGAGGGAACGCAAAAGGCGCTGATGCTTTTGGCGGACGAACATCTTGATGCAACGCTGCCGCATGTGGCTGGTAATTATATGGGAGAGCACTGGCTCACCAGCTTCGCAGTTCTGGCGTTGCTCGTGCCAAAGCAAATCTAGCCACCAGCACGCCGCCGGACCCTTTTGTATCTACTCGTGGCCACTGACAGGAAGAGCGGACCGGCAAATCTATCTGACCCGAACGGAAGATTTTTGGAAGAGGCGCCGTTCGCGCTCGGCGAAAGAAAGGCGTATGTTGATCTCCTGCTGCTGAGTATGCCGGGTCGTCGGCTTCGTTCAAATCGATCGCCGCGTTCTGGGACTTTGCTGTCGTTCCCAGTCCATGCCTCAGAGGGCAGGTTTTTTCGGGAGCAGACACACGATGTTTGTCCATCTGGCCCGGGGGTACGACGAAGAGTGAGCCGTCTGCCAGTGGCGGAACCAGGGCGGTGAGATGCGATAGCGACTCAACGCCGATAGCTTCCCACACCACGCGGTTCACAGTGTCGCGGCGAGCGATCGAATTTGAAGATCCGCCATCGCGTGTCAGTAGGATCAGCCGTTCTCGCAATCTCATTTGAGTCAAAGTGGGCTGATCCATGAGTCCGATATAAAAGAATAGCTGTATTCAGATAGATAGCGGCTAATTTCCATAAATTTACCCCTATTTATCCCTTCCTCGAACCCGCTCGGTAGTAGCCCTTTGTCCACGGCGCTGATGTCCCTCGGCACCATGTTCGAAAGGCAAGGATCATGAAAAAACGACACCTCGTCAGCGCGCTGGCCATCCTCGCAGCCACGGCCCCGGTTGCCGTCCATGCGCAATGCGCTCCGGCCCAGGCTGCGGCATCGGTGCCTGTCATCCACTACAAGAGCACCACGATCGACGGCGTGAAAGTGTTCTACCGCGAAGCCGGACCGGCCGATGGCCCCGTGCTCCTCCTGCTGCATGGTTTCCCGACCTCGTCGCACATGTTTCGCAACCTGATCCCGCTGCTTGCGGATCGCTACCGGGTGATCGCGCCCGATTATCCGGGCTATGGCCAGAGCGACGCACCCGACCACAAGTCGTTCTCGTACACCTTCGCCAACCAAGCCGACATCGTCGACAAGCTTGTGACGAGGCTGGGCGCCCAGCGTTACGCCATGTACGTCATGGATTACGGTGCCCCCATCGGTTACCGACTGGCGCTCAAGCATCCCGAACGCGTCAGCGGTCTGATCGTGCAGAACGGGAACGCCTACAACGAAGGCCTGCAGTCGCCGTTCTGGGATCCGATCAAGGTCTATTGGCACGATCGTTCGCAAAAGAATCGGGACGCACTGAATGGCCTGGTCACGCTCGCCATTACGAAATTTCAGTACACCGACGGCATGGGCGATGTCGCGCGCATCAGTCCCGACAACTGGGTGCAGGATCAGGCGCTGCTCGATCGCCCCGGCAATCGCGACATCCAACTCGACATGCTCGGCGACTACGGGTCGAACGTTCCGCTCTACCCACAATTCCAGGAGTTCTTCCGCAAGTTCCGGCCGCCGACGCTGATCGTCTGGGGCAAGAACGACAAGATCTTTCCCGAAGCCGGTGCGCCTCCCTACCTGCGCGACCTGCCTGAGGCCGAGATGCACATCCTCGACAGTGGCCATTTCGCGCTCGAGGACAAGCTCGACGTGATGGCCCCGCTGATCCGCGGCTTCCTCGACCGCAAGGTCTGCAAGTGACCCCCCGCGTCCGGAGCCTTCGGGCTCCGGACAAACCCTGAAGGAATATCCCATGAATGGCTCTGCAACGGGCGGCCAGGCAATTGGCTCGCCGCCCCTTTCGATTGTCCTCGTCCACGGTGCGTTCGTCGACGCTTCGGGTTGGCAAGATGTCTATACCAATCTTTCCGCCCGCGGCTTCGAGGTTCTGGTCACCCAGCACCCGACCCTGTCGCTCGATGGCGACGTCGCGGTGGTCAAGCAGGCCATCGCCGCTGCCAGCGGACCGGTCTTACTGGTCGGACACAGCTACGGCGGCGCGATCATCACAGTCGCCGGGACCGATCCCAAAGTCGCCGCGCTGGCCTATGTCGCCGCATTCGTTCCCGATGCCGGCGAGTCGATCGGCACGCTGACGGCAGGGCCGCTGGAGGACGGCGAGGTCCCGGCTCCGGTGATCCCCGCCTCCAAAGGATTCCTGATCGTCGATCCGGTTGGGTTTCCGCAAGCCTTCGCCGCGGATGTCGAAGCGCGGACAACCCGGTTCATGGCCGCCGCGCAGCTGCCTTGGGGTCTCGAAGCCGTCGGCACTCCCCTAG
This sequence comes from Sphingobium sp., assembly GCF_049304695.1. Classification (GTDB taxonomy): domain Bacteria; phylum Pseudomonadota; class Alphaproteobacteria; order Sphingomonadales; family Sphingomonadaceae; genus Sphingobium. Next base: position 112,217 of record NZ_JBAQOK010000059.1, read on the forward strand.
CGACAGCGGCCTGGAGATCGAAGCCGTCGACCTACCTTGTCGCCGCCGCGGACCAAATGATCCCGCCACGTGCCCAGCGTCAGATGGCCCAGCGCGCCGCTGCGCCGATCACCGAAGTCACGGCGAGCCACGCCGTCATGCTCTCGCAGCCGGCGAAGGTTGCGGACTTTATCGCCGCCGCCGCTGCGTCGGTCTGAGGGGAGGATACCGATGACCCGGTCAGCCACTTTCCACCGCACGGTCTCCGTCGCTGGGACCGAGATTTTCTACCGCGAAGCCGGTGAGAAAGGGGCGCCGGTCATCGTCCTGCTGCATGGCTTTCCCAGCTCATCGCACATGTTCCGCAACCTCATTCCGGAACTGGCCGACCGGTACCACGTCGTCGCGCCAGACCTGCCGGGGTTCGGGCTGTCGGCCATGCCGCTGCCCGACCGGTTTGCCTACACCTTCGCGAATTTTGCCGAAGTCGTCGCCGCCTTCCTCGAGCAACTCGAAGTGACGCGCTACGCGCTCTACGTGATGGATTATGGCGCGCCGACGGGATTTAGGCTGGCCCTGGCGCACCCTGACAGCGTATCCGCCCTCATCATCCAGAACGGCAATGCCTACGAAGATGGAATGGGCGCGTTCTGGAATCAGACGCGCGCCTATTGGGCCGACAACGGTGCCGGCAATCGCGATGGCATGCGCCCATTTCTCTCGCTGGAAGGCACACAGTTCCAGTACCTGACCGGCGCGCGCGATCCGGCCAGGATCGACCCGGCCGCCTGGCTGCACGATCAGCTGTTTCTCGACCGACCAGGCGCCGCCGAGATCCAGCTGGACATCATCTACGATTATCGGACCAACGTGGCCCTCTACCCGGCGATCCATGCCTACTTCCGGCAGCACCAGCCGCCCGCATTGATTCTGTGGGGAGCCAATGATCCCATTTTCCTGACGGCCGGCGCGCAGGCCTATCTGCGCGACCTGCCCGCAGCCGAGCTTCGCCTATTCGACACCGGCCATTTCGCGCTTGAGGAGAGGGCGGACGAAATGATCCCCGTATTGCGCGATTTTCTCGCACGAGCCCTCTCAAACGGCCCCCAATCCAACCAAGGAGAATGACCATGACCGTCAAGCACACCAAGACCAGCATCCTGCCCTCTGGCGGCGGCGTTGCCCTGCTCGATCCATCCGACGCGCTGATCCTGCTGCTCGATCACCAATCGGGCCTGTTTCAGACCGTCAAGGACATCTCGGTCGCCGATCTGCGCCGCAACGTCGAGATGATCGCGAGGCTTGCGACCCTTCTCGACATCCCGGTGATCACCACCGCCTCTGAGCCGAATGGCACCAATGGGCCGCTGATGCCCGAGATCGAGCAATATGCCCCGCACGCGGTCTATGTGCCGCGCAAGGGCGAAGTAAACGCCTGGGACAATAACGACTTCGTCAGCACTGTCGCCGCCACGGGACGCAAGACCCTGATCATGGCTGGCGTGTGGACGAGCGTCTGCGTGATGTTCCCGGCGCTCGACGCCCGCGCCGCAGGCTACGACGTCTACGCCGTGATCGATGCCTCGGGCGATCCGAGCGAGATGGCATCACGCACCTCTCTTGCCCGGTTCGTCCAGGGCGACGTGATCCCGACGACCACCAACGCTCTGCTGTCCGAACTCCATCGCACCTGGGCCCGCCCCGAAGCGGCCGAGCTCGGCGTGCTCTACGGCTTGGTCGCGCCAAACTATGCCGCCGTGGCGGAAAGTTATGCCCGCGCGCAGCAGGCGGCTCGGCAGTCTAATTGACCACGATCGGGCAATACCGCCCGGCGAACGCGAACCGATAGAAAGCGAGAAACGAAAATGCCCTATGGCTTCATGGACATCGCGATCACTCCCAGCGTTCGCCGGGCGCAAGCCGAAATGGGTGCCGATCACCTCTGGTCCGGCTTCGCGGGGCACCGGGAATTCGGCCTCTTCGGTCCGCGCGAGCAAGAGTTCATCGCGCGGCGCGACAGCTTCTACATGGCCTCGGTTTCCGAAACGGGTTGGCCCTACGTGCAGCACCGCGGCGGCCCCGCCGGCTTTCTTAAGGTACTTGACGACCGGACCCTCGCCTTCGCCGACTATCGCGGCAACCGTCAGTACATCACCACCGGAAATGTCGCGGCGGAAGACCGGGTCTGCCTGTTCCTGATGGATTATCCGCGCAAGGCGCGGCTGAAGATCTACGCGACCGCGGAGACGGTGGCGCTCGATGCGGATCCGGACCTGTCCGCAGCGGTAGCGGACGAAGCCTATGGCGCCAGAGTGGAACGGTTTTTCCGCATCCACCTCAAGGCGTTCGACTGGAACTGCCCGCAGCACATCGTGCCGCGGTTTACCGAGGCGGAGGTTGCGGCTGGGACGCAGATACTGCGCGACCGGCTCGCCGCACTCGAAACCGAAAACCAGCATTTGCGCGCGCGTCTCGACGGACGCGACATGACACCCCTTGCCGAAGGAAGCTGACCTATGAAACCCTATCTCTTTTCGCTCGGCGCCGGCCTGCTGGTGGGAGTGGTCTACAGCCTGCTCGGCGTGCGATCGCCGGCGCCGCCGATCATCGCGCTGGTCGGACTGGCCGGAATCCTGCTCGGCGAACAAGTGACCCCGATCGCCCGCCGGCTCGTCGACCGAGTCGAACTCACCCGATTCATCTGCACCGGTTGCGCCCACCACGTGCTGGGCAAACTGCCCGCCAAGGGGGAGCGCAACGCATGAACCTGACCCGCCGCCAGGCGCTTGCGAGCGCCGCAACCACCGCTCTTCTTTCCGTGACAGAAAGCTTCGCCATGACCGCTTCCGACACCATCATCGTCAACGCCAAGGTGACCACGCTCGACCGCGAGAATCCGGTGGCTACGGCGGTGGCGATCCGGAACGGCACGTTCCTGGCCGTCGGCTCCGAGCCCGAGGTCCGCGCCGCGGCCGCGCCGGGTGCACAGGTAATCGACGCGAGGGGCCGCCGCTTGATCCCGGGTCTGATCGACAGCCACATCCACGTCATCCGCGGCGGGCTGAACTACAACATGGAGCTGCGGTGGGAGGGCGTGCCCAGTCTTTCGGAAGCGATGGCTATGCTCAAGCGCCAGGCCGAGAACACCCCGCCGCCACAGTGGGTGCGCGTGGTCGGCGGCTTCACCGAGCACCAGTTCGCTGAAAAGCGCCTGCCCACGCTCGACGAGATCAACGCCGCTGCGCCCGAAACGCCGGTGTTCATCCTCCACCTCTACGACCGCGCCTTGCTCAACGCCGCGGCGCTGAGAGTGGTCGGCTACACCAAGGATACCCCGAACCCACCTGGCGGCGAGATCGTTCGCGACGCGGCCGGCAATCCGACCGGACTGCTGCTGGCCCAGCCCAATGCGGCGATACTCTATGCGACCCTCGCCAAGGGCCCTAAGTTGCGCGAAGATTACCAGCTCAACTCGACCCGTCATTTCATGCGCGAATTGAATTCGCTTGGCGTCACCAGCGTGATCGACGCGGGCGGCGGCTTTCAGAACTATCCCGACGACTACCAGATCATCGCGAAGCTGCACGCCGACGGCGAGCTGACCTTGCGAATCGCCTACAACCTGTTCACCCAAAAGCCGAAGGAGGAGCTGAAGGACTTCGCGACCTGGTCCACCCAGGTGAAGCCGGGGCAGGGGGACGACACCTATCGTCACAACGGCGCCGGCGAGATGCTCGTCTACTCCGCGGCCGACTTCGAAGATTTTCGCGTCGCTCGCCCTGACATGCCACCCGAAATGGAAGGCGATCTCGAGCCGGTGATCCGCCTGCTCGCCGAGCGCCGCTGGCCCTGGCGGCTGCACGCGACCTACGATCAGACGATATCGCGTGCGCTCGACGTGTTCGAGAAGGTCAACCGCGACATTCCTCTCCAGGGGCTCAACTGGTTCTTCGATCATGCCGAGACGATCAGCGAGCGCAATATCGATCGGATTGCCGCGCTGGGCGGTGGAATCGCCGTGCAGCACCGCATGGCCTTCCAGGGCGAATACTTCGTCGAGCGCTACGGCACCAAGGCGGCCGAGGCGACACCGCCGATCAAGCGGATGATGGACGCCGGCCTGCCGGTGGGCGCAGGCACCGACGCTACCCGCGTGGCCAGCTACAACCCCTGGGTCTCGCTGTCGTGGTTGGTCACATCAAAGACCGTCGGCGGGCTCACGCTCTATCCCGCGCGGAACCGGCTCGACCGCGAGACGGCGCTGCGGCTGTGGACCGAGAAGAACAGCTGGTTCTCGAACGAGGTCGGCAAAAAAGGCCAGATCAAGAAGGGCCAACTCGCTGACCTGGCGTTGCTGTCGGACGACTACTTCTCCGTACCCGAAAGCGAGATCGTCCACTTGCGAGCCGTCCTGACGATGCTCGGCGGCACGGTGGTCCACGGTGACGGCGATTTCGGCGCGCTCGCGCCCACGCTGCCGTTGCCGATGCCTGACTGGTCGCCAGTGGCGACCTTTGGCGGTTATCACCGTGCGAGCGAAACCGCGCGTAAAATGGCGTCGGCCTGCGGATGCGCGTCATCGTGCGGCATCCACGGGCATGATCATGCGGCCGCTTTAGGAGCCAACGTCCCCGCGGCAGACACGCAGTCGTTCTGGGGCGTGTTCGGTTGTGGATGCTGGGCTGTCTGAGGACTTTGAAGATTAATCAGGTCGGATCCCTGACTCCGCAATCGATGCTTCGATCCGACGGGTAAACGCCGCGGTTCCCATGGACGCAGACCGGGAAAAGCCCCGGCGAAAGTACCGCCCGGCGACGTCCCTTTTCCCTGATTGGGCCGCGATAAGCGCCGCGACGCGCCACAGTTCTCGGTGCGACCAGCGTTCCTGGCGGACATCACGCCATTCGAGGACGGGTCGCAGAGCCCGCGCCGCGCGCTCGCAGTCGCCAGCGCGCAGCCAAGCCTCGGCGAGGAGGCTGCGATAGAGACTCGTGCGCAAGCGCCATCCGCTAGCCCACAGCGCATCGATACTGTTTGCCATCGTCTCCAGCCCATCGCCGTGACCTCGCGCCGCCGCGATTGCCCCAGCGAAGAAGCGCGCAGTTCCCTCGTAGATGCCGACGCTCTCGCGCCGTGCCACCTCGGCCAGCCTGCGTTGTAGATCTTCGGCCCGCGCCAACTGTCCATCAAGGAAGGCTGTCGGCAGCCCCGCCAGGCAGATGGCGTTGCCAAGTGAAATCATGTGGTCGAGGCTGCTCGCCCTCGCGACGGCGCGATCTGCGAGTTCGGCCGATGCCGCGCTACGGCCTTGCAGCCAAGCGAGAAGTGACGAGGACAGGTCGATCGCGACGGGCAGGTCGACCTGGAAGCGCGACAGGCCTTGCTCGTCTCCTGCCTCTCCCCAGGCTTGCTGCAGGAACTGCAAGCGGGAGTCCGCCGAAGCCAGGCGCCCGATATAGATTTCGTCGTGCGCGAGAAATCTCATTCCGCCCGGCGCCTTCGTCCAATCGACATCAGCCGACTTGGCAAAGTCCAGCATGCTGCGCAGCGCCTTCATCGGCCGGCCGGAATAGGCGAGGTAGACGGCCTCGCCGCATACGGCTTGGAGGGCAAGATCACCGTCCCGCGCGGCGTCGGCACACCTAATGCTTTCGCGCCAGACCTCACCCGTCCGTGGATGTACTTGACTGGCAAGTGTCATGGCCCAGGCCTGCGCCATAAGCATTCGGGCACGACTCCGCAGCGACAGGTCGCCGTCGCCGCCAGACACCAGGGCCTGCTCGATCGCGGCCAGCATCTCCTGGAAAGCCGACAGTTCCTGCCACAGCGGCAGCGCGGCGGCGACCAGGTCGATGCCGATGCGCGCGTCGCCACCAGGACCGAAGGCCCAGCGGATCGCAGCGCGCAGATCATCCATCTGCTCTCCGTACCGACCCAGCCATTCGCGGGAGCTCTGGTAGGACCATTCGCGTTCCGCCTGCTGCATACGAGCCAGGACACGGGCCGCGAACAGTCGTTTCGCCACATCGATATGGTGTGATCCCAGCAAACGCTGCGAGGCGTAAATCCAGGTGCTTTCGACGAGGCGATAGCGCAGCGTGCCCGCAATCACGTCCGCGGAAACCAAGGACTTGGCGACTAACTGGCCGAGCCCGTCACGCCCCGCCATCGAATCGAGCCCGCCTGCGGCATAAATGCTTTCCGCGTCCTCAGCGCTGAACCGGCCGGCAAACACCGACAGCAGTTCCAGGAGCACCGCTTCGTGTTCCGGCAAAAGGCGGTAACTCCAGTCCAGCGCGGCCTCGAGTGTCTGGTGTCGCAGCGGAGTATCACGCGGCCCGCGGTGCATCGCGCCAAAGCCGTCCCGGAAAAGGTCTGTCAGCGCATCGGCGTCGAAGCCACCTGCAGTCCCTGCAGCGAGTTCGATCGCCAAAGCGAGTCCATCGAGCCGCGCGCAGATTGCCGCCACGGCTTGCACATAGGCAGGATCGAGGTCCGCATCCTCGGCGCGCCCTGCCTTGGCAAGGAACAGGCGAACGGCAGGATACTGCAAAGCCTCCTCAAAGCTCGTGGCCGTGCCTGGTTCGGGAAAACCGAGTTTGGCCAGGTGAAGCACCTGTTCGTGCCGGGTGCGCAGTGGCTCACGACTTGTTGCGACGATCTGGGCATCGGGCACAGCGTGGGAAATCCGCTCCAGCAGGGCTGCTGTCGTGGCGATCACATGCTCGCAATTGTCAATAATAAGGATCGGACGCTCGGCACGCAGCAGAGCGATGACACCGGCGATCGGGTCGTCGATGCCCAGTGAAATACCGAGCGCCGCCGCCATCGCCGGAATCACGAACTGGGCGCTGTTAAGGGTCGACAGATCGACGAAGGCGACAGGCTGACCGGCGGTCCGGCAATACTGTGCGGCAGTGACCGCGATCGATGTTTTGCCCGCGCCTCCGGGACCGACGATCGTGACATAGCCATTCTGCCGCATGCGCTCGGCAATTTGGTGAATCGCATCTTCGCGCCCGTAGAGGTGAGGCGCGCTGGGTGGAGGCGACAGGCGCGGCCCGTCAGGTCCGGCTGAAGGTGCCAAGTGTATCTCTTTGGCCGAGTCCAATGCTGCGACGAATTTATAGCCCCGGCCCGCGATTGTGGCGACGTAGTCGGTTGCCGGATCGCAAGCCGCCAGAGCGCGCCGCAGATTGCCGACGTTCACCTTCAGATTATGCTCATGCACCAGATAGCCGGGCCAGACGTGAGCGAACAGTTCGGCTTTGCTGACTATTTCGCCAGCGCGGCGAACGAGTAGCGTCAAAATGTCGAACGCCCGTCCGCCCAGGCTGATAGGTTCTCCGCGGTGCAGCAGCGCCTGACGATCCGGGATCAATTCGAACTCACCGAACCGGAAAGACGATCGTTCGGTCTGCAACTGGTATTGCCCTTCGTTTAACGCCAAACAATTACTTACGCGTACATCGGGGCTGTTGTAGCGCAGTGGGTGCGCCATCGCTAGCGGTTGCAGATCATGTCCGTGCTCCTGCCTGAAGCCTTCGGACCCTGTTTGCGCGAGTGATAGCATCTACTGAATGCGCTTTCGGAATTGGTGGCCGGCCAACCGGTCAATCGAAATAAGGCGCGTTGACGATCGCGCGCTTGACCCGTGCGATCGTCAGCTTCCGGCAATACTGGACGTTCACAGGCGGTGGAGTGAACGACTGGCTTTGGTCGACTCCCGCCGGGAGAAACTATGCTTGGTCGGCCACACCAGCATCTCGGGTGCCCAAGTGGCGCGTGAACTCGATACGCTGGTACGGCTCTATGGCAAACCGGCTTACATTGTCAGCGATAACGGAACCGAGTTCACCAGTCGGGCGATCCTGGAATGGGCTGGCAAGAATAAGGTCGAGTGGCATAACATCGACCTGGGCAAGCCTCAGCAGAATGGGTTCATCGAGTGCTGCAACGGCTCGCTGCACGATGAACTGCTCAGCGAGGAGTTGTTTGACAGCCTGGCCGATGCCCGCCGGAAGCTGGCCATCTGGCGCTACGATTACAACAATGTTCGGTCCCACTCGTCGTTGGGAAATCGGACGCCTGCACAAACGCGCCGGGCGTTCGAGCAAGACGAGAGCATCACGCCCGACGCGCTTGTGCAGCCGCAGGGGCCATCGTATTTAACCGCAAGAGCCTCGTTATGATCGAGGGACTGACGGGGGGCAGGTCATCTGGGCACTCATTCAAGCAGCGGTGTCGCAAGACTATGCATCACCTTGGCCATTTCTGCCCGCGTCCGGCCCGACAACCTGATGAAAATTCGCATGCGATCACGGGGATGGAGAATGCGATCAAGTAGATCATCACCCAACATTTCGATGGTCCTGCGATAGACACCCGCTTGTCTCGTATCGGCGGCATTGGGCAAAAATTGCCTCAGTACTTCATCCAAATTCTGCTGCTCGATTATGAAGAGATCGAACAGCATCATCCCGTCTGATTCCTGATAACGCTCGAGACCCAATCAATTCGGAAGTCCGCCTGGTTCGCAAGTGCAAAAGGATCGATCGCACTGGAGGGGAGGCTGAGAGGGGAAATGAACCTAGGCGAGACTATGACGATGAAATCTCTCAAACTGGAATTTGAAGGCGCAACCCTCTGCAAGAAGCTGGGCGGAACATGGCAGCAAGATCGCGGCCTGTGCCTGTGTCCGGCCCATGATGACCATAATCCAAGCCTCTCTATCCGTGTTGGCAGGCGCGCGCTGCTCTTTAAATGCTTTGCCGGTTGCGACACGAGAGACGTCCTGCGAGCAATCCGGCATTTACGCCTGCCTTTTGCGGACCGCCACATTTCCGATTTGTCGCGCAACGTGCCCTCGCCTCACGCGGGTGCAGGGCCAGCCCTACGCATATGGAACGCCTCCGCAGCCCTCGTGGGCACGCCTGCGCAAAGCTACCTGTCTGGGCGCCTGCTCACGCCGCCCTGGCATGATCTGCGCTATCATCTACGAACGCCGCTGGGACGAGGCAACCGCGCGCTGTTCCGGCCCGCCATGATTGCCGCCGTACGGGAGCGGCGGCAGATCGTTGCCGTCCACCGCACCTTTCTTGATGCCGCAACCGCCACCAAGGCAAAGGATTTGGCCGATCCCCGCATGATGCTCGGACGTCCGGGGCGCGGCGCGGTACAACTCATGCCTCCCGCTTCGGTGCTCGGCCTCGCCGAAGGCATCGAGACCGCGCTGGCGGCGATGCAACTGCACAAGATCCCGGTATGGGCGATCCTCGGGACAGAACGGGCCGGCCATATCCTGCTACCCGACAGTCTCGAACGCCTCGTTCTGCTGTTCGACCGGGATGAGGCTGGATGGAAAGCCAACAAAAATGCGCGCCTCGCCTATGAGCGTCCTGGCCTTGAGATCATCAGCGCGTGGCCGCCGCCGCCCAATAATGATTGGGCGGATGTACTGGAAGGGCAGTCACGCGCTGCCTGATTACCATGATGCGGCTCCGCTGCCCTGCACCTGTTGGCAGCAGAGCAGCGATATAGGTCAGCCGTTAAGACGGTCCTTGATCGCCTTGGCGGGCGTGAACGTCAGCTTCTTGGACGCCTTGATCGCGATAGTTTCGCCGGTCGCCGGATTGCGGCCCTCGCGTGCCGCGACGTCCTTGACCTTGAACTTGCCGAAGCCGTTCAGGGAAATCTCGTCCCCTTTGGCCGCTGCGTCGGCAATGACCCCAAACAGGGCATCGACGAGTTTGCGTGCATCAGCCTTGGTCAGTCCATGATCGGCGCTGAGCGCTTCAGCCAGCTCGGAATTGTTCATAAACGTCCTCCTGAAATTATGCAGCTGCCGTGTCTAGCGGCACGGCACCCTGCCGTCACGCCTCAAAACGGCGCAAACGAAAGGAGAGGGGGAGGGTGGCGAATGCGCGGTTCGATGTGCGGGCCGCGGCTTTTGCGGAGTTTGTTGCATGACCAAACCATCCATCCTCATCCCGGCAACCCATCTCACCAAGTCGCCCGTCAATGTGCGCAAGCGGACTGATCCGCGCGCTGACGCTGAACTCGAAGCCAGCATCGCCGGACATGGGCTCATCCAGAATCTCGTTGGCGTGCCGGTCTCCCGTAAGAAAGGTCATTATCGCATCACGGCCGGTGGCCGCCGCCTTGATGCGATCCATCGCCTGATCGAGAAGGGAACGCTGCCTGCCGATTATGATGTCCCCGTCCTTGTTCTTGCCAAAGCGAAGGACGGCCGCGAAATCAGCCTTGCTGAAAATTATGACCGGCTGCAGATGTCGCCTGCCGAAGATTGTCTGGCATTTCGCGATCTGATCGAGGTCGAGGGCCGCAGCACGGCGGAGATCGCCAAGCGCTTCGGCATCGAGGAACGCTTTGTCGTCGGGCGCTTGCGTCTCGCGAACCTCGCCCAGCCGATCTTCGATGCGCTCGAGGCTGACGAAATCACGCTCGATGTGGCCAAGGCCTATGCGACGACCGCGGACACCGCCCGTCAAACGGCGATATGGGAATCGCTGAGAGGCAGCTATTCCCGCGACAATGTGAATGAAATCCGACGGGCGCTCAATGGCTACAGCTATCGCGCAACCGACCCAAAGGCCCTGCTGGTCGGGCGGGATTCCTATATCGCGGCAGGTGGCCGTGTCGAGGACGCGGACCTGTTCTCCACTGCAGCCGACGAGCGCTGGATCGACACCCATATTCTCGATGATCTGGCGGAGACGAAACTCGCCGCGCAGGCCGAGGCAATGCGTGAGCGCGAAGGCCTGGGGGAAGTGCGCATCGTCACCGGCGCGCGAATCCCCTATATGGAGACCTATGCGCTGCAGCCGCTGACCGGCGTGGCCGAACCGCTCACGCAGGAGCAGGAAGCGCGTAAACAGGAGATTGAGGAGGAGATTGCCGAGATTGAACTGCTTGCCGAAAACGAGGCCTATGAGCCGGAAGAGGATGAGGAACAGCGCTATGCTGCCCTCCAGGCGGAACTCACGGCGATCATTGAGCGCGAGGTTGTGATCGATCCTGAGCAGAAAGCGACCGCTCTTGGCTATGTGGTGCTCGGCCAAGACGGCACGCCGCAAATCCATCATCAACTCTATGTCGCGCCGGTGTCTGATGAAGAGAGCGGCGAGGCCGATGATGACGGCGACGAGGGCGACGATAATGCCAGCGTTGAAACGCAGGAGAACGATACCGCCGATGACGCTCGCCCGGTGATGAGCCAGCGCCTTCGCGAAATGTTGGCGATGATGAAGACTGAACTTCTTGCGGTCCACGTCGCCAGTGATCCCGCATTCGCGCTAGATCTGGGCACCTTCATCATGGTCGATCGTGAATCCCGCCTGGCGTCCTTCGACATGCCGAGCGATCTGCGGGCTTCGGTGCCTTCCCGTCTCTTGCCCGACTTCAAGCCGGAAACGGCGGCGGCGGGTGAATGGACGAAGCTCGACGAGGCACTCGATCGGAGCTGGCTCCACCACCAGGCCGTTCCAGATCGTTATGATGCCTTCTGTGCGCTGCCCGACGATGCACGTGCGGCCTGGCTCGGATGGGCGATCGCGCGCACGCTTCATGCCGTTCCTGCCGGACGACGCGAGGCAGGCTTTCTCGATCATCTGGGCCGCAAGCTCGGGATCGATGTCGCGGCCTGGTGGCGGCCGACGGCGCTCACCTACTTCGACAAGCTGACCAAGCCAGGCATCCTCGCCTTGTTCGAAAAGATTGGCGGACTGGAACTTCGCATGCGTTATTCCGGGTCGAAGAAGCACGATCTGGCCGCGTCGGCCGAGCGGCTATTTGGTGGCGATGTCATCATCGAGCCCGAAATCCAGGAACGGGCGCTCCTCTGGCTACCCGACGAAATGCGGTTCGCTGCCCCGGAAAACGGCGAAGAGCCGACCTCGCCCGACAATAGCGGGCACGACCTGGCGGACATGGTGAACAAGGAAGGTGGCAACGAAGGCGACCAAAGCTTCGCGCAAGCCGCCTGAACATGGCCGGGGGCAGGGCTTAGTCACCGCCCCCGGTTTCGGCCTTGGATGGAACTGTGCAACGGTCTAAAATGAGCCGCTGCTCTTAATCGCCAGGGATAATGGCCCATGCATATTTCCATATCTGATGCGGCAGGCCAACTCATCGACCTTTGTTCGGCGCTCGGAAGCGGGGGAAGAAATCATCCTGACCCGTGAGGGGCACGCTGCTGTCCGTCTTGTTCCGGTCAATATGCCTACTGACAGGGCCAGCCGCCTCGTTTTGCTGGAAGAGATGCGCTTGGCCGCCACAGCCAAGACGACAACTGGCCCCAATGCGGCAAATAGCCAGGACTTTACTTTATGGCGATGAGGGCATGCCCGGATGATTGCGGTCGGCACGTGAAAGAGCGAACGTGTCTGCTGCTTTTGTCGGAGACGATTTCAGTCGGGGCGGATGTCGATCGCCGTTTAACTTCATCGGGTTGACGGGTTTGGAAGCGCGCAGAGGAAGACCCATCTGACGGTCATGCCGCGCCCGCAGTTGTCCGCGATCATTTAGTTCAAGCCGCAGCACTTCTTGTACTTGGTATCCGACCCGCAGGGACATGGATCGTTACGCCCCGTCTTTTCGCGCTTGATGGTGACCGGTCGGTAGGGGTCATTTTCAATCCGCCACTGGTGCAGCATCTCGATCCAGATCGGGATCAGGTCAGGTGCTTCCCGATCCCATTGGTCTTCCGCAGTGAGAGTCAGCTTTTTCGTCCCATCGGCAAACGCGCGAAGTTCGCGAATACCCTCGATCGCGGCGCGGCAACCGGGATCATCGTCATTGAGGACACGCTGCCAGCCCGAAAGGGCGAGATCCATTGCCTGTCCGAAACCCTCGATCCACATCTCCCACAATGTCTCGTCCGTTCGCGTGTCGATTTCGAACACCGGTTCGAAGCTGCCCGGCTGACCCAGGCAGGCCAGGATGACGTGATAATGGTGCATGATGAGGTCTGTGAAATGCTGGAAATCGCCCATTTCACTAAACTGCAGCATGCCCGTGCCGTCATCACCAGCCCAGATCTTCTTCAGCCATTGGCTGGGTGCAAGCAGATCGGGGCTGACGAGGATTCCGGTGAGGAAGCCGTCGAGCTGCGACAGCAGCATGCAATCCTCGCCCTGATCAAGCAGCAGCCGATCGAGTTCGCCGAGATAGTCGAGTGGAATAGCCATGCTCTTCCATAGCCTCGAGCCGATCCCCCGTCACCGGGTCTGATCTATCCGTCCTGAACAGTCAGGGGCCGGAATGAAGGAGAGCGGGAAAGGGAAAGCCGGATTGTCCTATTCTCGCATGAGGTGCCCATGACCTTGCCCCAACTCGCTTTGTCGCAAACCCACGACGCGCCCGCACGCCTGTTCGAGGTTGCCCAGTCTCTTGCCCACCGCCTGCGCAATGGCGGCATGGTCAATCGCCAGTCACTCAAGCGCATGATGGCCCAGGCGTTCGGCGAAGATGATGCCGGCGGTGCATGGTCGATGCGCGATGCATATGATGCGCTGGAAACCGCGCAGGTCCTGCACCTCGCCGATCCGCAATGCGCGCTTCTGGCAGGAACACCTGCCGACATCTTCCAACGACTGCGGCAATTTGAGCGCGGATTGCCCACGCAGACCTACCGCTCGGAAAAGCAGGTCGAGCTCCAGCAGTTCAGCACGCCCCTCAGCCTCGCCTGGCTCGCAGCCATGGCGGCACGCTGTCGTTCGGACGATATCCTGCTCGAGCCCTCGGCCGGCACCGGCATGCTGGCGGTCCATGGCGCACGCGCAGGCGCGCGGCTGCTGCTTAACGAGCATGATCCCGCCCGCGCCGACCTGCTGTCCCGAAGCTTGGGCGAGATCGTGACACGCCATGATGCCGAACATATTCAGGATATGCTGACCACCGAGCAGATTCCCACGCTGGTGCTGATCAATCCTCCCTTCAGTCGGAGCGTTGGCCGCGGGATCGATCGCCATGCCGGCGCGCGCCACCTGCGCGGCGCGCTTGCATCTCTCGCACAAAGCGGGCGATGCGTCGCCATCATGCCGACAAGCTTCTCGCCAGAAGGTTCGGCCGCGCTTGGCTACAATCTAGTCGCGGAGCTTGTGCCGCCCCGCATCGAAATCGCCATATCGGGCAGCCCCTATGCCAAACATGGAACGGGGATCGATGTGCGTCTGCTGATCTTCGACAAGGGATGGATCGGCGTGCCGGAGCGTCACGTCGCCCGCGACATCGAGGCAGCACTGGACCTCGTCCTCGCCATCCCTGATCGGCTGGATCCCCTGCAGCCTCCACCTTTCCTTGCGCCGCCCGCCGTTGGTCTTTTGCCTTCGCGACCAGCCACTAATGTCGCGCGAGGAAACCTCTTTGCGCATATGAGCGGGCAAAGGCTTGCGCCGCCGTCGCGCGTTGCAGCGGTGGCAAAGGACGCGCGGCCAATCACATATGTGGTTCGGGAGGCGCCGCTTGCTCCCGGCGAGACCGTGGGCATCTATTCTGCCTGGCGGCCCGCACGGATCTCCATCGATGCTGCCTCCGGGCATCCCGATGTTCTTGTCGAATCCATTGCCATGGCCTCGGTGTCCCTGCCGGTGCCGCGCTATCAACCCCTGCTCCAGGACCGCGCGGCCAAGGCGCTGTCAGAGGCGCAGCTTGAAACCGTCATTTATGCCGGGGAAGCGCATACGCGCGATCTTGTCGGCCGCTTTTCATCTAACCTCGCCGGCGATCGCCTGATCGAGGACAGGGAAGGCAAAGCCTATCGGACCGGCTTTTTCATCGCTGACGGTACTGGTGTGGGCAAGGGTCGCGAGGCGGCGGGCATCATCCTTGATCAATGGAACCGGGCCAATCGCCGCGCGATCTGGATTTCCATGGCCGACCTCATCGAGGACGCCCGCCGCGACTGGACGGCGCTGGGCGGGCTTGCCATCGATATTCAGCCGATTTCAAACTTTCCCCTGGGTACGTCGATCACGATGGAAAGCGGCATTATCTTCCTCACTTACGCCGCCTTGCGCTCCGCGCGCCACGATACAGCCTCCCGCCTGCAACAACTACTGGACTGGACTGGCGAGGATTTCGTCGGCGTAATCGTCTTCGACGAGTCTCACGCGATGGCGCACGCAGGCGGGACCGAGACGGATTTTGGCAAAGCGCAAGGCTCGGAACAGGGGCTTGCCGGCGTTCGATTGCAAAATGCGCTTCCGCGCGCTCGCATTCTCTACATGTCCGCGACCGGCGCGGCCAGGCCGGACAATCTCTCCTATGCTGTTCGCCTGGGGCTCTGGGGACCGGGCACTGCCTTTGCCACGCGCGACATGTTCATGAAGGCGATGGAAGAGGGTGGTATCGCAGCCCTTGAGGTCGTGTGCCGGGATCTCAAGGCTATGGGCCTCTACACGGCCCGGGCGTTGAGCTTTGCGGGCGTCGAATATGAGCCGTTGGAACATGCGCTGACGCCAGATCAGATTTCGATCTACGATGCCTACGCAGATAGCTGGAGCATCATTCATCGCGGATTGCACGACGTGCTGGCCGAGATCGGCATCGTCGATAGAATGTCGGGCAAGACCCAGAACGCTCGGGCGCGCGGGTCAGCTCTGAGCACCTTTGAATCTGCGAAATTGCGCTTCTTTTCCAGCCTTCTTGTCAGCATGAAAATGCCCTCGCTCATCAACGCGATCGAGCAGGAGCTGGCGTCGGACAATGTAGTGCTGGTGCAACTCGCCAGCACGGGCGAGGCCATGATGGATCGGCGTCTATCCGAACTTTCCGCCCAGGAACGGGCGACGATGGACATTGAGGTTTCTCCAAAGGAATTCGTCTTATCTGGATCTCCAGATAACAAGGTTTCTTTGCAGTCGAGATTTATGTCGAGCGGTTCGCGCGCAGGCGCGGATTTACGGGATGAAGACATCGGTTTTACTCCAGATAATTAAGGTGACTGGATGCCAGGCGCGCTACGGCCCCGGGGCGATGCTCGTTTTCGAACGTCGTTGAGCATCATGATCAGCGGATCCGCTGGCGGCCTGAAGCGGCCTGGCTTGACCAATGGCGACCCATGCGCAGCGAGGATTTGCAGCTTTTCCTCGGGGTCGGCCCGCAGATAGGCTTCCGTGCTCTGGATACTGGCATGCCCAAGCCAGAGCGCCACTTTGCGGATGTCGCCGGTCGCAGCGAGCGTGTGCATCGCGCAGGAATGCCGGAGCACGTGGGGCGTGACCCGCTTGCGCAGCAGCGACGGCTGCTTCTTCGCCGCCGTGGCTACATGCTTGGCGAGCCTGAACGCAAATCCGTCGCGCGTCATCGGCTCGCCATGAGCGTTCAGAAATATCTCCATCGCCTGACATTGCGGGCGAACAGCAAGCCAGGCCCGAAGACTTGCCTGTGTCTCGCGCCAGAGAGGGAGGATGCGTTCGCGCCGCCCCTTGCCGATGATGTGGACCGTTGCGAGCGAGCGTTCCGGAAAGTCCTGCATCTGTAGCGACAACAACTCGGCGACCCGCAGACCGCCAGCGTAGGCGAGGTGCAACATGGCGCGATCCCGGGTGCCCAGGCGAGACTGAGGATCGGGTGCATCGAGCAGCGCGGTGATCTCGTCCCGCGTCAGATAGTCGATCAGGGTCGTGTCGGTCCGCTTTGTCGGCACGGCACGTACACGCAGCGCGAGATCGAGGCAGGCTGGGACGCGATACTCGACGTAACGGAAGAACGCCCGGATCGCCGCAAGCCTGGCATTGCGGGTTCTGGGACTGTTCTTCCTTGCCTCCTCCGAATGGTCGAGAAACGCCATGATCAGCGCGGGATCGAAATCCTCAATCGTCAAGTCGGTGGGGCGCCGCTTCAGGTGGTTGGCTGCGAACCGGACCAGAAGCGCGAAGCAGTTCGCGTAGGTCGTCACCGTATGTGGGCTGACGTTGCGTTCGCGAGGCAGATGTTCGCGCAGGAACGCAGCGAGATGGGTGGCGAGCGCGGTCATGCTGCGTCTCCTCGGAAAAGCTGCTCACCTGCTGCGGCGATGTCACGAAGGAGGACCGGTGTTGCTTCGAGATACCAGTATGTGTTGGCTACATCCGTATGGCCAAGATAGGTGCTGAGCGCTGCTAAGTGATGCCGGATCGCCTCCCGATCGTGCTGGCAGGACTCCAGCGACCGAACGGCGAAGGTGTGCCTCAGGTCGTGGACGCGAATGCCCTTGGTTCCGGTCGGACCGCGGAAACCCAGCTTACGAGCCAATCTGACGAAGACGATGTGAACGACCGTCTGGTGTGGCGCCCGGCCTCTCGTGGTGACGAACAGATCATCGCCGCGGGCGTTCAGCCTTCTGCGAATGCTGAGATACGTATCGAGCGCCTCTCGCGTTGATGGCTGGATCGGCAGGAGGCGTTGCTTGCCGAATTTGCCGTTCCGGATAACGAGGCCGTCGTCGACCACATCATTACACTGGAGTGCGAGCGCCTCGGATATCCGCAGGCCGGTCGTCGCCAGCAGGCCGAACAGGTAGTGGTAAGTATGCGGGCTGATCTTGCCTTTGGGCGGAAGATCAAGGGCGGCCTGCATGATCGCTCTGAGTTGTTCGGGCTCGATGATATGTGGTGTCGGGCGGCGTCGCTTCCCTCTTCCGAAGACGCCTGCTGGCGGCACCTGATGCTGCTGATCCTCGGCATGGGCATAGAGGCAGAAGCGGCGGAGGTGGTCGAACCTGTCCCGGGCCACGTTCTGGGAACTGGCCGATCGGCACCAATCGTAGATCCGCTCGACTTTGATGTGCCGATCGCCGAGGTCGTTGGCATAGCTGGCAAAGAGACGGAGCCACCGTTCCTGCGCGTCAAACTTGCGGCCGAAACTGCGATGTAACGCGACATAGCGTTCGATCTGAGCGTTCATCATGCCGCGTCTCCCGGCCAATCCTGAGCGACCTTGAGCAGCATCGGGACGTCGACCTTGGCGTAGATGGCGGTGGTCGCCGGGGAACGGTGGCGCAGGATCGTGCCGACCGATTCAAGGCCGGCGCCGGCGCGCAGCATCCGTGTTGCCAGCGAATGCCGGAAGGCATGGGCACCCGTCGGCACGCCCTCGATGGCGCCCCGATGGAATACACGCGCTACGATGCCTGCGATCTCGGCCGACGAGTTGAACGGCCGGAATGGAGGTTGCACCCGAACGAACAACCGCTCCTCGTCTATCGGTGGGCGGGCCCGCTCGATATAGTCGAGGATCGCATCCCCTACATCCTGGGGCAGCGGCAGGCGATCGGGCCGCCTGCTCTTGCCGCAAACCCTCAGACATCCTTCGTTCCAGTCGATATCCGCTAGACGGAGCTGCCAAATGTCACCGGCTCGCAGGCCGAGCCTGGCAAGTAGAAGGATGATGGCCTTGTCACGAATCTCGACCGCAGTATCGGTTTTGCAGGACGCAATGATCCCCTCGACCGTCGCCTCGTCCATATAGCGTGGCAGGGTGCCGAGCCGATAGCGCCTGATGGGCGGAAAGGCATGTTGCAACGCCGCGTCACACTCCCCGCGTGAGACAAGAAAGCGCACATAGCTCCGTATGATGCCGGCGACGGTCGGTGCAGAACCGGGCACCTCGGTGATGCGGTGGCTAACGATTCTTCTGATGGTAGCCGCGTCCAGATCCGATGGCGGACCGAGCAACAAATACCAGCGCTTCACTTCGTCGCTGTAACGACGGATCGTCGCAGCCGAACTGCCGCAATGGGCCTTCAGCCAAGCCTTATAGGCTGTCAGATCCTCGTCTTCATACGGTTGGCTCTCTGCCTGCGGAAGTATCTGCCGGTCGCGCAAAAATCCAAGGAAGCGCCGCGCGCCCTTACTGCGGCGTAACGGACCGTGATGGCCGATCAGCGTTCCGCGCTTGCGGTAAACCGGGCAACGACAGCTGTGGCCAGCATACAAGGCAACATGCTTATCAGTGACATCCTGCCAGCGCAGGCGAGAAACGCGCACCCACGCGGCAAAGTGCGCTGCCTCCGAACGGTAGCTCTTGATGCTCGCCGCGCTGTAATGCTCCTGCACGAGGAATGTCGCGTAATCCGCCAACGCCGTGTCCAGATGATCGATATCATCGGGCACGGCGACCATACCCCGGTCCTCCAGGAAGCGAACAAACCGCCGAACCTTGCTGGTGAACTTCGGACGGTTGGGCTCATGGCGGGAAAAACCCCGACAGCGACACCGATGCTTCTCGAAGCGGCGGACGACAGCGTCATCAACAATCGAGACCGCGATGCCCTGCTGATCGATCCAGTACAGGAAATGGCGAGCGGCCGTTTTGTAAAGCCCCGCTGCAACTGCCGCAGTCCCCAGAAGAGAAGAGTGGAAGGCGGTGGATAGAGTATCTGGGGTGGGAGTGTCTCCCGTCCAGGGCTTGGGCCGTCCGTATGAAACGACCGTTTTTGGCGACGTCATAGATCCTCCAGCTTGTTGGGGCTGGGGGCACCTTAATTATCTGGAGTAAAATCGATGTCTTCATCCCGTAAATCCGCGCCTGCGTGCGAACCGCTCGACATAAATCTCGACTGCAAAGAA
>NZ_JBAQOK010000060.1:0-11945 GCF_049304695.1 Sphingobium sp.
TTCTGGAGGGCAAATCAATCAGCTCCGTCGCCAGGACCTTCAATGTTCACCCGGCCACTATCTATCGCTGCATTGAGCCAAACGGCTCCTTATGACACTTTTCTGTTCCGCTCAGCCGCACGACCCAGCATCAGATGTACGTGCGTGACGTGGTATTCACCACCGGAATCGCGGAGCATGGTGACGTTTACGTCGTAGCATCGGGCGAGGCGGACCTGGCGTGCAGGATCACCCACATCCCGAAGCATGTGTTTGCCGCTTGTTAAGATAGACTGCTGCTGACGTTAGCGAGGATCGATAGACGGCAATCCGCGGTACTAACCGTTGGCCAGATGCGGCCGTCGTGTCTGTTGCGAAACAGATGGCGCTAATGTCGATACCGAAGCGTGATCGTCCCGTGTGGGAGATGTATTGCGGGCCTGTCCATTACCGCTGATATGGTGGGCGTAACGTTCCGCCATCTCCAAATGCGCTGCCTTTGCGCATGGATCTGTTGCAGCCGCAGCAAGATCGCGCTCTTGCTGTTCCCGTTGCGTATAATATGCTCGCGTATTTTGCTCCGTCATACCACCTCCTACGTTCGGTGCTGGGTCACCCGCACGCCAAGACGCTCTACGCAAACATATCAAACTCATTGAGAAAATCGAGTCTGTTAGGCGAAGCTAGAGCCCGATCGGTCGTAAGAATCCGACCTCAGCGTTTGATCTTCGAGTGTGGCTGCTCATTTCGCGCGACGCCGACGCGCGCCCATTAATCGCGGAAGTGCTATGATTTCGATCACTTCCGGTCGCTGTAGCGTTGTAACCCGATGCTTTCGCGAGGCGATCGAAGTCCGGCAATCTCAGACATCGTTCCTTTAGGTCAAGTAGACCATCTCCCCGCAGGCGTTGTATAATGCGGTTTACGTGCACGGACGTGAGACCAACAAAATCCGCGATATCGGCTTGGATCGGCGGAAAATCCAGGAAATCGCCTTTCATCAACCCCACGGTATTTGCCCGTGTCCACAGATCGCACAGCATGTAACCAAGGCGCTGCCGAGCATCCTGCCGACCCATGTTAGTGATCGACGCGCGTAACCGGGACTCATCGGCAAATTGTGACGCTTGGACAGCTTTTGCGATGTTCGAATGCTCGCCGAGAATATGCTCCACCTCTTCCCGTTTGATGTGTGCAGCCGTCACCGGAGACAAGGCAGCGATGCTGTGGTCCATTGGTGCTTCTGAAAACATGTTGAGGTGACAAAAGTCACCGGGCAGCAGAAATGCGGTGATTTGTCTGCTGCCGTTTTTCAAGACGACATATCTAATGGCCCAGCCCGACAGAATGGCCAACGCAAACTCCGGCTTGCTACCAATCCTAATAACGTCGTCATGCGGGGAATGGGATTGCACACCGTGCGCGAGCTTTCTTAGTGCCGCAGTGTCGTCAGCACTCAACGCTCTAAATCGGTGCAGTTTCTGCGTGATTGCATCGATCATCGAAGTCACCTCCGAGGCCAATAACTTAAATCAATGGCGCTAGTTCCGGACAGGCAACGACTTTGAGCATGGGTTGGAAACAGCCAAGTAAGGGAGACCCGGCACCGCTGGCTGACGCATCAGCCAACATGCGCGTCAAGCGCCTTACGTATTTTTCTGGCCAGCTGATCGAGCGTGAACGGTTTGGACAGGAGTTCAACCCCCGGGTCGACCACGCCATTGTGGACGATGGCGTTGGAGGTATAGCCCGTAGTGTAAACAACCCGGGTTGGTCCGTGCCGAGTGATGACTTCCTCGGCTAGTTGGCGGCCGCTCATTCCCGGCATCACTACGTCAGTAAATAAAAGAGCAATGCCGGATTGTTGCTCCAGCAACTTGAGCGCCTGCTCGCCGGACGCTGCATGACGCACCGTGTAACCCAGTTCCCGCAATGAGTTCACCGAAGCCTCTCGGACACCAGCTTCATCCTCAACTACCAATATGATCTCGGTAGGCGAGCCCAATGGCATGACAAGCTCAGCAGTATTCGTTTCAGTCGATGAAGCCCGTCCCTCCGCGTGGACCCGTTTCATATAAATCTTGATCGTCGTGCCCTGACCGATTTCAGTGTAAATCTTTACGTGTCCGCCCGATTGTTTAACGAACCCATGAATCTGGCTGAGACCAAGGCCTGTTCCCTCGCCCAAGGCTTTTGTCGTGAAAAACGGATCGAACGCGCGTTCCACGACGTCGGCGGGCATCCCGCTGCCCGAATCCGATACGGCAACAACGACATATTGCCCCGCTACGACGTCCGCATGCTTTCGTGCATAGGCATCGTCGAGATGCGCATTCATCGTTTCCACGGTCAACTGCCCGCCCTGCGGCATGGCATCGCGAGCGTTCACAGCAAGGTTGAGAATTGCATTCTCAAGCTGACCCGGATCGACATTGGTTCGCCACAGCCCACCGGCGAGTACAAACTCAAGCTTGATCGTCTCACCAAGGGATCGTCGCAGCAAATCTTCCATACCCCGTACAAGTGCGTTGATGTCGCTCACAACCGGACTGAGGGCTTGCTGCCGTGAAAACGCCAGAAGCCTGTGGGTCAAAGCGGCCCCGCGCGTTGCGCCATCAACGGCGTTATCAATGAATTTTAGAATGTCCGTATCACCTTGCGCTAAGCGCCGCTTGGCGATGTCCAGACTGCCGATGACGATCGCCAGCATATTGTTGAAGTCATGCGCGATACCACCCGTCAGTTGGCCGATCGCCTCCATCTTTTGCGCCTGTCTCGCCTGTGCCTCCGCCGCTTGGCGTGCGGCCGCCTCTTGCACCAACTCAGCGTTTGCCTTGGAAAGTTCCGCCGTGCGTTCCGCGACGCGCTCCTCAAGCTCTTGGTTGAGCGCCATGAGCGCCTGCCGCGTAGCGGTTAATTGTGTGAGTGCTTTGGTAAGTGCAAAAACCAGCAAGATCACCACGACGTTCGCGACGATGAAGAACGATAGGCCCACCACTGCCGATGTGCTTTGCGGAAAGATGCTGCCACCTGAATCGATCGCAAGGCTGCTCGCCAGCACGGCAGACAGCAGCATCGCTAAAACCGCTGCGCCCGGCGTGCCAACCGAGGCAGTAATCACGATGGCCAGGAAAAATGTAATGAAGGGGTAACCGATCAAAAGGTTGCCCAAGGCTATTCTTACCAGATAGCCTAATGTTGGCGTAATCACCGCCAAGGCATAACCGACCCAAATCCGGGATCGCACATTTTGGACAAAAGACCAAAACTTCACAATGGTTTTCCCGACTTGATCCGGTTTAACCCCACTATGCTAGCAAAATTCCGCATTTTGCCAATATCAGCCGTGAGCCCGATTGCTAAGAGGATGTTCCGCGTGCACCTCGTCTGCGTCCCTACTTCCCCCGCTCAACAAAAGCGGTCTCTGCGACTGACATACGGACTTTCCCTTATAGCATACGCTCATCAAGCGCAGCGGGCCAATCGTCATGCGCCAGCACGGGCAGCTGGCTGAGTTCCGCTGCATCGAGGTGACACACAATGCCGTCACTGAAGCGAAGCTGGCTGGGATGGAGCGCGTGCAGTCGCTCACCGACCCCGCCAAGGCCACCCTCGCTGACCACGACGTAGGCCAGTTCGGTGCTGTCACACCGCATCATCCCGTCAATTACCGTCCCGATCGCCGCGCCGTCTCGGCCGGTGAGCGTCCCGCCGATCAGCGATCCCATACCGAATAAGTTCGGAACCTTCGCCGCTGCGCTGTGTGCCTCGGCCGCCTGGCTTCCATCTTCATGCCGCGCCTGGCGGCCCAGCCAACGCCAGATACCGACTGCATTCACCAGCGTGAGGAAGCCGTTCGTCAGCAACAGATTGGTCTGCCCGGTGCCGATCGCCACCGTCGACCAGGCAACCGACCCGACCGTAAATACCACGAAGCCCCAGCCGGTGACCCGGCTTCCGAGATTTGCGGCGGTCATGAGCGCCGCGATTATGGTCGCTATGGGCGCGATCCAGCCCGCGATTTCCTGCATGTGGTTCCGGTGTTCAAAGGGGCAATGATACCCGCCATTCCCGGAACGCGCGTCAAGCATTCTAGATGCATTTTGTCCGTCATCGACCGGGCTGGCGCGGCCCAGTTAATAAACGCCCAGCATTGCCGCTCCCACACTCTCCTGCAAACGGTCGATTGCGGGAGGGCAGCGCCGATCGCGACCGAGGTCGCTGAAACGGCCCTCTCGGCCTCTTGAAACTGTCCCTTGTTTCTATCTCCGAAATCCGACTAGGTAGCGTCGAGTTTTCGGAGAATACTTTTGCTCGTCGGCTATGCGCGTGTGTCCACCAGGGACCAGTCCCCTGCCCTACAGCTTAATGCGCTTCGCGAAGCCGGGTGCGAGAAGGTGTTCACCGAGAAGGCATCGGGCGCGCAGCGCGATCGGCCGGAGTTGCGGGCGGCGCTCGATTATCTCCGCGCCGGCGATACGCTGGCGGTGTGGAAGCTCGACCGGCTCGCGCGCTCCGTTCGGCAACTCGTGGAGACGGCCGAAGATCTCGCTAAGCGCGAGATCGGCCTTCGTGTGCTCACCCAGGCGATCGACACCACCAGCCCCGGCGGGCGGCTTGTCTTCCACGTCTTCGCTGCCGTCGCCGAGTTCGAGCGCGAGCTGACGTTGGAGCGCACCCACGCCGGGCTTGCCCAGGCGCGGGCCTTAGGGCGTCGCGGTGGGCGAAAGCCGGCAATGGGACCGGCCGAGATTAAGCGCGCCAAGGCAATGCTCGCCGATCCGACCATCACCGTCGAGGAGGTAGCCAAGCAACTCGGCGTGCAGCCGTCGACGCTCTATCGACATATTCCGGGCGGGCGCAGCTCGTTGAACGAGCCGGCCTAGATGAAGAAACGATCACAATATGCGGCTTTGCCCTATCGCGTGGCCTGCCCGATCGCCTGTGTGGCTTGGTGGAGGGCCGCCCCGATCGGAGCGGTCGCGTCGTTTGTCCCACCCACCCAACCCTGAGGCCTGGCCTCCGGCCCGGCGAAGAAGATGGCGGTCAGGCGAACAGGTCGCCGATCGCGCGTACCCGGAAGGCGTTGCGCCACCGGCGCCGGCGATGTTCTTCCGCATCGTGGACCATGTGGCAGCGCTGGCAGAGCGCGGCGAGATTGCGCGGTCTGTTGTCGCCGGGATCGTGGTTGAGGTGGGCGCTGGCCAGGACCACGCGCGTGACCCGCAATGAGGCGGGCGGGTCGATGCCGGTGAGTCCTGGTTGCGCCCATGCCAGCTCGTCCGGCGTCGGCAGGCGGCGAAGCCCCCTGCCCTGCCCGTCACGCCAGATTGCCGCGTCCTCGTCCCACCAGATGCCATCGCCAAGGTGGCGCACGTCGCGTCCGTGCGGACGGCGGCAATGCTCGCAACGCCCCTTGGCGCGACGGAACCGGATGAGGTTCGACAGCTCGCGCCAGTCGATCGGGTAGAGCCAGCGATGTTCGCGCGCGATCGGCATGACGATTCTATGAGTCATCGCCGAAGAGAACGAAAGCAGAAAACCGCTGTGATTCAGATTTATCATCACAGCTAAGCGACTAAGCGATTATGCGAATAAGCTATGCAGTTTCTTTGAACTGGATATTGAGGCTTCGATTACATCAGCGCCTCAATGCCTTTGCGGCGAATGACGTTCAATAGAGCGAGTGCCGGTCCCTTTGCTTCTTTGGTGCCCCGTTCGAGCTGCGAAACATACCCCGTCGTCAGGTTCAGATATTTGGCGAGCGCGGCCTGGCTCAGATGCGCGCCTTCCCGCACGCCACGGATTTCTTCGGGCGTGATCGGCGCAGCCGTGGGAGGCGCGTCCGGCCCCAGGTGGCGGACTGTAATCTTCCGATAGGTGTCATCACCCATCAGTCCGGCGCTGTGCATGTCGTCCGCCGTTTCGAGCAGCGCCGTGGTCAGCCTGCTAAGCTTCTTCACCATTCTCAATCTCCTGTAGGTTGCCGATGCTCACGGCTTCATCGAGGGCGGCGTCATCGTTCGCCAAGAATGTGGCGGCGATGTCCCGCAAGGTCTGCAATTCGTCGCCGTCGATGTTCTCCCGCTCGCTTTTGGCAAAACCGTAGAGGAAGAACGCTCGATCCTCCGTTCGATAAGCCACGATCATGCGAAACCCGCCCGATCGCCCCTGCCCTGGTCGCGCGACACGCTGCTTGATGATGCCACCGCCCAGATCGGCATCGATAAGCCCCCGCTCGGCTCGCTCGATTGCCTCCTTCAAACCCGCGTCGCTGATTCGCTCACGTCGGACGAAACGTGCGACCCACTTGGTTTTAAAAATCCGCACGGCATCTTCCTGTAAGACTATGGACTATAGCACAAGGTCGCATATTTGCAAGCCGGTTGAACGATGGTGCGCCTGCCGCTGCGCGGCACCGTGGCTCTACTCACTTTGCTCCCCAAGCCCGCACACGACGGTCTTGCCTACCGGTGATGATCCACATGGCGGGGCCGAAACTGCTGACGCGGATCTCGGCTAAGTCCTGCCGGCGCGGACGCGCCGGGGTGGGGGAAAGGGAGCGCCGCCCCCTCTCCCCTGCAACGGCAATCAGCCAGGCCGAGGCTCGCTGTGCTGCGCCCGCACCGCCCCGGCAGATTCCCACTGCCCCCCTCTCCCCCGCTGTTCGCCAGGAGGCAGGGCCGATGGCGAAAGGCCATCTCCCCAAGGCGATTTTGAGGAGATGAGACGATGGAGCAGGACAATCGCGAGAGCTGGTTGAACCCGGTGGCTATCGGCATGGCCCGGCTGTTCGACGCGCTGGACACCCCTCTATACGGTGGAGGACCGCGCGCAGATGGCTGGAAACAGCGGGCGCACCCTTATGCCCGATCGAGCGGCATGGTCCGATGCGCCACTATTCGATCGGCGACGATGAGGAGGCGGAGAACAGCTAAGCGACTAAAGGACTTTACGACTAAGCGGCTAAGCGGCATAAGTCGCTTAGCCGCTTAGTAGGGAGCAGCAGCTAATGCAGGTATGGGCCGTCATCGCGCAGAAGGGTGGGCAATCCAAAACCACTCTCTCAACCGGATTCGCCGTCGAGGCGGCGCGGGAAGGGGCGTCCGTCGTCATTCTCGATGCCGACGATCGGCAGGGGTCGGCGCTCTATTGGTCCGAGCGCCGCGACGATGACGACATAATGGTGAAGGACAGCAGCGTCGCCGGCCTGCCGCTCCACGTCTCGCGCGGACGCGGTAGCGGCAAGATCGACCTTATCATCATCGACACGCCCGCGAACTCCAAGGACATTGCCATGCTCGCGGCCGAGCAGGCCGATTTCGTCATCATCCCCGTCGCGCCCCGAGGGCTGGACGTTCATTCGGTGTTGCAGACCGTCAAGCAGGTGCAGCAGGCCGGCACCCCGTTCGCCGTCATCTTGACCCAGGTTCCGCACCAGGGCGGGGAGGGGCAGGAGGCTCATGCCGGGTTCGCAGCCAAGGGCGTGACGATGTTCGACAGCCGCCTTCACTTCCGTAAGGACTTCTACAAGGCGACGCCGCTAGGGCGAACCGCAGCCGAAACGGAACCGGATAGCAAGGCAGCGGCCGAGTTGCGCGCCGCCTATGTTGAGGCTAAGCGACTAAGCGGCTTTACGACTAAGCCAGTAAGCGAGGCAGCATAATGGCGAAGAAGCCTTCCGCGCTCGCTGGCATCTTTGATGACGGACCCGAGGAGATGGCAACGCCTCCCGTTCCCGACGCGGCCCCCGAGCCGCAGCAGGCGGCAGCGCCGCGCCGATCGCGGCGTTCGGCCGACGTGCCGGCACCGACAGCATCGGCCCGGCGTAGCAGCCATCCCGGCAAAAAGCCGGTGCTGATCCATATTCCCGAGGACATGCACCGCGCGCTTCGACAGCTTAGCGTAGAGGAGGGCGGTGAGCCGCTTACCGTCGTCACCGAACGCCTGCTTCGCCAGTATCTCGTCAAGCGGGGCCATGCGAGGTTCGCTCCGTGAGCAAGCGCCGCGATCCTAGCCCCGAATTCGACCTTTTCATCCCGGCACTGGGCGACCTTCCGCTCCGCGACCAGAGAGAGGTCATGGAGCGGCCATTTTTCTCGCTCCAGAAGCGCAAGCGTTTGAAGCCGATCGAGTATCGCAGCCCGGACGGCGAAGCCTGGGTGCGCGTGCAGGCAATTCCCGACTACGGCATGGCGACGATATGGGACGCCGATATTCTGATATGGGCGGCGTCCACGCTCAATCGCATGAAGCAGCAGGGCTTGAACGACATACCCCGCACGCTGACAACGACCCCCTACGATTTGCTACGCGCGATTAAGCGCAGCACCGGGGGCAGGGACTATCAGGAGCTGCAAGCGGCGCTGCTCCGGCTTCAGACCACTTCCATCACCACCTCGATCCGCGCATCGGCACGTCGGCAGAAGGCCGGCTTCAATTGGCTCGATAGCTGGACCTTCGACACCGACGCCGAGACCGAGCAGCCGCGGGGCATGACGTTGACCCTCTCGGATTGGGTTTACGAAGGGATCGTCAACGAAAAGTCGTTGCTCACCATGCATCCCGACTATTTCCTGCTTTCCGGTGGGCTGGAGCGGGCGTTGTATCGTATCGCACGCAAGCACGCGGGCACGCAACGCGGTGGGTGGACGTGCCGGGTGGAACTGCTCCGCGACAAGACCGGCAGCGACGCCCAGCCCAAGGAGTTCAACCGGATGCTTCGGCGGGTGATCGAGGCCGACCAGCTTCCCGACTATACGATTGAAACGACCGCGACGACCGACAAAAGCCCCGCCGTGCTGTTCAGGCTCCGTGGCGAAGCAGAGGCGCTGGCGCTGGCCGAAAAGATGCGCGCCGAGGAGGAGCGCCGAGCCCGCATTGACGCCGATCGCCGGCACGCCGACGAGGTGGACGCCCGGATGGACCGGCTCGCAGGCCGTCGCTGACTATCGGGGTTTCACACACCGCAACCCCGAACTATCGGGGTTTCACACACCGGGCTACCATCTCAGCAGACCCCCTCTTGGCCCAGGCCAATGCCGTGCGGCGTTCGCGCTGTGGATAACTGCCACGGAAGGCCCCTCAAGAGGTCGTCAGAGTCGGGGTTTCACCCACCTTCGCTTCGGGGGATCACACACCGCACTATCGGGGGATCACACACCGAATCACGGGGTTTCACCCACCGGCGAAGCCGCTAACCCACTGGAATAAAAAAGGGAATCAGGCTCTTTTAGGCACTTAACCTTCTTAAAGAATCCTATTTAACAGAATCCTTTAACGTCGCAGCACGCTCAACGCCGGCGAAAGAAGGTCAAAAAGAAGGTCAAATGGAATCGGCCTATGGCCGATGCGCCTTCGTTTCGTGCCGCCTGCGGCGTCACAAGGGCGGCGCAAGCGCCGCTGGCTAGGCGGAAAGAAGATGAGGAGTAAAGGGGCGGGATTACCCGCCAGGCCCGCCCGGGGGTGCGGTGAGGGCAGGAGAGGGGCTTTCAACGTGTCAGAGGGTGCCGATGACGGGGAACGTCACCAGCGGGGCTTAAATCGACCGTGCCGCTTCCACCCTTATTGTCACCATTCGTGCTTTCCGCGATCGTTCACGCCGGATCGAACCGTCCAGCGAACTCGCGATCGGCGAAGTAGCGCAGCTTAGCGGCGACGATCGGGCGCTGCCCGGCGAGGAACAGGAGCTGGCGATCGGGACGGAGTGTGCGGACTTCATCGGGGGTGAGCAGGGCGCGGCCGACATGCTGCTGTCCATAGGAGAGGCCGCTTTCCTCCGCGTCGATCGCGCGGCTCATGGTCTCGAACACGACGGTTTCCTGCCCCGCCAGATCGGAGACCAGCTTGGCACTGTCCTGATCGTTGACCCCGAACACCTGGAGGACGCCCGCGTTCGATAGGAATGTGCTGGCGCGCTGCCCATAGAGCGCGCGGAGCTGGTGAACGTCCTGGAGGATCGGCCAGAGCTGGACGCCGTAGCCCGCCATCAGCCCCATCGCGCGTTCGACCGGTTCGAGACGGCCGAGCGCGGCGAACTCGTCAAGCAGGAACAGCACCGGCCAGGGCGGGCGACCCGGCGCGCGCGCCAGCTCGGTCAGGGCTTGCGCCACCATCAGCCGCAGCCAGCGGGCATAGCTGGCGAGCCGATCGGGCGGCAGCACGAGGAACACCGTCGCCGGCGCATCCTTCAATCCCGCGAACGTGAAATCCGAGCGACCCAGCACCGTCGCCATGCGCGGGGAGTCGAGAAAGTGGGTATGACGCTGCGCGGCCGACAGCACGCCGGCCGCTTCGCGGTCGGATTTTCCGAGCTGGCGATTGGCGGCGCGCGCGACCAGGCCACCTTGCGCCTGCATCGCGGCGAGCTGCGCCGCCAATGCGGTCGGGGCGAGCGTCAGCCGATCGCGCAGCGTGTCCAGGGTGCGGGTGGCAAGGGGTTCGGTGGTGACGATGTGGAGCAGAATACCAGCGATCAGCGCCTTGGCTTCCTCGTTCCAATGCGCGTCGCCGGCTTCGCCGGGCGCGTCGTGGACCAGCGCGTCGGCAAGCGTCATGCAGTCGTCGGCGAGATCGAGGCCGTGGGGGTCGATGCGATCGAGCGGATTGAATGCGGCCGAGGCGAGGCCGGTGACGCCGAACGGATCGAGGACATGGACCGCGCCGAACTTGCCGCGCTGTCGCGCGGCGATCCGGGCGTTCTCGCCTTTGGGGTCGATGCAGACGACCGCGAACGGATATTCCAGCAGATTGGGGATGATCGTGCCGACGCCCTTTCCGGTGCGGGTGGGCGCGATCGTCAGCAGATGGGCGGGACCGGCATAGCGCATCGGCTTACCGGTTTTCACGTCGCGGCCGATCAGCAGGCCGTGATCGTCGTTGAGCGCCTGTGCTTCCCCGGCGCTGGCGAAGCGGGCCGAGCCGTGCGTATCAGCGCGATCGTCATAATCGAACCGGCGAAGCAGCGGCAAGACCAACATCCAGGCCGTCACCAGCACCACGGCACCGCTGATCGGGGGTTGAGTAGCAACGGAACAGAAAACCTACATAAGGCAGCACGCCTCAAGGCCGCGGGCCATTCCGGAATGGCAAAAAGTGGTGGTTAGCGGACGTTCATCGCCGGGCAGCAGCGCAGCAGCCCTAAGGACGTGGCAGGCTCCGCTTGCGATGAGAAAAGGCAGACCAAACCGCAACCGGAGCGGTCAAAATTGGGTGATAGAGAAAGATCATCACCAAAACCCAAAGTGGCAGCGACGGGCCATTAGGCCCCGGCGCATCGGGCAATGAGAGAAATGGCAGGCCGTTGAAAGCGGTAAAAAACCATTGGAAGGGAAGTCCGGTCACGAGCCATGCCGCGAACTGCCACAAATACCATCGCGGGATTTTCATTTGCGCTTGTCGTCCATGATCCGGAAGCTATCCGCTAGATGGTGCTTCAAACGATCTTTGTCCGCAATGGGGCGAGTCCGGACTCGTCGCTGATCGGCGATTGTGGGTGGTTAGCTGCCAGACTGCCTCGCGCCAGCGAAGTCAAACTCCCGCATCGTCTTCTCGACTTCTCCGATGCCCAGTCGCTTGTAGAAACACGTCCGCTGCGTCGAGGTCGATTGCCGGTCGATGTAGTAAGCCCATTCTCCCGAACCGACCGGGCTCGCAGGAACATCAATGCGGTGAACCACCAGAGAGCAGGCCTTGGCCGTCTCCTTCACCTCATCCCAGCTAGGCTGCCGCATCGGCTGTGCTGAGACGGATGCGTCTGTCATCACGTAACCGAACGAAGCGATGATGATCAGCCAGCGCATGTCGACGATGCTACAGTCTGCACAGAATGTCCGCAAAGGGGGCGGAAGCGGCCGTCTGGTTTTTCCAATAAACCCCGGTTTGATGCGAAGCGGGCCGGCGATTACGATCGGACCGCTGGATGACCCTCAATCTCACATCTACCCATCCAGAAACCTATAGCCGGT
>NZ_JBAQOK010000061.1:0-120314 GCF_049304695.1 Sphingobium sp.
CCAAAACCAACATCCCGATCTCGCCGCCTGAAAATCCAGCCGGCTGCTTAAACCATCGAAATGAGGGGTCCCTTTTAGACGCCGATCACCCCGCTAACGGGGTCCTTTTTGCACGCCGATCCACACCATGGCATGAGGTGCCGACACGATCACTGCTTTTCAGCCGCTGGCAAAAGTCCGTCTCTTACCTCTTGTAACGCAGCAGCGAACCTTAACGCCCACCAGTTTGAATCAACGCCGAGTGCGAAATGCCAACGACAACCCGGCTACGCCAGACACCGCCAAATACCGCTACAGTTGCAAATTTGGTGGAGACAATGTGGAGACAGCGACCAATTTAAGGAGCTTTGTCTCCAACATTCTGATCGCATCACGCCCCAGAAACCATTGATCTTTCGATGATTTCTGGAGCGGGCGAAGGGATTCGAACCCTCGACCCCAACCTTGGCAAGGTTGTGCTCTACCCCTGAGCTACGCCCGCTCTGGCGGTCGGAGGATGTGTCCCTCTCGACGGGTGAGGCGGCCAACTAGCAGCGCTTTTGGGGATCGGCAAGAAAGAATCGCCGAGAATGCGAAATAACTTCATAGCCATTCGAGGAATGGCGGTTTTCAAAGGATTTAAGCCATTGGTGCAGTCGTGCCTGCCACTGCCGCGCAGTGCCGTCATGCGAAAATATTGCAGGATCGCGGCGTTCGCCCTTATGTTGGACACCGTCTGAACCGATCATTTTTCCAACGTCGGCGGATCGATTGCCGCTTCCCTTCGTATCACAGGCCATACAGGAGAAACGACCAGCCATGCCGTCCGACCAACTCAGCCGCCGCGGGCTTTTGCGTGGCAGCGCTGCGCTCGCTGCTTCGACGCAGGCGTTTTCTGCGGCAAGCGCCGCATCTGCGCCAGCGACCAAGACAAAAGGAGCGAGCATGATTCCCGTCGAATTGACCGTGAACGGACGCGAAACGCATTTGCAGATCGATCCGCGCACGACCTTGCTCGACGCGCTGCGCGAACATCTGCATCTGACCGGCACCAAAAAGGGTTGCGATCACGGCCAGTGCGGGGCCTGCACTGTCATTGTCGAAGGGCGACGGATCAACAGCTGCCTGACGCTGGCGGTCATGCATGATGGGGAGAAGGTGACGACGATCGAAGGTCTGGGCACGACCGATGCCCTGCACCCGATGCAGCGCGCGTTCATCACGCACGATGGCTATCAGTGCGGCTATTGCACGCCGGGGCAGATTTGTTCGGCGGTCGCGGTACTGGACGAGATCAAGGCGGGAATCCCCAGCCATGTAACCGCCGATCTGGATAAGATCATCCTGTCGGACGCGGAATTGCAGGAACGAATGAGTGGCAACATCTGTCGCTGCGCCGCCTATCCTAACATCATCGCCGCCATCAACGATGTCGTGGAAGGGGCAAAAGCATGAAGCCTTTCGTCTATAGCCGCGCAACGAGCGTGGAGGATGCCGCCCGCACGGCCGGAACGGTGCAGGGCGCACGTTTCATCGCTGGCGGCACCAATTTACTGGATCTGATGAAGCATCAGATCGAAACGCCGACGCATCTGATCGATGTCAACCATCTGGGGCTGGACCGGATCGAAAAGACGCCTGAAGGCGGTCTGCGCATCGGCGCTCTGGTGCGCAATACAGACCTTGCCGCCGACATGATCGTGCGCAGCGACTATGCCGTGCTGAGCCGGGCGCTGCTGGCTGGCGCATCGGGCCAGTTGCGGAACAAGGCGACGACGGCGGGCAATCTGCTGCAACGCACCCGCTGCCCTTATTTCTACGATACGCGGATGCCCTGCAACAAGCGCAAGCCCGGCAGCGGATGCGGCGCGATCGGCGGCATGAGCCGCAATCTGGCGATATTGGGCGTCAGCGACGCCTGCATCGCCCAGCATCCCTCGGACATGGCCGTGGCGATGCGCCTGCTGGATGCGCAGGTCGATACGACGGGTGTCGATGGGGCAAGACGGTCCATCCCCATCGCCGATTTCCATCTCCTGCCCGGTGAGACGCCGCATATCGAAAGCGCGCTGAAACCGGGCGAAATCATCACGTCGGTCACGCTGCCCAAGCCCATCGGCGGCACCCATGTCTATCGGAAAGTGCGCGACCGGGCGTCTTACGCCTTCGCACTGGTGTCGGTGGCGGCGGTGTTCGATCGCAAGGGCGGCGCACGCTTCGCCTTTGGCGGCATCGGCGCAAAGCCATGGCGGACGCAGGCAGCCGACGCGGCTGGAAAATCCGGCGCGAAAGCGGTGGCTCAGGCAACGCTGGAAGGCGCACGCACCACCCATCACAATGCATTCAAGACCGTGCTGGTTGAACGGACGCTGGCGTCCATCTACCGCCAGAAGGAGGCACGGGCATGAAGTTCGATACGCCAGCGGGCATCAACCCGATCGACAAGGGTCGCGTCATCGGCCTGCCCCATGACCGCCTCGATGGCCCGGCCAAAGTCACCGGATCGGCCCCCTATGCCTATGAACGGCATGATGCGGCCCCCAATGCCGCCTATGGCTGGATCGTGGGTTCCGCCATTGCCAAGGGCAAGATCGCAGCCATGGATCTGCGCGCGGCCGAGGCAGCGCCGGGCGTATTGGGCATCGTGACGCATGCCAATGCGGGCAAACTGGCCAAGGGCAATAATAACACCGCGCATCTGCTGGGCGGGCCAGACATCGAACATTATGAGCAGGCGCTGGCGCTGGTCATTGCCGACACGCTGGAAAATGCGCGTGACGCGGCCAGGCTGGTGCATATCGATTACACGGTACAGGACGGCAAATTCGATCTGGCCGCCGAACGCCTGAACGGCGCGATCCCGCCATCGGGCTTTGGCGGTCCCGCCGATACCAAGGTCGGCGATTTCGACGGTGCCTTTGCCAAGGCGGCGGTGAAGGTCGATCAGAATTACACCACGCCCGATCAAAGCCATGCGATGATGGAGCCACATGCCACCACTGCCGCATGGAATGGCGACAGGCTGACTTTGTGGACATCGAACCAGATGATCGCGTGGGGCGTCGGCGAAGTAGCCAAGACGCTGGGCATCCCCAAAGCCAATGTGCGGCTGGTATCGCCCTATATCGGTGGCGGTTTCGGGGCCAAGCTGTTCGTGCGTGCCGATGCTCTGCTGGCGGCACTGGGGGCCAAGGCGGTCGGTCGCCCGGTCAAGGTAGCGATTGCGCGTCCGCAAATCCCCAACAACACCACCCATCGCCCCGCTACGATCCAGCGCATTCGCATCGGCGCGGACAAGGACGGCATCATCGACGCGATCGGCCATGAAGTCTGGTCGGGCGACCTGCCCGGCGGCGGACCGGAAACGGCGGCGATGCAGACGCGACTACTGTATCGGGGCGGCAACCGCATGACGGCACACCGGCTGGCGACGCTGGACCTGCCCGAAGGCAATGCGATGCGCGCGCCGGGCGAGGCGGTCGGCCTGCTGGCGCTCGAAGTGGCGATGGACGAACTGGCCGAAGCCTGCGGCGTCGATCCTGTCGAGCTGCGTATCCGCAACGATGTGCAATATGACCCGGAAGCAGGGACGCAGCGCCCCTTTTCCAGCCGCAAGATGGTCGAATGTATGCGCGCTGGCGCGGATCGTTTCGGCTGGAACAAGCGCAAGGCGAAGCCGGGTCAGGTGCGCGACGGCCGCTGGCTGGTCGGCATGGGTGTCGCGACCGCCTTCCGCAACAATATGGTCATGAAGTCAGGTGCGCGGATCGGTGTTAATGCGCAGGGGGGCGTGATCGTCGAAACCGACATGACCGACATCGGCACCGGCAGCTATACGATCATCGGACAGACTGCTGCGGAAATGCTGGGCGTCGATCTGAAACAGGTCGTCGTCAAACTGGGCGATAGCCGTTTCCCCGCATCCGCCGGGTCGGGCGGTCAATGGGGCGCGAACAGTTCGACGGCGGGCGTCTATGCCGCTGCGATGGCGTTGCGCGCGAAGCTGGCGGAAAAGGCGGGCTATCCCGCCGATCAGGCACAGTTTGAGGACGGCCTGATCCGGCATGAAAACAAGTCGCAGACGCTGGCGGCGCTGGCAGGGCGCGAAGGCGTGTGGGCCGAAGACAGCATGGACTATGGCGATCTCGACAAACGCTTTGCGCAGGCGACGTTCGGCGCGCATTTCTGCGAAGTGGGCGTCGATATCGACACCGCCGAAATCCGCATCCGTCGTATGGGCGGCGCATTTGCCGCCGGGCGTATCCTCAACCCCAAATCCGCGCGCAGCCAGGTGATCGGCGCGATGACCATGGGCGTGGGCGCGGCGTTGATGGAATCGCTGGACGTCGATACCCGGTTCGGTCTCTTCATCAATCACGACATGGCCGAATATGTCGTGCCCGTACATGCCGACATCCCGGAGCAGGACGTGCTTTTCATCGACGAACTGGACGATAAAAGTTCGCCGATGAAAGCGAAGGGTGTCGGCGAACTGGGCATTTGCGGCGCGGGTGCGGCGGTGGCCAATGCGATCTATAACGCGACCGGCATCCGCTTGCGCGATTATCCGCTGACCATCGACAAATTGCTGAAGGCGCAGGCGGCCTGATGGAAGGACGGGGGCTGGATTGCAGCCCCCCATCGCACATGGCATGAGACGGGCATGAAACGCATCGGCCTGCTCGGCGGCTCCTTCAATCCCGCCCATGGCGGCCATCGCGCGATATCCCTGTTTGCGATGGAAGCGCTGAACCTGGACGAAGTGTGGTGGCTGGTGTCACCGGGCAATCCGCTCAAACCGCGTAAGGGCATGGCGCCGCTCAAGGCGCGGGTCGCGCGTGCGGGCAAGGTCGCGCGCCGCGCACCGATTCGCGTGACCGCGATCGAATCGCGCCTGCAAACGCGATACACGGTCGATACACTGCGCGCGATTCAGCGAACATATGCGCGCAATCGCTTCATCTGGTTGATGGGCGCGGACAATCTGGCCCAGTTTTCCGCGTGGAAAGACTGGCGCGGCATCGCGCGACAGATACCCATTGCCGTGATCGCCCGTCCGGGTTATGATAGTCAGGCTTATGGCTCTGCGGCCATGAGTTGGCTGCGGCGCTTCGTCCGGCCCGCGCGCCAGAGTGCAGACTGGACGAATTGGAGAGTTCCGGCGCTTGTGCTTTTGCGCTTCCGCCCTGATCCAAGATCGGCAACCCTGCTCCGGCAGGCGGACCCCCTTTGGCATCGCGAATATGTTGAAAGCTGCGTGCGCGACAGGCTCACGCGGCGGTTGATCGTTTAAAGCGTTTTCCGATAGGTCATGCAGACAGGCAGGCCACCGGCTCGAAATGCGGCAACGAAGAAAGATTGGAGTTTTTTTGACCAGACCCGCCCCTGCCAACGACACGGCGTCCAACGCCGATTCAGTGGCCGCCCTGCACGCCCTCGTCATGCAATCGTTAGACGATGACCAGGCACAGGAAACCATCTCTATCCCGCTGGAAGGCAAGAGCAGCATCGCCGATCATATGGTGATCGCCAGCGGCCGTTCGTCGCGTCAGGTCGCGGCCATCGCCCAGCATCTGGCCGAACGGATCAAGAAGGAAACCGGCCGTTCGGCACGGGTCGAAGGCCTGCCGGTCGCCGACTGGGTCCTGATCGACGCGGGCGACGTGATCGTCCATCTGTTCAAGCCGGAAGTGCGCAGCTTCTACAATCTGGAACGGATGTGGGGCTTTGTCGATGCACCGGTGGCAGGCAACGCCTGACGCCTGCGGCTGAAACCTTCGCTCGATCCTTCGACAGCGGCGCGATGATGCGTTAGAGGCGCATCCATGCTCCTCCACATCATCGCGCGCGGGAAGATCGGACGGTCGCCAGAAGCCGATCTGCTCGATCGCTACGTCAAGCGCCTGACCATGCCGCACAAGATCACCGAAATGCCCGATCGCGGCGGCAAGCTGCCCCCTGCTGGTCCCGGCACCGTCACCGTGATGCTGGACGAAAAGGGCAAGCAACTCGGATCGCTGGACTTTGCCCGCCGTATCGAGGGCTGGCGCGACGCCGGTACTCGCGAATGTCGCTTCCTGATCGGCGCGGCGGATGGCTTCGATGACGCGGAACGGGCCAATGCCGACCTGCTGATCGCCTTTGGCGCGATGACATGGCCGCATATGATGGCGCGGGCGATGCTGGCCGAACAATTGTGGCGGGCCTGCTCCATCCTTGCCAACCACCCCTATCATCGCGAAGGATGAGCGTGGGCGGACGGGATATGCCATCGCAATGACGCGTGCAGGGATCAGGGCAGCGATGCTGGCAGGGGCGATGACCCTGATGGCCGCGCGCCTGATCGCCGCCGACGACCGCACGCTCATCCTGTCCGGCACCGCTGGCACCACGCTGGCGCAGGAACAGGCCGCCCTGAAGGCCGCGCGCAAACAATCTGAAGAAGCGCGTGACCGATCCGCCCGGCTGGAAAGCCAGGCCAGCGCCGCGCGCGACGAGGCCGAACAGGCGCGCCGACAGGCCGCCGCCACCGCCGCGCGCATCCAGCAGGCGGAAGCGGATATTCAGGCTGCACAAGCCCGCATCGCCATCATCGCCCGGATGCAGCGGGCGCAGGCCGCCCGCCTCTCTGCCCGGCAGGAGCCGGTCGTCCGCCTGACCGCCGCGCTCCAGATGATCGCCCGCCGCCCACTGGCGATGGCGCTGGTACAACCCGGATCGGTCAACGATGCGGTGCATATGCGCGCCGTGCTGGACCAGATATTGCCGGTGATCCGCCAGCGCACCGTCGGCTTGCGCGCCGAACTGGACCGCAGCCGCGCGCTTCGGGCAACGGCGCAGCAGGCTGCCGACGCACTGGCCCGCGCGCAAGCTGACCGGCAGGAACGACAAGCGGCGCTGGCCATGCTCGAAACACGCAAGCGCCTCGCAGCGCGCGATTATCGCACGACCGCGGGCATGGAAAGCGAACGCGCACTGGCTCTGGGCGAGCAGGCGCGCGACATCGTGGACCTGATGGACCGGCTGGAGCAGGCGGGCGACCTGCGCGAACAATTGGCCGTCCTCCCCGGCCCCCTGCTGCGTCCCGCCCGCCCCGATCAGGTCGCGACACCACCAACCGAGCGCGACACCCTGTCCAGCGGCCCGCCGCCATACCGCCTGCCCGTCATGGGCCAGCTCGTCACCGGCATGGGCGAGGTCAATGACGGGGGCGTGCGGTCGCGCGGCCTGACGCTGGTGACGCAGCCGGGCGCGCAAGCCGTGGCGCCCACGGCGGGCCGCATCGTCTTTGCCGGGCTTTATCGCGGCTATGGGCAGATATTGATTATCGACCATGGTCAGGGCTGGACGACACTGCTGACCGGCCTGCACCGCGTGACCGCACAGGTCGGCGACAGCGTGCGGCAGGGCGACCCGATCGGTATCACGGGGCAAGGGCGCGCGACCGTGACGATCGAATTGCGCCGCAATGGCAGACCCGTTGACATCGTGCCGCTGGTAGGATCGATGTGACGTGCGGCACGTTAACCCGACGCTCATCGCTCATAGACAACATTGGTCGAACCGCCTTTTGCGTCGGACCGCGAATCGGATTATGATGGAACGCAGATGCCGGAATCAAGGACAGCCATGAAATCGACCTTCCTCCAGGGCGCACTCGCGCTTGGGGCGCTTGCGCTCATTCCTGTTACCACCGCAGCGCTCGCCGATGGGGAAGCGTCGAGCTACAAGGCGCTCGATGAATTCATGGACGTGTTCCAGAAAGTGCGCACCGATTATGTCGAGAAAGTCGATGATGAAAAGCTGATCAAGGGCGCGATCGACGGCATGCTGGCCAGCCTCGATCCGCACAGCAGCTTCCTGGACGCGCGCGATTTCCAGAATCTACGCACCCAGACCGAAGGCAATTATGGTGGCCTCGGCCTGTCCGTCACGCAGGAGGATGGCGCGGTCAAGGTGATCGCCCCGACGCAGGATACCCCCGCATGGCGCGCGGGGATCAAGGCGGGCGACTATATCACCCATCTGGACGGCCAGTTGATCTATGGCGGCACGCTCGACGAAGCGGTCGACAAGATGCGCGGTGCGCCGGGCACCACCATAAAGATCACCATAGTGCGCGCCGGTCGCGACAAGCCGATCGACATGACCCTGACGCGCGAGATCATTCAGCTCAAGCCCGTCAAATGGGAAGTGAAGAATAATATCGGCGTCATCAATATCGTCAGCTTCTCCGCCAACACCGGGGCCGACGTGCGGCAGGCGATCCGCAGCATCGACAAGAGCCTGGGCCATCGGCCGACCGGCTACATCCTCGACCTGCGTTCCAACCCCGGCGGCTTGCTGGATGAAGCGGTCTCGGTCAGCGACACCTTCCTGGAACGCGGTGAAATCGTGTCGCAACGCGGCCGCACCAAGGGCGATGTCGAACGCTATTATGCCAAGCCCGGCGACGACGCCAAGGGGCTGCCGATCATCGTGCTGGTCGATGCCGGGTCCGCATCCGCATCCGAAATCGTCGCAGGCGCCTTGCAGGATCAGCATCGCGCGCTGGTGATGGGCGAACGCAGCTTTGGTAAAGGCAGCGTGCAGACCATGCTGCCGCTCAGCAACACTACCGCGCTCAAGCTGACAACGGCACGCTATTATACACCATCGGGCCGGTCGGTGCAGGAAGGGGGCATCCAGCCCGACATCCGCGTGCCGCAACTGTCCGACCCCGATTACAAGAACCGCCCGAAATATCGCGAAAGCGACCTGCGCCGCCATCTGATCAACGAGATCAAGGCGGACGACAAGGTGCTGGAGGAAGACAGCAAGGACGATCCACGCTTCGTCCTGTCTGCCGAGGATCTCAAGAAGAAGGGTGTCGAGGACTTCCAGCTCGACTATGCGCTCAAGACGATCGCGCGCCTGGCCGGAACGCCCGGAGCAACGATCGCCCAGACACAGGTCGCGGCGCGTAAGCCGGGAGCGAAATAGGAGCGCACCGTGTTCCCGCGCAGGCGGGAACCCAGATCAAGCGGCGGGACTGGGTTCCCGCCTGCGCGGGAACACGGTGTAATTACTTCGCCGCCCGGTCAAGTTCAGCATGACGAAAGGGTCCGGGGCGTCTAAGCTCAGGGCGATGACGAAACTCCCCCTCGCCCGCACGCTTGCGTTGCTGATCCCTGTCGTCTTGCTGGGCGGCGCTTATATCTCCCAATATATCGGCGGCCTGCACCCCTGCGACATGTGCTGGTGGCAGCGTTATCCGCATATGGTGGCGATCCCCCTGGCCCTACTGGCGTTCGCAACAAAAGAGCGCCCCGGAACGAGCGCAACCTTCACAACCCTCGCCGCCATCGCCATCGCCATCAGCGG
Source organism: Sphingobium sp. (assembly GCF_049304695.1). Lineage (GTDB taxonomy): Bacteria > Pseudomonadota > Alphaproteobacteria > Sphingomonadales > Sphingomonadaceae > Sphingobium. The sequence continues at coordinate 9,343 of NZ_JBAQOK010000061.1, forward strand.
CGGTATCGGGCTGTTCCACGCCGGGGTCGAATATGGATGGTGGGAAGGGTTGACCACCTGTTCCACCACGCCGTCAGGCGGCAATCCTGCGGATATATTGAACCAGATCATGGCGACGCCCGTGATCCGCTGCGACGTCGCGCCCTGGACCCTGCTGGGCATATCGCTGGCGGGCTATAACGGTATCTTGTCGGTCAGCGGCGCAATAGCCATCTTGACGCTGTTGGCTGGCAAAGGACGCCGCGCATGAGTGTATCGAACGACTTCCCCCGCCCCGGCCGCCGCGTGACCGGCGACGCGCGCGACGCGATGGTGCGCGTCGATCAGGCTGGCGAGTTCGGGGCTACCCGCATCTACGCCGGACAACTGGCCGTAATGGGTGACAGGCACCCTTATGGCCGCCTGATTGCTGGCATGGCGGCGCAGGAGGAGCGGCATCGCATTGCGTTCGACGCCATGATGACCCGACGCAGCGTCCGTCCGACAGCGCTCGCGCCGATCTGGAACGTGGCGGGTTTCGCGCTGGGCGCCGTTACGGCGGCGATGGGACCAAAGGCGGCGATGGCCTGTACTGCCGCGATCGAAACCGAGATCGATCGGCACTATGCGCATCAACTGGACGCATTGGGCAAAGACGACCCGGAACTCTCCACCGCCATCGCGGATTTTCAGGCAGAAGAAGTCGAACATCGCGACGCCGCACTGGCGCATGGCGCGGAGCAGGCTCCCGCCTATCCGCTCTTGTCCGGCGCGATCCGGCTGGGATGCCGCGCTGCCATCGCGCTGTCGAAACATATTTGATTAAGGAACGAGCGACGATGACACACCCGATGATCGCCAAAGCCCTCGCCATCGGGTTGATGATGGGCGCGAGCGTCCCCGCGCTGGCGCAGCAGGCAAGCGCGCCGACGGCCGTTGCCGGTCCCAGCAATGAAAAGATCAATCTCGTGATCGTCTATGGCGAGGACGCGTGCCCGCAAAGTCAGGGCGACGACATCGTCGTCTGCGCGCGCAAGGGCGAAGAAGAGCGCTATCGTATCCCCGAACCGCTGCGTGGCAATCCCAATGAACCGAGCAAGCAGGCCTGGGGCGAGCGCGTAAGGTCGATGGAATATATCGGGCGCAGCGGGACGGAAAGCTGCTCGCCGGTTGGCAGCGGCGGTGCGACCGGTTGCTTTGCCCAACTCTCCCGCCTTGCCAAGGCGGAGCGACAGGCGCTGGATAATGCCAGCTGGAAGGATCTGGTCGAGGCTGAGCGTACAAAACGCCTGTCCACGATCGATTCCGACAGCGACAAGATCGAGGCACGCGTGAAGGCTGAAGAAAAGGCGGCGGCGCAGCAACAGCCCACTGCCACTACCCCCGGCCAGCCCTGACGGAAAGCTACGCCGTCTGGCGTCATGATATTATGATATGGCCGGGGCAATGGGCCGCCCCGGTTCCACCACAGGGGACATGAAGGAACTGATCCGATGCGGCGCTCTGTCGTACTGCCCCTTATCGGCCTGATGCTGGCCCCGCTTCTGCCGTCCTCCGCGCTGGCACAGACGCAGCCGCCGCCGGAGCGGATCATTAACCTGCTGGTCTATGGTGACGATCCCTGTCCGCAAAGCCAGGGCGACGACATCGTCGTGTGCGCACGCAAGCCCGAAGCGGAACGCTATCGCATCCCCAAGAAATTGCGCGAAAAGCCAGCTGTTTCCGGCGGTCCCGGCTGGGGCAGTCAGGTCGCGACCATGGAACAGGTGCAGCGCCAGACCCTGCCCGGCAGTTGCAGCGCGATCGGCAGCAACGGCTTTACCGGCTGCGCGGCGCAGCGGTTGCAACAATGGTTCGCCGAACGGAGGATGCAGGAATCCAAGGGCGAACCGTAAGGCTGGTTAGCGACGCATGCCCGGCTGATACATACGCTTGGCCGCATTGACCTTGTCGATCAGGCTGACCAGCGGTTCGGGCGAACTGATCGTCCGGCCCGGCATCGAAATGGCATCCATCCGCTGGCTCAAGGCGTAAAAAGCGTGGTCGATGCGGTCCATCGGATTGTTCCCAAAGCATGTGATGCCTCGTCATCGGACCTTCGTGGTTAAGGAAGCGTAAGCAACGCCCCCGCTTTGCGCCGAACCGAATCAGATCGCAGGCGACAAACAGGCAGACAGGCCTTCGCGATAGGTGGGATAGCGGAGCGACCAGCCCAGCAGCCGCTTTGCCCGGCCGTTCGCAACGCGGCGATTTTCGGCATAGAAACCGCGCGCCATCGGCGACAGCGCCGCCTGCTCCAATGTCTGAACCGGCGGATAGGGCAGCGCGAGCAGATCGCAGGCAGCTTCGATGACGCTATTCTGCGCGCAGGGCAGGTCGTCGGCCAGATTATACACGCCCGGCGGTCCGTCGAACGACGCCATGATGCCGGACACGATGTCATCCGCATGCACCCGGCTGAACACCTGCCCCGGCAGGTCGATACGATGCGCTTTTCCCTCACGCACGCGGTCCAGAGCGGATCGACCGGGACCATAAATGCCGGGCAAGCGAAAGCGCCTGACATCGGCCCGTAGTTCGCCCCAGTCCGCATCGGCCTGCGTCCGCGCCGTGCGGCGGCCCACGCCGATCGGGCTGGCTTCGTCCACCCAAGCGCCGCCTGCGTCGCCATAAACGCCAGTGGAGGACAGATAGCCGGTCCACAGCGCATGCGCAGCGGCTATGGCGGGACCGTAGCGGAGCAGCACCGGATCGACTTCGCCCTCTGGCGGGACGGAGGAGAGGATATGGGTCGCCTGCATGATCGCGACCTGCACAGACGACGCATCGTCAAAGGCCAGGCTGTCGCCATCGGCCGCGCGGCGGATGCCGGTCACGCGCCATTCCTTCGCCCGCAGACGATCGGCCAGCCGTCCAGCCGTATAACCCATGCCGAAAATCAGCAGATGGGGCATCAATGCCCGCCGGTCAGACCGTGAAACTTTCGCCGCACCCGCAACTGCCCTTGGCATTGGGATTGTTGAACACGAACCCGGCGGTGAAATCATCTTCCACCCAGTCCATCGTCGATCCGATCAGATACAGCACCGACCCGCCATCGATATAAAGAACGCCGCCGGGGGTTTCGATCTTCTCGTCGAACTTCACTTCCTGCGTCACATAATCGACCGAATAGGCAAGGCCGGAACAGCCGCGCTTGGGCGTCGACAGTTTGACCCCGATCGCGCCTTCAGGCGCGGCAGCCATCAACTCGGCAATGCGCGCCTGCGAAGAGGGCGTCAGGATGACGGCGGCGGGACGCGCGCGGGTTTTGGTCTGGACGTCTGTCATTCTCATGATCTCCTCCCCTCCCTTTAGGGAGGGGTTGGGGGAGGGTGTGTCGGATAAGAGGAACGTTACAGCCCCTCCCCTGCCCCCTCCCTAAAGGGAGGGGAAAATATTATAGCATGCCCAGTTCCAACTTGGCCTCATCGCTCATCTTCTGCGGATCCCATGGCGGGTCCCAGACGAGATTGACCTCGGCATCGCCCACGCCCGGCACCGCGCCGACGCGCAATTCGATTTCGCCCGGCATGGATTCAGCCACCGGACAATGCGGCGTCGTCAGCGTCATGGTGACGACGACATGGCCTTCATTGACATCCACGCCATAGATCAGGCCCAGATCGTAGATATTGACTGGGATTTCCGGGTCGTAAATCTCCTTGAGAGCCTCGATCACTGCTTCATACAGGTCGCCGCCCGGTTCGCCGACGGGCGTCTCCACCGGCTTTTGCGTCAGGAACCCATCGAGGTAGTCGCGCTGGCGTGACACAGGAGCGATCGGCTCCACGCGCGCCTTGGGCGGCGCTGCCACGGCATCGACTTCCTGCGTCATGATCTTATGGTCTTCGCTGCTCATCCGAAGATCTTCCTTACCCGTTCTATGCCTTTGACCAGCGCGTCCACGTCGCTCTGATCGCTGTAAATGCCAAAGCTGGCCCGCGCGGTCGCTTCGACGCCCAGATGCCGCATCAGCGGCTGGGCGCAATGATGCCCGGCCCGGATCGCGACGCCGGTTTCGTCCAATATGGTGCCGACGTCATGCGGATGCACCCCCCCGACTTCGAAAGACAGGATACCCGCGCTATCGTCCGGCCCGAACAGCCGCACGCTATTGAGGTTGCCGAGCGCATCGCGCGCACTGGCGACCAGCGCACATTCATGCGCGTGGATCGCATCCAGCCCATGGCCCTGCACATAATCGATCGCCGCCGACAGACCCACGACGCCGGTGATATGCGGCGTTCCCGCTTCGAACCGGGTCGGCGCGGGCGCGTAGGTCGTCTTTTCGAACGTCACCTTGTCGATCATCGACCCGCCACCCTGATAGGGCGGCATGGCGTCGAGCAGTTCGCCCCGCCCCCACAGCACGCCGATGCCGGTCGGGCCGTAGAGTTTGTGCGCGGAAAAGACGTAGAAATCGCAATCGAGCGCCTGAACATCGACCGCCAGACGCGGCACCGCTTGGCACCCGTCGATCAATATCTTTGCGCCGACCATATGGGCGATGTCGGCGGCGCGGCGGCAATCGAGCACGCTGCCGAGCACGTTCGACACATGGGCCAGCGCCACCATCCGGTGCTTTGGTGTAATCATCGCGCGCATCGCGTCGAGATCGATTTTGCCGTCGCCGGTGAGCGGCACGACGTCGATCGCCGCGCCGACCTTCTCCGCCGCCATCTGCCATGGCACGATATTGCTGTGATGCTCCAGCGTGGAGAGCAGGATGCGGTCGCCCGCCTTCAACTGTTCCCCGGCCCAGCATTGCGCGACCAGATTGATCCCCTCGGTCGCGCCGCGTACATAGACGATCTCGCTATCCGACGACGCGCCGATGAACGTCGCAACCTTGCGCCGCGCCTCTTCATAGGCGAGCGTCATGTTCGCCGACCGTTCATAGACGCCGCGATGCACAGTCGCATAATCGGGGCCATAGGCCCGCGCGATCGCGTCAATCACAGCACGCGGCTTCTGCGCCGTGGCTGCGCTGTCGAGATAATGCCAGTCGCCAACACCGGGGAAATCGTGGCGCAGGGAAAGCGTCATACCATCCTCCCCTGCAAGGGGAGGTGGCAGCGCGCAGCGCTGACGGAGGGGTGTCCCCCTATCGAGAGGGCAACACCCCTCCACCACTTGCAGGGGAGGATTTTGGCGTATGTCATACCAGCGCCTCCAGCTTGGCGATCGCCGCAGCTTCCAGCGCATCCTTCACCGCCTCATCCGCCACGCCGTCGAACACGCCCGCCACGAAGGAGCGCAGCAGCAGAGTCTTGGCCGTTGCCGGGTCCATGCCGCGCGACGCCATGTAGAACAGCGCCGCCTTGTCCAGCTCGCCCACGGTCGCGCCATGCGCGCATTTCACGTCGTCGGCGTAGATTTCCAGTTCGGGCTTGGCATTCGCCGTCGCGGTGCGATCCAGCAGCATCGCCTTGACCGACTGAAACGCGTCGGTGCGTTGCGCATCGCGGGCCACGCGGATCGCGCCCAGATAGCTGCCGGTCGCGCGCTGGCCCAGGATCGATCGGATCGTCTGGCCACTGGTCGCGTCGGGCTGCGCATGCGTGACCGACGTGATGATTTCCAGCACCTGATCCCCGCCGCCCAAAATCGCGCCGCCCAGTTCGAAATGCGCGCCCCGACCCAATGTCACGTCCAGCGTCACGCGGCCGAATTTGCCGCCGATGTTCAGCACATGAAAATCGCACCGCGCCCCATCACCCACTGTGATGACATAGTCATGCACCGCCACCGTCCCGTCAGCCGCATCCTGCAACAGATGATGGTGCGCGCCGTCGCCCGCCGCCACGTCGATGCGCGTGGGCGCAGGCAACGGCCAGATCGACGCGACAGCCTCCACATCGCTATAGCGCCAGGCTTCGTCCTTGCGGGTGGGAAGGGCGTTCACGCCGCCGCCGCCTCGGTCCCGACGACCTCTGCATAGCCTTCGCGTTCCAGTTCGAGCGCCAGTTCGGGGCCACCCGACTTCACGATCCGCCCGCCCGCCAGCACATGGACATAGTCCGGCTTCACATAATCGAGCAGCCGCTGATAATGGGTGATCAGCAGCACGGCCTTGTCGGGCTTGCGCATGATCGCGTTGATGCCTGCGCCCACGATCTTGAGCGCGTCGATGTCGAGGCCGCTATCGGTCTCGTCCAGAATCGCCAGCTTGGGATCGAGAATGCCCATCTGCACCATTTCCGCGCGCTTCTTTTCGCCGCCCGAAAAGCCGACATTCACCGGCCGCTTGAGCATGTCCATGTCCAGGCCGAGCAGCCCGGCCTTGTCCTTGGCCAGACGGATGAACTCGCCACCGTTCAGTTCCTTTTCGCCGCGCGCGCGCTTCTGGCTGTTCAGGCTTTCGCGCAGAAATTGCAGGTTGGACACGCCGGGGATTTCGACGGGATATTGGAATCCCAGGAAAAGCCCCGCCGCCGCGCGCTCATGCGGGTCGAGCGTGAACAAGTCCACACCGTCGAATGTCGCGCTGCCCCCCGTCACCTCATAACCGGGCCGACCGCCCAGCGTATAGGCCAGCGTCGACTTGCCCGCACCGTTAGGCCCCATGATCGCATGGATTTCCCCCGCGTTGATGGTCAGCGACAGACCCTTAAGGATTGCCTTGCCGTCGATTTCATTGGTCAGGTCGGTAATATTAAGCATGGATCATTCCCGGCAGTGCGGCGTGAAAATTCATCCTCCCCTGCAAGGGGAGGTGTCGGGCCGAAGGCCAGATGGAGGGGTGTCGCGCTCTCGATAGGGCGACACCCCTCCACCACGTCGTGGTCCCCCTCCCCTTGCAGGGGAGGATTGAGGAGGTGCGCCACATCAGCCCTATCCCTTATGCGCGCGTTCGAGCGTGCGTGCGGTCCAGAAGGCCATGTCGCGCACGTCGCCGGGCGCGGGGAACAGCGTATCGATGTGGCGCTTGACCGGCATATAGGGCCACCAGTCGGCCTCGCCTTCGGGCGGACCTTTCTCCAGCAACGCCACGACAAATTCGCTCACCGGACCCATGCGGGCCAGGTTGGGCGCCTTGGCCTTATGGAACGCCTTGTCCTTTCCCAGCTTCTCGGTCATCGCCGCATCGGCTTTTTGCAGAGTTTCGCGGCTGGTTGCCTCATAGGCGTCGAGATCGCCAAACTCCGCACGCGCACGTGGCTCCAGCTCGCCCTCTTCCAACTCATAATCCTCGGTCAGGATACGGATCGCGGCGGTCCATGACTGGCCATTGCCGACATCCTCCGCAAAATCCGCGAGGGCATCCTGAATATCGTCTTCGTCGCTCAAGTCTCAGTCCTCTTAGCTCTCAATTTCCATTCGTCACCCCGGACCTGATCCGGGGTATCGCTGCCTTCTGCCGTCACGCGCAAAAAGCGGGATGCCAGATCAAATCCGGCGTGACGTGGCAGGGGTCACCCCACCGACCCTTCCAGCGAAATCCCCAGCAACTTCTGCGCTTCGACGGCAAACTCCATCGGCAGTTGCTGCAACACTTCCCGCGCAAAGCCGTTCACGATCAGGCCAACGGCGCTTTCCTGATCCAGCCCACGCTGCATCGCATAGAACAACTGATCGTCGGAAATCTTCGACGTCGTCGCCTCATGCTCGATCTGCGCGCTGGGATTGCGCACCTCGATATAGGGCACGGTATGCGCGCCGCACTGGTCGCCCAGCAGCAGGCTGTCGCATTGGGTGAAATTCCGTACCCCCTCCGCCCCCGGCGCCACGCGTACCAGCCCACGATAGGTGTTGTTGCTCCGCCCGGCCGAAATCCCCTTGGACACGATGGTCGATCGCGTGCCCTTGCCATTGTGAATCATCTTGGTGCCGGTGTCGGCCTGTTGCATATTGTTGGTCAGCGCGACGGAATAAAACTCCCCGACGCTGTTCTCGCCATTCAGCACGCAGGACGGATATTTCCATGTGATCGCGGACCCGGTTTCCACCTGCGTCCACGACACCTTGCTGTTCTTCCCCTGACACAAGGCGCGCTTGGTCACGAAATTATAGATGCCGCCCTTGCCGTCCGCATCGCCGGGATACCAGTTCTGGACGGTCGAATATTTGATCTCCGCATCGTCCAGCGCCACCAGTTCCACGACGGCGGCGTGCAACTGATTTTCGTCGCGCATCGGCGCCGTGCAGCCTTCAAGGTAGGAGACATAGCTCCCCTCGTCTGCGACGATCAACGTCCGTTCGAACTGCCCGGTATTTTCCGCGTTGATGCGGAAGTAAGTGGACAATTCCATCGGGCACCGCACGCCTTTGGGAATGTAAACGAACGTCCCGTCGGAAAAGACCGCGCAGTTCAAAGTGGCGAAGTAGTTGTCGTGCATTGGCACGATCCTGCCCATCCACTTCTGAACCAGCTCCGGATATTCGCGCACCGCCTCGCTGATCGAGCGGAAGATGACGCCCGCTTCTTCCAGTTCCTTGCGGAAGGTGGTGGCCACGCTGACGCTATCGAACACGGCGTCCACCGCGATCCGGCGGCTGCCCTTCACCCCGGCCAGCATCTCCTGCTCGGCGATGGGAATGCCCAGCTTCTTGTAAGTCGCCAGAATTTCAGGATCGACCTGATCGAGCGAATCCAGCTCCACCTTCTTCTTCGGCTCGGCGTAATAATAGGCGTCCTGATAGTCGATCGGCGGCACGTTCAGCTTCGCCCAGTCAGGCGGGGTCATCGTCTTCCACATGGCAAACGCCTTCAGCCGCCAGTCGAGCAGCCATTGCGGCTCCTTCTTCTTGGCGGAGATGTAGCGGACCGTATCCTCGTTCAGCCCCTTGGGCGCGAAGTCCTGCTCGATGTCCGACGACCAGCCATGTTCGTAGGTGGAGGCACGGTCGGCGGCCTCCTGCGCTTCGCGGTTGCGGATCGTCGTCGTTTCTTCGGTCATGCCATTTCTCGTGTCAGGCTGGCGATCGTCACACCGGCAAGGGCGGCGCGGATCGCTTCATTGGCGACGTTCATATGCGGGCGGATACGGCAATCGGTTTCCAGATTGCAATCATGCGCACCGCTTTCGGCGCAGGCGGTCATGGCGATCGGCCCTTCGACTGCTTCGACCACATCGGCGAGCGTGATCGTGGCGGGCGGGCGCGACAGGCGCACGCCCCCGCCCGTGCCACGGCTGGATTCGAGCAGCCCGGCGGCCGACAAGCGGCTCACCAGTTTCTGCGCAGTGGGCAGCGGGATACCAGTTTCGGCGGCCAGCGTGGTCGCGTTCATGCGAACGCCGCCGCAATGGCGCGCAGCAGCAGCCATCAGCACGACCGCATAGTCAGCGAAACTCGATAATTTCATATCAATTGCGAACCATTCTCAAATCGGACTGATTCCATCCGATTGGACGCATGTGGTCGCGCACGATCGCTAAATCAAGGTTTTTCTGCCCAACCTGGCCTTAACTCAGCCGGTTGAGCACGGCCACATCGCCACCCAGCGACCGGCGCATCAGCGTGAGTTGCGCCACGGCAGACGGTTCGGTCTGCAACTGATGCGGGGTCAGGCCGATGAAATGCTTGATCTCTCGAATGAAGTGCGACTGGTCATAGAAACCGGCCTCTTCGCATAATTGCTGCCAGCTTTCCTGGTCCAGCGCGATCCGCGCCGAACACCGCAGCGCGCGATATTTGCGCGCCAGCAATTTGGGCGGCGCGCCATAATATTTGTTGGTCAGTCGAGCCAGTTGGCGCGGCGACAGGCCCGTCGCCTCCGCCAGCACTTCGATCCGTGGCGATCCGTCACCCATCAGCCAGGCATCGACCGCCGCCAGCAAATCCCACGTCGCTGGCCGCAACACACTGATAAGACCGCCCATCGTGCGCCAGCACCGGGCCGCCATCGCGTCCATGTCCGCTTCGTCCGTCGCGCGCAGATCAAGCAGCAGCCGGGCATAGATCTCGCCCTGTGCCGCCTCCATATCGCACAGCCGATCAGCCATCCCGCTGGCGTCATCGCCATGGAGCGCCAGCCACCCTGCTGGCAGAAGAGAAATGCCCAGCACGCGCGATGGACGATTCAGTTCAAACCGTGTCGCGCCCATTGTCGGTCCCAACAGGCAGACGTCCGGCGTCGCCATCACCGCGCCATCGTGAAAATGATAGGATCCGCCACCCGCCACCATGAAGCGCAACTGCGGCACATCCGCGCGGGTCACATCGGCATAGTAATCCGCCGAAACGGTGAAATAATAAAGTGCCCCGAAATATTGCCTCAGATGTTCGGGCGGCGCGCAATATTGCAACCGAACCGGTCCCTGACCGGCGGCCACGGTATAGGATAGCGGACCCCGCCCATCCGGCAGGGCTACAACGCCACCCAGCACATCATTATGATGCGACCCCATATTTTTTTCACCCCAGTCAACCACTAAGCGGCAATGCGAGGCCTAGGCAAGAGGGATGGTTAACGATGCGGTATAATTATACCACTGATAAGCCGGGCAAAAAAATGACCCGACAGTTTCCACTGCCGGGTCAGGAAAAGGTCTCTTCAGCTATGGGCGTCAGAGCCTTCGGGTCGCAAGACTTCCTTACGCCTGATTCGGTGATATTTTATTGGACGGATCGGACATTGATGGGATGTGAACGGTCCCAAATGGCGCAATATACGTCATGAAGTTGCGTATCATGGCGATTGTGGCGCTTGGGCAACAGCGACTCGACGGAGGGCTGCGTCGCTGGCATAGCCCCGGCCATGTCCTATCGCCTGATCCGCCCGCTCCTTTTTGCTCTGGACGCCGAACGCGCCCACCATCTGTCGATCGCCGCCCTGCGGATGATGCCGACGCCCGCGCCCGCGCCGCACGACCCGATGCTGGCCAGTATGGTGGCGGGCATTGCCTTTCCCAACCCCGTCGGGCTGGCGGCGGGCTATGACAAGGAAGGGCGCGTCGCGCACAAGATGTACGGGCTGGGCTTTGGCTTTGCGGAACTGGGCACGCTGACGCCCCTGGCGCAGCCGGGCAATCCCCACCCCCGCCTGTTCCGGCTGGTGGAGGACCGGGCGGTCATCAACCGGTTCGGCTTCAACAATGGCGGGCAGGGCGCGGCCGCAGACCGCATCGCGCGATACCGGCGGCCGACAGGGCAAGGCCCGGTGATCGGCATCAATATTGGCGCGAACAAGGATGCCACCGACCGGGTGGCCGACTATGTGACGGGGGTGCGATGCATGGCGCCGCTGGCCGATTATCTGACCGTCAACATATCCTCTCCCAACACGCCGGGGCTGCGCGCGCTGCAGGATCGTGCGGCGCTGGACCAGTTGCTGGGCGCAGTGATGGCGGCGCGGGGGCACGACGCCACGCCCATCTTCCTCAAGGTCGCGCCCGATCTGGAACCGGCCGATGTCGATGATATTGCCGCCGCCTGCCTGGACCACCGCATCGATGCGCTGATCGTGTCCAACACCACGATCGGCCGCCCTGCGCTGCGATCCGCCCATGCGCGTGAAACGGGCGGACTGTCGGGTGCGCCATTGCATGACCTGTCGCTGGCGCGGCTGAAGGATTTTCGCAGGCTGCTGGGAACGCGATTGCCGCTGATCGGCGTGGGCGGCATCGCCAATGCGGATCAGGCCTATGCCCGCATCCGTGCAGGCGCTTCGCTGGTGCAGCTTTACAGCGCGCTGGTCTATGAAGGGCCGTATCTCGCCCGTCGGATCAACGCGGGGCTAAAGGTGCTGATGACGCGCGACGGCGTGGCGAATATCGCCGATCTGGTCGGCGTGGACGCCTGAAGCGCTGCGCACGCGGGAGAAAATCTTGCGAAGCGCGGTACACGGCTTATGGATGTGACATGATCCTACGCCTGTCCGGCCTGCTGGCCCCCTTTGCCCTGCTGACCCTTTCCAATCCGGCTACAGCGCGCGTGCCGGTATCGACCAATGCCACCGTGTCCGCCGCCGATCCGCGCGCGGCGCAGGCCGGGCAGGAGATTTTGCGCAAGGGCGGCAGCGCGACCGACGCGGCGATCGCAATGATGCTGACACTCAACGTGGTCGAACCGCATAATAGCGGCATCGGCGGTGGCGGCTTCCTGCTGCATCATGACGGCAAAAGCGGCGTGCTGGAAACCATCGACGGGCGCGAAACGGCACCGGCTGCGGCACGGCCGGACCGGTTCGTGGGACCGGACGGCAAGCCCCTGTCCTTCCGCAACGCATGGCCGGGCGGCTATTCGGTCGGCGTGCCGGGCAATGTGCGCTTGGCGTGGGACGCCCATAAAAAATGGGGCAAGCTGCCCTGGGCCGACCTGTTCCAGCCCGCGATCCGCGCCGCGCAGGACGGATATGAAGTGCGCCAGCGGCTCGACACCGCGATGAAGGCCGTGGCCGACGTGTGGGCCGACTTCCCAGACATCCAGCGCTATTTCTGGATCGACGGCAAGCCCGCGCCAATGGGCACGATCCTGAAAAACCCGCCGCTGGCCGCCCTGTTCAAACGCATCGCGGCGGAGGGACCGGACGCTTTCTACAAGGGCGAACAGGCCCGCCTCATGGCGCAGACGGTAACGAACGCGCCCAAAAATCCCGTGCCGATGACGGAGGCGGACATCGCCGCCTACAAGGCGCAGCCACGCAAGCCAGTCTGCGGCATATATCGCATCTACAAGATATGCGGCATGGGGCCAGCGTCCGGCGGCGGCGTCACCGTGCTGGAAATATTGGGCATGGTCGAACGCTTCCCGCTCAAACAATGGGGCAAGGATGATGTGCGATCCTGGCATGTCATCGGCGAAGCGATGCAACTGGCCTATGCCGATCGCGAAACATGGCTGGGCGATCCGGCCTTCGTCAACGTGCCGGTCGCGGGGATGATCGACCCGGCCTATCTGAAAAAGCGGTCGGCCCTGATTCGGGAGAATAAGGCGCTCAACGACTATAAGCCCGGCACGCCCAAGGGCGCGCAGCCGCGCACCGCCAGCCTGCCCCAGCCGGAATCGGGCACGAGCCATTTCCTTGCGGTGGACAAGAACGGCGACATCGCCGCATGGACATCCACGATCGAGAGCTTTTTCGGCAGCCAGCTCGTCGCGGGCGGCGTCATATTGAACAATGAACTCACCGATTTCAGCTTCACGCCCGAAAAAAACGGCGCGCCCGTCGCCAACCGGGTGGAGCCGGGCAAGCGCCCCCTCTCCTCCATGTCTCCCACCATCGTTTATGACGCGGCAGGCACGCCGATCTTCACCGTGGGCGCGGCAGGCGGCAAGACGATCATCATGCAGGTGGCCAAGGCGCTGATCGCCCATTTCGACTGGGGACTTTCGGCGCAGGATTCGATCGCGCACGGCCTCATCTTCTTCAATGGCGACGGGCTGGTGCTGGAACAGGGCACATCGCTGGAGGCGATGAAGGCGCCGCTGGAAAAGCTGGGCCACCGGGTCAGCATCAACCGCATGGGCCTCAAAGCCAATGCCGCCGAGCGCATGCCCGACGGCCACTGGCAGGGCGCAGCCGATCCGCGCAGTCCGGGCGTTTCGTTGCAGGAATGACGCCGAGGCTGGCTACCCCCTCCGTTCGTTTCGAGCCTAGTCGAGAAACCAGACATAGCGCTGCCTACTTCTCGACCTTGGCCTGTCCTGAGCGCCTGACATAGCAGGCAGTCGAAGGGCTCGAAGCGAACGGATAGGTTTGGAACGCCTCACACCATCAGCTTGAGATCGGCCACGTTGAACGTGAACGGCGCGGTCTTGTCCTTTGCGCCGATGACCAGATCGACGTTGACGCTTTTCGCATCGCGGATCGCGTCATAGGCACCCTGCGACGGCAGGATGGTGATGCCGTCCTTATTCTGCGTCATCCGGCCCTTCCATTCATGGCGCTTGCCATCGTCGGTGGTCGCGCTGACGTGGCAATCCGACATGTCGCAACTGAACGGTGCACCGACCAGCTTGATCGTCACGTCCGCCGCACCTTTGCCCACCGGCTGCACCAGCAGGACGGAAAAGGTATCGGGCGCAGTCAGGGTCGCAACCGTATTGGCGCTGCCGATATAGGCGACCTTGGCCTTTTCGCCCTCTCCGCCTTCATATTTCCAGCTTTGGCCGATCTGTTCGCGCTGCGTAGGTTCTTTCGATTCCTGCGAACAGGCGGCCAGCAATGCCGTCGCGGCCAGAAACAGGGGTATGCGCTTCATAATAGTCTCCTCGTCGGGAGATGAACGCAGCAGCTTGATCGAGGTTTCGTTATGCGTAGCGCGCAGCGGTATCGCGGATCAGCGCGATCATGTTGGGAATGCCCTGCGTGCGGTTGGAACTCAACTGATTGCGCAGGTCGAACGGGGCCAGCGCACCCTCTATGTCCGTTGCGCCGATCTGCGCGGGCGGGCCGTCCTGCACCGTCAACAGCACCAGCGCGATGATCCCCTTGGTGATCGCGGCATTGCTGTCGGCCAGGAAATGCAGCCGACCATCCTCTAACACCGTTGGATAGACCCACACCGCCGCCGAACACCCCCGCACCAGCGTCGCGTCCGTCTTGAGCGCGTCGGGCATGGGTTCCAGCCCACGGCCCAGGTCGATCAGCAACCGGTAACGGTCGTCCGCATCGAGAAATTCATATTCTTCCTGAAGGTCGGCAAGCACGGGCTGGTCAGTCATGCCCGCCATATAGGCCGCTTTGCGCAAACCGGAACCCCCGTTCGCCTCGTCCCCACCGGGACGCAGCGCTTAAAGATCGACACCCGCCGCGATCGCTTCCAGCTTGCGGATGCGTTCCTTGAGGTCGGCCACCTCGATCCGCGCAGCGGCAGATGGCGGGGCGGCCTGTTCGACATGGCGGGACAGTTCAGCCCGCTTCAAGTCCAGCCAGCCGTTCCAGCCGCGCAGCCCCGCCATGGCGACGATGGCGATGGCGGCCAGCGCCGTGGTCGCCAATGTAAGATAGAAAATAGGGTCTTGCATATCAGCCTCCCTGCCTCGTCGGTCGCGTCAGTCGCGGTTCCGAAGTTTATCGAATTCCCGGTCCAGCGCGGTCGAACTGTCCGTCGCCAGCCGCTCCAGCACGGCGACGCGCTCCTTCAGACCCTTCACCTCGGCCCGCAGCCGCTCGGCTTCCGGGTCGGATCCGCGCTGGATGACCTCTTCGCCCTTGTCGCGGCGCACGACACCATATTTGGCGCGCAGGACGCTGGCGATGGCAGTGATCGCGATGATGGCGACCACCATTTCAAACGGATTCATCTCTTATCTCCCCTTGCCCGGCGTTCAGCGCAGCGCGTCGATTTCGCGCGCGGTGCGGGTGGCAGGATCGGTGGCGATCCTTTCCAGCACGGCGATACGGTCCTCAAGGCGGCTGATTCGGCCCACCAGCTTCTCGTTTTCGCCTGAAAGCAGGTCGATTTTTCGACCGGCGTCGGGATCGGTTCGATGAACGCTATTCCCGTTATCGTCCGTCAATGGATAGCCATGCTTCACGCGAAGCCATGTGGTGATGATCCAGGCGCCCATGGACAGGGCGATGATGGCGATAATAAAATTCGGTCCTGCAAAGCTCATGATCTCTGGCTCCCTCTAACCCTGCACCTTGATCCCGTTCAGCGCAGGCTGTCGATCTCGTCGGCCAGGCGCGTGTTGCGGCTGGTATAATAGATTTCGATGTCGGCCAGACGGCGGTCGATGTCGCGGAACTTGGACCGGACGTCGCGGGTGGAGCGCGCTGGATTGGTGCGCACGCCCTGCCAGAATTTTTCATCGTCCCGGTCCGAATACAGGCCCTGCGGCTTGTTATCGGCGAAATAGGCGGCGGCGACATAGGCGATCAGCGTCCAGGGGAAAGCCCCCATCAGCGTGACCAGCACCGCGCCGACCCGAACCCAGACCACGTCGATCCCGGTATAGTCGGCAATGCCGGCGCACACGCCCGACCATTTGCCATTGGCTTTGTCGAGATAGAATTTTGTACGGCGAGCGCTCATGTCAGTTCCTCCGGTCGAAGGTCAGGTCGTCCGGTTCCTGCGACCGGTGCGGGCGGAAATCGGGATTGTCGGCGGCGACGATCCGTTCGACCGTCATCAACCTTTCTTCCAGACGGCGGGCGAGAAGGTGGAGGTCGTCCAGCAGCTTCTCATCCTCGTCCGTGATCTTGGGCGCCTGCTTCCACTTGGTCACATAGTGGAAGATCAGCCACGGCATGCCGATGAACAACATGCCGCAGACGATGACGGGCAGGAAAACCTCTTCCATCGGATCAGCCTTCCCCGTTCTTATCAGCGTTCATGCTGGCTTTGAGAGCGGCGAGGTCGGCATCCACCTTGTCGGCGGACTTCAGCTCGGCAATCTCTTCTTCCAGCGTCTTGGGCGCACCACCCAGCGTGGCGGCATCGGCGCGGCCTTCGGCCATATCGACGCGGCGTTCCAGCAGGTCGAACCGGGCGAAGGCTTCGTTGACCTTCTCGCCAGCATAGGCTTCGCGCACCCGCAGGCGGTTTTCCGCGCTCTGCATCCGGGTCACCAGACTGTTCTGGCGGACGCGGGCTTCGCGCAGCTTGGCCTGCAACTTGGCGATGTCTTCTTCCGAAGCCTTAAGCGCTTCGTCCAGCGTGACGATCTCATGGTTCAGATGCTCGGCCATGTCGGCGGCCTTCTGCCGTTCGACCAGCGCGGCCTTGGCCAGATCCTCACGATCCTTGCTGAGCGCCAGTTGCGCCTTGTCGGTCCAACTGTCCTGCAACGCGGTCAGCTTGGCGATGTGGCGGCGCATTTCCTTTTGATCCGCGATGGTGCGAGCAGCGCCTGCGCGCACTTCGACCAGCGTCTCCTCCATTTCGAGGATGATCATGCGGATCATCTTTGCCGGATCTTCCGCCTTGTCGAGCAGATCGGTCACATTGGCGGCGATGATGTCGCGGGTGCGGGAGAATATACCCATTATGAAGTCACTCCTGGTGGTGTCTTATGCTCGCCTTACGCCAGATAGCGCAGTGTAGCGGGGGTGGTGTCGCTGGCAAGAACCGGGGTTTCGCTGGCGCGGGCCGAATTTTCGCTGGCGCGGGCTGGGCCAACCGCCGAAAGGACCATGGTCGATCCAAACAGCAGGGCGGCGATGGCGACCGACATCAGCTTGCCGATTTCGCGAACTTTATTGGTCTGCTTTTCCATCGTCTTGCACTCCCTGAACCTTGGCCTTCATATGCGTTCCGCTCTTGTCGTGCGGATTGTCCTGAACATTGCAGGGGCCGTGCCAGTTTTGAAAAGGCGCAGATTTGCGTGGTTTTTCGACTGTTTAAAGCTGGCGAGGCAGAATTTGGCTTGCGAAGAGGTGGGAAATTTCACCATAAGTTGGGCATGGAAAAAAACACCCAGTTTGTCGGCCAGTCTTTCGCCTTTCTCGACGCGGTAGAACTGGCCGGACGCGCCGCCGAACTCAACCGCCCGGTGCTGGTCATCGGCGAACGCGGCACGGGCAAGGAACTGATCGCCGAACGGCTGCATCACCTCTCGCCACGCTGGGGCGAGCCGTTGATCGTGATGAACTGCGCGGCGCTGCCCGAAACCCTGATAGAGGCGGAACTGTTCGGTCATGAACAGGGCGCATTTACCGGCGCGAACCGGGCGCGGCCCGGCCGGTTCGAGGAAGCGGACGGCGGCACCCTGTTCCTCGATGAACTCGGCACCCTGTCGATGGCGGCGCAGGAACGATTGTTGCGCGTGGTCGAATATGGCGAGGTCACACGCATCGGCGCGTCGAAGCCCAAGCGCGTGGATGTCCGCATCGTCGCGGCGACCAACGACGACCTGCCCGCCGCCGCCGATGCCGGGCGCTTTCGCCCTGACCTGCTCGACCGGTTGAGTTTCGAGGTCATCACCCTGCCCCCGCTGCGCGCGCGCGAAGGCGACGTAGCGGTGCTGGCCGATCATTTCGGACGCCGCATGGCCGCCGAAATCGACTGGCCGCAATGGCCCGGCTTCGACGCGGCAACCATGGCGGAGATGGAAGGCTATGGCTGGCCCGGCAATGTCCGCGAACTGCGCAATGTGGTGGAACGCGCCGTCTATCGCTGGAACACGCCGAACCGGCCGATCAGCGCCATCACCTTCGACCCCTTCGCCTCACCGTGGAAGCCCAGGGCGCTGATGCCCACCCCCGCCGCACCGTGCGACGGGCCAGTCGCGGCACCCACCGCCACCGCACCGGTCATCGCCGCGCTGGAAGAAATCAGCGACCTGCGCGCCGCCGTCGATGCCCACGAAGCAGGCATCATCCGCGCCGCACTCGACCGCTACCGCTACAACCAGCGCGCCACCGCCAAGGGACTGGGCCTGACCTACGACCAGCTACGCCACTGCATGAAGAAACATGGGCTGGGGGTTGGGTGAAAATCCCAACCCCGTCATTCCCGCGCAGGCGGGAACCCACCTCCTGAGCCTTCGATGGAGCGCCACGTTGGGGGAAGGCTCTCGGGGATGGCCGATGTGCATCACTCACCGCGTCGGCACAGGCTCCGTACCCGAATAATCGTAAAATCCCTTGCCGACCTTGCGTCCGTACCATCCGGCTTCGACATATTTGACCAGCAGCGGCGCCGGGCGGAATTTCGGGTCGCCGGTGGTGTCCTGCAACACCTTGCAGATTTCCAGGCACGTATCGAGACCGATGAAATCCATCAGCGTCAGTGGTCCCATCGGATGATTGAGGCCCAGCTTGATGCCGGTGTCGATATCCACCACGCCGCCCACGCCCTCGCCTAGCGCGAACACCGCTTCGTTCAGCATCGGCATCAGGATGCGATTGACGATGAAGCCGGGCGCATCGAACGCATGAACCACCGTCTTGCCCAGCCGCGTGGCGAAGGCTTCGATCGCCGCGACCGTTTCCGGCGTGGTGGCCAGTCCCCGAATAACCTCGATCGGGGCCATGACTGGCACCGGGTTGAAGAAATGCACGCCCACGAACCGCCCCGCATCCGGCGCGGCCTGCGCCAGCCGGGTGATCGGGATGGACGATGTGTTGGACGCCAAAATCGCGTCTGCGGCCAGCAGCTTGCCGACATTGCCAAAGATCGCGCGCTTGATCTCCTCCCGCTCGGTCGCCGCTTCTATCACCAGTTGCGCGTTCGCCAGCGGCGCGATCTCACCGACCGGCGTGATGCGGGCCAGCGCGGCGTCGGCGTCGGCCTGGCCGATCTTCTCTTTTTCCACGCTACGGGCCAGCAATTTGGCGATGCCCGCCAGCCCCTTCTCCGCGCGGGCCAAGTCGATGTCCGACAGGATGACGTCATAGCCCGCCTGCGCCGCGACCTGCGCGATGCCCGCGCCCATCTGCCCGGCGCCGATCACGCCTACCGTGCGAATATCCATCATGTCGGCCTTCCTCCACCTGTTGATTCTTCGGCTCTCCCTAACGCGCCATCCTGCGCAGGGCCAGTCCCGCGCCTGCTCATGCAAAGCGCTCCGGCGATTTCCCGCTTTGCCTCCGGCCCGCACCATGGTTAAAAGCCGCCCATGCCTGTTTGTGATTTGATGCCAACGCCTGCGACCGGACGCTTCATCGCCGCCGTGCATCATTTCCCGCTGCGCATCTATTTTGAGGATACCGACCTGTCGGGTCTGGTCTACCACGCCAATTATCTGCGCTATATGGAACGCGCCCGGTCGGACATGCTGCGCCTCGCTGGCATCGACCAGCGCGACAGCCATGCAAGCGGCGCGGGCGTCTATGCCGTCACGGACCTTGCCATCCGTTACCGCCGCCCCGCGCGGCTGGACGACGACCTGATGGTGGTCAGCCGCGTAACCGCCGTGCGCGCGGCCAGTTGCGCCATTCATCAGTCAGTCATGCGCGCCGATGAACAATTGACCGACGCCACCATTTCCGTGGCCTGGCTGACGCCACAGGGTCGCCCGCAGCGGCAGCCCAGGGCCTGGACCGATATTTTCAGCCGTTTGATGCAAGGGGAAGATTTCCACCCATGACGCTCCACCTGCCTGACGTCGGCGCGGTCGCCGACGCCGCCACCATATCGCCGCTGGTCCTGTTCCTTCAGGCCGACATCGTCGTGAAGGGCGTGATGCTGGGCCTGCTGCTGGCGAGCATCTGGACCTGGGCGATCATCATCGGATTTTCGGTGACGCTGCGCCGCGCGACGAAGGAAAGCCGCAAGTTCGAGGAAGATTTCTGGAAGGCGGAGGATATCGACCGCTTCTATGAATCGCGCGGCAAGGCGGATTTCCCCGCAGCGAAAGTCATGGCGACGGGCGTGGCCGAATGGCGGCGCTCCACCGCGCAGAAGGTCATCGACCGCGAAGGGACGCGCGACCGCCTGTCCACCGCCATGGCCAGCACGATCGGCGAAGTGATCGACCGCCTGTCCGACCGGCTCAACATATTGGCGACGGTCGGGTCGGTCGCCCCCTTCGTCGGCCTGTTCGGTACGGTCTGGGGCATCATGCGCGCCTTCACCGCCATCGCGGCGGAACAGAATAGCAGCCTCGCCGTCGTCGCGCCGGGCATCGCCGAAGCGCTGTTCGCCACTGCCATTGGCCTGTTCGCGGCGATCCCGGCGGTCATCGCCTACAACCGGTTCAGCCATGGCATCAACCGCCTGGAATCGCGCCTCTCCCGCTTCGCCGACGGCTTCTATTCGACGCTGAGCCGCGAGCTGGAGGCGCAGCGGTGATCGGCCACATATTCCCCGTCATCCCAGCGAAGGCTGGGATCCCTCTTTTCTTTGCCGCACGGGTCGAAAGAAGTGAAATGCCCACCTTTGCTGGCATGACGAAAGTGGGAGCAACCCGCTAATGGCCATGTCCGGTCCTCCCTCCGGCCGTCGCGGGCGCGGGCGTGCGCCGATGGCCGACATCAACGTGACGCCGCTGGTCGATGTCATGCTGGTTCTGCTCATCATCTTCATGGTCACGGCCCCGCTGCTGGTGACGGGCGTGCCGGTCAACCTGCCCGAAACGCGGGCAAAGGGGCTGGATCAGGACGCCAAGCCCACCGTCGTGTCGATCGACCGCGACGGCGGCACCTATATCGACGATGCGCAGGTCAGCGACACCGACCTGCCCGATCGTCTGGCCGAGATCGTGTCCGCCAACGCGGGCAAGCCCGAAGCGCCGCAAATCTTCCTGCGCGCGGACAAGGGGCTGGATTATGGCCGGGTCATGCGGGTCATGGCCGAACTCAACCGCGCGGGCCTGAACAAGGTGTCGCTCGTCTCCTCCCCCGACGACGCCGACAGCGCCTCCGCGCCAGCGGGGCAGTAGGCGATCGCCATGGAGCGCACGGAAAAGATCGGTCTGGGCGTCGCGACGGCGGGGCATGTCCTGCTGTTCGGGCTGCTGTCCGCCGGGTTTCTGGCCACGCCGAACCCACTGAAGCTCAAGACGCCGCCCATGGAAGTCTCCATGGTGGACGAGGTCGCGCTGCAATCCACCGCGCCGCAAGTCTCGACCCAGCCGCCCCCACCCAGCGTCGCCCCCGAACAGGGTCCGACGGAGGATGCCGCGCCCGCGCCGGAACCTGAACCCGCGCCAGAACCCACGCCCGCGCCGCCGCCGCCTAAACCCCAGCCCAAGCCGGTTCCAAAACCGACGCCCAAACCCGCCCCGGCCAAGCCAGTGGTGAAGGAAGCGCCTGCCAAGCCTGCGCCCAAACCAACGCCGGCGAAGAAAGAAACGCCAAAGGCCAAGCCCAAGCCCGCACCAGCCAAGCCCGCCCCGGAAAAGCCAGCGGCCAAGGCAAAGCCGACGCCAGCCAAGCCCACCCCGACCAAATCCGCGCCCGCCAAGCCCAAAGCCGCCGCGCCTTCATCGTCGGCATCGAAATCCCCGGCCAAGGCCAAAACGGACGCCCCCGCGCGCGCCTCCGGTCAGGGCAAGGCAGCCAAGCCCAAGGGATCGCTGCTCGGCAATGATTTCCTCAAGGGCATCGACACCAACGCCGACGCCCCCCGCCGTCCGCCCGCGCCGGCGCCAGCCGCCGCCATGGGCCCGGCGCAGAAATCCGCGCTGGATGGCGAATTGCGCCGTCAGCTGAAACCGCACTGGCGCCCCCCATCGGGCGCGGACGCAGACCAACTCGTCACCCTGCTGGAAGTGCGGCTGGACAAAAGCGGCGCAGTGATCGGCACGCCTGAAGTCATCGACCAGTTGGGCGTCACCGCCAGCAATCGCCCTCAGGCCAAGCTGCACGCCGAACGCGCGATTCAGGCGGTGAAGCTGGCGTCCCCCTTCCGCAACATGCCGCCCGAATTTTACGACCAATGGAAATGGCTCCGGCCACTCCGCTTTGACGCGAGGCTGAACCGATGAAATCCCTCTTCCTGCGCCGTTTTTCCGTTGCGATCGCTGCGATCGCCGCCGTGCTGGCCGCGCCCGCCATGGCCCAACTGTCGGTCGATGTGACTGGCGAGATCGACAGCAATCTGAAAGTCGCGGTCCCCGCTCTGCCCGCGCAGCAGGATGTCGCCACCCCGGCCGGCACTGCCAGCGAACTGGGCCGCAAGATCGCCGAAGTGATCGTGTCCGACCTTAAAGGCTCCGGCCTGTTCGATCCGTCCGGGCCGGGCGGCATGCCCGCTATCGCCTTCCCCGAAGTCACCAACCCCGTCTATGACAAATGGGGCGCCTATCAGGCACTGGTGCAGGGCTTCGTGCGCACCGCTGGCGGCGACGCGGACATCACCGTGGGCTGCTACCTCTACGACGTGGCGCTGAAACAGGAACTCACGCGGCAGGGCTATGTCGTGTCCCCGCGCGACTGGCGGCGGGCCGCGCATAAATGCGCCGACGCCATCTATGCGCGCCTGTCGGGCGAAAGCCCCTTCTTCGACAGCCGCATCGCCTATATCGCCGAAAGCGGGCCGAAGGGGAACCGCGTCAAGCGCCTCGCCATCATGGATAGCGATGGCGCAAACCACCGCTTCATCACCAATGGCCAGTCGATGGCGCTGACCCCGCGCTTTTCGCCCGATTATAAATCCATCGTCTATGTCAGCTATCTGGGCAGCCGGGTGCGCATCTATATCTACGACATCGGCGCAGGGCAGCAAAAGCTGGTGAGTGAAAGCAACAACCCCGCCTTCGCCCCGCGCTGGTCGCCCGATGGTCGCAACATCCTGTTTTCCATGGCGGTCGCGGGTAATACCGACGTGTATCGCGTGTCCGCCAGTGGCGGCACCCCGGTCCGCCTGACGACCTCGCCGGGCATCGACGTGGGCGGCAGCTATTCCCCCGACGGCAGCCAGATCGTGTTCGAAAGCGATCGGTCAGGCGGGCAGCAGCTCTATGTCATGAACGCCGACGGATCGAACCAGCGCCGCATCAGCCACGGCGGCGGCCGCTATGCGACGCCCGAATGGAGTCCGCGCGGCGACCTGATCGCCTTCACCAAGCTGTCGGGCGATTTCAAGATCGCGGTCATGAGTCCCAATGGCGATAATGAGCGCACGCTGACGAACGGATGGCAGGACGAACAGCCGACATGGTCGCCCAATGGCCGCGTCCTGCAATTTTTCCGCACCACGCCGGGCAAGCAGGGATCCAGTCAGGTGTGGCAGGTCGACCTGACCGGCGTGAACGAACGGCGCATCCCCACCCCGCTTGCCGGATCGGACCCGGCCTGGGGTCCGTTGTTGCCGTAACGGGAACCAAATCCCACCCGCGCCTGTTCGTCTTGACAGCGTAACGAACTTCCCGGACCGTGCTGCCCATTCTGGTAGGCGGCACAGTGATTGATCGAAGGAGATTCTTGATGAAATTGTCCCGGCCCCTGTTGATGGCGACCGCCATCGTCGCGCTCGCCGCCTGTTCCAAGAAGCCCCCCGCCGAACTGCCACCCGCGCCCGGCGGGGAACAGACCGCGCCCATTGGAAATGGCGGCGGCAACATGGGCGGCCCGGTCAAGGGCAGCCAGGCCGATTTCGTCGCATCGGTCGCGGCCGACCGCATCTTCTTCGGCCTCGACCAATATGATGTCGATGGGGAAGATCAGGCGACGTTACAGAGTCAGGCCGCCTGGTTGCAGCAGAACCCACAGGTGCGAGTCACTGTCGAAGGCCATGCCGACGAACGCGGCACCCGCGACTATAATATCGCGCTGGGCGAACGGCGCGCCAACGCAGCGAAAAACTATCTCGCCTCGCTCGGCATCGACCCCAGCCGCATCACGACCGTCAGCTATGGCAAGGAACGCCCCGCAGCGCTGGGATCGGACGAAGCATCCTGGGCGCAAAACCGCCGCGCAGTGACCGTCACCGTCCAATATTGATCCTGCCTAATCTGCAGCATCGCAAGGCCCGCCGGTCCCCACGACCGGCGGGCCTTTTTATGTGGAGCGCGAGGCAACGCCGAGCGTAACAGCAGCGCTGCCATCCGACACCCCATCACCCTAATACCCCGCCACACTGGATTTACGCCGAAGTCTCAGGCAATCATCCCATCGCCGTCGCCACGACAAGGACTTCACCAATGCGCCCGACCGCCTTCCTGATCCCGCTCCTGCTGGTCGCCGCACCCGGCTCGGCACAGGCGCAACACTGGTCGCGCAGCTGGATGGCCGCGCCGCTCGTCTGGCATGAGCCGGTCGAAAAGCGCCCGGTCCTGACCGACCGCACCATCCGTCAGGTCGTGCGCATCTCCAACGGCGGCGACCGGTTGCGCCTGCAACTGTCCAACCAGATGTCGGAGGAAGCGCTGCTGATCGGCGCGGTCCATGTCGCGCTGGCCGGGGAAGACGGGCGCATCCTGCCCGGCACCGACCGGGTCGTCAGCTTCAACCGCGCGCAGGGCGCGACCATCCCTCCGCGCGCGCCGCTCATCAGCGACCCGATCGACATGGCGGTCAAACCGCTCACCCGGCTGACCGTCAGCATCCACCTGCCCACCGGCACGGCCTCCCCCACCGTCCACGCCTATGCCGCCGCGACCAACTGGATCGCGCCGGGCGACCAGACCGGCGCGGACGCCATGACCGGCGCGACGACCATCGGCCCGCGCCTGATCCTGTCTGCCGTGGAAGTGGAAACCCGCAAGGCCGCCACGACCATCGTCACGCTGGGCGATTCGATCACCGACGGCGTGCGCGCCACCGATGACAGCAATCGCCGCTGGCCCGACCTGTTGGCTGAACGCCTGCAAAAGGCGGGACGCAGGGATGTCGGCATCGCCAATGCCGGGATCAGCGCCAACCGCCTGCTGAGCGAGGCGGAAGGCTATAACGCCCTCGCCCGGTTCGACAGCGATGTGCTGGCCGTCCCCGGTGTCACCCATGTCGTGATCCTGGAGGGGGTGAACGATATCGGCTCCGCAGCGCGCGACGGACGAGCCATGCTGTCGCCCGACGCCCTCATCGGTGCCTATCGCCAGATGATCGCCCGCGCCCATGGCAGGGGGATCAAGGTCATCCTGGCCACCATCCTGCCCTATAAGGGCGCAGGCTATTGGAGCGAACAGGGTGAAGCGACACGTTTAGCGGTAAACCAATGGATCCGCGACAGCGGCGAGGCCGATGGCGTGGTGGACTTCGCCAAGGCCATCGCCGATCCTGCCGACCCCGCCCGCATGGCCAAAGCCTATGATGTGGGCGACGCGCTGCACCCCAACGACACAGGCTTCGCCACGATGGCCGCCGCCTTCGACCTCAGGCTGTTTCGCTAGGCGCAAAATGTCTGGTCCTCACTCTGGAAATTACCCGCGCCATCGCCTGAAAGGATCGTCGGCTCATGCCCCTGATTGATCGCAGAACCCTGCTCGCCGGAACGCTGGCAAGCGCCACCCTCCCCTCCGCCGGACAGGGGCAGGGCTTTCCGATCCCCCAAGGGTTCGAACGCTTTCCCATCTGGCCGGGAGGGAAAGCACCGGGCGGCGAAAAAGTGGTGGTGCAGGAAGTGGAAACGCTGCGCACACCCCAAAGCGCGCAGGACGACACCGCCTTCGCCCACGTCGTGACGCCAACGCTCACCCTGCTGCGGCCCGCGCGGCCCAATGGCGCGGCGATCCTGCTGATCCCCGGCGGCGGCTACACCCGCGTCGCCATCGGCAAGGAAGGCTATGCCGTCGCCCGCCGCTTTGCGGAGGCGGGTTATAGCTGCTTCTCGCTCGTCTATCGCATGCCCGCCGACGGCTGGGGCGCGGGCGCGCAAGCCCCGTTGCAGGACGCCCAGCGTGCGCTGCGCCTCGTCCGCTCTCTTGCCTCCCGCGAACGCTTCGATGCGAACCGTGTCGGCGTAATGGGCTTTTCGGCCGGCGGCCATCTCGCCGCCTGGCTGACCGCCCGCACGCCACAGGAAAGCTATGCGCCCATCGACGCCGCAGACCGAGAACCGATCCGGGCCGCCGTCGCTGCCTATATGTACCCCGTGATCCAGATGGACGGCCCGTTCGTCCATGCCGGATCACGCACGCAATTAATGGGTGCCAATCCCACATCCGACCAGATGCGCAACCTGTCGCTCGACCAGAATGTCAGCGCCCAGACCCCGCCTGTCTTTCTGGCCCATGCGCTGGATGACAAGGCCGTGCCGCCGGAAAACAGCCTCGCCATGCTGGCGGCGCTCCGGGCGCAGGGAGTCGCAAGCGAATGTCATCTGTTCGACAATGGTGGCCACGGCTTTGGCCTCATCCCGCCGCCCGCCGCGCCAGCCCCCTGGCCCGACCTATTCCTCGCCTTCGCCAAGCGGCACGGGCTGTAGCGGCGCTCAGGGCGTCCAGCCACCACCCAGCGCCAGGAACAGCGCGACCTGATCCTGCACCAATTGCGTCCGGGCGGTCGCTGCCGTGGCCTCCGCGCTGGCCAGACTGCGTTGCGCGTCGAGCAGCGAGAGGAAATCACCCCGCCCAAAGCGAAACAGCTTGCCCGCCTGATTGGCCGACAGCGCAGCACCGTCCCGCGCCCGGTCAAGCATGGCCGCCCGCTGCGCATCGCGGCGATAGGTTTCCAGCGCGCTTTCGACCTGCCGCAACGCTTCCAGCACCGCGCCGTCGAAGCCCGCCAGATCGCCGCGTATCTGCGCATCGGCCTGCGCGATCCGCGCTCTGACCACGGGCCGGTTGGGGAATGACCAACTGAGCAATGGCCCAAGGCTAAAGCCGAAGGCCGACCCATTACCGAAATCCTTGAGCGGCCCGGACAGGCCGACCGACCCGCCGATTCTGACCTGCGGATAAAGGTCCGCCATCGCCACGCCCAGCCGCGCGGTGTCGCCCGCGATCGTGCGCTCCGCCTGCCTGATGTCGGGCCGCCGCCGGATCAGCGCCGCGCCATCGCCCACCGGCAAAGCCTGCGCCAGCGTCGGTAGCGCGGCGCAACTTTCCACGTCGCGGGGATAATCAGCGGGTGGCCGCCCCAGCAATGTCGCCAGCAGATACAGGCCATTTTGCCGCTGCCCTTCAAAGCCGGGCAGCGCCGCCGCGCTGGCATCGACGGCCGCCTGCGCCCGGCTGACGTCGAACGCCGTCCCACGCCCGCCCCGCGCCAGCCGACGAGTCGCGTCCAGCGTATCGCGCTGCAACTTCACCACTCGCCGGTTGATCGCCAGCGCATAATTGGCGGCACACACCTGCGCATAGGCGCGCGCCGTCGCCGCCGCGACGCTGGTGCGCACATAGTCGCGCGCCGCTGCGCTTGCCTCGACATCCGCCACGCTCGCCTCGATCGCGCGGCGGATGCGGCCGTTCAGGTCGAGCGGGTAAGCCGCGCTCAGCCCGAAATCATAGCTGACCGTGCCGGGCAGATGTTGGCCGACACCCGACGGCCGGGCCAGCGTTTCGCCCCCGCTGATGCTGGTGCTGATCGCCCGCCCCGCCTCCGCCTCGCGCAACACCGCCTCTGCCCGGTCGAGATTAGCGTCAGCCTGCCGCAGGTCGGTATTGGCGGCCAAGGCCTGTTCGACCAGCGCGTCGAGCCGGGGATCGGCATAGAGCCGCCACCAATGATCGGGCAGGTCGGCCTGACTAAACTGCCCGCCCTGCGCCGAATGAAACGCCCCCGTCGCCGAAGGCGCGGTAGCGACCGACTGTTCAGGCGACCGATAGTCCGGCCCAGCGGTAGCGCAGGCGGACAGCGCAAGCGCAAGAATCGGCGCACCAGCTCTGCCCCAGACACGCCGTGTTCCCACGCAGGCGGGAACACGCTGCCTTTTTGCCCATGAAACCTCACCCATGACGGCACGCCCCCGGCTTCCCATCCTTGCCCTGCGCCATCGGCTGCACCGTCACCGTCGCCGTCCGCCCGGAAATCAGCCGCACGCCCGCAGGTGGCCGGTCCAGCTTCACCCGCACCGGAATCCGCTGCGCCAGCCGCACCCAGGAAAAGGTCGGCTCGACCGAGGGCAGCAAATTGCCCGCATTGCTGCGACTGTCGTCGTTGATGCCATAGGCGATGCTATCAACATGGCCGCGCAGATCCTGCGCCTCTCCCATCAACCGTACCGTCACCGGCGCACCGATGCAGATGAGGCCCAGCTTGGTTTCCTCGAAATAGCCCTCCACCCGCAGCGAATCGCCGTCGATCAGGGCCAGTGCCTGCGTCCCCGCCCCGACATAGTCGCCCGGATGCAGGTCCAGATTGGTGACGACGCCATTGACTGATGCCAGCACGCGTGTGCGTTTGAGGTTCAGCGCCGCGCCCTCGCGCGCGCTCATCGCTTCGGTCAACGCGGCCTGCGCCGTCTCCACCTTGGCGACATTCTGCTCATGACTTTCCGCTGCGACCAGATCGCCCAGCGCCAGATCGCGCCGCGCTTCCCGCCGGGCCTGCGCCAATACCGCCTGCGCGCTGGCGATCTGCGACTGCGCCTGTTCCAGCGCCAGCGCATAGCGCGGCGTGTCGATCACGAACAGCAGATCGCCTGCCTTCACTCGCTGGTTGTCGCGCACCGCCACGGAGGTCACCAGACCGCTGATGTCGGGCGTCACCCGCACGACATCAGCGCGCACCCGCCCGTCGCGGGTCCACGGACTGCCCTGATAATGGCGCCACATCCAGATCGCGACCAGCGCAGCGGCGATGACGATGATGATGGTGGCGGCGCTGCGGGTCAGCGTGGGGATCAGGCGGTTCATAGGCGGATTCCAAGGGTGGGAAAGACCAGCGCCAGCGCGCCGAGGATGAGGATGAAGAGGCTAAGGTCCACCGCCGCGCGATAGGCGAGGAAGCGATAGAGGCCGAGCGCGGCGATCAACCGGGTCGCCACCCAGCTTAGGATCAATGCAGCCAGCGCCAGCAGCAGGAAAGTGGGCAGATAGATGCCGCCCAGCGCGATTTCCCCCGTCATGCCATCCCCCTGCGATAGCCATCGGCGTGCGGAAACAGATTCCGGCGCAGGCTGACCAGCGCCAATATCCCCTCCCGCCGCACGGGCGGGCGCGGATTGGCGGACAGGTCGCCGATCGCCGCGTCGATGTCGCGCAACAGCGCCGGTTCCGCTGGGGCGGGAGCATCGGGGTCCAGCCGTCGATAATAATGGCCGACCCCGCCCAGCACCGCGCCAAGCGGCGCGGCATCCTGCGGCGGCAGGTCCAGGCGCAACTGCCGCAACTCGCCGATCGCGACGCCCGTGCGCAGGTCGCGCAGCGCATCATAAAGCGGCGTGCCACTGTCTCCCCCCGTCGCCGCCAGCCGTGGCGCAAGCAAAGCGACCCGATCGAGCATGCGGTTGATCCACCCGCGCACATCGGGTGGGCTGGTCAACGTCGCGCGGTTGGCGATGTCGGTCCACCCCGCGCGGATGGTGCGGCGGATCGCCCGCTCCACCCCCGCCGACTGCAACAGCCCGGCCATGATGATCGCGTACCAGATGCCCACGATCTGCGCGATCGCGCCATTGGCGTAGCTGGCGAAGGCGTTGATATAATGATCCGACAGCAGCACCGGACTACCCAGCCCCAGCAATGTGGGCAGCGCGATCCCGGCCCAGCGTGGCGAGGCCATCAACGCACCCAATGTCAGCAGCGGCGGCGCATAGGCCAGCGCCAGCATCCCAAACCCGTCCAGTCGGGGCATGATGGCATAGCCGTAAAGCGCACCCAATGCCGACGCGACGATGGTGCCGATCATGAAGCCCTTGAGTGGCGCCAGCGGATTATCGACCGCCGCGAACAGTGCCAGAAACACGCCCGCCAGCATGACAGCTGTGCCGCCATCCTTCCACCCGCTGCCGATCCACAGAGCGCAACCCAGCGCAACGGTAATGAACGTCGCCAATGCGCTACGCGCCGCGCCCGCGACATCGCGATGCAATTCCCGGTTGCGCCGCCCGTCGAGCAGTTCGGCGACATGCGGCGTGACGGCGGATCGGCGATGCGTCACCATCTGGTCATACAGGTCGCGGCTGTCGCGATGCACCGCGATCAGCGTGGCGAGCCGGGCATAGAGGCTGAGCCGCATCATGTCGGCCCACGCCATCCCCTCCCACGCCTCCGGCTCCAGCGCGGCGCAGCGGTCGATCAGCGTCTGCGCCCGGTGCGCGCGGGTGGCGCTGTCGACGACAGGCGAGTCCAGCCAGGCCCGCACATCGGCGATCAACGCCTCCACCGACAGCGGCACGACGCCATCATGCGCTGCCGTCAATTGATCCAGCCGATCCTCCACCGCCGCGCCCAGCGGCAGCAGCAGGGACAATTGGTCCTGCAAAGCGCGCACCGTCCGCACGCGCGGCGCCAGACGGCTGATGTCGAAGGGCAGGTGGATCGACATCTGGTGCAATTCGGTAATGTCCTGCGCCAGCCGTCGGCGTTCGGCATCCAGCCCCACAACCGTCTCCGTCGCGATGGCATCGCGTGACCAGCGTTCCGCATCGCGCAGGATCGCCTCCACTCGGCGCAGCAACGCGCCGCTGATCGAACCGGGCAGGACAAGACCGTGGATCAGGCTGCCACAGGCGATGCCGATCAGGATTTCCTGCACGCGCAGTGACGCCACGGTGAAGATCGTCTGCGGCGCATCGACATCGGGGAAAACGATCAGGCAGGCGGTGTAGCCTGCCAGCACAAACATATAGGATCGCGGCGTCCGGTCCATCAGCGACACGAACACACACAGCGCCAGCCAGGCCGCCATCGCCAGTGACAACAACATGGGCGTGTTGACCAGCGGCGGCACGATGGCGACCGCGAACATCGCCCCCACGATCGACCCGATGGCGCGAAACACCGCCTTGGAAATGACCGCACCTGCCAGCGGCTGCGCAACGATGTAGCTGGTCAGGAACGCCCAGTAAGGCCGCTCCAGCCCGATACTGAGCGCCACATAAAGCGCCAGCATAGCTGCCATATAAGCCTTGATGGAAAAGAGCGCTGCGGGAACGCCCAGCCGCTCCTTCCAACCTGACGCGCTCATGGCCGGGCGCTCATGCCGCGTTACGCCGTTCTGCAATGCGACGGCCCAGCAGGTGGAGCAGGTTGACCGTAATCTCGATCGCTGCCTCCGGCACACCGTCCAGCAATTCCACGCGCAACGCGTCCAGTTCCGCCTCGATCCGCCCCACCAGCAATTGGCCTTCGGGCGTCAGGGCGATGCTGTTGGATCGTTTGTCATCGGGATGCGGCGTGCGCGCCACCAAGCCAGCCGCCTGCAACTGGTCCAGCGTCCGCACCAGTGAAGGCTGGCTGATGTCGAGCGAGTCCGCCAGATCTGCCTGACGCAGGTCCGGGCCGAGCCGGTCGAGATGGATCAGGCACCATCCCGCACTGTTGGATACGCCGAACTGCGCCAGCGCGGCATCGGCCAATTGGCGCCATCCGCGCGCGACAGGGGCTATGTGATGCGCGAGTGCGCGCTTGGTATCCGTCAACATTTTGCTTAGATAGCTAACTAATGCCGATTTTCAATGGGCACGACATCGTCAGTCTATCGCGGTCCGGGTCGGTCGCCCGAACCGCGAAGTCCAGCGGTTCAGGCCCGCCGCGTGCCGGAAAAGGCCGACGCGCCGAACGCGCCCAGCTGCATCGTGCCGGTCACGCTATCGCCCGCCACCTGCGCATCGCATTCCAGCGTCATTGGCATCGGCATGGTCATTTCCATCTTCCAGGTCAGCCGGTCGCCATCGACTTTGCCATCCACGACGTCTAGCGACCCCATCATGCCCGCAAAGGTGCCGTTGAAGCGATCACCGCTGCTAACGACGGTAAACACGCCCTTCTGATCGCCCATCGGGGTCTTGGCCACGCAATCATAAGCGCCATCGACTTGTGCCATCTGCAATACTCCTGTTCGTTGCCGTCAATCGGCCAGTGTGCCCATTTCCACTGGCAGGCCGACCTCGTCAAGTTGTGGCCGCACCAGCTTCGCGTCGCCCACCACGACCCAGATCAGGCCATCGGCGTTGATCGCCTCCCGCGCGGCCTTGTCGAAATCGGCGGGGGTCATCGCCCGATAGATTTTGGGCAGCGTTTCGTAAAAATCATCGGCCCGCCCGATCAGGTCGTTGCGCATCATTGCAGACAACAGGTCCGACGATGTTTCGAAACTGCCGGGCAGCGACAGGATCTGGCTGTTGATCGTCTGGTTGCGCTCCGCAGGCGTCGTCCCCTTGGTCGTCAGATAATCAGTGATGTCCTTGCGCGCCGCGATGATGGACTCGCCGGTCTTGTCGGTCTGCACCGGGGCATAGACCAACAATGGGATCGTATCCTTCACGCCCGGCAGCGCCGTTCCCGCGCCATAGGCCCACCCCTTGGTTTCGCGCAGGTCCATGGTCAGGCGCGACGTGGTGCTGCCGCCCAGCACTTCGTTGGCGCTTTGCAGCGTGACGGGATTGTCCATTCCCTTCTTTGCCGTCAGCACGCCCGCCAGAATCATCGATTGCGGGCTCTGCGGCTTGTCGATCAATATGATCCGCGCCGGGCGGGCCATACGATCCATGCGGAACGTCTTGACCCCCTTGGCCGTGGCGGGTGCTTTCCAGTCGCCGAACCGCTTTTCCAGCAGCGGCATCAGATCGGCCAGGCTGGTGTCCCCGGTTACGAATATCTTCACATTGTCGGGGCGCAGCCAGCTATTCTGGAACGTCACCAGATCGGCACGCGTCACCGCCTTCACGCCGCTTTCCGTGCCGGACCCTGTGAAGGGAATCCCATAGGGATGCGCCGACCCATAGAGCAGCGGGGGCAGCATCCGCTGCGCAATAGCCATCGGCTGCGTCTTTTCCGCCGCGATCCGCGTCAGCATCTGCCCGCGCAGCCGCTCGACATCGGCAGGCGCAAAGGCGGGGTTGCGGATCACGTCGGCCAGCAGACCCAGCGACGCATCAAGATTGGGCTTCAACGCGAACAGGCCGACCGATGTGCGATCCATGCCGTTGGCTGCGCTGACTGAAGCGCCCAACCGTTCCTGTTCCTGCGCGATTTGCAACGAAGTCCGGTTCTTCGTCCCTTCGTCCAGCAGCGCGGTAGTCAGCGCCGCTGTCCCCAGCTTCGCCTTGTCATCCGCTGCATTGCCCGCGTCGAACGCCACGGACACCCGCACTGTCGGCACCGTCGCCCGACGCGCGAACGATACCGGGATACCGTTTTTCAGGGTCGCATGTTCGACCGTGGGAAAATCGAGGTCGGCGACTGGCTCGATCGGTGGTTCGGCGATCCTGGCGGGCGCTGGCGGCGTCGCTGCCACCGGGGCAGGCGCAGCGGGATCGCGAAAATAGGCGGGCCTCATCGTTGCATTACCCGCCAGCGCATTGTCCGCCGCCGATCGTTCGCCCGGTGACACGGTCAGGCGGAATACCGGACGGCCCAGCCATTTCTGCGCCGCCGCCTTCACCTGCGCAGGCGTAGCGGCAGCATAGGTGGCCAAATCCTTGCTATATTTTTCCGGATCGTTGGAATAGACTGCGCCCTCGGCCAGCGTCACCGCCTTGCCCGAAAAACCGCCGACCTGCTCCAGGCCTGAGATCGTCCCCGCAACCTCCTGCGTCGCGGCGCGCTGCACCTCGTCGGCGCTTGGTCCCTTGGCCAGATAATCGGCCAGCAGCGCGTCCAGCCGCTTGCCCACCGCAACCGCATCGACGCCCGGCTTTACGTCCACCGTGATTTCGGCAATGCTCAGTTTCTCGAACGGCTGGATGCTCGCCTTCACCCCGACCGCAACTTTCTCTTCGCGCACCAGCGTGGTGTAAAGGCGCGAGGAGCCAAGCCCCCCGAACACAGACAGCGCGATATCCAGCGCGGGCAGGTCCGCCCCGTTAACGCCCGGCACGATCCAGTTGCGATACAGGCGCGTGGCGGCGACATTGTCCTGCATCGCCTTGTCCACGTCCTTCCCCAACGTCGGCACTGTCGCATCGACATCCTTGGGCGCGGGACCAGCGGCGATATTGCCGAACCAGCGCTCGACCTTTTTCTTGGCGGTCGGCACGTCGATGTCACCGGCCAGCACCAGCACGGCATTGTTCGGGCCATAATGCGTCTTGAACCAGTTCTGCACGTCGCTCAGGCTGGCGGCATTCAGGTCGGCCATAGATCCGATGGTCGAATGGCGATAGGGATGGCCGGCTGGCAACATCGCGTCGAGCTGCGCATATTCGACCAGACCATAAGGCTCGTTTTCGCCCATCCGCTTTTCATTCTGCACGACGCTGCGCTGCGCATCCAGCTTGGCCTGCGTCACCGCGCCCAGCAGATGGCCCATCCGGTCGGATTCCAGAAACAGCGCCCGATCCAGCGCGCCGGTCGGCACCGTTTCGAAATAATTGGTGCGGTCGAACCATGTCGTCCCGTTCCAGTCGGTCGCGCCGATATCCTCCAGCCGCCCGAAGAAGGGACCATCGGCATTTTCCGAACCATAGAACATCAGATGTTCGAACAGATGCGCAAAGCCGGTCTTGCCCGCCGGTTCGAAGCGCGATCCGACATGATACCAGACCGACACGGCCACCACCGGCGCCTTGCGATCGGTATGAACGATGACGCGCAGGCCGTTTTTCAGCGTGAACTCCGCATAGGGAATGTCGACCGCCGCCACCAGGCTGGACAGGGGCGCGGGCGCTGCCGTGGCAGTAGCGCCCTGGGCCAGCGCCTGCGTCACGGGGGCAAGTGCCAGAACGGAAAGACCGATCGACAGGGGCAGGCAACGCGACAGGGAAGAAAGAGTCATTATGGGCCTCAAGGCAGGAGCGACGGACCGTGCGACCTGATGGGAAGGCGGGCCGCCATGGCGCGCAGCATAGCGGGGCATGGGGGCCGCGCAATATGCATCGTTCCGGAGTAGGATGGTTGGCGACATGAAAAGGGAAAAGGTTTCGCCGCCCCCTTGTGTTGCCAATTGGCAACACTACATCGAGACCAGTCTTATCCAAGGGCAATCCTATGAACCTAGAAAAATTCACCGACCGCGCCAAAGGCTTCCTGCAATCGGCGCAAACCGTCGCGATCCGCATGAGCCATCAGCGGATCAGCCCGGAACATCTGCTAAAAGCGCTGCTGGAGGATGAGCAGGGCATGGCGTCGGGCCTGATCAAGGCGGCGGGCGGCGATGCGCCAACCGCGCTACGCGAAACGGACGCCGCGCTGGCCAAGGTGCCATCGGTATCGGGCAGCGGCGCTCAGCAGACGCCGGGGCTGGATAATGACATCGTGCGCGTCCTCGACAGCGCGGAACAGGTCGCGGCCAAATCGGGCGACAGTTTCGTCACTGTCGAACGGCTGCTGCTCGCGCTGACGCTGGCGACCACGACGACGGCGGGCAAGGCGCTGGCCGCAGCGGGCGTGAAGGCGGACGCGCTGAACGGCGCGATCAACAGCCTGCGTCAGGGCCGCACCGCCGACACGGCAGGCGCGGAGGACCGCTATGACGCGCTGAAAAAATTCGCCCGCGACCTGACGCAGGCGGCACGCGACGGCAAGCTGGACCCGGTGATCGGTCGGGACGAGGAAATCCGCCGCACCATTCAGATTCTGGCGCGCCGGACCAAGAACAACCCCGTGCTGATCGGCGACCCCGGCGTCGGCAAGACCGCGATTGCGGAAGGGCTGGCACTGCGCATCGCCAATGGCGACGTGCCGGATACGCTCAAAGACCGTACGCTGATGGCGCTCGACATGGGGTCGCTGATAGCTGGCGCAAAATATCGCGGCGAGTTTGAGGAACGGCTCAAAGGCGTGCTGGACGAAGTGAAAGCCGCCGAGGGTCACGTCGTGCTGTTCATCGATGAAATGCACACGCTGATCGGCGCTGGCAAATCCGAAGGCGCGATGGACGCAGGCAATCTGCTCAAGCCTGCCCTGGCGCGCGGCGAACTCCATTGCATCGGCGCGACGACGCTGGACGAATATCGCAAATATGTCGAAAAAGACCCCGCGCTCCAGCGGCGGTTCCAGCCGGTGTTCGTCAGCGAACCCACGGTGGAGGACACCATCTCCATTCTGCGCGGGCTGAAGGAAAAATACGAACTGCACCATGGCGTGCGGATCACCGACGGCGCGATCGTGTCCGCCGCGACGCTGTCCAACCGCTACATCACCGACCGTTTCCTGCCGGACAAGGCCATCGACCTGATGGACGAAGCCGCCTCTCGCCTGCGCATGGAGGTGGAGTCCAAACCCGAAGAGATCGAGAATCTCGACCGGCGCATCATCCAGCTCAAGATCGAGCGGGAAGCGCTGAAGAAGGAAAGCGACCAGCCGTCGAAGGACCGTCTCGCGACGCTGGAGGCAGATCTTGCGGGTCTGGAGGAGCAATCCGCCGCCCTCACCCAACGCTGGCAGGCGGAAAAGGACAAGATCGCAGGCGAAGCGAAGATCAAGGAGCAGCTGGACGCCGCCCGGCTTGAACTGGAGCAGGCGCAGCGCGCGGGCGATCTCGCGAAGATGAGCGAGCTGTCCTACGGCTCCATCCCCGCACTCGAAAAGCGGCTCGCCGAAGCGGAAACCGCATCGGAAGGCGCGATGCTGCGGGAAGAAGTGACGGCGGAGGATATCGCCGGCGTCGTCGCCCGCTGGACCGGGATTCCGGTCGAACGCATGCTGACTGGCGAGCGCGAAAAGCTGCTGGCGATGGAAGAGACGCTGGGCAAACGCGTCATCGGGCAGGCCCATGCCGTCCACGCCGTGTCCACTGCGGTGCGCCGCGCACGCGCGGGATTGCAGGACCCCAACCGGCCGCTGGGTAGCTTCCTCTTCCTCGGCCCCACGGGCGTGGGCAAGACCGAACTGACCAAGGCACTGGCTGGCTTCCTGTTCGACGATGAAAGCGCGATGGTGCGCATCGACATGAGCGAATTCATGGAAAAGCACAGCGTTGCCCGTCTGATCGGCGCGCCTCCGGGCTATGTCGGCTATGAAGAAGGTGGCGTGCTGACCGAAGCCGTGCGCCGCCGTCCCTATCAGGTCGTTCTGTTCGACGAGGTGGAGAAGGCGCATGGCGACGTGTTCAACATCCTGTTGCAAGTGCTGGACGACGGACGCCTGACCGATGGTCAGGGGCGGACGGTCGATTTCACCAACACGATCATCGTGCTGACGTCGAACCTGGGCAGCCAATATATCGCATCGCTGGGTGATGACGAGCCGGTCGAAAAGGTCGAGGATCAGGTAATGGACATCGTGCGCGGCCATTTCCGCCCCGAATTCCTCAACCGGCTGGACGAAGTGATCCTGTTCCACCGCCTGGGCGCGAGTCATATGGCCCCGATCGTGGATATTCAGGTCGCGCGGGTTCAGAAGCTGCTCAAGGATCGCAAGATCACACTCGACCTGTCCGATGGCGCACGGGCGTGGCTGGGCCGGGTCGGCTATGATCCGGTCTATGGCGCCCGACCCCTGAAGCGGGCGGTGCAGCGCTATCTGCAAGACCCGCTCGCGGACCTGATCCTGCGCGGTCAGGTGCCGGATGGATCGAGCGTGACCGTCGGTGATGGCGACGGCGCGCTGACGCTGGACGTGCGCTGATTAAAGGACTGCTCGTTCCCCCTGCGAAGGGGTAACGAGCAGGACCGCCTTCAACCGCTGGGGTTCATGCCCGCACGGCTGCGGCTGATCAGGTCGTCCGCGTCCCGGTTCTGCTGCTCGCTGACCTTGCGCCATTCGGCGTTGGTGCGGCAGACGCGCTCCTTCTTCACCAGCGATCCGGTGATCAGGAATTTGCGGCAGCGCGTGGCGTTGGGATCATTCTTGTCCAGCGGTGGCTTTTCCTGCGCCAGCGCGGGCAACGCGACGAGGATGAGGCTGGATGCCCAAAGCGCCTTGATGACCTGCATTATGATTCTCCCAGAAAAGCCAGCGGCGCTCCTTGCGCGACATGCGCGGGCGTCCTTGCCGTCGATCAGATGCGCGGCAGGACGGATATCGTCTTGCTCGCATCGGCCGTGGCATAGAATTGCTTCAATAGCTGTTGTTCCGCAAGAGACAAATGCGGGTTCCACACGTCGAAAATCAGCACCACCCGCAAATGATCGCTCTCGTTCCACGCTTCATGTTCGATCGTATCGTCAAAGGCGAACGCGCGCCCTTCTTCCCAGACGCGGGTTTCGCCGCCGACACGGAAGCTGCAACCGGGCGGCACGATCAGCGGCAAGTGAATGATCGTCCGGCTGTTGGTGACACCCGTATGCGCGGGGATATGGCTGTGCGATTTGAGCAGCGAAAAGAAGGCCGACGGCGCGCGACCGGGAATGTCGGCGCGCGGCAGCGCTTCGAGCGCAGCGACCGTTTGCGGACAGGCGGCGCAGATCGCTTCGTTGCGCACGCCATATTCCCATAGAAACACCGCGCCCCAGTCGAGCGAGCCATCGAGCGCAGTCCACTTATTCTGCGGCGTTCCCGCATCTTGCCTGACATAAGGGCGCACAGCCCCGCCGTCCCGCTCCACTAATGCTAAAAATTCGGCACGGATCGCGTCGGCCTTCGCCTCCAGTTCCGCCATCCAGGGAAAATGGTCACGATCGAAATATTCGTCTGCGGGCAGAAAAGGGTAATGCAGGCCAGAGCAGTGATTGTGGTAGATGGTTCGCCGCCCGAACTCCCGGTCGAGGCAGGCATTGAAGCGCCGCTGCGACAAGGGGTCGGCTTGCGCCAGCGTCGGCGCGACACCCGCTTCGATAAAGCCAGCGAACCGCGCCTGATGATCGGCGACGAAAGCGCGCGCCTCTGCCAGCGTGTCGGCCAGAGCGGGCGGCATATCAGGCAGCGCTGCGGCTAGCGCCAGCGCCTTGATCCAGCTGTCGCTTGCCCCCTGCCGCTCGTCCAGTCGCTGTTGCAACTGGGCCATGCGGATCTGCGCCATCAGGTTGCGCTGGTCGATGGCGAGCGCGCGGTCCAGCGCCAGCCTTTCGCCCGCCGCATCGGACAGTCCACGCTGCGCGGAAGCGACATTCATCCACAGCGCCGCCTCCCCCGGATCGGCCTGCGCCGCGGCCAGGAAATGGTTGCGCGCGGTCGCAAAGTCGCTTTGGTCCAGCGCGATCATGCCTGCCAGATTGCGCGCCTGCGGCATGTCCGGCGCGCGAGCCAACGCTCCCGCCACCGCCCGTTGCGCATCGGCGACCCGCCCCTGCCGCCGTGCCTCGCCCGCCTGTTGCAACAACCGCTCTACGCTCGCGTCCATCCAAAAACCCCTTCTGCCCGCTCATCGCTATCACAAGTCATGATGCTGGCAAGGGGCAGGGCAGCGATATCGGACCTATCTTGTGCGACGCATGCGCCCATGCCAAGGCTGCTGGCCATGAGCGCCGATTTCCCGCCCGTGCCCGACGTCATGGCCAGCGCCCAATGGCTGGCGCACCGTTATGATCCGGGGCACGACGCCTTTCACATGCTGTATGTGCCTCGCCCACGCCATGCCCAGGTGCCGTTCCTGACGGACATGCATCTGACCGGTGCCGGGGATCCCGTCGTCGTAGGGCGCAAAGACGCGATGGCCATCGCGACGCCCCCCGCGCCGATACATTTCCTGTTTCACTCCGCCTATTGCTGCTCTACCCTGCTGGCCGCCGCGTTCGACATTCCGGGCTTCGCGATGGGCCTTAAAGAACCGGTGTTACTCAACGACCTGGTCGGATGGCGCCATCGCGGGGCCAAGGGGCCGGAGGTCGCACGCGTGCTCGACGAAAGCTTGCGCCTGCTGGCGCGTCCCTTCGCGCCAGGCGAAGCGGTGGTCGTGAAGCCCTCCAACCTCATCAACCCGCTGATCCCCGCCATCATGGGATTGCGACCCGATGCGCGCGCCCTGCTGCTCCATGCCCCTCTCGACGCCTACCTCGCCTCGATCGCGCGCAAGGGGCTGGCCGGACGATTGTGGGTACGTGACCTGTTTGGCAAGCTGATGAAGGAAGGGATGCTGGGCCAACTGGGCATCGCGCCCGCAGACTATCTGGGCCTGACTGACATACAGATCGCCGCTGCCGGATGGCTGGCGCAGCAGCAGCAGTTTGGGATGCTGTGCGACCGGCTGGGGCCGCGTGTCGCGACGCTCGACAGCGACATGCTGATCGCGCGGCCAGAGGATAGTCTTGCGGCATTATGTGCGCTGTTCGGACTGCCATTGGACCGAGCGACGACCGACGCCATTGCGCAGGGACCGATCTTTGCCCGCGACGCCAAGACCGGCGGGTCGTTCGGCGAAGGCCAGCGCGCGCAGGACGCACAGCGGGGGCTGGAGCAGCATGCCGACGAAGTTGAGAAGGTCGCCCACTGGGCGCGCGTAGTAGCCGACAATGCGGGCATCGCGCTAACGCTGCCAAGGCCGCTGCTGGACTGAACCTCCGCTTGCCGAGCGCCTTCCTACTATGACGCTCACAAGAAAAGGGGCCGGTGTCACCACCGGCCCCTTTCTTTTCATGCCTGATCGATCAGGATCAGAAGCGCAGCTTGGCAGCGATCGTGTAACGACGGCCCAGCGTGTCGTAGGTCGATGGATAGACGTTGCCACTGTTGTAGCTGGTCGAACCGATCGAGTTGCCGACGACCTTAGGCTGGTTGTCCAGCAGGTTCTGCACGGTCATGGTGATCGTCACCTCGTCCGAAGCATGGAAACGACTGGTGAGGTCGAAATAATGCTCGGCCGGGATGGAGTTGAAGTCCACCTGCTTGCCGTTCAGCGTACCGACGAAGGCGTCACCGTCTTCATACTTCACGCCGTCGATGTAGCGCCACAGCAGCGACACGTCGAACGACTTGAAGCTGAAGGTGTTGCGCACCGACCAGGAGAATTCCGGCTGGATCGACGCACAGTTGACCGAATAGAGGCCAACGCATTCGCGGTTGATCGAGGTCGGAGTCGCCTGGAACGTCGAGCTGTTCGTCCAGTTGCCGGTGGCATTGAGCGCCCAGTTGGTGAAGCCCAGGTCCTTGTTGTAGTTCAGCGAAACGTCGATGCCGTCCGTTGCCAGCTTGCCGAGGTTCGACAAAGGCTGGAACAGGCCGGGTGCGACGGCGGCTTCACCGAACAGCGTGCCGGTGGCCGGATCGCGACGGATAACCGTACAGGCCGGGTCGGTAGCGCTGGCCGCAGTGACGTTGCCAAAGCAGGCGTCGACGACGTCATCAGGCGTCGGGCTGGTGATGGCACCCGTGATCTTGATGTTGTAATAATCGACCGTCAGGCTGAGGCCCGGAGCCGGCTGAATTACCGCACCAATGGTGTAACTGTTCGACTTTTCAGGACCAACGTTCAGGTTGCCACCGCCGGTGGTGTTCACCTGGCCAGCCGGATCGTTGATGATCGAACCGATCAGCGACGCAGGTGCGCCCTGAGCGATACAGACCGCACGCAGATTGGCATTCTGAACCGGCGCCGAACCGGCGCAGGGATCCTGGTCCAGGTTGGTCAGCGTCGTGTTCAGCGGCGCAAACAGTTCGGCGATGTTCGGAGCACGAACAGCGCGCGAATAGTTACCGCGGACCTTGATGCCTTCAACCGGGGTCCAGCTACCGCCAGCCTTCCAGGTGGTGGTGTTGTAACCCGATGCACCTGCCGCATCGATCTTGTAGTCCGAATAACGGATGCCGGCTTCGAGCGTCAGATCCTGGAAGAATGGCTTGTCCTGCACCAGCGGCAGGATCAGTTCGCCAAAGGCTTCATAGACTTCATAGCCACCGTCAATGTTCGGAGCCGCACCGCCAGCACCGCCCAGATCGCCCGACTGCGACAGCAGATCGGATTCTTGGCTGGCGCCGTATTTGCGATATTCGCCACCGATCGCGAAAGCGAC
Organism: Sphingobium sp.; assembly: GCF_049304695.1. Lineage (GTDB taxonomy): Bacteria > Pseudomonadota > Alphaproteobacteria > Sphingomonadales > Sphingomonadaceae > Sphingobium. The sequence goes on from NZ_JBAQOK010000061.1 coordinate 51,453, forward strand.
CTGATCGCTTGCCCATGGAGCCGCAAAGCCTGCGTCGCCGCTGATCGTCGCCTTGGCCTGCGCCAGAGTCGTCTTGGTGATGATCTGGCTGTTGGCGGTCAGGTAAGCATTCTGGTCAGCCGTGATCGAACCATCAGGGCCGAAGACGTTGAGCGGAACGCAGCCGTTGGTGTCGGTGATGCAGGTCGTGGTGTTGGTCGCGAGCAGCGCCTGACGCACGCGCGAGTTCAACCAGTAGCCCTGCTGCGTCTGGACGTTTTCCGATTCGCCATAAGCACCCGACACATCCCAGTCGATCGAGTCGGTGATACCCCCACGGGCGCCGATCCGATAGTCGAAGAAGGTGGTGGTGAAATCGGAAACGCGCGGACCCAGTTCGGTCGCACGGCGCGACAGCGTGGTCGTGACAGTGCGATAGTTGGGGTTGGCAGTGCCATCGGCCAGCGTCGGCTGTGCGGTCGCGGCAGCAGCACATTGTGCAGGCGTGAAGCGTGCCGTGTAGCCAACACCGGGGTTGGTGTCGAACGCGCAGAATGCGTTACGCTGCGCAGCCGACAAATAGGGGTTGCTGAGCGGAATGGCGACCGAGATGCCGAACGTGCCCGACGGCGCAATGATCGTGCTGACGGTGTTCTTGGAAAATACGCCGCGTGTATAGACTTCCACGGCGTCGCTGACTTCGTAACGGCCCGCACCGTACATGTTGAAGCGCTCGAACGGCGTCTGGAAAATGTTGAAGGGGTTGAAGTTATAGGCGTCGAAAGCCGAAGTGCCACGGAAAGCGCCACCGGCAGCAGTTACCTGGCGGTTCCCCTGAACAGTGTTGCACGCAACCTGACCGGCTGCACCGCAACCTGTGGTGATCGAATCAGCACCGGTGGTGTTCACGTTGGTGAAGCGCGAAGGCGTCGACGTGCCCGAACCGCCGCCCAGGCCGGTGAACGAATCGATCGCCGAAACCGAATAGGGGCGATCACCCTGATAGACCGGATCGGACTGCTGATAACCGACCGAGAAGGTTACATTGCCGCGACCGTCGTCGAAATTGGCGCCCAACGTGAGATCGGCGCGAACATAATGGCCATCACCTTGTTCGGTGATCTGGTTGGCCAGGTTGGCTTCCAGGCCCGAGAAGTCGGACTTGGTGATGAAGTTGACCACACCGGAAATGGCATCCGCGCCATAAGTGGTCGATGCACCACCGGTCAGCACTTCGACGCGCTCCAGCAGTGCGAGCGGAATGTTGTTAAGGTCGAAACGGCCGTTCAGTTCGGCAGGAACCAGACGGTTGCCATCGATCAGCACGACGTTGCGGTTGGAACCCAGGCCACGCAGGTTGACGAACGAAGCGCCGCCGTTGCCGTTATTGACCGCGGAACCGATGCTGGGAACGATGCCCGGAATTTCGCGCAGAACTTCTTCAGCGGTGTTGTTCTGCTTCAGTTCGATCTGGTCGGCGGTGGTCGCCGTAACCGGGGTCGAACGGACCAGGTTAGGGTTCTTGATCAGCGAGCCGGTGACAACGATGGTGTCGCCTGCATCCGCTTCGGCAGCCTGCGGCGCGGTGTCTTGCGCGAACGCAACGGTTGCGATCAGCGACGCACCAATAATCGCCGGTGCGGCGCTGGCACGCAGAAGTGCCCTCTTTGAAAATGTCTTCACGGTCCAGTCCCTTGCTCTGGAGTTTGGCAGATGGCCTGCCATTCAATCTCCTACGGGGGGACAAGGTGCCCGACAGCGATCCCCCCATATGGATCGGGCGAAACTGCGCGGGGCGCGGGCACCTGTAAAGCATGGGAAATCGTGTTGCACCGCTTTTGGTCAAGCCTGTATCATAAATGCAACAAGCATCGGATACAGCTGTTTTACGGCTGGATAGCAAGATAGTTTCACGCTGTTGGACGCTCATGCAGTTATGGTGCGGGCAGATGCGCAAGGCTCGATCGATTATAACGTGGAATAGCCTGACGCGCGCCTTTCCAAGGCGGTTGACGTCCCGCCTGCGGGGTGCATGGTGGCCGCTATAGAGGGTCATGGGAAGGAGACGATCAGGATGAAGAACGCGCTGACCGGGATTTTGTTGCTGCCGCTGCTGGCGATTGCGCCGCACGCGCAGGCTGCGTCACAACGGCAACAGCCGCGCCCGGAAATTTTCACCGACCTGCTGAAATGTCGCGGCATCACCGACGACGCTCAGCGCCTGACCTGTTTCGATCGGCAGGTCGGCGCGATGGAGAGCGCAGCGCAGCGCGACGAGGTGGTCGTGCTGGACAAGGGCGAGTTGAACAAGACGCGCAAGACCCTGTTCGGCTTTTCCTTCCCCAAGCTGCCCTTCCTGGGTGGTGGCGAAGATGAGGATAAGACACAGGAACAGGAAGAAGGCTTCAGCCACATCGTGGCGACCATCGCGTCGGTCCGGAACCTGGGTTACGGCAAATGGCAGATCGGGCTGGAGGACGGCGCGCAATGGGCGACGACCGAAGCGATCACAAACGGTTCGCCCAAGCCCGGCCAGTCCATCGAGATCAAGCGCGCCGCCATGGGCAGCTTCATGAGCAAGATCGAGGGCGGTCGGGCCGTGCGGATCAAGCGGATCGGCTGATCAGGGCATAGGCCCGGCCAGCAGCAGCGGATCGATTCGCGCGCCGTCCCACATCATGCCCCAATGCAGATGCGGGCCGGTCGCGCGCCCGGTCGCGCCGACCGCGCCGATGCGTTGCCCTTGTGCAACAACCTGTCCCGGCTTCACGTCGATCCGCGACAAATGCAGGAACGCGCTGTTCAGGCCATGACCATGGTCGATCATCAGCAGATTGCCCTCCAGCGAGAAGGGTTTGTCCGCCGCCAGGATCACGACGCCCGCTGCCGGAGCGACCACAGGCTCCCCGGTCGCGCCTGCCACATCGACGCCCCCATGATAGGCACCCGGCTGCCCCTGATAGACGCGCTGCGATCCAAAAAGGCCGGACAGGCGCCCGGTGCGCGGCCAGATGAACCTTTGTCGCCACCCCTGCGCATCGGTGTGCATCGCCCGCGCGGCCGCGATCGCCGCCAATTCCGGCTTGCGCAGCGCCAGAAACGCCTCCGTGCTTCTGGTCGGGCGCATCGGCGCGTCAATCCGCTCGATCCGCCAGTAGCGCGGCGCAACTATCAATGTCCGTTCGACCATATGACCGTCGGGCAACCGTGCGGTGAGGTGCGCGGACGGCCCTGCGTCGCGATCAAAGGCGATGAGGAATCGCCCGTCGGCATCGACCGGCACCTGTTGATCCCCCAGGCGCAGCGCCACCGTGCCAGTCGGCGCAAAGCCCAGCAGGACACCGCCCTGAACCATCGGCCCGGTCAGGCGAAAGTCGCTGGCCGGCTGACTGCTGACGGGAATCTGGACCTGCGCTACAGCCATCGCCGATCCAGCCAGCGCGATACCCAGCGCCGCGACCATATGCAGCCTCATCGAACGCCCGCCCGCCTGAGCTGCGCCTGTGTCGATGCCTCGGCGTTAACATAGGCTTCCTGCCGCGCGATGCTCCAGTAACGCAGGTCTTCGAGCGCGATCCGCTGGCCGGTGACAGCGCACAGCACATGGTCGCCCGGCGTCAGCACGCGAAAGCTGTAGGCCATATAATGAAGCCGGGCGATACGATCGCCGTTGGACATGAGCATGGGGCTGCGACCTTTATGCCTGTGCAATTTTCAGGAGGAGAAGAGATCCTGCTGCATCGTGCCGTCCTCGCGGGATTTGCGAGGCGAACGCGATGGCGCAGATATAACCTGCGGCTCCAGCTTCTCAAGCCGAGCGCCGTCACCGCCGACCGCCGCATCGACCGTCCCGTCCCGAAAATGCAGCGTCACCGCACCCGCCGCCTGCGCCGCCGCAACCGACTGGATCAAACGCCCCTGCGCCATCACCCGCGCATAGCCGCGCGCCAGCGGCAAGTCCGGGTCAAGCGAAGCGAAATGCCGCGACACGCGATCGAAGGCTGTGGCGCGATCGGTCAGCGCGCGCGTCAGGAAATCGGGCCATGGGCGCAACCGATCCAGCCGCTCCCGTGCGCGCGCCAGATGCTGTTGCAGCAAAGCCGGGCGCAACGCCCCGCCCGCCTGCCCCAGATGCGCGCGCGCATCCGCCAGCCGGTGCCGCAGACCGCTGTTGAGCGCATCCGACAACTGGTCGAGCCGCTGTCGCTGCGGCGCGAGCAGCATGTCCGGCGTCGGCATCAACCGCGCCTGCATGTCCAGCCGCTCACGCGCCTGCGCCGCGCCGCGCCGCACGGCCCGCCCGGACCGCAAACCCATTTCCGTCAGGCCCGCCAGCAATTCCGCGCGCACCGGCACCGCCATTTCCGCCGCCGCCGTGGGCGTGGGCGCACGCCGATCGGCGGCATGGTCGCACAGCGTCGTATCGGTTTCATGCCCCACCGCCGATATGATCGGTATGGAACAGTCGGCCACCGCGCGCACGACGACTTCTTCGTTAAAGCTCCACAGATCCTCGATCGACCCGCCACCGCGCGCCACGATGACAAGGTCGGGACGCGGCACAGGGCCGCCCGCCTCCATCGCGGAAAAGCCGCGCACCGCGCGCGCGATCTGCTCCGCCGCGCCAGACCCCTGCACCAGCACGGGCCACAACAGCACATTGGTCGGGCAACGATCCGCCAGCCGATGCAATATGTCACGAATGACCGCCCCGGTCGGCGATGTCACCACCCCGATGGTGCGCGGCAGGAACGGCAGCGGGCGCTTGCGCTCGACAGCGAACAAGCCTTCACCCGCTAGTCTTGCCTTCAGCTTTTCCAGCAGCGCCATCAGCGCGCCTTCGCCCGCCAGTTCCATGCGCTCGATGACGATCTGATATTTCGACCGGCCGGGATAGGTGGTCAGCTTGCCGGTGGCGATCACCTCCACCCCGTCCTGCGCGGCAAAGGCCAGCCGCTGCGCCCCGCCCTTCCACATCACCCCGTCGATAACGGCATTGTCGTCCTTCAGCGCCAGATAGAGATGCCCCGATGCCGCCCGCTTGAACCCGGAAATCTCGCCGCGCAGCCGCACATGGCCGAACCGTTCCTCGACCGTGCGCTTGAGCGACGCCGACAATTCGCTGACCGACAGCGGCGGTGCGTTGTCCCCCGCCCGTTCCTCCGCTAACAGGCGGCCCGAACTGTCATAGGCATCATATTCCGGGGACATGGGCGACATGAACATCCTTCTGCTTGGCGGCGGTGGCCGTGAACATGCGCTGGCGTGGAAACTGGCGCAATCGCCCCGGCTGGCCACGCTCTATGCCGCGCCGGGCAATCCGGGCATAGCCCAGCACGCCACGCTGGTCGATATAGATGCGACCGATCACCGCGTCGTGCTGGATTTCTGCACCCGCCACTCGATCGGCCTGGTCGTCATCGGTCCCGAAGCGCCGCTGGTCGATGGGCTGGCCGACAATCTGCGGACGATGGGCGTGCCTGTCTTCGGTCCCAACCAGAAAGCCGCGCAACTGGAGGGGTCCAAAGGCTTCACCAAGGATCTGTGCATGCGCGCGAACATCCCGACCGCCGCCTACGCCCGCGTGACCAGCAAGGACGGCGCGATCGCCGCGCTGGACGACTTCACCCTGCCCGTCGTCATCAAGGCGGACGGCCTGGCCGCAGGCAAGGGCGTCATCATCGCCGAAACACGGACCGATGCGCTCGACGCGCTCGACACCATGTTTTCCGGCGCGTTCGGCAAGGCGGGCGAGGAAGTCGTGCTGGAAGAATTTATGACGGGGGAGGAAGCCAGCTTCTTTGCCCTGACCGATGGCGAAGCGATCCTGCCCTTCGGTTCCGCGCAGGACCACAAGCGCGTGGGCGATGGCGACACCGGACCCAATACCGGCGGCATGGGCGCCTACAGCCCGGCGCGCGTGCTGACCCCCGAACTGGAAGCGCAGGTCATCGACACGATCATCAGGCGCACGGTGGCGACGATGGCGGCGGAGGGGATGCCCTATTCCGGCGTCCTCTATGCCGGCCTCATGCTGACCGATCAGGGACCAAAGCTGATCGAATATAACGCCCGCTTCGGCGACCCGGAATGTCAGGTGCTGATGATGCGCTTCGACGGCGATCTGGTCGATCTATTGCTGGCCGTGGCGCAGGGGCGGCTGGCCGATCAGGGACCGGTCGAACTGGCCAACCGCACCGCGCTGACCGTCGTGATGGCCGCCAATGGCTATCCCGGCACGCCCGAAAAGGGCGGCGCGATCGACGGCATCGACACGGCGCAGGCCACGGGCGCGCATGTATTCCATGCCGGCACAGCGGAAAAGGACGGCGCGATCGTCGCCAATGGCGGTCGCGTTCTCAACGTCACCGCCACCGGCGACAGCGTGCGCGCGGCGCAGGCGGCGGCCTATGCGGCGGTCGATCTCATCCAATTCCCCACCGGATTTTGCCGCCGCGACGTGGGTTGGCGCGAAGTCGAACGCGAAACACGCTGAAAGCCTTGCCGCGCGCCGCCTTCCATCCCTAATATAGTCGAAATATTACAGGGAGGCTGTGCGCGATGCAGGAATTTTTCATGGACTATGGCCTGTGGCTGCTCATCGGGCTGCTGGTCATCATCGGGCTGGTGTTCCTGCTGTCAGGCAAGGGCAAGGGGGCGGACGCCGCCCCCAGCATCGCGCCCGAAGCACAGCCTGAAACGCCGTCCCCACCCGCCGCGATCATCGACACTACCCCGATCGCCAGTCCGCTCACCCCGCCCTCGCCCGCCGTCGTCATAGAACCGGTTGCGGTCGAACCCCTGATCGTCGAACCGATCGAGCCGACGGTAGAGCGTCCCACGCCGCCTGCACCGGAAGCGGAAACCCCCTCCGCCCCCATCCCGGTTTCTCCTGCCGCCGTCGCCCCGCCGTCGTCGGAGGATGACCTGCTGCGCCTCAAGGGCGTCGGTCCCAAGCTCAAAACCCTGCTCATCAGCCTGGGCATCACCCGCTATGCCCAGATCGCGCAGTGGACGGAGACGGACCTGTCCGCGATCGACGCAAAACTGGGATCGTTCAAGGGTCGCCCCGTGCGGGATCAATGGATCGACCAGGCCAAATATCTCGCCGCTGGCGACATCGCCGGATTCGAAGCCAAATATGGCAAGCTATAGCGGATCAGGCTGCGGCGGCGACCGGCGGCGGCTTTACCGCAGCTGGCCGCGCCCGACATGGCGGCGCGCCGCCGATCAATTGCCGGGCTAAAGGATAGCGGGTGACGAAAAGGGCGACGAACGCCAGAATCACGATCGACAACAGCAACAGCGCCAACCCATCCATTCCGGCGATCAGCAACATCCCCATCACCAATGGATGCCACAGGTAAAAGAGCAGGCTGTGATGGCCGATGGTGCCGAGCGGTGCAAAGAACAGATGCCGGGCCGACAGATGCGGCAGCAACGCGATCAACGACAGGCACATCAGCAGGCGAGCAGGCACGAAGGCAAGGGCATTACCCGTACCGTAAAGTCCGACCCACCAGAACAGGCCAAGCGCCCCGGCCAGGAGCGCGACCGCAAGATAACGGGTCGGCAAGCCCCGCTCCGCCACCAACATGCCAAAGAAAAAATAGACCGGATAACGCAGATAGCGATTGTCCGGCGACAGCAGGCTGAACCCCATCGGTCCATGGTCCAGGCCAAAACTATACATCGTCGCCAGACTGATCGGCGCGCCGATCGCCAACAAGGCAAGCGGCGAGAACGGCACCAGCCGCGTCATGACGATCAGGAAGAACAGCACCGGCACATACCATAGGTGGAATGGCGGGCGCAGCAGCAGTTCCAGCGGCGTCGACAACGACAAAGACCAGCCACTGGCCAGAATATAGACACACACCGCCACGGCCCAGGGCAGCAGCATCCGGTTGGCATAGCGCCCGAACAGCGAAGCTGCGCCTTCGTTACGGGTGCGGTCGATATTGAGGAGAAAGCCCGACAGGCCAAACATCATCGGCATGCGAAAACCGCCACCGATCCACAGCATGACATGATTCTGATGGGCCAGCTCCATGGCATGACCGGCCATGACCAACAGGATCAAAAGACCACGCAAAAGGTCGATCGACGGATTTTTTACCACCAAACTATTCCATCCCCCCAAGAACCTGCATGACAGGATAGACGGCTTTCCTTAACAATGTGATGATCCGCCTGTCCGCGTGCTTCCCAATGACGGCTTTGCGCGATGACCGCGTCAATCCGCAAGGATCACAGGAGACTCACTTTGCCTGGCCTCAATCAAGCCCCGCTCGCCAAGCTGGGCGTGCCGTTGATCATATTCGCGCTGATCGTGGGCGGCTGGATGATCGCCAACCGCTATCGCGACGCGCATGAAACATTGCCGAACACGGGTGTTGGCCGGGAGCAATGCGCCCTCTGGTTCGTGGGCAGTTCCTCGATCCATCGATGGACCAGCATGAGCCGGGATATGCAGCCGTGGACGGCCCATAATCGCGGCATCAACAGCGCAACCTACGCCGACATCCTGCCCCGCTTCGCCCATATCAATCCGGGCGAAGGCAAACCCCGCGCCATCATCCTGTACGCCGGGGAAAACGATATTGCAGAGGGCGTGCCGGTGCGTATGGTCATCCGCCAACTCGCCGCCTTTCTGGACCTGCGCCACACAAAGCTGGGCGACGTACCGGTGCTCGTCCTGTCGATGAAGCCAAGCCCCGGCCGCCGCGCAAACCTGCCGCAGCAGCGCCTGTTCAATGCCGCCGCACAGGCATTGATCCCCCATTCGCCCGCCACCTATTATGCGGACATCACCGCCCCGCTGCTGAAGGATGGACAGCTTGGCGACAATTATCAGCCGGACGGCGTTCATATGAATCCGCAGGGCTATCGCATCTGGGCCGATGTCGTGCGGCAACGGCTGACCGACATCCTGCCGCGGGATGTGGTGCGCGATTGCACCAAATGACGTTAAGAAGCTGACGCAGCCGGGGGTTCACCCAATATGTCCCGCGCGCGCGGAGCCAGACGGTCGGTCGCGGCGGCATGGATACCCGGCGCGGCGCATAGCAGGCCAAAGGCGGTCGGGCGTGGCCGGTTGAACCGCAACGGATCGCCCAGCGCGTCGGTGACGATGCCGCCCGCTTCCTGACAGATCAGCGCCGCCGCCGCGATATCCCACTCATTGCCCCATCGCACCGTAGCGACCAGATCGGCTTCGTCCGCCGCCACCATCGCCATGCGCAGCGCGATGCTGTTGGGCTTGTCCACCGTCACCAGATCGCGATCATAGCGCGGCAATTGATCCGCAGGCACCCGCGCACCGGGCAGGGCCGTGCGCCCACCCGCCCGCAAACCCCGGCCATTGCGCGTCGCGCCATGGCCTGCCTGCGCAATCCACAATTCGTTGCGGGCAGGCGCAGCGAGAATACCAAGCCGCACCGCGCCATCCTGCACCAGCGCGACCGACACCGACCATCCCGGCCACCCGCGCAGATAATCGCGCGTACCGTCGATCGGATCGACCACCCAGACGCGCGACAGGCCCAGCCGGTGGACGGTGTCCGCCGTTTCTTCCGACAGCCAGCCTGCCTGCGGGTCGATCCCGGCCAGACTGCTGCGCAACATGGCGTCCACTTCCAGATCGGCGTCGCACACCGGATGGCCCGGCACTTTTTCCCACTGGCGCACACGGGTTTCGCCGCCCGCCCACAGCGTCAGCGCATGGTCCGCCGCGTCCGCCACTGCGGCCACGATCGTGCGCAGCGGCGCAGGCAGGTCGGCGTCAGCCTCCCGCAACGGTCATCCCGTCTATGCGCAGCGTCGGCACATTCATCGCGTATCGGAAAGACAGGTCACTGGCTGGCACCAGCGCGCGGAACATATCCTTCAAATTGCTGGCGATCGTAATTTCCGACACCGCATGCGCCACCGCGCCATTTTCGATCAGAAATCCTGCCGCGCCCCGGCTGTAATCGCCGGTCACGCCATTAACACCCATGCCGATCAGCTCGGTGACATAGATGCCGCGCGTCACATCGGCCATCAGGTCGCCGGGCGACACGATGCCCGCTTCCATATGGACGTTGGTGATGCTGGCCCCCGGCGCGCCACTGCCGCCCCGGCTGGCATGGCCGGTCGGCTCCAGGCCAAGCTGCCGCGCGGACCCGCTGTCGAGCAGCCAGCCGGTCAGCACACCCTTGTCGATCAGCGCGTGCCGATGCACCGGCAACCCTTCACCATCGAACGGGCGCGAACGCAGCCCGCGCGGCATCAACGGATCGTCGATGATCGTGACGTTCGCATCGAACAGAGCCTGCCCCAGCGAATCCAGCAGGAAACTCGACCGGCGGGTGATCGCCGGGCCAACCATGCCGCCGATCAGATGGCCCAGCAGGCTGGACCCGATCCGGGGATCGAAGATGATCGGCATCACCCCGCTGCCCACCTTGACCGGATTGAGCCGGGCGACCGCTCGCTGACCCGCGCGTATGCCAATGGATTCGGCGTCGTCCAGATCTTCCAGATGGCGCACGCTGTGGCTGGCATAATCGCGCTGCATGCCCGATCCCGCGCCCGCCAGCACGCTGGCCCAGGTCGAATGGGACGTGGCGGCATAGGCACCGGCAAAGCCATGGCTGGTCGCCAGCGCCATCTGACTGCGCCCGCTCGACGCGCCGCCGCCCTCGCTGTTGGTGACGCCGGGAATACTGCGCGCCGCCTCTTCCGCAATCAGCGCCCGTTCGCGCAGCGCGGCGGGTTCCGGCTCCTCGCTGTCGGTCAGGTCGAGTGCGGGCGGACGCTTGCGCAGCAGGCGATCTTCCGGCGCAAGCCCCGCATAGGGATCTTCGGGCGCTTCATGCGCCATCGCGATGGCGCGATCGACCAGCGTGCCGAGCGTTGCGGGGTTCATGTCCGACGCGGAAATGCTCGCCGAACGCTGGCCCACGAACACGCGCAGGCCAATTTCCTCGCCTTCGGACCGGTCCACATCCTCCAGCGCGCCAAGGCGCACCGACACATTGGTCGACGCGTTACAGGCGTAGATGGCGTCTGCCGCATCCGCCCCTGCCTTGCGCGCGGCGCTGACCAGATCCTGCGCGCGCGACTGGGCTTCTTCTAGGCTGAGCATGGAGGCGGGATGATCCTGAACGAGGGAAAGATGAGGTCAGCCTTACGCGCTTGCGCCGGGGGGGACAAGCATGGGGTCCGCGACTTGGGACAGCCAGTGGTCCAGCAGATGCCAGGCAACGGCCATGCGCGGCGGGGCAAGGAAGGGCGCATCCGGGTCGCCATTCATCGCCGCGCGCACCCCATCGGCATCGCACCAGAACGCGTCCTCGATCTCATTGACGTCCAGCGTCAGCGCATCGTCATCGGCCTGCGCGGTGCAGGCGATCATCAGCGACGATGGAAAGGGCCAGGGCTGGCTGGTCACATAACGCACCGAATGGACGCGCACGCCCGCTTCCTCGAACAGCTCCCGCGCCACGGCTTCCTCGATCGTCTCGCCCGGCTCGACAAAACCCGCCAGCGCCGAATAGCGCCCCGGCGGAAAAGCATGTTGCCGCCCCAGCAATATCCGCCCGCCATGCTGCGCCAGCATGATGACCACTGGGTCGGTCCGGGGGAAATGTTCCGCCTCGCACCCCTCGCATTTCCGCGCCCAGCCCGCCTTCATTGGCTGCGTCACCCCGCCGCACACCGCGCAATAGCCATGACGGCCATGCCAGTGAAGCAGACTGCGCGCCGTGCCATACAACGCCATGTCAGCCGCAGACACCTGCCCCGCCAGCCCGCGACTGCGCGCCGTTGCCCCCACCGGCTTGGCCAGTGCGCCGATCAACCGCGCAAAGATCGGCCGCCCCGCAGGATCGACGCCCAGCAGCACATGATCCTCGACCCGCGCTTGTCGCTCCAGCGGCTCCAGCAGCAACTGCCCCTCACTCACGACCGGCTCCAACCCCTCCAGCACCACGCGTCGCGCAGCAGGATCGGCGAAGCAATCCGCCAGTAATGCCGGGCTGGACCGGATATGGTCTACCCGATCCAACGTGCCGCCGACAAAGCCTGGCGGATCGACCGGGCGGGGTTCAGTTCCGTGCATCGCGCGCGCTCTCCTTTACTACGGCATCCGCCGCACGGGCGAACAGGGTCGGCAGGCCCGCCTCCCCGATCCGGTCGATCGGCCACCATTCACCCGGACCGGTCGGCTTATGGTCCACGCCCACATGGGTAGTGGCAACATGCAGCGCCAGAGAGAAATGCGTAAAAACATGGGCGACCGGCTCAACCAGCACCGCCCAGCGCGCCGGAAACGGCGGCGTCGGGTCCGGCGCATCGCTCCATTCGGAACTCGGCAAAGCGCGCATCCCGCCCAGCAACCCCCTGTCGGGACGACGCACCAGCCAGACATGCCCATCCCCCCGCTCGATCCACCACGCATGGCCGATTCGGTGCGGCCGCGCCTTCTTCGCTGCCTTGACCGGGAAGGCGGCAGGGTCAGCGGTGGCGAACGCATCGCAATCCTCGCGCAAAGGACATATGCCGCAGGCCGGATTACGCGGCGTGCAGATCGTCGCGCCCAGATCCATCATCGCCTGCGCAAAATCCCCCGCCCGCGCGTCCGGCGTGATCGCATCTGTCGCCACGCGGATCGCTGGCCGGGCGGCGGGCAAAGGCGTGGCAATCGCAAACAGCCGCGCCACCACCCGCTCGACATTGGCATCGACCACGACGGCCCGTCGCCCAAAGGCGATAGCCGCCACCGCCGCCGCCGTATAAGCGCCCACGCCGGGCAAAGCGCGCAATCCATCCTCGCTATCGGGGAAAACCCCGCCATGGTCCCGCGCCACCGCCCGCGCACAGGCCAGCAGATTGCGGGCGCGGGCATAATAGCCAAGGCCAGCCCACGCCGCCATCAGATCGGCGTCCTGAGCAGCGGCCAGCGTCTCCACCGTGGGCCAGCGCGCCGTGAATTTATCGAAATAGGGACCGACTGCCGCCACCGTCGTCTGCTGCAACATCACTTCGGACAGCCAGACACGATAGGGATCGGCGCCGTTCGCCCCCGGCGCAGCGCGCCACGGCAGGCGGCGGGCATGGACGTCATAATGAGCGAGCAGGCGCCCAGCGATTTTTGACTCTCGACCCTCGACGCGCATGGCCGCCCTATGCCATTAAGTGCGCCATGACGGAACGCCCCCCGACACCGAAATTAAAGGCCAAGGCCGTTCCCCCCGTGGAACGCCCGCGCGTCGGTGCGCCGCGCCGAATCGCGGACCTGATGCCCGACATCGGTCGCGCCGCGTTTCGAAAATTCGGCTTCGTTCAGTCCAGCATCGTCACGCGCTGGTCGGAAATCGTGGGCAGCCATTATGCGGGCATCTGCGCACCCGAATCGATTCGCTTTCCGGTGGGACAGAAAGCAGGCGGCACGCTGCAGCTCACGGTATTGAGCGGCCATGCCCCGATGGTGCAGCATATGTTGCCCGATCTGGTCGAACGGGTGAACCGCTTCTTTGGCTATGCCGCCGTGGCAAAGGTCGCGATGCGTCAGGGCGAAATCATGAACAGCCCCGCCGAACGTCGGCCCCCGCCCCGCAACCTCAAACCCATTCCGGTCGAACTGGGCGATTCGCTGCGCGACATTGGCGATCCTGAATTGCGCACCGTGCTGGAATCGCTGGCGCAGGGGCTTGCAAACAGCAGCGGCCTGCCCAAAATCGGCTGAGACTCTTCCGTTCCCGTTCATCCAGACACGCCCAATGGATCACGCCATGAAAAAGCTGCTGCCCCTCGCTCTCCTCGCCCTGCCCGCCATCGTCATGGCCGCGCCTGCCGCCAACTGGGTCAGCCGGGTGGTGCTCTCGCCCATCGGCGGTCATGCCATGGGCAATCCCAACGCACCGACCAGGCTGGTGGAATATGTCAGCTACACCTGCTCGCACTGCGCGAAATTCGTCGGCGAAGCGAGCGCCCCGCTCAAGGCCCAATATGTGAAGGGCGGCAAGGTCAACGTCGAAATCCGCAACGCGGTGCGCGACAAATATGACCTGACCGCCGCCCTGCTCGCCCGTTGCGGCGGCCCGGCCCGTTTCATGGGCAATCATGAGGCATTGTTTGCCAACCAGACGCCGTGGATGGAAAAGGTCGAGGCTTATGACGCCGCGACCACGACCAAACCGACCGAACAAATCGCCGCAATGCGCGACGTCGGGCAAAAAACCGGCCTCTATGCGCTGATGAACAAGCGCGGCTTCAAAGACGCGCAACTCGACGCCTGCATCGCCAACCCCATGTCGATGAAGCAGGTTCTGGCCATGACCGACGACGCATGGAACAAGGTGAAGATCGCCGGTACCCCCGGCTTCACCGTCAATGGCACGCGCGTCGAAGGTTCGACCTGGGCGATCGTACAGGCTGCATTGCCCGCGCCCGCGCGCTGATCTAAAACCCTTTCATTGTCATCCCATCATCGGAGCCTGCCCGTCGTGAAAGCCGTTTCCGGACTAGCCCTCATCGCCATCAGCCTCAGCCTCGCCGCATGTGGCGGCAAGAGCGAGGACGCCGCCAAGCCGACCGGCGATCCGATCGCCACTGTGGCCGCGCCTGCTGGCACCACATGGTCCGACACGATCGCCGACTCGCCCGAAGGCTATTATCTGATGGGTAACCCGTCGGCGAAGATCAAGCTGGTGGAATATGGCTCCTACACATGCAGCCATTGCAAGGATTTCTCCGTCGAAGCATCGGAAGAAATCCGCAAGATCGTCGATAGCGGCCGGATGAGCTTCGAATTTCGTCCCTATGTCCGCGATCCCATCGACCTGACCGCCGCCCTGCTGGCACGCTGCGGCGGTAAGGACATCTTCTATCCACTGTCCGAACAGTTTTTCGCCAATCAGGAAGCGATGTTCGCCAAGGTGCAGGCCAGCGAAGCGGCACTCAAAGCCGTCGAACAACTACCCGCAGCCCAGCGTCCGGGCGGCATCGCCAACGCAGCGGGTCTGGTCGAATTTGCCCAGCAGCGCGGCATTTCCGCCGATCAGGCGAAACAGTGTCTGTCCAACACCGCTGCGGCCGAAAAGCTGGCCAAGGGCGTGGAATCAGCCAACAGCCAGTATAATATCAGCGGCACCCCCAGCTTCCTGATCAATGGCGTGCTGGTGGACAATGTCGCCAACTGGTCGTCGCTTCAGGCAAAGCTCAAGGAAGCGGGTATCTGATTGCCTGACCGGGGGGTGACAGGCGCGCGCCAGCGCGGGGAGGCCGGGGCGGACGACTGCTCCGGCGCATCCTTGTGCAGATAAAACGCCTCAAATTGTCGGGCTTCAAAAGTTTCGTCGATCCCGCCGAACTGCGGATCGAACCGGGCCTGACCGGCATCGTCGGTCCCAATGGCTGCGGCAAATCCAACCTGCTTGAAGCGATCCGCTGGGTCATGGGCGAATCCAGCGCCCGGTCGATGCGTGGCGCAGGCATGGAAGATGTGATCTTCGCGGGGACCGCCACCCGGCCCCAGCGCGACTTTGCCGAAGTATCGCTGCTGACGGTGCAGGAACAGGGCGAAATGTTCAACGCCGTCGATGTCGGCGCGGACGGCGAACTGGAAGTCACGCGCCGCATCGAACGCGGCGCAGGCAGCGCCTATCGCGCCAATGGCCGCGACGTGCGCGCCCGCGACGTCGCCCTGATCTTCGCCGACGCCGCCACCGGCGCACATAGCCCCGCGCTGGTCAGCCAGGGACGCATCGCCGCCGTCATCGCCGCCCGCCCGCAGGAACGGCGCGCCATGCTGGAGGAGGCGGCGGGGATCGCTGGCCTGCATGTCCGGCGCAAGGATGCCGAACAGAAACTGCGCGCCGCCGAAAGCAATCTCGCGCGGCTGGACGAAATTCTGGCCGACATGGACAATCGTGCCAACGCCCTGCGGCGGCAGGCCCGCGCCGCCGAACGCTATATCCGCCTGTCCGAACAGATTCGCACCGCCGAAGCGCGCACCCTGTTCGCCCGCTGGCGCGAAGCCCATGCCAGCGCCGAATCGGCCCGCGCCGACGCCGCTGCTGCCGAAGGAACCGTGCGCGCCGCACAGGAAGCTCAGATGGCCGCCGCCGCTCACGCACAGGCCGCTGTCGCCACGCTGGCCCAATGCCGCAGCACCGCGCAGGCCGCCCGTGACGAAGCGAGCGAGGCGGGTCATCGCCTCGCCACGCTGCGCACCGAACGCGACGGCATCGTGCGCCGCTTGGGCGATCTGGCGCAGCAGGCCGAACGGCTGGCGGAGGATCGCGCGCGCGAAGGCACGCTCGCCAACGATGCGGCCGACGCGATCGCTCGCCTGACCGCCGAAATCGCTACGCTCAAGGTGCGCGCGGGCCAGAGCGAAAAACAACGCCCCGACTTTGCCGGACGCATCGCATTGGCCGAAAATGCCGCGCGCGATGCCGAACTCGACTTGGCCAAAGCGATGGCGCAACAGGCAGGCGAGCAGGCCGAACTGCGTGTTGCCGACGCCGCGCTGGCCGCTGCCCGCGCGCGGCTGGAAAGCGCAGAGCGGACGGCTCAGAAACTGGACGCCGAAGCCGCCGCCCTCCCCGACATCGCGCCATTGGAGGCGCAACGCGCCACCGCGCTGGCCCAGCAGCAACAGGCGCAGGGTGATCGCGAGGCTGCCGATGCGCTGATCCACGATGCCGATGTCGATCGTCATGCCGCCAGCGAAGCCCGCGCATCCGCGCAGGCCGCTCTATCCTCCGCCCGCGCCGCGCTGGCCGCGCTCGACAGCGAAGCCAGCGCCCTCAAACGCGCGATCGACAGCGGCGCGGACGGCCAAAACCGCGCGATCGATCGGGTCAAGGCCGCACCCGGCTACGAACGCGCCCTCGCCGCTGCGCTGGGCGACGACCTCGCCGCACCGATCGCCGCGCAAGGCAAGCAGCGCTGGAGCGGCGCCCAAATTCCAGACAGTGATCCTGTCCTACCCGAAGGCGTCATCGCCCTTTCCGCCCATGTCGAAGCCCCCCCCGAACTGGCGCGCAGACTCGCACAAATAGTGGTGGTCACTCAGGACTTTGGTCAGCCGCTCGCCGTCGGCCAACGCCTCGTCACCCTCGACGGACAGATGCGCCGCTGGGACGGCTACATCGCGACGCAGGGTGGCGCGGCAGCCGCCGAACGCCTCATCCGCCTGAACCGACTGGCCGCGATCGACGCCGCCCGCCCTGCCCTGGCCGCTGAAGTGGTAACAGCGCAGGCAGCCCAGGACGAAGCCCATTCCCGCGAACAGGCCGCAACCCAGACACTCGAAGCGGGTCGCAAGCGCCTCATGCAGGCCGACCAGCAATTACGCACCGCCCTGCGCGCAGCCGACGCGGCCACAACGGCGATCGAACGACTGGCAGGACGCCGCGAAGGGCTGAACGAACGCCTCGCCACCGCCCAGCGCGACCGGGACAACGCCCGCGCCGATCATGATGCGGTACAGGCCGTCCGAGCCGCGATGCCCGACGGCGCGCAAACCCGCGCCCTCGTCACAAGCCTCAGCGCAGCCAGCGAAAAGGCGCGCACAGAAGTCAGCCGGATTCGCGCCGATCAGGCGCTGGCCGACCGGGCCATCGCCAGCGACCGTGAACGGCAAGCCGCCGCCGAAGCCGAAGCCAAAGGCTGGCGCGCCCGCGCGGGCGAGGCCGCCAAACGCATCGCCGCCATGGTCGCGCGCGGTGAAGCGATTGCGACTGAGCGCCAGTCCATCGCTGACCAGCCCGCCACACTGGCGCAGGCCATCGTCCGTCTGGACGATCAGGGCGCGACCCTGACCCAAGCCGCTGCGCAAGCCCAACAGGCCGAACTGACCGCACAGGATGCCCTACGTGCCGCCGAAGCCAGGGCTGCGCAGGCAGGCGAAGCGCTTGCAACCGCACGCGAAGCCCGCGCCACCGCCACCGCCCGCGCCGAAGCTGCCGACGAACGCCGCATCGAAACCAGCCGCCTGTCGGGCGAACGCTTTGAATGTCCCCCACCGCTGCTTCCCGAACGGCTGGGCTTCGCCAGCACCGACATTCGCGTCGCCCAAAACGAGCAGGCCGATCATGACCGCTTTGCCGCCGATCGGGAAAAGATCGGCCCGGTCAATCTGGTCGCAGCACAGGAACTGGCGGAACTCGAAGCGGTGCAGGCCGCCAGCCGCGCTGAAAGCACCGAACTCACGCAGGCTATCCACCGCCTGCGCGGCTCGATCGGCAGCCTCAACCGCGAAGGTCGACAAAGGCTTATCGCCGCCTTCGAAGCGGTCGATGGCCATTTCCGTCGCCTGTTTACCACCCTCTTCAACGGCGGGCAGGCTCATCTGGAACTGATCGACAGCGACGATCCGCTGGAGGCCGGGCTGGAGATCATGGCCCAGCCGCCCGGCAAGAAACTGGCCGCGCTGACCCTGCTGTCTGGCGGCGAGCAGGCGTTGACGGCGGTGGCGTTGATCTTCGGCCTGTTCCTGACCAACCCCGCGCCGATTTGCGTGCTGGACGAGGTCGATGCGCCACTGGACGACGCCAATGTCGAACGCTTCTGCGACCTGCTCGACGCGATGGTGGCGCAAACCGACACCCGCTACCTAATCGTCACCCACAACGCCGTCAGCATGGCCCGTATGCACCGTCTGTTCGGCGTCACCATGGTGGAACAGGGGGTCAGTCGGCTGGTGTCGGTCAATCTGGGCGGCGCCGAAGCACTGCTGGCGGCGGAATAGTTCCTAGTTCCGCCCGAACCACCCCTTCATCCGGCGAAACAACCCGCGTTCGCTGATCGACTCGAACATCTCCTCCGGCCCTTCGGGATCGAGTATCTCATTGTCCGCAAGCCACGCCTGCACATCGTTGAGGTCAGGCGTCTCATAGGGGCGCAGCGTGCGGCCGGGCTTCTGCCGCATCTCCTCGATCCCCGCGATCAACCCGCGCGCCGCGATCACGCCCGCCACCCGCTCGGCTGGCAGGTCGAGATGTTCGGCGATCAGGTCGTCGCGTATCGCCAGTATCTGCGCGCCGCACTCCGCATTGACAGGCAGGGCCGTGTCGATCGTCACGTCACATTCCGTGTCCAGCCGCATCGATCGGTTATTCATGTTGGACGATCCCACACGGATCAGCCGGTCGTCCACGATCAATATCTTGGCATGGACGTAAATCGGCACGCCGCGCTGGGTAAAGGGGTGATAGATGCGAAAGCGGCCATGGGTATCGCGGGCCTTGAGCGCTTCGAACAGGCGCGCGCGCGCCGTGTCCATCGCCTGCTGTTCCAGCCAGCCGTCCGCCTGCGTCGGGTTGACGATGACGATGTCCGGCCCATCCGCTTCGTCCAGACGCCGGGCAATGGCTTCGGCAATCCGGCGCGACGCGAAATACTGGCTTTCGGCGTAGATACAGCGCTTGGCCGACGCGATCTGATCGAGATAAAGTCGCTCGATCTCCCTTATGCCGTCCTGATCGTCCATCTCCGGCGCGGACCGGGAAATGGCGACATCGACGTTCGTAAACTGCACCTTGAGCGCATCGGGCCAGCAATCCTCCACGCCCTCCACGGGCAGCAGGTCGTCGCCCCCCGCACCTTTCCACCGGTTGCGGGCATGGTCGCCCAGCGCGACGGCGACCGGTCCGCTCAGCGCGGTCGTGGCGTCGTGCCATGGGCTATAGGGCGATCCGTCGGGATGCAGCCGCCCCGGCTCCTCGTCGCGATGATGGCGCGTGTCCCACCGGTCGCCGGTCATGTCGATGCCGCCGCAAAAGGCGAAGCAATCGTCGATCACGACGATCTTTTGATGATGGGAAGCGGCGGGCGGATGATGGCTGTCCATCTTCACCGTCACGCGCGGATGCGCCATCCATTTGATCGTGGTGAACAGATTACTGGGCCGCACCATCGCCTTCATTGCGCCGACGTCCCAGCGCAGCAGAAAGATTTCAAGGTCCGGGCTGCGTTCGACCAGCCAGCTGATGAAATCGCCGATCACCGCCGGCGCGCCATCCTGCGCTTCGTCTTCGCGGATCAGGCTGATCGCGGCATCGAAGTCCCAGCCGATCAGCATGATCCGCTTCTTCGCCTTGATCATGGCGGCGCGGGCATGCCGGAAATAGGCGTCGGCGTCGATGATGGTACTGGCCTGCGTGGCGCGCGCGATGCGCCAGCAATTGTCACCTGGTTGCGGCACGCTCATGCGTTACCCACCACGATACAGGCGCAAAAGACCAACAGCCCGGCAAAGCGGTTGGAGCGGAACTTGGCGAGCGGGTCGATGCCGTCCTCCTTCAAAGTGATGACCTGCCAGCCCAGATGGACGGCGATCGGCAGCAGCGCGGCAAGCGCCAGTATTTGCGGCCGCACCACCCATAGTGCGCCACCCCATAGGCCCAGTGCCGCCAAATAACAAAGCATGACCCCCATTCGCACATGCCGACCCATCGACAGCGCGCTCGACCCTATTCCGATCAGCGCATCATCCTCCCGGTCCTGCATCGCATAGATGGTGTCATAGCCCACAACCCAGAAAATCGTTCCCGCATAGAGCAAAAGCCCCGGCAGCGTCAGCGATCCTGCCACCTCGCTCCACCCCACGAGCGCGGCCCAGGAAAATACGAGGCCCAGCCATATCTGCGGCCAGCCGGTAATCCGCTTCATGAACGGATAGGCCGCCACCAGCGCCAGCGAGGCCAGCGCGACGACCTGCGCATACAGATGCAATTGCAGCAGCACGATCAGGCCAATGAGGCATAGCGCCAGAAGCCAGGCCCACGCGACCTTGACCGCCATCGCCCCGCTCGCCAACGGCCGGGCGGCAGTGCGCGCGACCTTCGCGTCCAGATCGCGATCGACGATATCGTTGAACACGCACCCCGCGCCCCGCATCGCGATCGCACCCAGCAACAGCCAGCCGATCAGCGCCCAGCGGACCACTCCGCCACCAGCCAGCGCGACTGCCCATGCACCGGGCCAGAACAACAGCCACCAGCCAATCGGCCGGTCGAACCGCGCCAGCAACGCCAATGCGCGCGGCGTGGCGGGCAATCGGGCCAGCAGGCCGCGCGCCTGACTGTCGGGAACGATCGTCTGATTCACTTCTGCTCCGTTCAGGCTATGCTTGTCCCAGGCCTCACCTTCTCTTTAGGGAAGAAAGAGGCTTCGACAAGCATAGCCGGAACGGAAGAGACAAAATGACCGCAACCCCCGCCTGGCCCCCGCAAAGCGCCCCGCGCCTGCATGTCGAAACCCAGTTGGGCGAGGCCGTCGTCGTGCCGGTCGATGGCAACCCGGCCCATTATCTGATCAGCGTCATGCGCGTGAAGGAGGACGACATCGTCCTGCTGTTCGATGGCCGGTCGGGCGAATGGGCCGCGCGTGCGCGCGACATCCGCAAGCGCGATCTGGTGCTGGAGTGTATCAGCCAGACCAAAGCGCCGGAAGTCGTACCCGATTTCTGGCTCTGCTGCGCACCGATCAAGAAAGGCCGCATCGACCTGATCGCAGAAAAAGCGTGCGAACTGGGCGTTGCGCGGCTGCAACCGGTGCTGACGCGGCGGGCGGTGGTCGACAAACTGAATTTCGACAGGCTCCACGCCCATCTGGTCGAAGCGGCCGAACAATGCGGCCGCACCGCCCTGCCCGATCTTGTGCCGATGATGAAGCTGGATGCGCTACTGAAAAATTTGCCTGACAATCGCTGGCTGTTCTTCGCCGATGAAACCGGCGGGCAGCCCCTGCACGCCACCCTGACCGCGCATCCCGGCCCCGCCGCCATGCTGATCGGGCCGGAGGGCGGCTTCGATCCCCAAGAGCGTGAGGCAATTCGCGCCCATCCCCGCGCGGTGCCGCTTTCGCTCGGCCCGCGCATCCTGCGCGCCGAAACCGCCGCGATTGCCGCCACCGCTGCGTGGATGACGATCAACGGCGATTGGAAATAGTTTCATTTCGCTATTGGATTGAAGCGGGGACGGACTGGCCTTATGTGAGGGCCGCCCGACAATGTTTGACGGGCACTGGGGAAGCAGTAAGGGCGGATCATGAGCACGAGAACCGATACAGGGGACCATGATCCCGTCATCGAAAGCCGCGACCAGATGATCGCGGCTTTCGCCAACGGCGAAAAGCCCAAGGATCGCTGGCGCATCGGCACCGAGCATGAAAAATTCGTCTATAGCCGCAAGGATCATCATGCGCCCAGCTATCAGGAAAAAGGCGGCATCCACACGCTGCTGATCGGCCTGACCCGCTATGGCTGGAACCCGGTGTTCGAGGGTGAGAATATCATCGCCCTGTCCGGCGCCGATGGCACGATCAGCCTGGAACCGGCAGGCCAGCTCGAACTGTCGGGCGCGCCGCTCGACAATCTGCATCAGACCTGCGCCGAAACCGGCCGCCATCTGGAACAGGTGAAATATGTCGGCGACATGCTCGGCCTAGGGTTCCTCGGCCTTGGCATGTGGCCCGACAAGACGCGCGCTGAACTGCCGATCATGCCCAAGGGCCGCTATGACATCATGCTGCGGCACATGCCGCGCGTGGGGTCGATGGGTCTCGACATGATGCTGCGAACCTGCACGATCCAGACCAATCTGGATTATGGCAGCGAAGCGGACATGGTGAAGAAATTCCGCGTGTCGCTGGCGCTGCAACCGCTTGGCACCGCGCTGTTCGCCAATTCGCCCTTTACCGAAGGCAAGCCGAACGGCTTCCTGTCCTACCGCAGCCATATCTGGTCCGACACCGATCCGCAGCGCACTGGCATGCTGCCCTTCGTGTTCGACGACGACTTTGGTTATGAGCGTTATTGCGACTACGCCCTCGATGTGCCGATGTATTTCGTCTACCGCGACGGCAAATATATCGACGCATCAGGCCTCAGCTTCCGCGATTTCCTGAAAGGCGAACTGTCCGTCCTACCGGGTGAAAAGCCGACGGAAAAGGATTGGGAGGACCATCTGTCCACCGCCTTCCCCGAAGTGCGCCTGAAAAGTTTCCTGGAAATGCGTGGCTCCGATGGCGGGCCATGGGGTCGCATCTGTGCGCTACCGGCCCTGTGGGTCGGCCTGCTCTACGATCAAGGGGCGCTCGACGCCGCGTGGGATCTGGTCAAGGACTGGAGCATGGAGGATCGCCAGATATTGCGCGATTCCGTGCCGAAGCTGGGCCTCAATGCGCCGATCGGCGGCGGACGCACGCTGCGTGACATTGCCCGGCCCGTGCTGGACATCGCCCGGTCAGGCCTCACCGCACGCGGTCGGCTCAATGCTGCTGGCGACAATGAAACTGGCTATCTGTCCGATCTGGACGAAGTGGTCGCTTCGGGCAAGACGCACGCCGAACGGCTGCTGGATCGCTACCATGGCGAATGGCAGGGTGACGTCAGCCGCGTCTATGACGAGGAAAGTTTCTGAAACCAATGGGCGGGGTCACGCCAGCCCTTCCTTGCCTCAATCCCGCGCGCCGAACAACGCGCTGCCTACCCGAATGTCGGTCGCGCCCAGCATGATTGCCGTTTCATAGTCGCCCGACATTCCCATGGACAGCTGCTCCAGCCCTTCTTCCCGCGCCATCTTCGCCAGTAGCGCGAAATAGGGCGCGGCCTCCACGTCCGCAGGCGGCACGCACATCAGGCCAAGCAACGGAATGTCCGCATCGCGCGCCGCCGCGATCAGCGCAGGCGTATCGGCAATGGCACAGCCACCCTTTTGCGCCTCCGCCCCGATATTGACCTGAATATAGCAGGGGACGCGCTTGTCCGCCGCGTCCATCGCCTTGGCCAGCGCGGTCAATAGCGACGGGCGGTCGAGGCTGTGGATCACGTCGAACAAAGCGACCGCATCTGCGGCCTTGTTCGATTGCAACTGGCCCACCAGATGCAGCGCGATGTCGCCATAGGCTTCTTGCAGGGCAGGCCATTTATCCTGTGCTTCCTGCACACGGTTTTCGCCGAACACCCGCTGGCCCGCGTCGATCAGCGGAAGGATGGCGTCGGCCCCGTGCATCTTGGACACGGCGATCAGGGTGATGGCGTCGGCTGTGCGGTCGGTCAGGCGCGCAGCCCGGTCGATGCTTTCGCGCAGGGTGGCCAGCCGCTCTGCGGCTTCGATGGTGTCGGTCGTCATGCGCGCTGCTATAGGACAGGGTCATGCACGCCCGCCACCGCAAAAATCGCTCTTTCGCCGCCTTGCCGTCCCTGTGGCTGATGACCGATGAACGAGTGAGCGACGCGGCGATGCTCGCAGCCGTCGGACAACTGCCAAAAGGGTGCGCGGGCATCATCTTCCGCCACTATTCCATTCAGCCCAAGGCCCGGCGCGCGCTGTTCGACGCCGTGCGCGCCATCGCGCAACGGCGGCGGCTAACGCTACTGCTGGCGGGGAAAGCCCGCACGGCGATGGCGTGGCAAGCTGACGGATGGCATGGCCCAACGGGTCGCAAAGCGACAGGACGCATGTTCCATAGCGCCGCTGCACATGACGCAAAGGAGATACAGGCCGCCCGGCGCCACCACGCCGACCTTATCCTGCTGTCCCCGCTCTTCCCGACCCGCTCCCATCCCGGTGCGGCGCATCTGGGCCGTGTGCGTTTCGCTGCACTCGCGCGTCAGGCAAGGATGCCCGTCATGGCACTGGGCGGCGTAAACCACAGCCATCGGCATATGCTGCCCGGCATCGGCGCGGATGGATGGGCGGCAATCGACGGACTGACCGGGCCTTACCCCTTATAAAGCGCGTCCAGCCGGTCGGCATAGCGTTTGCGGATAACGTGGCGACGGATCTTCATCGACGGCGTCATTTCCTCATTTTCGATGGCGAACGGTTCATCGGCCAGGATGAAACGGCGCACCCGTTCCAGCACCGACAGGTCACCATTCACCCGGTCCACCGCCGCGCGCAACGCCGCCATATAGGCTGGGTCGGCCTCGACCCCCTCCACCGGCACGCCTTTCTCCTGCGCCCATTCCCGCGTCCATTCGGCGTCCGGCACGATCAGCCCAACCAGATAGGGCCGCCGGTCGCCGTGGACCATCGCCTGCCCGATCTCGCTCTGGAGCGTCAGCATCCCCTCGACCTTTTGCGGGGACACATTATCGCCCTTGTCGTTGACGATCAGGTCTTTCTTGCGATCGGTGATGCGGATGCGGCCCTTGCCGTCGATCTCGCCAATGTCGCCGGTGTGGAGCCAGCCGTCCTTCAGCACCTTTTCGGTTTCGGACGGATTGCGCCAATAACCGTGCATGACGAGTTCGCCACGCACCAATATCTCGCCATCCTCCGCGATCTGCACTTCCACGCCGTCCAGCGGCGGGCCGACCGTGTCCATGGCAATGCCCGCCGCCGGGCGATTGCAGCTGACGATCGGACCGGCTTCGGTCTGGCCATAGCCCTGCAACAGGATCAGCCCCATCGCGTCAAAAAACAGGCCGACATCGGGGTTGAGCGGCGCGCCACCCGACACCAGCGCCTTCATCCGCCCGCCGAACCGCGCGCGCACCTTGGGGATCAGCGTGCGCGACAGGATCAGCTTCATCGGCTTGTCGAGAATCGACCCCCGACCCTGCTGTTCCCGCGCTGCGATGCGCAGCGCCTGCCCCATCAGATAGGCGGGAAATTTGCCCTGCTTCTCGATCGACTTGATGATGCGGGCGCGCAGCACTTCGAACAGGCGAGGCACCACGACCATGATGGTCGGGCGCGCTTCCTCGATATTGCCGGCCAGCTTTTCCAGCCCTTCGGCATAATAGATCTGCCCGGCCAGCAGCATTGGCAGGAACTGGCCGCCGCTATGTTCATAGGCATGGGACAGCGGCAGGAACGACAGGAACACCTCATCACCCCAGCCAAAGTCCTGAGCGACCACCAGACCTGCGCCCTCAACGTTGGACAGGATCGACCCGTGATGCTGCATCACGCCGCGCGGTGCGCCGCCGGTGCCGCTGGTATAGATGATGCAGGCCTGATCGTTGCGGGTCGCGGTCTGCGCCAGCGCACATTGCCCTACATCTGCCGTTGCATGGGCCGCGATCAGGTCGCTCCACAGGTGGCAGCTGCACTGACCCTGCGCACCGCGCAGCGGCTCCATGCCAATGACGAAGCTCGCCTGCGACCGGACGACGGCGGGCATCAGTGCCTGGGCTAGTTTCGATGTCGAAACGATTACCGCCCGCGCGCCGCTGTCGGTCAATATATGTTGATGATCGCGCGTCGTGTTGGTGGTGTAGGTCGGCACGGTGATGCAGCCCGCCGCCATGATGGCCAGATCAGCGATGCAGAATTCCGGCCGGTTCTCGCTGACCAGCATCACCCGATCGCCCGGACGCAGGCCCAATGCCTTGAGCGCGGCGGTCAGCGATGCGACCTGTTGCGCGACCTCTGTCCAGCTTTGGCTATGCCACGCACCCTCGCTCTTGCGCCACAGGAAGGGCGCGTCGCACTTTTCGCCGGCGCGGGCGAAGAACATCGTAACCAGGTTGGGGAATTTCTCGATGGCCCGCAAGGCGCAACTCCTGTCTGTCCGGGCGCGTCTGGCGCACGCCTCCTTTAGTCAGTCCGCTATAGCTGCGCCTTGCTGTAACGGCCATGGCTTTTCAGCAGCCACCTAATCGAAGAGGCCGTTCTGCACATCCTGCGGCGGGTTAAGGCCCAGATGCTTCCACCCCGGCCCATTGAGGCAGCGGCCCCGCGCCGTCCGCGCGATCAGGCCCAACTGGATCAGATAGGGTTCGATCACTTCCTCGATCGTGTCGCGCGCTTCGGACAGCCCGGCTGCCAGCGTTTCCACGCCGACCGGCCCGCCGCGATAAATGTCGGCGATCATCATCAGGTAACGGCGGTCCATCAGATCGAGGCCCAACTGATCCACCTCCAGCCGCATGAGCGCCGCATCGGCGACCTTCGCATCCACGGTCGGCACGCCTGCCACATTGGCAAAGTCGCGCACCCGGCGCAGCAGCCGTCCCGCAATGCGCGGCGTCCCCCGCGACCGGCGCGCAATCTCCACCGCGCCATCGGACGTGACCCCCAGGTCGAGCAGGCGCGCGGCGCGACGCACCACCAGTTCCAGTTCATCCACCGTATAAAATTGCAACCGCACCGGAATCCCGAACCGGTCGCGCAGCGGCGTCGTCAACAACCCCTGCCGCGTCGTTGCCCCCACCAGCGTGAAGGGCGGCAGGTCGATGCGCACGGATCGCGCCGACGGCCCCTCCCCGATCATCAGGTCGAGCGCGCGGTCCTCCATCGCCGGATACAGCACTTCCTCGACCGCTGGGCTGAGCCGGTGGATTTCGTCCACGAACAGGACGTCACCGGGTTCCAGATTGGTGAGCAATGCGGCCAGATCGCCTGACTTGGCGATGACCGGGCCGGACGTCGCGCGAAAGCCCACGCCCATTTCCTTGGCGACGATCTGCGCCAGCGTCGTCTTGCCCAATCCGGGTGGGCCAAAGAACAGCACATGATCGAGTGCTTCCCCCCGCGCTTTGGCCGCCTGAATGAAGATTCGCAGATTGCCGCGCGCGGCTTCCTGTCCGATAAATTCGTCCAGCGACTTGGGGCGCAACGCCGCGTCCACATCCTCGATCCGGCGGGCCGGAGTCATCAGGCGGTCGTCGTCGCTCACTTGGCCGCCTTACGCAACGCCATGCGCACCAGCGCGTCGAGCGAGGCAGCGTCGCCCAGTTCGTCGACGGCGGCGGCAACGGCAACGCTGGCCTCATGCGGTTTGAAGCCCAGATTCTGAAGCGCGGACAACGCGTCGGCACTATGGTCGCCAGGCGGCAGCGCGACGACGCCCACGCCGATCGGGCCGCCAGCGGGCGCAGTGCCGATCTTGTCCTTCAATTCATTGACGATCCGCTGCGCCAGTTTCGGCCCCACGCCATTGGCGCGCGCGATCATCGCCTTGTCCCCCGCCGCCACGGCGCGGTGCAGTTCAAGCGGTTCGAGTGCGGACAATATGGCCAGCGCCACACGCGATCCCACGCCCTGCACATGGGTCAGCAACCGATACCAGTCGCGTTCCTCCGCACGGGCAAAGCCGACCAGCCGGATGGAATCCGCCGCGACCAGCATTTCGGTATGGATGGTCACCGCTTCCCCCACCGGGCCAAGCGCCGCCAGCGTGCGGGACGACGCACCGACCAGATAGCCGACCCCGCCCACATCAATGATGGCATGGTCGATGCCGCTACTGTCCAGCCGCCCTTTGAGTTTCGCGATCATGCCCGCCATCCCTTGGTCATGATCTGTTCCTTACGGGTGTCATACGACAGGCGCCAGTCAAAAGCGCGGCACCTTTTTGCAGGCTCGTGCGTAATCCTGCCCGACTGCCCGACACACAGGAATAATTGCATGTTCGCCACTGCGCCGCTTCTTACCGCCAAGGATTTCGAATTTCCCGCGATCATGCTGTCAGGCGCGGTCGATCATGGCATGTATCTGCATTTCAAAAAGTGCCTGTCCACCGCATCGCAAACGGGGCTGGTCGTCGTCGAACTGTCTACCTTAGGCGGCGACCCGGAAATCGCCCGGCTGATGGGGGAGGATATTCGCTTTCATTCGGATCTCTATCCCGAACGGCGGCTGGTGTTTCTGGGCCGGACTGCGGTCTATTCGGCGGGAGCGACCTTCATGAGTTTTTTTGCGGCGGAAAACCGCTATCTGACGCGCGGCACCCGGCTGATGATCCACGAGCGAGTCATCACAAAGAAAATCCAACTCGCCGGACCGCTGTCCACATGCATAGCGACCCTCAAGGCAACCCTGAACGAGATCGAATCATCCATCGCTATCCAGAATGAAGGATTTCAGAACCTGATCCTGGGATCGCAGATCACGATGGACGAATTGCTGAAAAAAGCGCCGGAAAACTGGTATCTGGAAGCCAATGAGGCGCAGGCGCGCGGGCTGATCGCCTCCGTCCTCTAAACGCGGCTTGCAAGGGCAGTTCTTTTGCGTCTTTGATGATCGCCATGGCCCGTTCGTCCGCTTCCCTGCCGATTTTCCCATGGCGTTACGGCATGTTTCTGGCGCTGCTGGCGACCATGGCGCCGCTGGCGCTGGTTCTGCCATGGCATGAGGCGGTGATGGCGGGGTTCGACATCGCCGCCCTCGCTTTCTTCGTGTCCGTCGTCCCGCTCATCGATTCCAATCCAAAGGCGATGCGTGCCAAAGCGGCGGCCAACGACGCCAATCGCAACCTAATGCTGCTATTGACCGGCATCGTCAGTCTGGTCGTCCTGATCGCCGTGGGGGTGGCCGTCGGCCAGCATGGCGGGGCCAAGGCGTCCGCCGTCGCGCTGCTGCTATCCACATTGCTGATCGCATGGACATTTTCCAATCTGGTCTACGCCATGCATTATGCCCATAATTATTATCTGCCGGGTCCAGCGGGCCAGGATGGCGGCGGGCTGGATTTTCCGCAGACCGATGAGCCGGGCTATTGGGATTTCCTCTATTTCGCCTTCACATTGGGCATGACGTTCCAGACGTCCGACACGGCCATCACGGAAACGACGATGCGGCGCACGGCGCTGTTCCAATGTTTTGCCGCTTTCCTGTTCAATCTGGGCATATTGGCGTTCACCATCAACGTGCTGGGCGGCGGCTGAGCGACGGGAAGCAGGCTTTCACCGCTTGCTTACCATTTTTCGCTACAGCATCCCCCATGCCCGCACCCCATGATCCATGCCCCCCATCCGCCGTCAGCCATGGCGTAGGTATCGCGGGGATGGCGGGGCTGGCCCTCTGGACGCTGGTGGCGCGCCATTATGGCATGAACGGTCCCAACGCCGGTTTCGCCGCCGTCGTCGCCTGCGGCCTGCCAATGGTGCTGTGGTCGCTGATCGTGGACAAGGTGCATCGCAACGCATCGACCGGCATCGACTGGCAAGCCCCCTCCCGCGCCGTGCGCGACATCTGGCGCGTCAGCGCGGTCAAGATCGTCGGCCTTTGGGCGACATGGGGCGCCATCGCCCTCTTCTATTGTCTGGCGCGCTGGTACTGGAGCGGCAATTACCGATTTTCCATGGATCTGTTCACCGCTGCTGCGCCGTGGCTGCTGATCGCGTCAATCCCCTACATCCTGTGGATCGACCGGCATCTGGTCGAACCGCGCGACGGCGCTCACGCCTTTGGCCAGTGGGTCATCGGCGGCGCGTCGGGCGCGCCCGACATGATACAGGTCGCCCATCACGCGCGCGCATGGGCGGTGAAGGGCTTCTTCCTCGCCTTCATGGTCTCAATCGTACCGGGCAATTTCGCCAGCGTCGTGGATTGGCGGATAGAAGACGCGCTGGCCCATCCGGTTGCGCTCGCCGGGTTCCTGATCGCAGTCATGTTCATGATCGACGTGTGCCTGGCGACGGTCGGCTACATCCTGACGTTCAAACCGCTCGATTCGCACATCCGCACTGCCAATCCTTATCTTGGCGGATGGCTGGCGGCTTTGATCTGCTACCCGCCCTTCGTGCTGATGGGCGCTGGCGGGCCGCTCGATTATCATGCGGGCGGCGCGGAGTGGGATCATTGGACGCAGGGCGCACCAGCGCTGCAATGGCTGCTGGGCGGCTGGCTGGTGTTGCTGACCGGCGTCTACGCCTGGGCGACGGTGGCGTTCGGCCTGCGCTTTTCCAACCTGACCCATCGCGGCATCTTGACGCACGGTCCCTATCGCTGGACGCGGCACCCGGCCTATCTGTCGAAGAATCTCTTCTGGTGGTTTTCCGCCCTGCCCTTCCTGACGGTCAGCGGATCGACCACCGACATGATCCGCAACTGCACGATGCTGGCGCTCACCAACGCCGTCTATTACTGGCGCGCCAGGACCGAGGAGCGGCATCTGTCCGCCGACCCGGACTATCGCGCCTATAGCGCATGGATGGACCGCAACGGCCCGGTGCCGCGCGTCGTTGCATGGATCACAGGTCGCAAACCGGCCGAACCGGCGGTAGCCCAGCCAGCGGAATGAAGGTCCGCCTCATGAGGAGACGGACCTTTCCTTCGATCAGAAACTCCCACGCAGCGTGATGCCATAGGTGCGCGGTTCGGCCAGATAGGCGGAGATCAGCTGGTTCGCCATCGGCGCGCCGCCCGCAAACTGGCCAGTGGTCGATGTCGCCGGGCTGCTCGATTGCAACGGGCTGCTGAACGCGACCTGGGTATAATTCTGGTTGAAGATATTCTGGCCCCAGAATTCGACCGCCCACCGCTGGTTGGGTCCACGGATGCCGATGCGCGCATTGGCGATGGCATAGCCATCCTGCCGCTTTTCGGGGAACAGGTCGGACCCGGTATTATAGTCGCTGGTCATGCGCCCATCGATGTAGAACAGCGCCGACAGACCGCTCGACCCCAGTTCCGGCGTCCAGGCGAAGCTGGCCGTCGTCACCATCTTGG
The DNA here is from genome assembly GCF_049304695.1 of Sphingobium sp. Taxonomy (GTDB): domain Bacteria; phylum Pseudomonadota; class Alphaproteobacteria; order Sphingomonadales; family Sphingomonadaceae; genus Sphingobium. The sequence continues at coordinate 82,838 of NZ_JBAQOK010000061.1, forward strand.
GCGCGTTGCTATTGATGGAGCCAGGCAGCAGGAACAGCGCCGGGTCCAAAGGCACCGCTCCATTGCCGCTGCCCACCAGCCGGTTGGCGAACTTCGCCTCCGCATAGGTAAAGCCGCCGGACACGCGCACGTTGCGCACCGGGCTGGCCGTCAGTTCCAGTTCGACGCCCTGACTGGTCAGGCCCGGCCCGACATCGCCCGAAGCGCAGGTCCGCGCCGCGCTCAGTGCGCTGTCGCATCCATTGATATTCTGCACGACGAAGCTGGTGCCGTTGAATGTGTTCAGCTGGAAATTCTTGAACTCCTGCCGGAACGCAGCGATGTTGGCGCTCCATTTGGGCTGGCTGTATTTCAGGCCGACTTCAAATGAATCCACCTTTTCCGCAGCAAAGCGCAGGCTGGCGACATCGGCGTTGCTGCGCGGTGCAAAGACGGCTGGCACGGCGTTCAGGCCGGTCGATCCCAACTGGAAGCGATCCAGATTGTATCCGCCCGCCTTATAGCCCTTGGAATAGCTGCCATAGAGCAGCAGGTCGTCGGTCGGCTTCCACGACAATACGGCGGTGCCGGAAAATTCGCCGTCGCTGATCTTGTCGTTGAGGTCGAGCGCGTTGAGGCTGGTCGATCCGTTACCCAGACAGCCGAGCGTCAGGATGCCGCCTGCCAGCGTCGCCGCGCTGCCCAGCGCCGGGTTGGTGGCGATGGGGGCAAGCCCCGGCTGCAGTGCCGCGCAGGTCGCGTTGTTGTTATTGAAATCGGACGAGAAGCGCTTGCTTTCATGGGTGTAGCGCAGGCCCACCGTCAGATCGAGCCGCTTCGTCAGATGGATGATATTGTGCGTGAACAGCGCCCAATTCTCACTCTTCTGCCGATAGAGCGAGGCGACGTCGCCGGTGCCGGACGGGATCGCAGCAAGCGCGCGCAGCCCGTTGCCAAGGCCGGTGGAAATGCCCGACGCCTGCGCATTGGCGATCGCGGTCGCCTGCGCGGCCGGTACGCCCTGCGCGATCAGGCTGGCGCGGATGGCCGGGGCAAGCCCGGCATTCAACTGCGCCTGCGTCCCGGTGATCAATGCCCCAGTGGCAAGACCGCTGCCGCATGCGGACAGTTGCGCCGCGCTGAAATTGCTGTTGACGCCCGCGCCCGCCATCAAACGGCACGCCGCAAAGCGCCCATAGTCCGCGCCGAACCGGACATTGTCCTGCAATGTCAGCCGTTCATTGGCGTAATAGCCGCCGACCAGCCAGTCGAGCGCCTCGCCGAAGGCCGAACCCTGCGCGCGCAATTCCTGCGTGAAGGTCTTGAACTGGCGATAGGTATTGGGATCGCGGTAGAGCAGGTCAGCGCGGTTATAGTCATAATCGCCATAGTCGCGGGACTTATAGTCGCGATAGGCGGTGATGCTGGTCAGCTTGACGCCGCCCATGTCATAATTGACCTCGCCCGATACGCCCCAGTCGCGCAGCTTGCTGACATAGTCGCGGCCCGGCGTGGTGGTCAGGTTGCGGTCATAGGGGTCGGCGGCAATCACGCTGCCCTGCCCTGCCAGAATCGCAGCGATCCGGTTGAACGGCGCATCGGTATAGCCACCCCCCGCCAGCGGTCGCCGTTCGCGCGATTCGGTATAGGCCGCGCCGCAGCAGCTTTCATCGCGATTGGTATAATCACCGATCAGCCGGATCGACAGCGCGTCATTGGGTTCGATCAATGCCTGTCCGCGCAGGAAGTAACGGTTGCGGTCGTTGGTATCGCCGACCTTGTTGCCCGCCGTATCACGCAGCGTGAAGAAGCCGTCGCGCTTGGACCATACGCCGTCCAGACTGAGTGCCACGCCTTCCGCGATCGGCCCGGTGACGCGGCCAGACAGCCGCCAATAATCATAATTGCCGTAAGTGATCTCGCCCTTCGCGCTGAACGTCCGCTCAGGCGCCTTGCTGATGATGTTGATCAGGCCCGCCGACGCGTTACGGCCGAACAGCGTGCCCTGCGGCCCGCGCAGCACCTCCACTCGTTCGATTTCGCCCAGTTCGTTGAGGCCCGCGCCGGTGCGCGATCGATAGACGCCGTCGATGAACACCGCGACGGAGCTTTCCAGACCTGGATTGTCGCCCACCGTGCCGATGCCGCGAATACGCGCCGACGCATTGGCTTCCGATCCGGTCGAGGACACCAGCAGCGAGGGCGCCAACTGGTTGAGCGTGCGAATATCGCTCGCGCCGCTGTTCTGCATCGCCTGCGCGCCCACGGCGGACACGGCGATCGGCACGTCGGACAGGGGGCTGGCGCGCCGCGTGGCCGTGACGATGATTTCGGATTCGTTGATGTCGGCGGCGGCCTGCGGCGCGACATTGTCCTGCGCCATCGCGGCGGACGCACCCAGGCTGAGTGCGATCATAGCGGCGGTCGATGCCCAACGGCTCTTGTCTGTCATGATGGTCATGTCCTCTCCTGGTCCGCACGGCTTTTTGCCATATCGAAACTCTGCGCGATTATGCTGCCACAGCAGGACGATGGCAATAGACCCCAGCATTTCCGCGACTTTTAATGAATCGGTAAGCGCGATCTTCATGACGCGTTGCACAAATACAACGGTCGATATCCGCTTTCCGTAACGTCGCTTTACGATAACGGAAAGCGGAGCAATCGGTCCGCGACCGGCACCAGCGCGCTTGCCCCCGGTCCCACAGCCCGCCGAATCTCTCCATGCCCCGCATCCAGCCCCCCGGTCAGCGCGCCGAGTGCCGGTAGAATCAGCTTCGTCGCCGATCCCACGAAGCAGCGCCGCGACACATGCCGTCCGCGCAGTGACAGGCGCAGCTTGGGATGGAAATGGCCGGAAATTTCGGGTCGCGGATCGTCCGCCACCGCTTCATGCCGCAACCATATGCCGCTCACCTGCGCCTCCGCCACCCGGCGTCCGCCCGGCATCTGCGCCACGCCAATGTCATGATTGCCGGTGATCCAGGTCCAGTCCAGCCGATCCGTCAGGGCATGAAGCCGATCGCGCGCACGCGGGTCCAGCCGTGCCGCGCCGCCCGCATCATGGAAACTGTCGCCCAATGACCAGACCGACTGCGCACCGGTGCGCTCCACCATCGCCTCGATCACGTCCAGCGTCGCTTCGCTGTCATGGGGTGGCAGGAACTGGCCGAAGCGCGCGAACCAGCTCGCCTTTTCAAAATGCAGGTCGGCAATCAGCAACGCGCGCTGGGCGGGCCAGTAAAGCGCCGCTTCGGGCAGGGCCAGAAAAGCGTGATCCGCGAACGAAAGGGGAACCATAGCCCTGCCTATGCGCGTTCGGGCCATAGCTTTCAAGACAAAGCGCGTGCCGCTATAGCCGCGCCATGTCCGCTTACACCGTAGCCGCCCTCTATCGCTTTGCGTCCTTCCCCGATCCGCAGACGATCGCCGCCGATCTGCGCACGCTATGCGCCACGCTGGGGACGTACGGCACGCTGATCCTGGCGACGGAGGGGATCAACGGCACGGTCGCTGGCGATGCGGACGCCATCGCCCGCCTCGTCGCCCATATCCGCGCCCTGCCCGGCTGCGCGGACCTCGACGTCAAATATTCCGCCGCCGACACCGCGCCATTCGGGCGCATGAAGGTGAAGGTGAAAGCGGAGATCGTGACGCTGGGCGTGGGCGATCTGGACCCGGCACATCGGGCTGGCACGCATGTCGACCCGGCCGCATGGAACGCGCTGATCGCCGACCCGGACACGGTGGTCATCGACACGCGCAACGCCTATGAGGTCGCCGTCGGCACCTTCGACCGGGCGATCGATCCTGCCACCGCCTCCTTCCGCGAATTTCCCGACTGGTTCGACCGCTTTGCCGCCGACCTGAAGGCGCAGGGCCGCACGCCCAAGATCGCGATGTTCTGCACCGGCGGCATCCGCTGCGAAAAATCGACCGCCTTGGTCAAGGCGCGCGGCTTCGATGACGTCTATCACCTGCGCGGCGGCATATTACGCTATCTGGAGGAAATGCCTGCAGCGGACAGCCGGTGGCAGGGCGACTGTTATGTGTTCGATGAACGAGTCGCCGTTGGCCATGGCCTGCAACCGGGCGATCATATCGTCTGCGCCGCCTGCGGCCTCGCGCATCGTCGCGACGCAGACCACCCCTGCCCGGCCACCAATCAGGCCGTGTAGCGATGCAGCCCCGCGCCATGGCTGCGCAGCCATGCGCGCGCTGGCCGGGGATCGGCCCCATATATCCGCGCATGAGCCGCATGGAACGCCGCGCTATGATCCATATGCAGCAGATGCGCCAGTTCATGCGCCACCGTCGCGCGCCGCACATGGGGTGGACACAGGATCAGCCGCCAGCTGTAGCGGATCGCGCCTGACGAGGTGCAACTGCCCCAGCGGGTGCGTGGATCGCCCACGCCCACCGACGCGACGATCAGCCCCTGATCGCGCGCGAGTTCATGGCTTTCGGTTTCCAGCACCGCCCGCGCCCGCGTGACCAGCCAGCGCATCACTCGCGCGCTCACAGACTCTGCCGCCCCGCCTAGCAGCAGCCGGTCGCCCTCCAGCCGGATCGTGCGCGTCGCGCCCGCGACCCAGCATATCTGGACGTCGCGTCCCTCCAGCGGAAAGACCGCGCCATCGTCCAGCCGGGTGATCGCGGGTTGCTGCGCCAGTTGCGCGCGCACCCAGCCTTCATGATCCTGCGCCCAGCCAAGCGCCCGTTTCAGGTTCCCCCGCATCGGCAACGATAGGCGCAATTCGCCGCGCGTGCCGTCCATCGTCAGCTTATACGCCCGCGCCCGTGCCGACCGGCGCACCCGCACCGGCATCGCTACGCCGTCGATCAGGATCGCGGCGCTGGATTCCGCTTCAGATTTCGCGGTCGACAAGATGGTTTTCCAGATCGCCTGCCTCCGACTCTGCTACCGTCCACCCCCGGATGGATTGCCGCGCACGATGCACCGCTTCCCGGTCGCCGCACACCAGATAATGCCAGTCCGGCAACGGCAGGCCGTCTTCGCGCAGGCGATAGGCGCATGTCCGGGGCAGCCAGCCGATCTGCTTGACCTTGGTCGGCGTCAACCGCACGCAATCGGGCACGAAGGTCCGGCGATTCTTGTAATTGGTGCATTGCGCGCTGTGCCGGTCGAGCAGGCGGCACGCGACGTTGGTCGGATAGATACGCCCCGTATCCTCATCCTCCGCCTTATGCAGACAGCATTTGCCGCACCCGTCGCACAGCGCTTCCCACTGCGCGCGGTCGAGCTGGTCGAGCGGCTTTTCCCAGAACGGCGTCACTTGACCCATTTTTCCAGAAAGGCGAGCACCTTGTCCGGCGCGCCTTCGTCCACATCCGGCGTCCCCGGATCATCCACCGGCACCAGCGCGACCGGCTTGCCGTCCGTGTCGAACAGATAGGGCGTCCGGCTGTGACCGACCTGATAGTCGGTGGCGCCGGGCTTCTGTTCGACATTATAGATGACGGCGAAATCTTTGGCGACCCTGGCGATCTGATCCTTCGTCCCCGTCAGGCCGATGAGGCGCGGGTGAAAGGCCGCGACATAGGTTTTCAGCACCGCTGGCGTATCGCGCGCCGGATCGACGCTGATCAGCATCGGCTGCACCCTGGCCGCCAGTGCAGGCTTGTCCTTCTCGAACCTGCCAAAGGCCTGCATGATGCGTTGCAGATCGACGGGGCACACGTCGGGGCAATAGGTGTAGCCGAAATAGACAAGGCGGTACTGGCCTTTGAAATCGTCCCACTGGACCGACTGGCCATTCTGGTTGGTCAGGGTGAAGGGCGCGCCGATCCGCGCGCCGACCAATTCGCCCTGTTCGCTGTTCCCGCTTGATGCATTGTCGCCAGCACCCATATTACAGGCGGCCAGCAGGCATAGAAGCGGCAGGGCGAAGGCGATCTTGGCTTTGTTCATGACAGGACCAGCCATGCCTTGCTAGGACATGATTTGCAAATGCAACGGGGCGCGCGATGACAAAGATGTGGAGCTTGGCTTTTCTGGGATCGATGGCGCTGGTGGCGATGACCCCCAATGTCGCGCAGGCCCAGTTTTCCGACAGTTATAACTTCCTCAAAGCCGTGAAGGACAAGGACGGGCAAAAGGTCACCGACCTGGTTCAAAAGCCCGGCTCCACCGTGATTAACAGCCGCGACGTCAACAGCGGCGAAAATGCGCTGCACATCGTCGTCACCCGTCGCGACCCGACCTGGCTCAGCTTCCTGCTGGCCAAGGGCGCAAACCCCAACCTGACCGACAATGACGGCAACACACCCCTGATGGATGCGGTGCAGGGCCGGTTCGAGGAGGGCGTGCGCACGCTGCTGAGTTTCAAGGCGCAGGTCGACAAGGTAAACAATAGCGGCGAAACCCCGCTGATCCGCGCCGTGCAGTTGCGCGACGTTGGCCTTGTCCGCCTGCTCGTGGCGCAGGGCGCAAACCCCGAACGCCGCGACGCCATCGCCGGCATGTCCGCCCGCGACTATGCCGAGCGTGACGGCCGCACTCCCGGCCTTATCGAAGCGCTCGCCGCCGCCAAAGCCAGCAGCGCTCCCAAGGGTCCAGTGCAGGGACCGGTGTTTTAACGCACCCCTATTCGTTCGCTTCGAGCGAAGTCGAGAAGCCTATAGCGCAGTGCCTGCGTTTCTCGCTTCGTTCGAAACGAACATTGCCCGTGTTAAGGTCATCATGCCCTAACCCCACCGGCCGCCCAGCTCTGCGGTATGGTCAGGATCGTTGATCGCCGTCAGCCGCCGCGCAGCGCGCCGGGCAAAGCGTAGCGTTTCCGCCTTGCGTCGCGCTGCGGCCAGCGGCTCCACCGGCGCGGGCCGCACCAGTTCCGCATCATATTGATCCGCCACGATCAGCCCGGTGCGTGTCGGCCACAGTGCATCGCTATCGAACGGGGTCAGGTCGAACCCCGCAGGCACCGCCCAGAAGAACCGGTCGCAATAATCGAAATAGTCAGGCCATTTCATGTCGCCCAGCAAATCGGCGCGACTGCATTTGATTTCCACGATAGTCAGCCGCCCGGCCCCGTCGATCGCCATGATGTCGGCGCGGCGGCCATTGGGCAGCGGCACTTCCATGATGCCGCTCATGTCATGACGGAAAAATAGCCGTAGCGTCCCGCGCGCCACGGCCAGCGCCGTGCCATCCGTCAGGGGCGAACAACCGTCCGCTACGAGAGTATCAACCGCATCATTCATGCCGCGACATTAGAACATGAAGGGAACAAAAGAAAAGACCGATTCGACATCCTGCCAAATCGGTCTTTTCCTGTTCGCCGATCACAGTCCGCCGAAACGAAACTCAGCGATAAAAGATATGATTGTCGATCGAAGCCAGCTTGGCTTTCCCCCATGACGGGGAAACGCGACGCGCATGAAAGAACAAGGCGCCTTCCGCCCGGCTGTTCCAGCTGTCGTCCATCGCGATCTGGGCGATGGCAACGGCCTGGCGCCAGCTTTCGCTCTGCATGCGCACGGGCGGCATCCCACCACCGCGCACGAAGCTGAACTGGCTGGGCTGATACACCACGCCGCACAGGCTGCTTGCAAAGCGACCGGACTTCGCCCGGTTGATGATCACGCGGGCAACGGCCAACTGGCCTTCCAGGCTTTCGCCCTTCGATTCGAAATAGACCGCCCCGGCCAGGCATTTCATGTCGCCGTCCAGCGGTTCGGCGTCGCCCTGGGCATCGACCAGAGCCGCGAGGCTGTTCGCCTGAAAATCGGAGTCGGTGGAAAAGGATGAATCGGCCTTCTTGGCCGAAACGAGCGGCTGCGCGATTTCGCGCGGCGCTGAAAAGATCACGGCGGGCGTCGAGCCGGCCGATGGCGCTACGTTGAGCGCATTGGGGATGGAGGATACCGAAGAAATCGATTCGCCAGCGATCGACATTTCAGAAGCAGTGACCGCAGCGGTGGCGGACAAAGCAAAGGCCGCAATGATCGCGGCTTTCAGACGAAAACTCATTATGACTCAAAAACATGCGGTTCTTGGCCCTAACGTCGATTTTTTAACCCAAATCGTTCGACGTCTGGCCGCCCCCCGTCTGCGTGTTTACCGCGTCCGCCCCCCTTGGACGACTGCGGCAACCTGCGCGTTCAGCGTGGCCGGGCCTTTGCCTTGGCCATAACGCTAAGTCAACGACACGCAGATCGTTTCAGCGGCGAACCGTTCCGCTTCCGGGATGTCGAGTTCGATTATCCACAGGTCGGGGTCCGACTTGCGGCGACGCGCAACATATTGCGCCATGGATTCGGGACCATCCTGAGGGGCGGGTCCACATGCTATCAACGCATACCCCCCCGAAAAGTTCGATACCCGCTCAAAAAGGCCGGTTTCGCGCCCTTTTTCCATCGCCTGGACCAGAATCACCCCGCTGGTGGGATCACCCTTCACCAGCACGGTGGCAAAGCCGCCTGCCGCCATCGTCCGCCGTACCAGCGCGCCGATCAGCATCGCGCTGGTCAGCCGCGCAGGCTCCTGAAAATCAGGCACCGGGACTGGCCGATCCATAGCCCGGCAGTGACGACAGTGGGAATTGCGACCGCATGAACGTGCCCGTCCCGCGCCCCACTTCCTCTCCGTCCGAATCGATCAGGCTGGCTTCGGCGACATAAACGCGACGCTTGCCGCTGATCCATCGCCCCTCTGCCCGCAATCGCCCCGGCCCGATCGGGCGGGTGAACAGCAGGTTGAACGCGGTTGTCAGCAGGAAACGGTCACTGACAAGACTATTGGCGGCGTAGAAAGCCGCATCGTCCAGCATCTTGAAATAGGCGGTGCCATGCACCGCGCCGGCTGCGTGAAAGTGGCTTTGGTCAACCTCGAAATCGATGACCGAATGGCCCGGCCCGCTGATCGTCAGCGTCGATCGGAAGAATCGATTGATCGGCGCAGAACCGTACAGATTTTCCAGCGCACGGAAATGGGCGGCCTCGCCACTGGCAGGGCCAGGCATGTCAGGCAGCGTCACGCGCCTCGCCACCCGACAGGAGCGCATGGAGCGCGCCGGTGGACTTGGCCCCACGCAAACGCCCGACCTGTCCCTCATCGCGCAGATAACGCGACACGCGGGCCAGCGTCTTGAGATGCTCCGCCCCGCTATCGACCGGCGATAGCAGCGCGAACACGACATCGACCGGCGCATCGTCCACTGCGTCGAACGGCACCGCCGGGTCCAGCAGGACGACGACGCCGCACATCCGGTCCAGCCCGGCAATCTTCGCATGGGGGATGGCCACGCCGCCACCAAAGCCGGTGGAACCCAGCCGCTCGCGCTCGAACAGTGCGTCGCCGACCATATCGGCATCCAGATCATAGGCGCAAGCGGCCAGTGCCGCGATCTTCTGGAACAACTGCTTCTTGCCGTTCGCCGACAGGCCAGTGGCCAAAGCGTCGGCGGATACAATATCTTGGAAATCGACCATGGGTAATCCGAACCGGCCGAGCCGCGCCCGGCTCATCAATCTCGTGCGCGAAGCCCGGAGAATATAAAGTCCGGGCCAATAGGCCGCCTGGACCATCAGGTCAACAGGCGGCCCTTGGGCGGATCAGGTCAGGCGTTGCGCTCAACCTGATTAACGATCGTGACTTCAGGCTCGGGGTTCGACCCAACCAATCGTCCCGTCATGACGACGATAGACCATATTATAGGCCGATGTGCCCGCGTTCATGAACAACAGCGCGTTGGTGTTGCGCAAGTCCAGCATCATGACCGCGTCCGACACGCTGGCTTCGGGGATGTCGACACGGGTTTCCGCGACGATCAGCGGCGCATCGGCGGCTTCTTCCTCAGGTTCGGCAGCGCCCGCGAAGATCGTATAGCCTGCGCCGTCCAGCTCATCGAATGTGCTGACCCGCTGCGCTTCGGCTGCCACCGCCTGCGAATGGCGATCCTTCAGGCGGCGCATGTAGCGGCGCAATTGCGTTTCGATCCGCGTGGCGGCCTGGTCGAATGCGGGATGCGCTTCCTGCGCCTCGCCTGAACCTTTCAGGATCAGGCCGGTCATGACATGGCACACGATGTCGCAATGGAACGCGCCGTGCGGACCGGGCCGGAAGGTCACCTGAGCGGAGATCGTGCGCGAGAAATATTTCTCGGCCATCGCTTCGAGACGGTCGGCGACGTGGCTTTTAAGCGCCTCGCCAGTGTCGACCTGATGCCCGGAAACACGAATATCCATATGCCTTCTCCTTATTCTTGCCGGATCGCCAGGAACGGCGCCCGGATGACACAAGAGGCGTGATCATGCAGGCCAGTTCAGCCCGCCTGCGCCTCCTCCAGCCAGAGCGGCTTGTCGAGCGTCGCGACAAACGCCCGGTGCCGCTCCAGCTCCGCCACGCTCGCCATGAAGACGCGCGCAGGACGTACAGGGCGAACGGCGCTGTGCGCCACCAGTTCCACCCCGAAACTGTCTTTGGCCTCCTCCCGTGCCAGACCCAGGCCGATCTGACGGCCACCAGTCAGCTCGATATAGAGTTGGGCCAGCAATTCAGCGTCCAGCAGCGCGCCATGCTTGACGCGATGGCTGCGATCGATGCCGTATCGGGTACACAGCGCGTCCAGACTGTGCTTGGCGCCCGGATGCATCTGCCGCGCGATCGCCACCGTATCGATCATCCGCTCCATCGACACGTCGGGCAGCGCGCAACGCCGCAATTCGTGATTGAGGAATCCGAAGTCGAACCGCGCATTATGCGCGACCAGCGGGCTGTCTTCCAGAAAGGCGAGCAGATCGTGGACGCCGCTGGAAAACAGCGGCTTGTCCGACAGGAAATGGGTGGACAGGCCATGCACGGCCTCTGCGGCGGCGGGCATGTCGCGCTGCGGATTATAATAAGCGTGGAAAGTGCGCCCGCTCGGCACGCGATTGATCAGTTCGATGCAGCCGATCTCCACCATCCGATCGCCGGATGCCGGATCAAATCCCGTCGTTTCGGTATCGAAAATAATCTCGCGCATCGCCCTCTTCATATCGACTCTCTGGGCTAATCCTTATCCACCTGTCTTGCGGCCAAGGCAAGCGACGAGCGCACGCACCTGCCCCTGCGTGCGCGTAAAAGTGGTGCCGGTGTGAATGATATGGTCGGCCCGCTGCCGTTTTTCCGCGTCCGGTGTCTGAAGCGCCAATATCTGCTGGAACTTCGCGACCGTCATACCCGGCCGCGCCAGCACGCGCCGGCGCTGCTTCCATGCAGGCGCGGTCACGACGATGACGCCGGCCAACCCTTTCTGCCCGCCCCCTTCGAACAGCAGCGGTATATCGAGAATGACGAATGGCCGCGACCGATTCCGCCGCAGGAACGTGGCCCGCGCCGCCCGCACCGCCGGATGGACGATCGCTTCCAGCGCACGCCGCGCCTGATGATCGCCAAACACTGCCGCGCCCAGCTTCGCCCGGTCCACGCCCTTTGGACCAGTCGTGCCGGGAAAGCGCGCCTCGATCGCGGGCAGTAATGCGCCACCCGGTCCCTGAAGGCGATGCACCTGCGCATCGGCGTCGAACAGCGGTACACCCAAACGCACGAACATCGCCGCCACTGCCGACTTGCCCATGCCGATCGATCCGGTCAGGCCATAGACGCGCATCAGCCCCAGCCCTTAACTGTCGGCGGAAAGCAGCAGCGCGCGCAAGTCCGCGTCCAGATGGCGCGGCGCCTGCGCATCGAAAAATATGTCGAACGCCAGAGCCGCCTGCCCGATCAGCATTTCCAGCCCATCCAGCGTCTTCAAACCGCGCCCGCGCGCGGCCTTGAGCAATCCGGTCTCCAGCGGCGTGTAGACCGCATCATAGACGGTCGCACCACCGGGCAGCGGCGTCAGGTCCAGATCGAGCGCAGGCTGGCCCACCATGCCCAGCGACGTTGCATTGACCAGCAGGTCAGCGGCGGGCAGCGGCGCACCAAGCGCGATCGCCCGGCCCTTCACCCCGGCATGGTCGAGCATCGCCTGACCCTTGGCCAGGTCGCGCGCCATGACCGTGATGTCCGGCACGCCCAGACTGGTCAGCGCGAACAGGATTGCCCGCGCCGCGCCGCCCGCGCCCACCAGCACCGCGCTGCGCCCCTGCCATTTATCGCGCAGCAGCGGCTGAAGAAAGCCGCCCGCATCGGTATTGGTGCCGATCAACGGCCCGCCTGTTTCGCTGGCGATCGTGTTCATCGCGCCGATCCGTTCCCGCACGCCGCCCGGATCGTCGGTAAAATCCATGACCGCGATCTTGTGCGGCAATGTGACGTTGCACCCCAGCCAGTCGGGATCGGCCCGACGCATCAGGAAATAGGCGGCCAGTCCCTCGGGCGTCACATGGGTCTTGCGATATTCCGCCTCTATATCCAGCGCATCGAGCCAGAAATTATGGATCAGGGGCGATTTGCTGTGCGTGATCGGATCGCCGATCACTTCGGCATAGGGAAGGGTGTCGCTCATGCCGCCAAAACGCCGCGCACGCGCAGAAAGTCAAGCAGCGGCAGCAGCGGCAATCCCTGAATCGCAAACTGGCTGCCGTCCACCTTGGCGAAAAGCTGCGCGCCCGGTCCCTCTATCCGGTAACAGCCCACGCACCATCGGCATGCATCCCAGTCGCCGTCCAGATAGGCCGTGATGAACGCGTCGCTCAAGGGCCGCATCGTCATCCGTACCCGCTCGACATGGCGCCAGATCGGTTCGCCGTTCAGCACGATCACCGCCGCGCTGTGCAGATGATGCACCCGTCCCGACAACAGGCGCAGGATCCGCTCGGCATCCGCCCGATCGACCGCCTTGTCGATCATCGTCTCGCCTTCCAGCCCGTCATGACCGATGCTCAGCGTCTGATCGCACCCCAGCACCAGAGCCCCCGGCACCCGACGCGATACTTTCAGTGCCTTCAATTCGGCCAGCGCATCGGCCAGCGCACGCGCATCCAGCCCATCGGCCCGCAACGCTTCCTTGGCGGATTCTTCATCCACACCGGGAGAGAGCGCCTCGAACGGCACCAGCGCGGCCGATAGCAGCGCGCGGCGACTTTCGCTCTGCGACGCCAGCACGATCATGCCCCCCTGGCTCGTCATGTCGTCACCCCTTCGCCCAGCACATGATCGTTGAACAGGTTTATGATCGCGGCAGCCGCTTCCTCGATCGACCGACGCGTCATGTCGATCACGGGCCAGCCATTGTCGGCAAACAGCCGCCGGGCGAAGGCCAGTTCCTCCTGCACCTTGTCATTGTCGACATAGGCAGTCTCTGGTGCCTGATTGAGCGAAAGCAGGCGATTGCGCCTTATCTGGATCAACCGTTCAGGACTGACGGTCAGCCCGACGATCAACGGATGCTTGAGCGTGTAGAGATTTCGCGGCGGCGGCGATTCCGGCACCAGCGGGATGTTGGCGGTCTTATACCCACGATTGGCGAGGTAGATGGATGTCGGCGTCTTGGACGCGCGCGATACCCCGGCCAACAATATGTCGGCCTCCTCCCAATTTTCATGCCCCACCCCGTCATCATGGGCGATGGTGAACTGAATCGCCTCGATCCGGGCGAAATAGGCTTCGTCCAATATATGTTTGCGCCCCGGCCGAGTCCGGGTTTCCTGCCCCAATATGTTGGACAATGCGTCCGACACCCCGTCCAGCGCCGCGACATGAGGCAGGCCCAATGCCCGGCAGCGCGTTTCCAGCCGCCGCCGCAGCGGATGATTGGTCAGCGTGAACAATACCAGCCCCGGATTGGCGGCGATTTCCTCCATGATCCGATCGAGATGGACTTCGGATCGGACCATCGGCCAGAAGTGGCGGATTGCTTCGACATTTTCGAACAGACCGATTGCTGCCTTGGCGATATTTTCCAGCGTTTCGCCGGTGGAATCCGAAAGCAGATGGAGATGAATGCGCGCCATATGGGATATCTGTGTGGATATGCTGTGGATAAAGCAAGGGATGAATTGCGGGCAAAATCGCCCCATTTCCTTCGTCCACGCTGCCCGGAATCTTATCCACATCCCTCCCACAGGTCGATATTTTCATCCACAGCCTGTGGATAACGGGGACAGATGGACTGACTCGCAGGGCAATCGGAACAGGTGGGGAGTCAAGTTGTTGGCAAATCCGGGCACAGCGCATAAACCCCGCTGCCAACGTCCCCTACTATCTCCATCATCCTTTGAATCTAATATTAAGAGAGAATAGATGAGTTCTGTGCCGTCCACGGACCTGCCTGCCACGGCCCGCGTCGAAAAGCCGCTTCTCTCTGTGCTGCATGGCGCCTGTCCCGCCGTGCCGCCGATGTGGCTGATGCGCCAGGCGGGGCGTTATCTGCCCGAATATCGTGCTTTACGGGCTGACAAGGGCGGCTTTCTCGAACTCGTCTATGACAGCGCATCCGCCGCCGAAGTCACGCTTCAACCGTTGCGCCGTTTTGGCTTCGACGGCGCGATCCTCTTTTCAGACATCCTGATCGTCCCCTACGCCATGGGCCAGAAACTGTGGTTTGAAACCGGCGAAGGCCCACGCCTCGCGCCCCTATTGGCAGAGACCGACCTGTCTGTGCTGACGCCTGATTTCAGCCGGTTCGACGCAGTCTACGAAACCGTGCGGCAAGTGAAGGCCGCGCTTGATCCATCCGTCACTTTTCTGGGCTTTGCGGGCAGTCCCTGGACCATTTCGACCTATATGGTCGCGGGGCAGGGCAGCAAGGATCAGGGCGCGGCGCGGCGGCTGGCCTATGGCGATCCGGCTCGTTTCGGTGCGCTGATCGACGCGATCGTGGATGCGACCGTCATCTATCTATCCGGCCAGATTCAGGCTGGCGTGGAGGCGGTCCAACTGTTCGACAGCTGGGCGGGCAGCCTCTCGCCGCTTCAGTTCGAACGCTGGGTGATTCAGCCCAATGCCGCGATCGTTAACAGGCTAAAGGTGTTGCATCCCGACATTCCTGTCATCGGCTTTCCCAAGGGCGCTGGCGCGAAACTGGCCGACTATGCGCGTGGCACCGGGGTAGATGCGATCGGCGTCGATGAAACGGTCGATCCGCACTGGGCCAATGCCGTCCTGCCCAAGGGGCTGCCGGTGCAGGGCAATCTTGATCCCTTGGCGCTCATCGCCGGGGGCAAGGCAGTCGAGGATGCGGTGGACAATATCCGCGCCGCTTTCGCCGGGCGTCCGCACATCCTGAATCTGGGCCACGGCATATTGCCCGACACCCCCATTGATCATGTCGAGGCGCTGATTACCTATGTGCGCGGTTAAGGAGAGCATGTGATGGCCTATCTGGGTGCCGCCTATCTCTGGGTGAAAGCCGCTCATGTCATCTTCGTCATCTTCCTGATGGCGGGCCTGTTCATGATGCCGCGTTTCTTCGTCTATCATCAGGAAACCGCCGTCGGATCTGACGAGGATCGCAAATGGATCGACCGCGAACAGCGGTTGCTCAGGATCATCCTCAACCCTTCGCTCGTGCTGGTGTGGTTTTTCGGCCTGATGCTGATGGTCGAAATCGGCGCGTGGAGCTTTGGCTGGTTCCACCTCAAATTGCTCTTCGTGCTGGGCCTGTCTGGCTATCATGGCTGGATCGCCAGCTATGCGAAGAAACTGGCCAAAGGGCAGCGGACTTTGTCCGATCGCAATTTGCGTCTGATGAACGAAATCCCCGGCGTCGCGGCGGCCGTCATCGTAATCGCCGTGATCGTCAAACCTTTCTAATGCTTAGCTAACTAACAATATCGCCCTCGATCAAGCCGGATCGACGGCGATATTGTCGATCAATCGCGTCTTGCCCAGCTTTGCGGCGATCAGCAATCGGGCCGGTCGGTCCAGCACGGTCATCGGCTCCAGACTGACCGCATCGCACAGTGTAACATAGTCGATGGGATCAAACCCATGTGCAGAAACTGTGGTCCTCACTCTGGAAATCGCCGCGGCGACATCCTCCCCTTTCTCGATCTGCCGCTTCGCCTCCCCCAGCGCGCGGGGCAGCACTAGCGCCGCTTTGCGCTCCTCCTCGCTCAGATAAGCGTTGCGCGACGACAGCGCCAAACCATCCTGCGCCCTTTGCGTGGGCAACCCGACAATCTCGATGCCCATGTCGAGGTCTGCGACCATGCGCCGGATCACGGCCAACTGCTGGAAATCCTTTTCCCCGAATATCGCGACATCGGGCCGGACCTGATTGAACAGCTTGGTGACGACCGTCGCAACCCCATCGAAATGCCCAGGCCGCGCGGCGCCATCCAACCCCTCGCTGATGCCCGATATGCTGATATTGCTGGCAAAGCCCGCAGGATACATGACCTCCACCGTGGGCGCCCATAGGATGTCCACGCCAGCCGCCTGCAACATCTGCGCGTCCTTCGCCTCCCGCCGTGGATAGGCGTCGAGATCCTCGTTCGGCCCGAACTGCTTGGGATTGACGAAAATGGACACCGCGACCGCCCGGCCATGACGTCGCGCCTCCTCGACCAGCGCCATGTGCCCGTCATGCAAAGCGCCCATCGTCGGCACCAGAGCCAGCGCTTTCCCCTTCGCTTTGATGGCAGCGACGGCGGCACGAAGGGCGGGCAGGTCACGCAGCGTTTGCACGGGAAGGAAGCCTCCGATAAGGGCATGGGGACAAGGGGACGTCCTGCTAGGCACCTGTCCGAGCGACCGTCAAGAATCATTGCGACAATCACGGGGTTATCACAGGACCAATGGCCAATCCGCAGCCGCATCTTATCGTATTCGCCAATGAAAAGGGCGGCACCGGCAAATCGACGACCGCGGTGCATACCGCTATCGCGCTGACCGCGCTCGGCCATCGCGTTGGCATCATCGATCTCGATCCGCGTCAGCGCACCGTCACCCGCTATCTGGAAAACCGCGCCGAAACCGCCCGCCGCCGCCAGGTCGAATTGCCTGCCCCCGCCTTTGCGGTGCTGAAGGGCGACAGCATCGAGGCGCTGGAATCGGAAGTCGCGGACTTGTCGCAGGACAAGGATTTCCTGATCGTCGATACGCCCGGTCGCGACGATGTCTTTGCCCGTCATATGGCCGCGCGCGCCAATACATTGGTCACGCCGATGAACGACAGTTTCGTCGATTTCGACCTGATCGGCCAGGTCGATGCGGAAACCTTCAAGGTGCGCCGCCTGTCCTTCTATTCCGAACTTATCTTTGAAGCGCGCAAGACGCGGGCCAAGGCCGATGGCGTGTCGATCGACTGGGTCGTGCTGCGCAACCGCGTCCAGCATCAGGACGCCCGCAACAAGAAGCGTGTCGGCGACGCGTTGATGGAATTGTCCCGCCGCGTGGGCTTCCGCGTCATTCCCGGCCTGTCGGAGCGCGTGATCTTCCGTGAACTCTTCCCATCGGGTCTTACCCTGCTGGACAAAGGGCATCTGGGCGAGCTGGGCGTCAGCCATATCGCTGCGCGACAGGAACTGCGCGAAATGGTGTCCGGCCTGGCGCTGCCCGAACGCGTCGGCACGTCGTCGATGGACATGATCGGCGCGGCCTGATGGGCTGGCTTGCGCTGCTGCTGGCCGGAGTGGCGGTCTGGCTCATTTGGACGGGAAAGCTGCAACGTATGACAGCCAAGGACGGCATGGCGCTGGGCGTCGCACTGGTGGGCTCTGTACTGGCCGCCAAGGGCAAGCCGGTGATCGGCGCGCCGCTGTTGGTGGGTGCGGCGCTTTTCTTCGCCAGGCAGGGCAAGGCGCGCGTCAAGCAACCCAAGCGTGCTAAGGCCCGACCGCGCGGGGGTGAAGATGTCGCTGCGGCCCGCGCCCTGCTTGGTTTGACTCCTGACGCCGATGCAGACGCCATTCGTGCAGCGCATCGCCGCCTGATCGCTTCGGTCCATCCCGACAAGGGCGGGACCGAAGCGCTGGCGGCACAGATCAACGCCGCGCGCGACTTGCTGATTGCCGACCATGCAGCGCGGCAACATCTGCCTCCCAACGCCTGATCCTGCTTTGACTCATCGTTTTCACCCCAGCCTGCTGCGCGATTACGACATACGCGGCACGGTGGGGAAGACGCTGGATGCCGCCGATGCCTGGGCCGTGGGCCGCAGCTTCGGGACGATCATTCGCCGGGCGGGCGGATCAC
The DNA here is from genome assembly GCF_049304695.1 of Sphingobium sp. Taxonomy (GTDB): domain Bacteria; phylum Pseudomonadota; class Alphaproteobacteria; order Sphingomonadales; family Sphingomonadaceae; genus Sphingobium. The sequence continues at coordinate 100,905 of NZ_JBAQOK010000061.1, forward strand.
GGGTAGCTGTGGGTTATGACGGGCGGCTGAGTTCGCCCATGCTGGAGTCCGCGCTGGTCGAGGGGGTGGCGCAAAGCGGCGTCGATGTGTTGCGCATCGGCCTTGGCCCCACGCCCATGCTCTATCATGCCGAAGCGGTCTGCGACGTTGATGGCGCCGTGCAGGTAACCGGCAGCCACAATCCCCGCGACGATAATGGTTTCAAATTGGTGTTGCGCCATGCGCCGTTTTTCGGGGCGGACATAACGCTTCTGGGCGAGATTGCCGCTGCAGGACATTGGATTGACGGGGCCGGACGGGTCGATTCCATCGCCATGACGGATCGCTATGTCGATCGGCTCGTGCAGGGGTTCGATGGTCCAGCCTGTCGCATCGGGTGGGACGCAGGCAATGGAGCTACAGGTTCCGTCATCGAAAAGCTGGTTGAGCATCTGTCGGGTGAGCATCATCTGCTGTTCACCGATATAGACGGCAATTTCCCCAACCATCATCCCGATCCTTCGCAGGACGCCAATCTGGACGACCTGCGCGCGCTTGTCCGAGACAAGAGGCTCGATTTCGGAGTGGCTTTCGATGGTGACGGCGATCGGATCGGCGTGATCGATGCGCTGGGCCGCGTCATCGCAGGCGATCAGTTAACCGGGCTGTTCGCGCAGGATGTACTGCAAAAACGGCCAGGCGCACGGATTGTGGCCGATGTGAAAGCGAGCCAGAGCCTCTTCGACCGCATCACGGACTTGGGCGGTCGGCCCGATATGTGGAAAACCGGTCATAGCCATATCAAGTCCAGAATGAAGCAGATTGGTAGCCCGCTGGGTGGCGAGACGACGGGCCATATCTTCTTTGGCGACGATTATTATGGGTTTGACGATGGCCTTTATGCCGCCGTTCGGCTGATCCAGGTCGTCGGGACGCTGGGTCGCAGTGTCACGGCCTTGCGCAGCGCTATGGCGGAGACTGTCATCACGCCGGAAATGCGCTTTCCAGTCGCCGACGAACGAAAGTTCGCGGTAATTGGCGATGTGCAGGCGCGATTGCAGATGGTGGGCGCGGATGTGAACATGATTGATGGCGCGCGGGTCCAGACCGATGACGGCTGGTGGCTGCTCCGCGCGTCCAATACCGAAGCAGCGTTGGTTTCCCGTGCCGAATCGAGCGACGCTGAAGGTTTGGCCCGCCTGATCGAGCAGATCGATGCACAACTCGCGCAATCGGGGATAGTGCGCAGCCAAAACCATTAAATCTGACGACTGAGCCGCTACGGCAGGGCATGATTTGCGTGACGATTGCACAATCTGCAACTGATGCGTTAACTTTCGCATTTGCGCATGACAGCGCTGGCCCGCAAAAGGAACCCGCCTTTCAGGCATCCTCTCCTAAAACTTCAAGCCGTCCTCCGGGGCGGCTTTTTTTTGCCTTGTGCTGATCCCGTGCCATCTTTGGATGCCGTAGCGTCGATGTGCCTGCGGCAACATTTTACCTGGAATATCGCAACGAACCAGGGGTTTGCGACACTGGAAATTAACCATAGTGTTGATATGCGCCGGTTAACGACGGCCGATCGTGGGATCATGAGTGGCCCCGATCGGACTATTTTTCAGCAGAGGATTTGCCATGTTCCCTCGCCCCTATTGTCTTGCAGCACTTCTGACCGCTGGCGCGCTGTCGATGCCGGTGTCCGCCATAGCCGGTGGTTTCTATCTTCAGGAACAATCGCCCAAAGAAACTGGACGGGCCTTGTCAGGCGGCGCAGCGGCTGGGGACGATCCATCGACCATTTATTATAACCCAGCGGCGATGACCCAACTATCGGGTATCCAGATTTCGGCGGGCGGCGTCGTTCTGTCCGCGTCTGCGCACCAGTCCAATCGTGGGAGCAGCCGGACCATTCCGGGCAGTGCAACGCAAGTGCCCGTCACGGGTAATGATGGTGGAAATCCGTTCGATAAGGTCATCCCAATTCCCAGCTTCTACGCCAGCGCGCAAGTCAGCGACCGGTTGTGGCTGGGCCTTGGCGTCAACGCGCCTTTCGGACTGAAGCTGGAGTATGACGATGGCTTCTTCGGTCGCTACGACTCGCTCTACACGGATCTCAAAACCTACAATATCCAGCCGTCCGCTGCCTATAAGCTTACCGACAATCTGTCGATCGGTGGCGGAGTCGATGTGCAATATGTCAAGGTTACGCTGACCAATGCATTGCCGCAGCTTTCGCCGTTGCTGGCCGACGGTTTCGCTTCGGTAAAGGGTGACGATTGGACGATCGGGTGGAATGCGGGTGTGTTCTATACGACTGGCGACACGAATTTCGGCGTCCATTATCGTTCGGGGATCAGCCATACGCTCAAGGGGACGCAGACCATATCCGGTCTGGTCGGTCCGCTCGCTACGGCCAATGCTTCGGTTTCGGCGATTGCGCCGCTCGACCTGCCCGACATCGTCACTGTGTCCATGACACATAAGCTGACGCCCAAGCTGCGCGCGATGTTGACGGGCCGCTGGTATAACTGGTCGCGGTTCAAGGCGATCGCCATCACGCCGGCCGCCGGATCGCCGTCGATCAAGGAACTGGACTATCGCGACAGTTTCAGCGCCAGCGTTGGTGGCGAATATGACGTTAGTGAAAAGCTGACCCTGCGTGCGGGCACGATGTTCGACCGCACGCCGACCAATCCGCAGCATCTGACCACTCGCGTGCCGGACGGCGACCGCGTCTGGTTGACCGGTGGTGCGACCTGGAACCTGTCGCAGGCCTTTGCCCTCAACATGAGCTACGCCCACACCTTCGTCGGAAAGGCCAATATCATTCGCCCCGACAGCTATTATCCGGCACCCGCTACGGTCACGGCAACAACCTTGGCGCAGACGAGCGGCAATGCGGATCAGATTGCGGCTTCGTTGACGATGCGCTTTTGACACGCTTCTAACCGTCACCAAAAATCCCTATAGGGGCTTCGTATAGCACGGAGCCCCTTTTTTCATGTCCGATCATAATCCCGGCCTGCGTCCCTGGCGCGACATTGCCCGCCGCCAAAGCCGCCAGATCATGGTGGGCGCCGTGCCGGTGGGAGGAGGCGCGCCTGTCACTGTCCAGACGATGACCAATACGCTGACGTCGGACGCCCGCGCGACGATCGACCAGATCCGCCGGTGCGAAGATGCGGGCGTCGATATTATCCGGGTGTCCTGCCCTGACGAGGAATCGACGGCGGCGCTGGGCCAGATCGTGCGCGCGTCGCGCGTGCCGATCGTTGCCGACATTCATTTCCATTATAAGCGCGCGCTGGAAGCGGCGGACGCAGGCGCGGCTTGCCTGCGCATCAATCCGGGCAATATCGGGTCGGAAGCGCGGGTGAAGGAAGTGGTGCAGGCGGCCAAGGCCAACGGCTGCTCCATTCGTATCGGCGTCAACGCGGGCAGCCTGGAAAAGGATCTGCTCGAAAAATATGGCGAACCCTGCCCCGAAGCGCTGGTGGAAAGCGCGCTCGATCATATCAAGCTGCTGCAGGATCAGGATTTCCACGAATATAAGGTCGCGGTGAAGGCCAGCGACGTGTTCCTGGCCGTCGCGGCCTATATGCAGTTGGCCGATGCAGTCGATTGTCCCCTGCATCTGGGCATCACTGAGGCCGGTGGGCTGATCGGCGGCACGGTCAAAAGCGCGATCGGCATGGGCAACCTGCTCTGGGCTGGTATTGGCGATACGATCCGCGTGTCGCTGTCCGCCGAACCGGAGAAAGAAGTCCGGGTCGGCTATGAAATTCTCAAATCGCTCGGCATACGCACGCGCGGTGTGAAGGTGATTTCCTGCCCCAGTTGCGCACGACAGGGATTCGACGTCATCCGCACCGTGCAGGCGCTGGAGGAACGGCTTGCGCACATTCACACGCCTTTGTCGCTTTCGATATTGGGCTGCGTAGTCAATGGTCCGGGCGAAGCGCGCGAGACGGATATCGGTCTGACCGGTGGCGGGGCGGGCAAGCATATGGTCTATCTGTCCGGCGTGACCGATCATGTCGTGCAGGATGAAGGCATGGTCGATCATATCGTCCGGCTGGTCGAGGCCAAGGCGGCGGAGATCGAAGCGGCCAATCTGGAAGCGGAAACCACCGACGCGGGTAAGGCGCAGGCGGCGGAGTGACGGCAGGTTCGGTCGCCGCAGCCGGATCGCGATCGGTTACCGGTTTCGCTGCGCCCTTTGTCTTATGCTGTGCCGGCGTCGCGCTGTTTTCTGTGATGGACGCGGCGATGAAGGGGCTGAGCCTTTCGATCGGCCTGTACAATGCCCTGTTGTGGCGGGCCGTGGCAGGCACCGTCCTTGGCCTGATATTGATGATCGTCACCCGCCAGCGCTGGCCTACGCTAGCCGTGCTGCGCATCCACCTGCTGCGTGGGACGGTGGTGGCGTTCATGGCGCTGCTGTTCTTTTGGGCGATCATGCGATTGCCATTGGCCGAAGCGATCGCGCTGTCGTTCATTGCGCCGCTGATCGCGCTGTATCTGGCGGCTTTGCTGTTGAACGAGCGGGTAGGGCGGCAGGCGATCGGCGCATCGCTGCTGGGGCTGGCAGGCGTAGGCATCATCCTGTCCGGGCGGATCGAGGCGGCGTATCGACCGGATGCTTTGCTGGGCGCGGGCGCGGTGCTGGCGTCGGCGGTGCTGTTCGCCTGGAACCTGATCATCCAGCGGCAGCAGGCGCAATTGGCGTCGCCGATCGAGGTGGCCTTCTTTCAACATCTGGTCATGCTGGGGATATTCCTATTGGCAGCGCCCCTGTGGGCGGTCGTGCCGCCATTGCAGGCGGTGCCGCTGGTGATACTCGCCGCTACCCTTGCCTTCACTTCGCTGGCGGCGCTTGCCTGGGCCTATGCGCGGGCGGAGGCGCAACGATTGATCCCCGTGGAATATAGCGCTTTCCTGTGGGCAGCGATCATCGGTTGGCTGGCGTTCGGGGAGAGAGTGACGCTGACGACCATCATGGGCGCATTGTTGATCGTGGCCGGTTGTATCATCGCAGCGCGTACGAAGCGGGCGGACATGGCCCATGTCGAGGCAGGGGCGGTATGAGCGACATCATCATTCGAGCGGCACAGGGCGATGACATCGGCGTCATCCATGATTTCATAGTGGCGCTGGCCGAATTTGAAGAGCTGTCTCACGCGGTAAATGCGGATCGCGCCACGCTTGCCCACTATCTGTTCGGGCCGCGTCCCATGGCCGAAGTGCTGATCGCGGATTATCGCCATGGGGATGAGGCGATGAAGCCTGTGGGGTTCGCGCTCTTTTTCCACAATTTCTCGACTTTCGAAGGGCGGCCCGGCCTCTATCTGGAGGATCTGTTCGTCCTGCCCGATGCGCGAGGGCTGGGCGTTGGCAAGGCGCTGCTTGGCCGATTGGCGCAGCTTGCGATCAAGCGGGATTGCGCCCGGCTGGAATGGTCTGTCCTGGACTGGAACGCCCCGGCCATCGCTTTTTATCGATCCATCGGTGCGATGCCGATGGACGGGTGGACGGTGCAGCGGCTGGATGGCGGGGCGCTCGATACCATGGCGCAGTCGGTTAGTCGCGACGAGCCGCAAGCGCTCTGACTTGACGCGGACTCGCCGCTCGGCGCATTGTGCCGAAACGGAACATTTGGGGGACATGGACGCATAATGGCTGTCGGCCGTACTGTTAAGCGCTCGCCGGAATGGCGCGAAATGCTCAAGCGCAGCCTGATGCGCAGCGGGGCGCTGATCGGCGCGTTCGCGCTTATGCTGGCGACGCTGTTCCTCGCTTTGGCGTTGCTGAGCTATGCGCCCAGCGATCCGTCGATGAATACGGTCGCGGGCGAGCAGGTTTCCAATATCATGCAGGCGCCCGGCGCGTGGACCGCCGATTTCCTGCTTTGGTTGCTGGGCGTGCCGGTGGCGTTGATCCTGCCGCTGATGGCAGTGACTGCCCGCCGTTTGTGGGGCGATCAGGATATGGCTGGCTGGAAGGGGCAATTTGGCAAATGCCTGGGCGGCATCGTGTTGATCGGCGTTGGTCTGGCACTGTTCCAGAGCGAGCCGCTGGTTGGCCTGCCAGCGGGCTGGGGCGGCGTTTTGGGGCTTGTGATTTCCAGAGGGATCACGAGCCTTTCTGCGCAACTGCCTGCCATCGCGCCATGGGTCAGGGGCGTTCTGATCATGGTGACGTTGGTGATGGGCCTGTTCGCCTGTTATCGCAGTCTGGCGCTGGAGAAGCCGATTCTCGCGCTGCGTCGTCCTTCGTTGCCCAAGCTCAATCTGCCGCGCCCGAGCTTCGGTTTTGCCGGTGGTGCGGTGGCCGCCGACGATCACGAGGAAGAGGATGCGGTGGAACGGGTGGTCGCGCCGCGCAAGCAGGTCAGCAACGAACCCAAGCCCCCGATCACGATCCAGTCGCCCAAGCCTGCTCCAGCGCCCCGCGCGATGGCGCCGGTGTCGCAGGACGATCTGTTTGGCCATTCCTCTCTGCCCTCGCCCGATCTGCTTAATCCCGTGCCTGCCAGTCAGGGTGGCAAGATCGACAAGGCTGCGCTGGAGCGGAATGCCCGCCTGCTCGAATCGGTGCTCGACGATTTCCATGTGAAGGGGAATATCGTCGAAGTCCGGCCCGGTCCGGTGGTTACCATGTACGAACTGGAACCCGCGCCGGGCATCAAGGCAAGCCGCGTGATCGCGCTGGCCGATGATATTGCGCGCAACATGTCGGCACTGTCGGCGCGTGTCGCAACGATTCCGGGACGCACCGTCATCGGCATCGAATTGCCCAATGCACATCGCGAAGGCGTGTCGTTCCGTGAACTGATCACCAGCGAACAGTTCATGCAGGAAGCGACCCTGCCGATCATCCTTGGCAAGAATATTTCGGGCGAGCCGATCATCGCCGATCTGGCGCCGATGCCGCATCTGTTGATCGCAGGCACGACCGGGTCGGGCAAGTCGGTGGGCCTTAACGCCATGATCCTGTCACTGCTGTATCGCATGACGCCGGACCAGTTGCGGCTTATCATGATCGATCCCAAGATGCTGGAACTGTCGACCTATGACGACATTCCGCATTTGCTCTCACCGGTCGTTACCGAACCGAGCAAGGCGATCCGCGCGCTTAAATGGGCAGTCGAGCAGATGGAGGACCGTTATCGCATGATGGCGTCCATTTCCGTCCGCAACCTGGCCAATTATAACGAAAAGGTCCGCGCCGCGAAGGTGAAGGGCAAGCCACTGGGTCGTCGGGTACAGACCGGTTATGATCCCGATAATGGCAAGCCGATCTATGAAGAGGAGCAGCTGGATTTCCAGCCGCTGCCGCAGATCGTGATCGTGGTCGATGAGCTGGCCGACCTGATGATGACGGCGGGCAAGGAAGTCGAATTTCTGATCCAGCGACTGGCGCAGAAGGCGCGCGCGGCCGGTATCCACCTCATCCTCGCGACGCAGCGGCCTTCGGTCGACGTCATCACTGGCGTCATCAAGGCGAACCTGCCCACGCGCATCAGCTTCTTTGTCACCAGCAAGATCGACAGCCGCACCATATTGGGCGAGCAGGGGGCCGAACAGCTGCTGGGCAAGGGCGACATGCTATACATGCATGGCGGCAAGGGACTGACCCGTGTCCATGGTCCCTTCGTTTCGGACGATGAAGTGCGCATGGTGGCGGACCATTGGCGCGCGCAGGGTCAGCCCGACTATATTTCCGCAGTGACCGAAGAGCCGGAGGAAGGCAGTTTTGCCCTGGATGGCGTGGACCTAGGCGACGACAGCCCGGACGCGCAGCTGTTCCGCAAGGCGTGCCAGCTGGTGTTCGAGAATCAGAAGGCATCGACCAGCTGGCTGCAACGGCAGCTTCGAGTAGGATATAATAGCGCAGCGCGCCTAATCGAACGGATGGAAGAGGAGGGGCTGGTCGGCGCGCCCAATCACGTCGGTCGGCGGGAAGTGTTACGCGACGAAAATGGTAATCCGCTCTGACGGCCAGCCGGACGATGGTGGTAACGATTGCATGGAATGCAATCGCCATTGCTTTCTTCGCATTTGCAGCATGAATGATAGCCAGGCATAGAGACTGTGCCTTTCAGGCATCCTCTCCTAAAACTTTCAAGGGCCGGTCATGCGATCGGCCTTTTTTTTGTCTTGAAAACGCGCTAGGTCATCGCTGCTGTCGCCGCGCCGATAACATAATTGGAGCGGTGCCGCCGGTCAGACCGGCAGGGCGAGGTGGGAGCATGGGGGATTGAGCATGATCCGCGTTCAGCGATGCTCTCCCCCATTCCTTCTTTCCATGTACCGGACCGGGCGGGTTCACAGCGGGTTCAATCCGCATCGTCCAAGCCCGACATTCATACATAACCGGAGTTGAAAGCCATGAAGCGCATCCTCGCGCCCCTGATGCTGGTCGTTGCGGTAGCGCCCGCCATCATGCCAGCCCTGCCAGCCATGGCGCAGCAGGAGACGAGCGACCTCAATCGGGTCAATGCCTATATCCGTGCGGTGACAACGATGACTGCGGATTTCACGCAGACGGATCGCAATGGGCAAAGCCTGACCGGGCAATTGACGTTGAAACAGCCGGGCAAGATTCGATTCCAGTATCAAAAGGGTGTGCCGCTGTTGATAGTGGGCGATGGCAAGGCGCTGACCATGATCGATTATGAAGTGCGGCAAGTGCAGCGCTGGCCGATCGGCAATTCTCCGCTGGGCGCGCTGTTGGACCCCAGCAAGGATTTGACGAAATTCGCCAAGGTCATACAGACGGGCGATCCATCAATCCTGAGCATTCAGGCGCGGGACGCCAAGCGGCCTGAACTGGGCACGATCACGATGATCTTCAATCGCGATGCGGGTGGGCCACAAGGTCTGCGCCTCTATGGCTGGGTCGCTCTCGATTCGCAGAATAACCGGACCGCCATTCGTCTGACTAACCAGCGTTACGGCGTTGCGGTGGCCGATTCGGCGTTTCGATGGACCGATCCACGACCCAAAGGCCGGGCTGGCGGGGGCTGACGCGAGCCTGACGCGGGATGAACGGAAAAACTTTTCTTTCCGTTCATCTGCGGCTCATATGGCGAGCGCTAATTAGAAATCCACGGCGAGAGACCAGACCGGGATTTCCCCCCTGTTACCCGGTCCTCCTTTCGTCGCAAAGCGCTTCAAGGGCGCGATCGAGACCCCCGTTCCACGCCCCCGGAGCGGGGGTCTTACTTTGTCCGGCGCAGCGATGGTCTGCGTCTTGCATGGCGTCGCGCACGCTCCTAGTGCGGGACCATGGCTCAGACCCTTTCTATTTGTTCCTGGAACATCAACAGCGTCCGCGCGCGCATCGACATCGTCGAACATTTGTTGCAGCAGGAAGCGCCCGACATCCTGTGTTTGCAGGAAACCAAGGTGGTGAACGACATCTTCCCCACCGACATGTTTCGGCGCCTGGGCTATGTCCATCAGATATTGAATGGTCAGCGCATGCACCATGGCGTTGCCATCATGAGCAAGGTGCCGGTGCATGAAGATGACCGGTTCGACTGGCAGGCCAATGGCGAAGCGCGCCATGTGGGCGTGCGGCTCGACAATGGAGTGCGGATCGAAAATGTCTATGTGCCGGCTGGCGGGGACGTTGCCGACCGGACGGTCAATCCGAAGTTCGGACAAAAGGTCGATTTTCTGGAGCGCATGATCGCCTGGTCGGCCGCGCTGGATAACAAGCCGACGATTCTGACCGGTGATTTCAACATCGCGCCGATGGAGTGCGACGTGTGGAATCACAAGCAACTGCTGAACGTCGTCAGCCATACGCCCGAAGAATGTGCGATATTGGAGCGGCTGAAGGCGTCCAACGACTGGGTCGATATCGGTCGCCATTTCTATCCTGCGCCGCAACGCCTTTATACCTGGTGGAGTTATCGCGCGAAGGATTGGGCTGAGTCGGATCGCGGCCGTCGGCTGGACCATATGTGGATGACGAAGGATGTCGCGGACAAGGCGATCAGCCATCGTGTCGTCGAACCCGCGCGTAGCTGGATCAAGCCGTCGGATCATATTCCGATCATCACCGAATTCGCATTCTGATGATGGCGGGCGGAAACGGTCGGGACGCGGCGCGGGCGATCGACGCATTGCGTCGTGGCTGGGCCGTGCGGCTGACCGGTGTCGATGGCGCGATCCGCCTGATGGCGATCGAGGGCGCGGATGCGGTGACGCTTGCGGAGTTTGATCCTGAGGGAGCCGCTGATCTTCTGATTTCAGCCGCGCGGGCGCAAACGCTCAAGCTGGTCAACCAGCTTGCGGCCGCCGACCCTGATATGCCGGTGCAGATTGCGCGGACGCCGTGGATCGACGCCGATGTCGCTACGGCGATTGCCGATCCGGTGTTGGATCTTGCCTCACCTCTCAAAGGGCCGTTTCGCGCGCGCACGCTCTGGTCGCCGGCGGCGGCCAAGGCGGCACTGCGTCTCGCGCGGCTTGCGGGCATTCTGCCTGCTTATTTTCTGCTGGGCGCCGATGGCCCGGCGGAGGCGGATATCCGGGTCGAGGATGTCGCCGATTATGACGACGCGACGCATCTGGCCATTGCGACTCGTGCGCGCCTGCCTGTGTCGGCCAGCGAGACGGCTGAGATCGTTGCCTTTCGCAGCCCGGATGAGCCACGCGAGCATGTGGCCCTGCTCGTGGGTCAACGGGACGCATCGCCCCCTGTCGTCCGGTTGCACAGCGAATGCCTGACCGGCGACGTCCTAGGCAGCCTGAAGTGCGATTGTGGACCGCAACTGCATCAGGCTTTGCACCAGATCGCTGACGCGCCATGGGGCATATTGCTCTATCTGCGGCAGGAAGGACGAGGCATCGGACTGGTCAACAAACTGCGCGCCTATGCGATGCAGGATCAGGGTTTCGATACGGTCGACGCGAATATAAGGTTGGGCTTTGCCATTGATGCGCGCGATTTTTCGGTGGCTGCGCGGATGCTCGACCTGTTGCATGTGCGGGACGTGCGGCTGTTGACCAATAATCCGGCGAAGGTCGCTGGATTGGAAGCGGCGGGCATCGGCATATTGGAACGATTGCCAATCATATTGCCTGCAAACGCGCATAACGCGCGCTATCTGGCGACGAAGCGCGACCGGACCGGCCACCAACTGTGAGCATCGTTCGCGTCGATAGCGAGGCGGGCCGGCTTGTCTTCGGCATGATCGACATTGCCTGCACTGTCGGTCGCGGCGGCGCATGTGACGCGGACGCGAAACGCGAAGGGGATGGATGCACGCCGCGCGGACTTTGGTCGATCAGGGGGGTTCTGCTTCGGCGAGGTACAGTCACGGTTTCGGGTCTGTCCTTGCCCTGGCGGTGGGCAGGCAGGTGGGATGGCTGGTCAGACGACCCTGAAGACCCGGCGTATAACCGCCCCGTCAGGTTACCGCGTGCCTTCTCCGCAGAAAGCCTGATGCGCGCCGATGCAGCTTATGATGTAATCGTCGTGCTGGGGCATAATGACGCGCCACCTGTTCCGGGCCGGGGCAGCGCGATCTTCCTGCATCTGTCGGAAGGGCGACCAACGGCCGGGTGCGTGGCGATCGACCCGGCGGATATGATGCGCCTGCTGCCGCTGCTCATGCCCGGTGACGGGGTTGAGATACGCTGATCTAAGCCGAAAGAGGACGCGCTGAGAGCAATGTCCGGGGGAGCATGCGCCATGTCACGCGCGGTTCGGGCCGCGCCCATCAGGGTCGCTGACCCCGGTCCGGTCCGGTCACCATATCCCGCAAGCCAAAGACGCGGCTCTTTGACCGAACGCTGGCTCTCGACGACGACCTTTCCATCGCCCTTCACTACCCCCAATCCACCCAGATGATTCAGCGAGGGCCTGAAGCCTGTACACCAGATGATGGCATCGACTGCCATGTCCGACCCGTCTGGCCAGACAACACCAGTGGGCGTCATCCGGTCAAAAGGCCTTACCGAAGACAAGTCGCCCCGGTCGCGAGCGGCCTTGACCAGCGGAACCATGACGATGTCGCCAATGCCGCCGACCGGCATATCATTTGCGCCGCCCTTCATGCGCGCGACAGTGCGTTCGAACAGCACGCGGGATCGGAGCCATCTCGGCCATGATCTGCGCGGCGCTGTTGCCGCCGCCTACCACCAGCACGGTCTGCCCGGCATAGTCTTCGGGACTGACATAGTGTGCGGAATGAACCTCCTGCATGGGCTATTATGTCACCTGTGACGATAGGTGATGCGTGGCGGTGCTACGGATAGATTTCCCTGCCTAGTGGCGAGGCTATTCGGATGTCGGCCCCGCGAGCGCCTCGCGCATGATGTAATAAAGGCTGTGCTGCTCGATCGTGCCCTTGACCAGATGCGCCATCGGCCCTGATGCGCGGGCCAGTACATCCTCGCCGCCATGCGTTTCTGATCCCAGCGGCACCAGCGCCTGCTGGCGATAATCGAGCGCCGTCGTGTCGGTCTGGAGCGGATCGGCGCGTGGTGTGTCGATCGTCGCGCCCGGACCATTGGCGTAGCCCAGCGTCGTATAGCCTTTGCCATCCTTCGCCTTGAGCGCCTGACCGCCATTGGTCACCGTACCCAGGATCGGGTTGCCGCGACCGGGGTAGCCGCTGATCGCGAAGGTGTGGCTATGGTCAGCGGTTGCCAGCACGAGCGTATCTGTGCGGTCGGTCATCTCCATCGCGACCTTGACTGCCTCGTCCATGGCGATGGTGTCCTCCAGCGCCCGCCGGGCATTGCCAGCATGATGCGCGTGGTCGATCCGGCCACCTTCCACCAACAGGACATAACCCCTTTCGCGGCTGCCCAGCATGGTGATTGCCGCGCGGGTCATATCCACCAGCGAGGGCTCTCCGCCAGTGTCCTTTGTGCGATCGGCTTCATATTGCATATGGTCCGGTTCAAAGAGGCCGAGCAGGCGCGAGGTTTTGGCGAGATCGACTTTGGCAAAGGCGTCGCTGTTCCAGACATAGGCACCACGCGGATTGCGCTTGCGCCACTCTTTCGTCAGGTCGCGCCGATCGGTACGCTTGCCCTTGCCATCGGCATATTCAGGGTCGCGGCTGGTCGTCGGCAGAAAGTTGGCGCGACCGCCTCCCAGGATCAGGTCGAGCCGCGAACCGACATCGCCCTCGATCATCTGCCGGGCAATGTCGATGCAGCCCTGCGCGCGAGCGTCGGCGGACAGGTCGCCATCGGCTTCCCAGTCGCGCTGGGCGGTGTGGGCATAGGTGGCGGCAGGCGTCGCATGGGTGATGCGGGCGGTGGAGATCACGCCGGTCGCCTTGCCATGCGCCTGAGCGAAGCCGAACAGTGACGGCAGTTCGTGCGCCTTGCTGCCGGCGCAGTCATTTTCCGGCACTTCGGGGCCGACGCCGATGACACCGTTGCGGGTCTTGACGCCGGTCATGATCGCCGTGGCGGTTGGTGCCGAGTCCGACACCTGCCCGTCGTGCGAGTAGGTCTTGACCAGCGCGGTGTTGGACAGGCGGTCCATGGCGGAGACGAAGGATTCACCATCCACGCCCTGCCGCTGCCCCTGATGGATGCGCGCTGCGGTCAGGGTGCTGACGCCCATGCCGTCGCCGATGAACAGGATGATGTTGCGCGCCTTGCCGATCACCGGTGCATCCGCCTTGATACGCTCCAGTTCGGCCACTGCCTGCGCGCGATAGGCGTCCGTCGTCGTGGCGTGCTGGGCCAGCGCCGGACCTGCGGTGATGAGTAGCGCAACGATGGAAGCGCAAGCGAAACGGCGGGCAGCCAGCATGAAAGGTCTCCTTTAGGAAAATCTCCTTCCACGCGATGATGACAGAGAGACTACATGATTCGATATTTTTGCGTTTCTCGAAATATCATTGACGGACGTCTTGTGGGACCATAATTCGACGATGATCGAATCGAGGGTAGCAATGGATCAGGATAAAGCTGTCGCCGCGCTTGCCGCGCTGGCACAGGATACACGGCTTTCGGTGTTCCGCCTGCTGGTGAAGGCCGGTCCCGATGGCATGATTGCGGGCGCGCTTGCGCAGGCAATGGATGTGCCGCCGTCCACCATGTCCCACCATCTGGCAAAGCTGGAGCAGGCCGGACTTGCCACCTCATGGCGGACGAGCCGTCTTATTCACTATGCTGCGGACTATGCCGGGATGCAGGCGTTGCTCGGCTTTTTGATGGCCGATTGCTGTCAGGGCGATCCCCAGATGTGCGACAGCCTTCTTTCATCCATCCGTTGCGATGCCGTTTCCCAGGGAGCCTCAGCATGACCGACAAAATCTATAACGTCCTGTTCCTGTGTACCGGCAATTCGGCCCGTTCCATTCTGGGCGAGGCGTTGATGAACAAGCTGGGCGAAGGCCGGTTTCGCGCCTGGAGTGCGGGCAGCCAGCCCAAGGGCGAAGTCCACCCCATGGCGCTGTCAGTGCTTTCCGGGCTGGGCTTCGAGGTCGGCGGGATGCGCTCGAAAAGCTGGGACGAGTTCGCCGTGCCGGGTGCGCCGCAGTTCGATTTCATCTTCACCGTCTGCGACAATGCGGCAGGCGAGACCTGCCCGGTGTGGATCGGCCATCCGATGACCGCGCATTGGGGCATCGAAGATCCTGCGGCGGTCGAGGGCGAGGGGCAGCGCGACGCATTCCTTCAGGCGCTGCGCTTTCTGCAGAATCGCATCGCCCTGTTCCTGGCACTGCCGCTCTCCAGCCTCGATGACATGGCGACCCGCCGCAAGCTCAAGGAAATCGGACAAAGCGACGGCGCCAGCAACAAGGTGGGAGCGGACCTATGACACAGGACATCATCATCTATCACAACCCGGAATGCGGTACGTCGCGCAACACGCTGGCTATGATCCGTAACGCGGGGATCGAACCGCATGTCGTGGAATATCTCAAGACGCCGCCATCGCGCGCCATGCTGGAAAGCCTGATTGCGCGTGCCGGGATCGCCCCCCGCGCCCTGCTGCGGGAAAAGGGCACGCCCTTCGCAGAACTGGGTCTGGATGATGACAGCCTGTCCGCCGCCGCGCTGATCGATGCGATGATGGCGCATCCGATCCTCATTAACCGCCCCCTGGTGGTGTCGCCGCTGGGCGTGAAACTCTGCCGCCCTTCCGAAGCCGTGCTCGACCTGATCCCGGCGGCCCAGCAAGGCGCCTTTGCCAACGAAGATGGCGAGCAGGTCGTGGATGCCGCCGGCGCCCGTATGGTTGACCGCGCGCGGCCATGACGGCACCGGCAAAACCAGAGCGGCTCTCGTTCCTCGATCGCTACCTCACCTTGTGGATTTTCCTGGCCATGGCGCTTGGCGTCGGCCTGGGCACGAGCGTCGAGGGGCTGCCGCAAGCGATTAACGGGTTGTCATGGGGCACGACGAACATCCCGATCGCCATCGGCCTTATCCTGATGATGTATCCGCCGCTTGCGCGGGTGCGCTATGAAGAACTGCCGCGCGTGTTCGAGGACAGGCGGGTGCTGGCGATATCGCTGATCCAGAACTGGATCATCGGGCCGGTGCTGATGTTCGCGCTGGCGGTTATCTTCCTGCGGGATCAGCCGGAATATATGACAGGCCTGATCCTGATCGGCCTTGCCCGCTGCATCGCCATGGTCATCGTCTGGAACCAGTTGGCCAAGGGCGACAATCAATATGTCGCGGCGCTGGTCGCGTTCAACTCGATCTTCCAGATCCTGTTTTTCAGCGTCTATGCCTGGTTCTTCCTCGCCTTCCTGCCGCCGCTGTTCGGGCTGGAGGGCAGCGTCATCGACGTCAGCTTCTGGACGATAGCACAGGCCGTGCTGATCTATCTGGGCGTTCCGTTCCTGGCGGGATATCTGACCCGCAAACTGTTGGTCAGGGCGAAAGGCGATGAGTGGTATGAAGGTGTATTCCTGCCAAGGATCGGTCCCGTGACGCTGATCGCCCTGTTGTTCACGATCGTCGCCATGTTCAGCCTGAAGGGCAACGAGATCGTCACGTTGCCCGGCGATGCGATCCGCATCGCCATCCCGCTGACCATCTATTTCGTCGTGCAGTTCACGATCAGCTTCTTCATGGGCAAGCTGATCGCAAGCGACTATCCACGTACCACGGCGGTAGCCTTTACGGCGGCGGGGAATAATTTCGAGCTGGCGATCGCGGTCGCCATTGCCGCGTTCGGCCTGGCTTCTCCAGTTGCCTTCGCAGCGGTGATCGGTCCGCTGGTGGAGGTGCCGGTGCTCATCCTGCTGGTGAACGTCGCCTTCTGGTTTGGGCGGCGCTGGTTCCCGGATACGGTTCCTGCGAGAGATCGGGCATGACCATGAAGGAACATAGCGCAGATCTCGCCGCCTTTCACTATCTTCGTACGCTAACGGATGCCGATGAACTGCCCGCACTGCACAAGGATTATGCGTACCACCGTCCGGCGCTCGGCCTTGCCGAACTGGATCCGCCGCCCCGTATCCTGCTTCTCTACGGATCGTTGCGGGATCGGTCCTATTCGCGGCTCGTCGTCGAGGAGTCCGCGCGCCTGCTGCAATATTTCGGGTGCGAGACGCGCGTCTTCGATCCGCGCGACTTGCCGCTGCCCGATCAGGTCGCTGGTGACGATCATCCCGCCGTCCATGAATTGCGTGCCCATTCGCTCTGGTCGGAAGGCCAGGTCTGGTGCAGCCCGGAACGCCATGGCCAGATCACCGGCATCATGAAGGCGCAGGTCGATCATCTGCCGCTCGCTTATAAAGGGCTGCGGCCGACGCAGGGACGGACGCTGGCGGTCATGCAGGTGTCGGCGGGATCGCAATCGTTCAACAGCATCAATACGCTACGTGTCCTTGGACGATGGATGCGGATGTTCACGATCCCCAATCAGTCCTCCGTCGCCAAGGCCTATGAGGAGTTCGACGAAGCGGGGCGGATGAAGCCGTCGGCCTATTATGATCGTATCGTCGATGTCGTGGAGGAACTTGTCCGGTTCACCATTTTGCTACGCCCTCATGCAGACCAACTGGTCGATCGCTACTCGGAACGCAAAGAACGGGACGAACCTGTCGTTACGCATGTCGAAAAGGCAGGACTTGCATAACGACCACGATCATCGATGCGCACCATCACGCGCCTGGCACCCCGCAAGCGCCGAGAACGATAACGCGGGTTTGATGCCGCCCCACCTCGGGCCACGCGCCGAAATAGAGCGTCTTCTGTCGATCGAGATACCGGTAGTTCATGCGCCAGAGTTTCGTACCGTTCGTCTGGACGGCGAGATACAGCCCATCGGCGTCGGCCAGTTTATAGGCCTTATCCCGGGTTTGGCGTTGGTGATCTGGATATGATTCAGTGCCATGATGGTGCCAGCTCTAAAGGGGCTCTCCAGCACCATCAAAAACACCATCAATCTGATGGTGCTGTCGATGGATTCGGGTGGATGAGCCCGGATTTAATTTGGCGATTTTCACTGAAAAAAAGCTGTAAAACCAGCTGCTTGCTGGACCTTCCCGGACGTCGCCGGAAAGGTCTCTGGTGCCAGAAGAGGACTCGAAGTCAGAATTTACCCAATTGTTTTAAAATCTTAGTCGTCGAAAATGCTTTATGTCGATACCCTCAATTGTACCCGCAAGCAAAAAAGCAGCAAGGTTCGATGCCCATTTTCGCCGTTCTGACAATTTTTTTATATCTGTCTGCGTCTACCATAATCCACTGCAATTTGAACATTGCGAATGTGAATATCTGCATATTAGCCATTGCTTCGGCGCGACCTTGGGGGCGCTCGCGACCAGCTTAAGCCATTTACGGCCCGAGCGTGAATAACCGCTTCGGCCGGAACCTGCCATCAGCGTTTTATTGAGCGGTCCGGCGAGAGTGCGCCATTTGTCGCCGTCCAACGGGTAATACCAACCTGCATTGATCATGACCCACGCGCCCATTTGCGGCGTCCGATTGTCATGATGCGCCATATGTGGACGGCCCCCTCCCTGCAAGATTTGGCAGATAATATTGATCGGATCGCTTGCGTTCATATGTCCGGCCTGTGGGTGCGTTCGCACATGAACGCTGGCCAAGATGGTTTCCGCGACACGAGTTCCAAACAAGGCTGCGACCTGCAACGGCCACTGGCGCATACGGGCTATCACGCGTCTCGGATCGATCGATCCACCATCTGCTGTTTCTTGCAAGTTCACGCATCAGTTCAGGATGGTAGCTCTGACTGTCCGCTCACCATCGCTGCCTGATCTCTTATGCCGTGCATTTCAACTCTGATAGCACGACGCTTTTTCGATAAGTTTCGCCGGTGGCCATCATTTTCCAAGCGATCCGCGCAATTTTGTTCGCCAATGCCACGGCCACCAGCTTGGGCGGCTTGCGTTTGAGCATGGAGAGCAGCCAGGGCGTGGCATTTTTTCCGCTTCCATCCCTGACACGTCGAAGCAATGATGTGGCCCCGACCACCAGTATACTTCGCAATGCTTCGTCGCCAGCGCGCGTGATAACGCCCTGCCTTGCTTTGCCGGCGGTTGAGTGATCCTTCGGGGTCAGGCCTAGCCAAGCTGCAAATTGACGCCCCGACGCGAAGAGTTCCGGGGCGGGCGTTTTCATCATGAGAAGCGATGCGCCAATCGGCCCGACGCCTGGAATTTGGGCCAGGCGTCGGCTGCACTCATTTTTGCGGTGCCATGCTAGTAGCTTTGCCTCGACGTCTTCAAGCTGCCGTTCCAACTGTTGGTATTCGCTGGCGTGCAACGCGAAGAGTTCGCGTGCCAATGTCGGAACGGTCTCATCGGTTGCAGTGCGTTCGAGCAGCGGCTCGATCTTGTATATGCCCTTGGCTGTGGTTAGTCCGAACTCGGCAGCGTAGCCGCGGATCGCATTGGCGAGTTGGGTTCTGCTTCTCACCAGCCTGTCGCGCATTCCGACCAGCATTAGCGCTGCCTGCTGTTCTGCGGTCTTTACCGGCACGAAGCGCATTGTCGGGCGGCTCATGGCCTCGCACAGCGCCTCGGCATCGGCGGCATCATTCTTGCCGCGCTTCACGTACGGCTTTGCCAATTGTGGTGCGATCAGCTTCACCTCATGACCGAACGAGCCCAGCAGGCGGGCCCAATGATGTGAGGCGCCGCACGCCTCGATGGCGACCACCGTTGACGGCAGCTTCTGGAAGAAGTCGATCATTTCCTTGCGTCGCAGCTTCTTGCGCAAAATCGGCTGTTCCGCTGCATTCACACCGTGCAGCTGAAAGAGATGTTTTGACGTATCCATGCCAATGCGGATAATCTGTTCCATGGGCGGTCTCCTTCGATTGAGATCTAACCTCTCTTATTCACGACGCTCGGTTTCGGGCCCGCTCTGGGCATTTGCTGCGGCTGGCTGTATTGCGCGGACGACCGGCATCGCTGGCGTTTGTTTCACCGCATTCGGATTGATGGGCTTTTCGGGT
>NZ_JBAQOK010000062.1:0-33099 GCF_049304695.1 Sphingobium sp.
CGTTGGGCCGCGTCCTGCGGCCCAACGATGCTTCAGGCGTCGTCTTTCTCGACAGATTCGATCGGCGGGTGCAGGCGCAGGCGGCTGACCCGGCGGCCATCGCTGGCCACAATTTCCAGCTTCCATCCGCTCTGCTGATGCACCAGTATCTCGCCGGGTTCCGGCACACGCCCGGCTATGACGAAGGCCAGGCCGCCCAGCGTATCGACATCTTCTTCGACATCGCCCAACCGCTCGTCGATGTCCTTGGCGACATCATCCAGTTCGGCCCGCGCGTCGGCTTCCCACATGCCGTCGTCCTGCGGCACCAGCATGGCTTCGGGTGCGTCGTCATGCTCGTCCTCGACGTCGCCGACGATTTCCTCGACCAGATCCTCGAACGTCAAAAGCCCTTCGGTGCCGGAATATTCGTCCAGCACAATCGCCAGATGGGTGCGCTTGGCGCGCATCTCCGCCAGCAGGTCGAGCGCGCCCATGCTTTCAGGGACATAGAGCGGCTGCCGGATCAGCGGCTCCAGCGTATCGGGAACAGGCGCCTTGCCCGCAAGAATAGCAAAGGCGTCGCGGATGTGGACCATGCCCACGATCGTATCGAGCGTCTCACGATAGACCGGGATGCGGCTGTGGCCTGCTTCGGCAAACAGGGCGGCCAGATCGGCGAAGCTCGCCTTTTCCTCGATCGCGATAATGTCCGCGCGCGGCACGGCGACGTCATCGACGGTATGTTCGGAAAAATGAAGGAGATTGCGGACCATCTGCCGCTCGATCACTGACAGGTCGCCCTTGGCAGGCGCGGCGGCACGATCGTCGGCCTCCTCCTCGTCATACTCGTCGAGCGCTTCTTCCAGTTCCTGCCGCAGGCTGGTCGTTTCACCCTCGCCGAACAGCAGCGACTTTATGCCGCTCCATAAACCGCCGTCATTGTTACTACTGTCCGATTCCTTGGAACCGTTGCCGTCTTTCGGGCTGCCCTCAGCCATAATCGTCCTATTCCCCTAAAATCATGCGATCCCCATAGGGATCGGCCAGACCAAGGCTGGCCAGCGCTGCAACTTCCAGCGCCTCCATGGCCTCGGCTTCATTGTCGTCCATATGATCATATCCGAGCAAATGAAAAGTCCCATGGACGATCAGATGTGCAGCATGATCGGCCACGCTGATACCTTTGTCCGCTGCCTCGCGTGCGCAAACATCCTCGGCCAGCACGATGTCGCCCAGCAACACTTCGCCATCGTCGGTATTGGCCGTGGCCACCAGCAGGTCCGACTGGACCATCGGGAAGGACAGGACGTTGGTCGGCTTGTCCTTGTCCCGATAGTCGCGGTTCAGTTGATGAACCTCCGCGTCCGTGGTCAGCTTCACCGCGACCTCATACATGGCGGCATCGGTGACGAATGCGACATAGGGGCTGTGCGTGATCGCCGCGACGACCGCGCGCTGGGCCAGCAGTTCCCAGTCGGTGTCGGGCCAGCCTTCATCATGCAGGACAGCAACTTCAATCATGCATCCGGTCCCTCATAAGCCTGAACGATCCGTCCGACGACCGGATGGCGCACGACGTCGGCAATGCCGAATGGCACCACGGCGATGCCCTCCACCCCGTCCAGCCGCGCGACCGCGTCGGCAAGGCCCGACGCACCCGGTTGCGGCAGATCGACCTGACGCGGATCGCCGCAGATGACCATGCGGCTGCCTTCGCCAAAGCGGGTCAGGAACATCTTCATCTGGGCGATGGTCGTGTTCTGCGCCTCGTCCAGCACGATGAAGGCATTGGCCAGCGTGCGCCCGCGCATGAAGGCCAGCGGCGCGATCTCGATCTCGCCGCTGGCGATCCGCCGTTCGACCTGTTCGGCGGGCAGGGTGTCGTGCAGCGCGTCGTAGATCGGCCGCAGATAGGGATCGACCTTTTCCTTCATGTCGCCGGGCAGGAAGCCCAGCTTTTCACCCGCCTCGACCGCCGGGCGCGAGAGGATCAGGCGATCGACGCTGCCGGTAATGAGCTGGCTGACCGCCTGGGCCACCGCCAGATAGGTCTTGCCGGTGCCTGCCGGACCCAGGGCAAAGATGATGTCGTTGCGGTTGAGCGCCTCCATATAGGTGACCTGCGTCGCGGACCGGGGAACGATCGTCTTCTTGCGCGTGCGGATCATCACCGTGGGCGGTTCCGACACATCATGGGTGATGATGCCGTCCAGCGTCGGTTCCGACGACATGGCAATGACCGCCTCCACAGCGCCTGCGTCGATTTCCTGTCCGGCAACTATGCGGTTGTACAGGCCGGTCATCACGTCACGGGCGCGGGCGGCGGCGTGCGCTTCACCCTCTATCTGAAGTTTGTTGCCGCGCGCGGCGATATAGACGCCGAGCCGGTTTTCGATCGCGACCAGATTGCGATCATATTGGCCGAATAAAGCGCCCAGCAGATGCGGCTTTTCGAAGATCACTTCCAGCCGAGCACGCTCTGCAGTCTCTAAACGGGAATGTGGTTTCTTACCCATGGATCAGCCTCCCTTGCTCGTCATACATCTCAAGAATACCGGCATCAGCCAGGGGTCCGGGAGATGGCGTCCCACAGTGGCGGGAACGACGATGCTTTGGTTCAAGCGGCTTTCCTCCTGCTAGGTTCACCGGCCAGACTATTGGGACCGGCACTGAGAATATCGACTTCGATCATGTCGCCGATCGCATGATCGGGCGCGGTCAGATGGACCGATTGCAACCAGGGCGTCTTACCGATCAACTGGCCGGGATAGCGGCCCTTGCGTTCCAGCAATATGTCGGTGCGACTGCCCACGGTCGTGTTGTTGAACGCAACCTGTTCACGATTGATGACCGCCTGTAAACGGGCCAGCCGTTCGTCCATCAACTCCGGTGCGATCTGGCCATCCATGCCGGCGGCGGGGGTGCCGGGCCGGGGACTGTATTTGAAGGAATAGCATTGCGCATAGCGAACCTGCTCGACGATCCGTAGCGTGTCTTCGAACTCGGCATCGCTTTCGCCAGGGAAGCCGACGATGAAATCGCTGGATATGGCGATGTCGGGCCGCGCCGTGCGTACCCGGTCGATAATCCTGAGATAGCTTTCGACGCTATGGCTGCGGTTCATGGCTTTGAGGATGCGATCATTGCCCGACTGCACCGGCAGATGCAGGAAGGGCATCAGCTTGGCCACCTCGCCATGGGCGGCGATGAGGCCATCGCTCATGTCGTTGGGATGGCTGGTGGTGTAGCGGATGCGTTTGAGCGCGTCGATCTTCGCCAGTTCGCGGACCAGACCGTCCATGCCCTGCATCTGGCCCCGGTCATCCTGCCCGGTCCAAGCGTTGACGTTCTGGCCCAGCAGCGTGATTTCCTTGACCCCGCCATCGACCAGCGCTTTCGCCTCGTCCAGTATCGCGGACCAGCTGCGGCTGATTTCCGCACCGCGCGTATAGGGGACCACGCAATAGGTGCAAAATTTGTCGCATCCTTCCATGATGGTCAGGAAAGCGGTGGGTCGTGTCTGGCGCGTGCGGGCGGGCAGGGTGTCGAATTTCGAATCGGCAGGCATGTCGGTGTCGATGGCTTCTTCGCCGCGCCCGGCCTTGGCTATCAGGTCGGGCAGGCGGTGATAGGCCTGCGGGCCGACGACGATATCGACGGTCTTGGCACGGCGGCTGATCTCGCTGCCTTCGGCCTGCGCGACGCAGCCTGCCACGGCGATCATAGGGCGACTGCCATCTTCGCGCGTCATGCGGCCGATGTCGGAATAGACCCGATCGACCGCCTTTTCACGAATGTGGCAGGTGTTGAGGATGACGAGGTCTGCGTCAGTCCCCTCCGCCGCTGCCGTCATGCCGCGTTCGCCCAGCATCTCAGCCATGCGCTCGCCATCATAGACGTTCATCTGACAGCCAAAGGATTTAACCTGAAACGTGGCAGGCGCGTTGGTGACGGCAGGGCTGCCGGGGGCGTTGGTACGATTCATGCCAGCCAGCTATACAGGGGGTGTCGTGGGAACGAAAGGGTGCTGATGCTGCGTTATGCTGGCGGCGATGCGGTCATGCGCGATGGCTGCGATCTGCTTGCGGTCGGCACAGGCAGCGGGATCGAACGGCTCCAGAAAGTGCAGAGTGAGCACCAAAGGTTTTGCGCGTCCCAATATGCGCCAGGCGTTCGCGCCAGCGCCTTCTTCGCCATGCCAGGCGATGTCGGCGGTGGTCGCGCCATAATCGATATGGACAGGCTGGATCAGAACGGCGCGGGGCGGGGGCAGGAGGACGGCGAGGAGCGAGGGTTTGAACGGCAGGAGGCTGCTGCCGTCGCTCGTCGTGCCTTCGGGAAAGAGGGCGACGGGATGATGACCCAGCATGGCCGAGCGCAGGGCGTCGATCTGGCCCGACAGGGTGGCGCGGCGGTCGCGGGCGACGAAGAGGGTGTTGTTCTGCGCGGCGAGCCAGCCGATGACCGGCCAGCGCGCTATCCCGTCATGGGCGACGAAGGCCGCGCCGGTTGCGCCGCCCAGCGCCAATATGTCGATCCAGCTGACATGGTTGGCCAGCAGGAACATGTCGCCATCCCGTGACTTGCCCGTGACCTTTACCCGGACGCCGACGGAGCGGGTCGCCATCGCGAGAAAGCGGCGGGGCCAAGGGGAGCGGCGTCCGGCGATACGCCACAGCAGATGCGGGATCAGGCATAGGAGCAGGCTGGCGACGAGCGCCATGATCCTGCCAAAACGACGTATCATCCGCAGCGGTCAGTTCTTCCGGTCGATCGCGACGCCATAAAGTTCCATGCGGTGATCGACCAAGCGGAAGCCCAGCTTTTCAGCGATGATCTTTTGGAGCTGTTCGAGTTCGGGATCGACAAATTCGATCACATTGCCGGTTTCGACATCGATCAGATGATCGTGATGGGATTCGGGCGCTGCTTCGTAGCGGGCGCGGCCATCTCCGAAATCGTGCCGTTCCAATATGCCCGCTTCCTCGAACAGGCGGACGGTGCGATAGACCGTGGCGATCGAAATGCCATGATCGACGGCAGCAGCGCGCTTGTGCAATTCCTCGACATCGGGATGATCGACAGCATCGCTCAGCACCTGGGCGATCACACGGCGTTGTTCGGTGATGCGCAGGCCTTTTTCATGGCACAGGGCTTCGACGTCGATTTTGCGGTTCATGCTGCTCGCTCAAAAATAGCTTTTCGGAAATTGTCGGCCAAAGCCTAGCGACTTTTCCAGACATGCGAAAGGGGCGCATCCTGCGACGCGCCCCTCTTCAGCACTTGTTGCGGTGAGCCGCTTATTTGGCGACGCGTGGCCGACGACGCTTGGTGCCAAGGCCGATCTTCTTTGCCAGCGTGCGGCGCTGTTCAGCGTAGTTGGGGGCGACCATGGGATAGTCGGCGGGCAGGCTCCATTTTGCGCGGTAATCGTCCGGCGTCATCTGATAATGCGTCATCAGATGGCGCTTGAGCATCTTGAGCTTCTTACCATCTTCCAGACAGATGATGTAGTCAGGCTTGATCGACGAGCGCACCGACACGGCAGGTTCCGGTTTTACTTCCGGGACGACTGCTGGCTGGCTCAAGCCGGCAAGTGCGGCATGCACATTCTGGATCAGCGAGGAAACGTCGGATACAGAGACGCTATTGTTGGAGACATGTGCAGCAACAATATCGGACGTCAAAGTAATGAGCAATTCGCTCTGGGCCGATTCGAGTTCCATTTTTCTTTTTCCTGCAAGGCTTTATGTGGTGCGACCCGCCCGAGGAAAGTTATTTCAGGAGCGGTACGTCCCCGCTAGACCCGGCACGATGATTTCGCAAGTGCCTATTGGCTCATGCCAGCATGTCTATGCGAAAACTGAGGGCATCATGTAGTTGACCATCATTACCACGATAGTAACCGGGGCGGCGATGTACATATTCGAACCCGGTTTTCTCGTACAGGCGAACCGCGTTGTTGGCGGCGCGCACTTCCAGGTTCATCGACGTGATGCCTTTGCGGCGCGCGGTCGTCAGGCTATCTTGCAATAGCGCTGCACCGATACCGCGTCCGCGCCATGCCGGATCGACGGCGAGGAGCAGCAATTCACATTCGTCCAATACCGACCGGACGAGCGCGAAGCCAAGCGGTGCGGCATCGATCCGGGCGATGGTCAGCCAGGTGCCGGGCATCATCATGACGCCGGACAATTGAGGCAAAGTCCATGCTTCGCCGAAGGACGGATCGAAGGCGGTGACCATGACTTCCATAGCGTCCACCATGGCATTGCGATCTTCGTAATCGAAGCAGTCGAGGGTCAGGCGGGGCATCATGAAGCGGCGCGTTCGGCCATGGTCATGGCGTCTGCGCCGCGACCGTAGATCGGCGTGGCGGGCAGGGCGGTTAAAGAGGCGATCAGAGGGAAGTCGATGGCGTTGGGGTAGAGGTTGACGGCGACGCCGTGGCCGCGCGCAGTGACCAGCATTTCCGCGCCTGTGCCGTAGAAGGTAGGAGCGTCGATCATGTCCGCAAGTTGGGCAATGGGTGTAGAGGCAACTTCCGTTTCTGGAACTACCCATTTTTTATCAAAGGCTTGCCAGAATAGTTCGCCATGGCCGCCGGTGATCGTCACGATGATGGGGCCATCGCCATGATCCAGCGCTGCGCGGGCGGCGATGAGCGACGGAGCGCTGTAGCCGTGCGCGGGGATGCCCCACGCAAGGGCCAGCGCGCGGGCGGCGGCGACGCCGATGCGCACGCCGGTGAAGCTGCCGGGGCCGACATCCACTGCGATCGCGTCGGCGCGGCCGCCGTCGGGCAAGGCGGCAATGGCGGGCAGGAGTGCTTCGGCATGGCCGCGACCGACGATTTCGTGAAACTGGCCGATCGGCACGCCATCATCCAACAGCGCCACGGACAGCGCCTGTGTCGCGGTGTCGATCACCAGAACGCGCAAAACATCCCCCTTCAAGCGACCGCATCGTGCGGCGTCATCCTGCGGTTAGTCGATACGTCGCGATTTGCCAAATGCAGCCCGGCCATGAAATGAAATGGCCTTAAACGGCGCGCACCTCGGTGACTTCGGGCACATAATGTTTGAGCAATTGTTCGATGCCGTTCTTCAGCGTCGCGCTGGAAGAGGGGCATCCCGAACAGGCGCCCTGCATCTTGAGATAGACGGTGCCCTTGTCAAAGCCGCGATAGACGATGTCGCCGCCGTCATTCGCCACCGCAGGGCGGACCCGCGTATCAATGAGTTCGCGAATCTGTTCGACGATTTCGGCGTCTGCAGGGTCATCGTTGAAAGTCTCTGCTTCGACCGGCACGGCGATGCCAGCGGCGGACCCGGTCGCGAACAGCGGCATGTCAGCCGAGAAATGTTCGAGCAGGGTAGCGAGCACGTCCGGCTTGACGTCCCGCCATTCCGACCCCGGCGCGATCGTCACCGATATGAAGTCGCCGCCGAAAAAAACGCCGACCACATCACCCAGACCAAAGAGGGCGTCAGCGAGCGGCGATGCCTCTGCTTCCTCCGGCGTGGCGAAGTCGCGAGTGCCCGCGCCCATGACCGCGCGGCCGGGCAGGAATTTGATGGTCGCCGGGTTGGGCGTCAGTTCTGTCTCGATCAGCATGGCCGCTATGTGGCGCTTCGTAGCCGACAGATCAAGCGCTCGCGGAACTTCATATGGGTCCAGCGATTAATCATCCGAACCTGACAGGAGAGACTATTATGAGCACCGAAACGGACATTCGCGAACGCTTCTGGAGCGAACTGTCGAGCAGCCCATTCCTGATGATCGGGTTGGAGGGCAGCAGGGATCATAGCGAGCCGATGACCGCGCAGATCGACCCGGATGCCAATCACTGTTTCTGGTTCTACACCAGCAAGGATAATCGTATCGCGCCGGGCGGCCCGGCCATGGCGCAGTTTTCGGCCAAGGATCATAATCTGTTCGCCTGCATCGCGGGCACGCTGGCCACGGAAACGGACCCGGCGGTGATCGACCGTTACTGGTCGAAAGAAGTGGAAGCATGGTATCCGGGCGGGCGGAATGACCCCAGCCTGCTGATGCTGCGTTTCGACCTTGGCACCGCCGAAATCTGGCGCGCGGACATGTCGATCAAGGGCGTGTTCAAGATGCTGTTCGGCGGTGATGTGCGGAGCGAGATGAAGGGCAAGCATGCCGAGGTTTCGTTATAGTCCTATAATACGCGCTTTTGCGGCCACGGGAGCGATTCCGTGGCCGCTTGCTATTTGGCGGAAACTGGGCCATATGTGTTGCAGCGCAGCAGAGGGACCATGATGGTTCCATAGCGATTGGCAGCGTGATCGTCCGCAACCTTGGTGGCTGAAACAGCCGCCAAAGGACCACGGACAGGCCAATGAGAGTCTGCGCCAAGCTTGAGGCTTCCCTTTTCACGCGGGTCGTTTCGTAACCCGCCTCGCGCCCTTCCTGCGTTTTGCAGAGCAAGCTGGCGTCCTGGCCACTTGTGAGTTTTTCTCCATGCAATTCAACGAACTTGGTCTTTCCGAGCCCATTCTGAAGGCGCTTGCCGCCAAAAATTATTCCGAACCCACCCCGATTCAACAAAAGGCGATCCCGGTCCTGCTGGAAGGCAAGGATCTGTGCGGCATCGCCCAGACCGGCACCGGCAAGACCGCTGCGTTTGCGCTGCCAAGCCTGGATTATTTCGCCCGCAATCCGCGCGACACCCCGATCAAGGGTTGCCGGATGCTGGTATTGTCGCCGACCCGCGAACTGGCCGCGCAGATCGCGCAGAGCTTCCGCGACTATGGCCGCTTCATGAAGCTGTCGGTCGAAACCGTGTTCGGCGGCGTGCCGATCAACAAGCAGATCCGCGCATTGGCCGGTGGTGTCGATATCGTCGTCGCCACGCCCGGCCGCCTGCTCGACCTGATCGACCAGCGCGCGCTGACGCTCAAGGACGTTGAAATCTTCGTCCTCGATGAAGCCGACCAGATGATGGACATGGGCTTCATCCATCCGTTGAAGCGCGTCGCCAAGATGCTGCCGACCGATCGCCAGAACCTTTTCTTTTCGGCGACCATGCCCAAGGAAATCGAGGCGCTGGCGGCGCAGTTCCTGAACAATCCGGTCAAGGTCAGCGTCGCTCCACAGGCGACCACGGCCGAGCGCGTGCGTCAGCAGATGACGTTCGTCAATCAGGGCGAGAAGCAGGCGCTGCTGCACATGGTGCTGGAGAGCGAAGACATTGATCGCGCGTTGATCTTTACGCGCACCAAGCATGGCGCCGATCGTGTCGTGCGCTTTCTGGAAGGCGCGGGCATCGACGCCTTTGCCATTCATGGCAACAAGAGCCAGGGTCAGCGGACCACCGCTTTGCAGGCGTTTCGTCAGGGCAAGGTCAAGCTGCTGGTCGCGACCGACATTGCCGCGCGCGGTATCGACGTGTCGGGCGTCAGCCATGTCATCAACTTCGAAATCCCCAATGTGGCCGAACAATATGTTCACCGCATCGGGCGGACGGCACGCGCCGGGGCCGATGGCATCGCCATCAGCTTCGTGGCGGATGACGAGCGGCCGTATCTGAAGGCGATCGAAAAGACGACCCGCATCAAGCTGGAAGTCGTGCCATTGCCGGAAAACTTCATGGAAGCCGTGCGCAACCTGCCCAAGCCAGCCGCGCCCAAAAAGGGGCCGACGCAAAGCCCGCAGCAGCAGGCCCGCCGTGCCGATGGCCAGCGCAAATATCAGGATGGCCAGAAGCGTGGCACGCCCGATCGCGCGCATCGCCCCGATGGGGAAGCTGGCGAAAAGCGTGCTTTCCGTCCCCGCCGCAACAAGGGGCCAGTCGGCGCGCATAAAAGCGCCGTGCAGCGGACCAGCGCACCGCGCTGAACCAAGGCTGAGTTAGATTATCGAATATGGCGGGAAGCGATTCCCGCCATATTTGTTTGGGCGAGTGGCCATCGCCCCGCTGCATGGCCGGATTGTCAGTAGTCATTCAGGAAAATGCCGTTAGGCTGCGTCGCCTATGACATTTTACCCCCGGCGCTCTGCCGCTTCGCTGATCGTCCTGTCCCTGCTGCTGTCGGGTTTGCCTGCACCACTGGCTGCACGCACGAACCCGGTCGCCCCTGCCGCCGAAAAGGCAGCGGGCGCGACGCAGGCGCAGGCGCGTCCATGGCTGTATGAAAACAGCGATGTGCCGATAGATCCGGCGTGGAAGTTCGGCACTTTGCCCAACGGGTTGCGATACGCCATCCGCCGCAATGGGGTGCCACCGGGGCAGGTGTCCATTCGCCTGCGCATCGACGCCGGGTCGCTGATGGAGCGGCCCGACGAGCTGGGCTATGCGCATTTCATGGAGCATCTGTCGATGCGCGGGTCGCGGCATGTGCCCGATGGCGAATCGAAGCGGATATGGCAGCGGCTGGGCGTGACGTTCGGCAGCGACAGCAATGCGCAGACGACGCCGACCGGCACGACCTATGCGCTCGACCTGCCGCAGGCGACACAGGCGACACTGGGCGAGAGCATGAAGATATTGGGCGGGATGATGACCGACCCCAATATCGTGGACAATGCCGTCGATGCCGAACGGGCGGTCGTGCTGGCCGAACGGCGCGAGGGCGATGGACCGCAGATGCGGATGTCCGACATCAGCCGCCAGCATTTCTTTGCCGGGCAGCCGCTGGCCGACCATAATCCCATCGGCACCGTGGCGACGATCAGCAAGGCGACGGCGGCGAGCATGGAGGCGTTTCACCAGAGCTGGTATCGGCCCGAAAACGCGGTCATCGCCATATCGGGGGACATTGATCCCGCGCTGGCCGAACAGTTGATCCGCGACAATTTTGCAGGCTGGACCGTGCCGGGCAATGGCGCGGCGATCCCCGATTTCGGGATGCCCGACCCCAAATTACCCGCCACGCGGGTCGCGGTGGAGCCGGGCGTTCCGCTGGGCCTGACTATGGCGTGGCTGCGCCCGTGGAAGCCGCATGCCGACACGATCCTGTATAATCAGGACAAGCTGACCGACATGCTGGCGTTGCAGATCATCAGCCGACGGCTGGAGCAGGCGGCGCGGGCGGGGGGCAGTTTCCTGCAATCGAGCGTCGAACAGCAGGATATCAGCCGGTCCGTCGATGGCACGTTCATGACGATTACGCCTACGGGCGATAATTGGGAAAAGGCGCTGGCCGATGCGCGCGCCATCGTGGAGGATGCCAAGGCCACGCCGCCGAGCACGCAGGAGATAGAGCGCGAATATACGCAAATGAATACAGCGCTGTCGATCCAGGTCGAAAATGCCGACACGGAATCCGGCGCGAAGCAGGCGACCGATCTGGTCAGTGCGGTCGATATTCGCGAAACGACGGTCAGCCCAAAGGCGGCGGTCGATATTTTTCAGGCCGGCAAGCCCGCGATGACGCCGCAGAAGATACTGGATTCGACCCGCCGACTATTTTCGGCAGGTGTTTTCCGCGCGTTGCTGATTACCGGCAAGGCGCAACCGGGTCTCGACGGCAAGCTGGCGGCGGCGGTCGCTGCGCCGGTGAAGGCGGCGGCGAACGCGCGGCTGAACGACAAGCCTGTGACGATGAACGATCTGCCCAGGCTGGGCGCGCCCGGCACGGTGGTGTCGCGTGAACCGGTCGGTCTGCCGGGGATGGAGACGATCACTTTTTCCAACGGGGTCAAGCTGACGCTGTTCGCCAATGACGCGGAAACCGAAAAGGTGCGGATCAACGTGCGGTTTGGCCACGGGCAGCAGGCGTTTTCGCCCGTGAAGCCGGTGCAGAGCTGGGCCGGGGACTATGCGTTGATGGCAAGCGGGATCGGGAAGCTGGGCCAGCGGGAACTGGATGAACTGACCATTGGCCGCCGCATGGGGATGGACTTTTCGGTCGATGACGATGCGTTCGAATTGCAGGCGGTGACGCGTCCGGCGGATTATCGCGCCCAGTTGCGCCTGTTCGCGGCAAAGCTGGCGACGCCCGGCTGGGATCCCGCGCCGATCGCGCGCGTGAAGACCGGGGCGTCGGTCGCCTATGACGCGATGTCGCGGTCGCCCGACGCGGTGCTGGGCCGCGATCTCAACTGGCTGTTGCATGACAAGGATGTCCGGTTCCGCACGCCATCGCGCGCGGAAATCGAAGCGCTTAACCCGCAGAATTTCCGGGCGACATGGGAGCCGATCCTGGCGTCCGGGCCGATCGAGGTGCAGATTTTCGGTCAGGTGAAGGCAGACGATGCCATCGCTGCCGTGGCGGCTACATTGGGTGCGCTGCCTGCTCGGGCAGATGTGCCGGTGCCTGCCGCGAACCGGGCGATGCGCTTTCCGGCCCATGTCGAAAAGCCTGTGATACTGCGCCATGAGGGCGACAAGGAACAGGCCGCAGCAGTCATGGCATGGCCGACGGCGGGCGGCTTTGCCCTGCAAAAGGAAGCGCGCCAGCTCGAAATCCTCACGCAGATCTTCAACGATCGGTTGTTCGACAAGCTGCGGTCGACGGAAGGGGCGGCCTATTCGCCCAGCGTCCAGAATAACTGGCCATTTTCCTATGACAGCGGCGGTTATATATTGGTGACGAGCCAGATAAAGCCCGACCGGATCGATTATTTCTATGACGTCGTGAAATCCACCGCCGCCGATCTGACCAAGACGCCGGTCAGCGACGACGAGTTGCAGCGCGCCGTCGCGCCGATGCGGCAGATGTTGATGCGGGCGGGGACTGGCAACGCATTCTGGATGAACCAGATGGCGGGCGCAACGCATGATGCGCGCTATGTGCAGGCGATGCAGACGATGGCGCAGGATATGTTGACCGTGACCCCGGCGCAGTTGCAGGCACTGGCGGCGCGCTATCTGGTGCCGGGCAAAAGCTGGTCTGCGATCGTGTTGCCGCAGGGGGTTGCGGCCAAATAGGTGGAGCAGCGCGTGGTGCGTTACCGTACCGCGCGCAGCCCGGCGACAATCATTTGTGCGGATCGGCGTGCGGTGACTTCGGCACTGAGTTTGGGCAGCGACAGGCTGCGATGGCCAAGCCCGAACATGCAGGCGAGGATCATTTCTTCGGCGGCGTCGAGCGCTTCGCCCGACAGGTCGGGATTGGCGATGCAGGCAAAGTCGCGCAGGATTGCGCGAAAACGGGCGCACAGCGCGGCGATCCGGTTGCCCACGGCAGGATTGCGGAAACTTTCGGCCAGTATGTCGAAAGAGAGGGCTTCATCCTTCGCACTGACATTATGCATCAATGCGCGTTCGAACGCCCGTTCGATCGTAAGTTCGCCTTTATCGACGCGTGCGCGCAAGTCGGCCATCGCGTCGGCCCATTCATCGGAATCTACGTTCACCAACGCTTCGATGATTTCTTCCTTGCCCTTGAACAGGCGATAGATCTGACCGACCGACACCTGCGCTGACACGGCGAGTTCAGCCATCGATGTCTGATGAAATCCATGACTGGCAAAAAGATCGCGGGCAGCGGCCATGATCTGGGCTTTGCTGCTTTCCACCCCTCGTTTTTTATGTTGCAGTGCAACCACTTTCCGTCTCCCAAGATTTTTCGCCTTGAATTTTCCTTGGCATGATCCTAACTGTGGGGCAAGCGGAATGAACGTTCATTCCTAATCTACACTAAATCCAGGATGGAAATTGCGTGATGCAAAAGGGGTTGGTCATCGGCATGTTGGCGTGCGCGTCGGCTTTGGCGCTGAGTGCATGCGATAAAGGCGCGCCGCCCGCGCCGCCCACGCCCTCCGTTGGCGTGGTGACGGTCAAGACCGAATCCGCCTTGCTGGAGAATGAATTGCCCGGACGTGTGGTCGCCGTGGAAACGGCTGAAATTCGTCCACAAATCAGCGGTATCCTCCGTCGTCGCCTGTTCGCCGAGGGCAGTAACGTTCGCGCCGGGCAACTGCTCTATGAGATCGAGGATGCGCCCTATCGCGCGGCAGTGGCGCAAGCGCAGGGTGGCCTGGCAAAGGCGAATGCGGCGATCCGTTCCACCGGTCTGCAGGCGCAACGTTACAAGGATCTGGTCGGCATCAACGCCGTCAGCCGACAGGAATATGACGACGCCGATGCGGCAGCCCAACAGGCGCGCGCCGATGTTGCAGCGCAGCGCGGTGCTGTGCAGGCGGCGCAGGTCAATCAAGGTTTCACCCGCATCCGCGCACCGATTTCCGGTCGTATCGGTCGGTCGCTGTTTACGCCGGGCGCTCTGGTGCAGGCGGGGCAGGCCGATCCGCTTTCGACCATCCAGCGCACCGATACGGTCTACATCGACATCACCCAGTCCGCAGCCCAGATCATCGACCTGCGACAGGCGATGAAGAAAGGCGGCCTCAGTGCAGCCGACGGCGCGCGCATCAAGCTGACGCTGCCCAACGGCACCATCTATCCGATCGAGGGCCGGTTGCAATTTGCGGAAGTATCGGTGGATTCGACGTCGGGCGCGGTGACGCTGCGCGCGTCCTTCGCCAATCCCGACGGCCTGCTGCTGCCCGGCATGTATGTCCGCGCGAAGCTGATTGAAGGAGAGCGGGCGCAAGCCATTCTGGCGCCCCAGCAGGGCATCAGCCGCGATGCGCGGGGACGTGCGACGGCGATGGTCGTGGGCAAGGACAACAAGGTCGAGATGCGCCAGGTCACGGTCGATCGGCCGGTCGGCGACAAATGGATCGTTACATCCGGCCTGAAGGCGGGCGACAGGCTGATCGTCGAAGGGCTGCTCAACCTGCGGCCCGGCACGGTGGTCAAGCCGGGCGCGCCCCAGCAGGTGACGGCGCAGGGTGGCGGCGCTCAGGGTGGCGGCGCTCAGGCCGCTGGCGCGCAGGGCGGAGCGAAGTAATCATGGCTCGCTATTTTATCGACAGGCCGATTTTTGCCTGGGTTATCGCCATCGTCATCATGATGGGCGGTTTGCTGGCCATGCGGACATTGCCCGTCGCGCAATTTCCGGAAATCGCGCCGCCATCGGTTGTCATTTCCACCAGCTATCCCGGCGCGAACGCACAGACGCTGGAAAATACGACGACGCAGTTGATCGAGCAGCAGCTCAAGGGCATCGACAATCTGCGTTATTTTTCGTCCACCAGCGACGGTTCGGGCAGCCTGTCCATCACCCTGACGTTCGAACAGGGGACCGACGCGGACATCGCGCAGGTTCAGGTGCAGAACAAGCTGGCGCAGGCGACCCCGCTGTTGCCGCAGGAAGTGCAGCAGCAAGGGTTGCGCATCACCAAATCGACGTCCAGCTTTCTGGTCATCCTGGCGGTCTATGCCGATGACGGCATTCATGATGCGGAAGATGCGAGCGATTTCATCGCATCGACGCTGCAGGATCCGCTCAGTCGCGTTTCGGGCGTTGGCGACACCCAGATGTTCGGGTCGCAATATGCGATGCGTATCTGGCTCGACCCCTATAAGATGGCCAATCTGAGCGTCACGACGGGCGACGTCAAAAGCGCTATCCAGGCACAGAATGCACAGGTTTCGGCCGGACAGATCGGTGGATTGCCATCGCCCAAGGGGCAGGCGCTCAATGCGACAGTGACCGCGCAGTCGCGGCTGCGGACGCCGGAGGAATTCGGCAATATCCGATTGCGCAGCAATAGCGACGGGTCCGTGGTGCTGTTGTCCGATGTGTCGCGCATCGAACTGGGCGCAGAAAACTACGGGTTCAGCGTCAAGTTCAACGGCCATCCTTCATCCGGTATGGGCATAAAGCTGGCACCGGGCGCAAATGCGCTGGACACCGTGACTGCCGTCAAGAAGCGGGTCGATGAACTGTCGAAGAACTTCCCGGTCTGGGTGAAATATGATTTTCCGGTCGATAATTCGACTTTTGTGAGCCTGTCGGTCGAGCAGGTCATCCATACGCTGGTCGAAGCCATACTGCTGGTGTTCGTCGTCATGTTCCTGTTCCTGCAAAACTGGCGCGCGACGTTGATCCCCACGATCGCGGTGCCGGTCGTATTGCTGGGAACGTTGGGGATCCTGCAGATCTTCGGGTTCACGATCAATACGCTGACCCTTTTCGGCATGGTGCTGGCGATCGGCCTGTTGGTCGATGACGCGATCGTCGTGGTTGAAAATGTCGAGCGGCTGATTCAGGACGAAGGGCTAAATCCCAAGGAAGCGGCGCGCAAATCGATGGACGAAATCAGCGGCGCGCTGATCGGCATCGCTCTTGTCCTGTCCGCTGTGTTCCTGCCGATGGCGTTCTTTGGCGGATCGACGGGCGTCATCTTCCGGCAATTTTCCATCACCATCGTATCGTCCATGGTGCTGTCGGTGCTGGTCGCGCTGATCCTGACGCCGGCTCTGTGCGCCACGATCCTGAAACCTGCGAAACAGGGGCAGGATCATAGCACGCAAAAAGGCTTTTTCGGCTGGTTCAACCGCACGTTCGACAAGGGCGTTCGTCGTTATGGCGAAGGCGTTCAAAAGGTGGAGCGGCGCTGGGGCCGGACCATGCTGGTCTATGGGCTGATCTTCGTGGGCATGGGCGTGGTGTTCATGCGCCTGCCCAGCGGCTTCCTGCCTGAAGAGGATCAGGGTTCGCTGATCAATCAGGTATCTTTGCCTTCAGGTTCGACCATCGAGGAAACCCAGCGAACGCTCGACCGGGCGCGCGAATATTATGTGAAGAACGAAAAGGATAATGTCGCCGCCGTGTTCACCATTGCCGGTTTCGGTTTCGTGGGACAGGGGCAGAATGTCGGTATCGTGTTCGCCAAGATGAAAGACTGGTCGCTGCGTAAGGGCGCTGAAAATAACGTCGCAGCCGTCGCGCAGCGTGCCAACGCCGCGTTCCAGAAGATTACGGCGGGCATGGTCATCGCCTTCGTGCCGCCTTCGGTCCAGGAACTGGGCAATGCGTCCGGCTTCGATTTCCAGTTGCTCGATCAGGGCGGGCTGGGCCACGAAAAGCTGCTGGCTGCGCGCAATCAATTGTTGGGCATGGCCATGGGCGACAAGCGTCTGGCGCAGGTTCGTCCCAACGGCCTTGAAGATACCGCGCAATTGAAGCTGAATGTCGATCAGGCGGCCGCCGGTGCGCTGGGCGTGGCGCAATCCGACATCAATGACACGATCAGCACCAATATGGGTGGCAGCTATATCAACGACTTCATCGATCGCGATCGAGTGAAAAAAGTGTTCGTACAGGCCGATGCGCAGTTCCGCACGACGCCTGACGCCATTGGCGCGCTGCATGTACGCGGTTCGTCCGGGACGATGGCGCCGCTGTCGGCCTTTTCCACGACGGAATGGACGCAGGGTCCGGCCCGTCTGGAGCGGTTCAACGGCGTGCCGTCGATGAACATCCAGGGCGGTCCCGCCCCCGGCGTGTCGAGCGGCACGGCGATGGAGGCGATGGAGGAGTTTGCGGCCAAGCTGCCCGCCGGTGTCGGTTATAGCTGGAATGGCATATCCTATGAGGAGCGCACGTCCGGTGGACAGGCACCTTATGTCTATGCGCTGTCGATGCTGATCGTGTTCCTGTGCCTTGCCGCGCTCTATGAAAGCTGGTCGGTGCCGATCGCGGTCATTCTGGTGGTGCCGCTGGGTGTGTTCGGCGCAGTGATTGCCGCCACGCTGGCGGGGTTGAACAACGACATCTACCTGCAGGTCGGTTTAATCACCACCATCGGCGTTTCGGCGAAGAACGCGATCCTGATCGTGGAATTTGCCGAAGAGAAGATGCACAGCGGCATGTCCGCAGGGCAGGCGGCACTGGAAGCGGGCAAGCTGCGCCTGCGGCCGATCCTGATGACCAGTCTGGCGTTCATCTTTGGCGTGTTGCCGCTGGCGGTATCGACGGGTGCTGGTGCGGGTGGTCAGAACGCCATCGGCTGGGCGGTGGTTGGCGGCATGCTGTCGGCAACGATATTGGCGATCTTCTTCGTTCCGGTCTTCTTCACCGTGGTGAAGCGGATGTTCCGCGAACATGAAAATCAGGATGACCATGATGAGGCTGGCGACCGGGCAATCCCCGCGACGCCGCAGGGAGCTTAAGCTATGAACCGCATCAAGGCGCTGAGCGCCGTCACCCTCTCGCTGGCGCTGGCCGCCTGCGACCTTGCGCCCAAATATGTGCGGCCCACGCTGCCCGTGCCTGCTGACAGTCCGCAGGGACCAGCCTATGGCACGGGGGATCAGGGTGGCGCGATCGTGCCGGCCGACACGGCATGGCGCGACTTTTTCACCGATCCGCGACTGGCGCGCGTGATCGAAACGGCGCTGTCGAACAATCGTGACCTGCGGCTGGCGGTTGCCAATGTCGAACAGGCGCGGGCGCAGTATCGCGTGCAGCGCGCGGATTTGTTGCCGGGCGTCAATGCAAGCGGTTCTGCGACCTATTCGGAACAGCCGCTGGTACAATTCGGGCAAAGTGGAAAGCTCAGGACGGATGTCTATCAGGCGCAGGTCGGCATTTCCTCATGGGAAATCGATCTGTTCGGACGGGTAAGGAACCTGAGCAAAGCGGCCCAGGAGCAGTATTTCGCCAGCGTGGAAACGCGCAATGCCGCGCAGACCAGTCTGATTGCGGAAACGGCCAATGCCTGGCTGACCATGGCGGCGGATCAGGAAAAGCTGCGCATTGCCCGCAACCTGGAACAGGCATTCGGCAAGACGCTGGAACTGAACCGGGCGCGGTTTTCCAAGGGGATCGCGTCCGAACTGGACGTGCGGCAGGCGCAGACCAGTTACGATCAGGCACGGTCCGACATCGCGCAGGCGACGACATTGGTCGCGCAGGACCAGAATGCGCTGAACCTGCTGGCCGGAACGACGGTGGCGGCGGGCGACCTGCCGGAAGCCTTGCCACAGGCCGGTGCGACGGTGGACAATCTGCCCGCTGGCATCGCGTCGGACGTGCTGTTGCGCAGGCCCGATATTGCGTCGGCGGAGCATCAGTTGCTGTCGGCCAATGCGAATATCGGCGCGGCGCGGGCGGCATTTTTTCCGACCATTTCGCTGACGGCGGCGCTTGGCGTGACGAGCCTGGGCCTGTCCAGCCTGTTCAAATCGGGGGCCGAAAGCTGGTCCGTGGCGCCCGGCGCATCGTTGCCGATTTTCGATTTCGGGAAGAACAGGAATAATCTGCGGTACGCGCGGGCGACCTATGACGCCATGCTGGCCACTTATGAAAAGAGCATCCAGACAGGCTTTCGCGAAGTCGCCGATGCGTTGGCGCGGCGCGGCACGATGACGCAGCAGATGGAAGCGCAGATGTCGCTGCGGGATGCGGCGCGGGTATCCTATACCCTGTCGGAAGCGCGGTTTCGGGCCGGGGTGGACGGTTTCCTGACGACCCTGGATTCGCAGCGCACGCTTTATAGCGCCGAGCAAAGCCTGCTGGCGACGCGACTGACGCGTGCAAGCAATATGGTCGAACTGTATCGCGCGATGGGCGGCGGGCTGAAATAGCCTGTCGCCGGGTTTGACCGCAAGGGGCGGGACGCACTGGTTGCTGCTTTGCGCTAATCCCCTCGGTTGAGAGAGCGGAGAATAGCCTGATGCCCTTGTCCCGGACCTGTTTTCCTTCGCCGGTCGGCGACCTGACACTGGTGGCCAGCGAGCAGGGGTTGGTGGCGATCCTGTGGCAGGATGACGACCCCGGACGGGTGCGGCTGGGCGTGGTCGAGGAGGGGGCGGGGCAGCCTGCGCTGGAGGCCGCACAGGTGCAACTTTCCGAATATTTTGCGGGCGCGCGGCGGGATTTCACCGTCCCGCTGGATTTTCGTGGCACGGACTTTCAGCGGAAAGTGTGGGCGGCGCTGCTGACCATCCCTTATGGCGAAACGCGCAGTTATGGCGACATCGCGCGCATGATCGGCCAGCCGACCGCATCGCGGGCCGTCGGGGCCGCCAATGGCCGCAATCCGGTATCGATCATAGCGCCGTGCCATCGCGTCGTAGGCAGCAATGGGGCGTTGACCGGCTTTGCGGGCGGGTTGCCGGTCAAGACATGGCTGCTCGATATGGAGCGCAGGGTTGTGGGGGCTTAAATCGCGGCTACAGGCTCATCGGACCTGACAGGGTTTGCAAGGCCGAATGGTCGCTTGAGTTCATGCGAGGATAGCTCTGACCGGACGGATGCCCGCGACGTTTGACGCTGTTAGAGAAACAAAATGGTGCACCCAGCCCGATTCGAACGGGCGGCCTTTGCCTTCGGAGGGCAACGCTCTATCCAGCTGAGCTATGGGTGCATGACGCTGGTCAGAAAGCGCGCTTAGCAAAGGCCGCCGATGCGCGCCAGCGACAAAATCATGCTTGGGCCAATCTTATTTCGGTGCTTTTTGCATCGGCTGGAATTTCCCCAGGCCGCAGCTCGCGCCCTGCTGGAGTCCTGTGCCCATGTTGAAGAGGACCGATATGATATCGACCGAGCAGAGTTGCGATAGGCTGGTGCGGTAGGAGAAGCGTTTTTCAAAGCCCAGGCTGGGGCAACTGTTGGGCAGGGTGTTGCGATAGACTTTGTTGCCGTTCATGATGAAGTCGATGGTGCTGTCATCGCGCACGTTGGTGGAGCGGATGTTGCGGATCTGAACACAATCGAGCGCTTCGCCTGCTGCTGGGACATAGGGGTCGGGCGTGTCCTTTGCCATGGCGGGGACGGCGATGGCGGCCAGCGCGACGGCGCAGCTTATACGGGTGAACAGGGGGGCAGGCATGGTGTCTCTCCTTTTATATCGAATCGACGGCGCGATGCGGGACATTCCGTAATCGCGATTCTATGATGCCCCGGCTGAACCGGATGATAACGCTGCGGGGATCAGTCCGGTTGCGTGGCGCTTTTGGGTGCGGGTGTCTTGGGTTTGTAGCGGCACAGGTCTGCGACGATGCAGCGCCAGCATTCGGGGCGGCGGGCCTTGCACACATAGCGGCCGTGCAGGATCAGCCAGTGATGGGCGTCCCGGCGGAAGGGTTGGGGGACGCCCCTGTCGAGTTTGAGTTCGACCGCCAGCACCGTCTTGCCGGGCGCGAGGCCAGTGCGATTGCCGACGCGGAAGATGTGGGTGTCTACGGCGAAGGCTTCCTGCCCGAAGGCGGTGTTGACGACGACATTGGCGGTCTTGCGCCCGACGCCGGGCAGGGTGGTGAGCGTGTCGCGATCCTGCGGCACCTGCCCGCCGAAGTCGCGGACGAGGATTTCCGACAGGGCGATGACATTCTTGGCCTTGCCGTTGAACAGCCCGATGGTTTTGATGTGCTGTTTGAGGCCTTCCTCGCCCAGATCGATCATCTGCTGGGGCGTGGTGACGTCTGCAAAGAGGGCACGGGTCGCCTTGTTGACGCCGACGTCGGTCGCCTGCGCGGAGAGGACGACCGCGACGAGCAACTGATAGTCGTTGCCATAGGCCAGTTCCGTCACGGGGGCGGGATTGGCTTCGGCGAGGCGACTGAAAAATTCGAACCTTTGCGCTTTGTTCATGACCATCAGAGGCCCAGCACGCCCTTCATATCGTAGCGCCCGGCAGGCTGGCGGATCAGCCATATCGCGGCCTTTATCGCGCCGCGTGCGAAGATGGTGCGGTTTTCGGCGCGGTGGCCGATTTCGATGCGTTCGCCTTCGGTCGCGAAGATCACCTGATGATCGCCCGCTACCGATCCGCCGCGTAAGGACGCAAAGCCGATCGCGTCTGGCGCACGGGGGCCGGTGATGCCGTCGCGGCCGCGTTCGCTATGGTCGGCCAGCGTGATGGCGCGTCCGGCGGCTGCCGCTTCGCCGAGCAAAAGGGCAGTACCGGAGGGGGCATCGACCTTGTGCCGATGGTGCATTTCGACGATTTCGATGTCCCAATTTATGTCCAGAGCAGCCGCTGCCTGCTGCACCAGAGCGGCAAGCAGGTTGACGCCGAGCGAGGTGTTGCCGGTCTGAAGCACGGGGATGTGGGCCGATGCCGAGTCGATCAGGGCGTGGTGGACGGGTTCGAGGCCAGTGGTGCCGATGAGGATCGGCTTGCGTGCGGCGATGCAGGCGTCGAGATGGGCCGACAGCGCGCCGGGGACGGAAAAGTCGATCAGGATGTCGGCGGTTTCGGCGAGCGCCAGCGGGTCGTTGCCGATGGCGATGCCGGGGGCGATTTCGCCTGTGCCGTCACGATCGGTGCCGCCTGCTATGCCAAGGTCGGCATTCGCCGCTGCCTGCGCGATCGCCTGTCCCATGCGGCCTGCTGCGCCGAAAATTCCGATTGTCGTCATGATCGTTCCCGTGGATGCGTCTGTGCGGTGCGGATGCCAGAGCGGGGGAACTTCATCAATAGCGTTCGCCGCCGCAGTCGATTCGCCCGGTGCCGC
This sequence comes from Sphingobium sp., assembly GCF_049304695.1. Lineage (GTDB taxonomy): Bacteria > Pseudomonadota > Alphaproteobacteria > Sphingomonadales > Sphingomonadaceae > Sphingobium. The sequence goes on from NZ_JBAQOK010000062.1 coordinate 22,271, forward strand.
GATTGTCCACGGTGCAGGCCGCTTTGCCGGTCACGGCGATGTCGCCCGAGCCGGAGGCGGTGATGCGGGCGGTGACTTCGGCGGCCAGCGCGATGCTGCCTGGCCCTTCATTGCCGATGACGGCCTGACGCGTGCGCAGGGCGGAAGCGGCGACCGCGCCGGGGCCGGACACGCGGATGGACGCGTCGCCTGCGCGCCCGGTCAGGGTCGCGCGACCGCCGCCCGCCAGCGTGATTTCGATACGGTCGAGATCGACGGAGGCGACGGTGACATCGCCATTGCCGCCGAGCACGATCTGGCCGCGCAGCCCCTTCATCGCGGATACGCTGACCGACCCGCCGCCGAGCATCACGATGCGGTCTACCATGCCGGTGGAGAGGCGCAGGGTGGCCGCGCCGCTGCTTTTCTGGCCCGGTTGGGCGCGGGCAAGACCGATGCTGAGCAGGCGGCCCGACACGTTGATATTCAGCCGGTCGAGCAGCGCCTGATCCCCCTCCGCGCGGGCGGATGCGCCGGTGCCGGTCGTCAGGATGACGGTGACGGGCGCATCCACGCGGATCGCGTCGAAGCTGGTGATCGTATAGCCGCGCGTTGCCGCCTGAGCCGATGGGGCGGCGAGCAGTGCCGCCGCGATCGTCAGGGTCCGCAATGCGCCGAGCCGGGGCCGACTCCGTTGGTGGTGCATTGTGCCTTGCCCTTCACTGTCACGTCGCCCGGTCCCATCAGGTTGATAGCGACCTTTCCATCGGAGGCAAAGTCGATGTCGCCCGTGCCCAGCACCGACACGTCGGCCGATCCGACCTTCAGCCCTTCGGCGTCGATGTCGCCCACGCCAGTGATAGAGAGTTTGGCGCGGTCGGCGGTTCCGGCGATCGTGATCGATCCTGCGCCGGTAAGGTCGGCGTTCAGGGACTTGAGGGTTGCCTTGCCGATCTTCACATCGCCCGCGCCAGTGAGGGACAGGTCGAGCGTGTCGCCGGTTGCGCTGTCGAGGTCGAGGTCGCCTGAGCCGGTCAGGGTGGCGGCGGTGATGGCGGGCATGGTTATGGTGATGGTCGCGCCCTTGTCGCTCTGGCGGGTCAGCGACCAACTGCCCTTGCGTCCGATGACGAGGGTGTCGCCCTTCACCCCTATGTCGAGGTCCGCGATCGCGTTGGCATCGCCGGTGGCCTTGATGGAGAAGGCGTTGCCGATGGTCACGGACACATCGTCCGGGCCGGTCGCGTCGATGGCGGTGAAATCCCTGAGTGAGGACCAGTCCTTTGCGACGTTCTGGCTCGTGGAAGAGCGCTGTTCTTCGCGCGAGCAGGCGGTGGTGGAGAGGGCGAGCAGGAGGACGAGAGCGCAGTGGGAGGGGCGAGGCATCATCATCTTCTCCTATGTGTGTTGCCACCATAATACACGTTTGGACTGGCGGTTCCAAGCCCCCTTGTTCGTCGGGCTGAATAAGGCATCATATGTATCTGATAATCACGGAGTTGTTCGACCATGCGCGTCCTTTCCTACGGTGTTTCGCTTGCCAGCCTGATCGCCGCGCCGATGGCGTCCGCGCAGGGGGGCGATTATGCGGACAAGGGCCAGCGCTGGTGGTCGCGTGTGAAGGTGCTGGCCGCCGATGACATGGAAGGGCGGGGCACCGGCACGGCGGGGCATGAGAAGGCCGCCGCCTATGTGATCGGCCAGTTGCAGGCGATCGGCCTGAAACCTGCCGGGACGGAGGGGTATCGCCAGCCAGTCGCCTTTGTCGAGCAGGTGGTGCAATCCGACAAATCGATCGCTGCGCTGGTGGGGCCGCAGGGGGAAACGGCGCTGGCGGTGCCGGGCGACCTGATCTTTTCGGGCGGGGGCGGGCCGGTGCCCGAGCGTATCGATGCGCCTATGGTGTTCGCAGGCTATGGGCTGCATCTGCCCGAAGTGGGGCATGATGATTTTGCGGGACTGGACGTAAAAGGCAAGATCGTCGTGGTCCTGTCCGGCGGTCCGGCGGATGTGTCGGGCGCGCTCAAATCCCACGCGCGGTCGGAGCGGGCGCACTGGCTGGCGCAGCAGGGCGCGGTGGGGCTGATCGCGCTGGTGACGCCGGGGCAGGTGGAGATACCGTGGGTGCGCAGGGTGGCGCTGGCGGGGGCGCCGGCGCTTTATTATCGGGATGCGGCGTTGCGCGATACGACGACGCCTTTCCTGAATGCGCAGTTGGACCCGGCAAAGTCGGCGCAACTATTTGCCGGGTCGGGCAAGGATTATGGGTCGATCGCGGCGGCGGCGGATGCGTCCGCGCCGGTGGCCAGCTTTCCGCTGGCGCTGCGGTTGAAGGCGCAGGTGGCAGCGACGCGGCGGGACGTGACGTCGCCCAATATCGTGGCGGTGATGCCGGGCAGCGACCCGAAGCTGGCGAAACAATATGTGGTGCTGTCGGCGCATCTGGACGGTTATGGCGTGGGAACACCGATCAAGGGCGATGCGATCTATAATGGCGCGCTGGACAACGCATCTGGCGTCGCCAGCCTGATCGAGATTGCGCGCGCGCTGAAGGCGGGGAAGGTGAAGCCCAAACGGTCGGTGCTGTTTGCGATCGTCACGGCTGAGGAGAAGGGGTTGTTGGGGTCACGCTATTTCGCGCGGCGGCCCACGGTGCCGCAGACAAGCATCGTGGCGGACCTGAATTTCGACATGGCGCTGCCGATCTTTCCGCTGACCAGCGTGACGCCGGTGGGCTATGACCAGAGTTCGCTGGGCATGGATGCACAGGTGGTGAGCGCGCAGATGAACCTGCCGATCGTGGCCGACCCCTTCCCCGACCGCAACGTGTTCATCCGATCGGACCAATATGCCTTCATTCGGGAGGGGATACCGGCGCTGTTCTTCAAATATGGGTTCAAGGCGGGGACGCCCGAAGCGGTGACGGAGAAGGCGTGGCGGGCCAATATCTATCATTCGCCGTTCGACGACATCAACCAGCCGGTGATGCCGGAGCAGTCGGCCAAATTGAACGATTATGTGACGGCGGTGACGTTGCGGGTGGCCAATGCGGCGGCGCGGCCAACGTGGAATGTGGACAGTTTTTTCAGGCGGTTTGCGAAGTAAGGGGGAGCGGAGGGTGTGTGTCTAAAGCCTGATGATCTTTACCCTACCCCGTTCGCTTCGAGCCCTTCGACTGCCTGCCAAGGCAGGCGCTCAGGACAGGCCAAGGTCGAGAAGTCGGTAGCGCTGTGCCTGCGTTTCTCGACTTCGCTCGAAACGAACGGAGGGGGGGATATTCGACAGTTCAGTCCCTACTCAGCACGAACGGTTTTGGTGAATTATTCCGCTGCCTCATACAGTTCCAGCGGCAGGCCGTCGGGGTCGGCGAAGAAGGTGAAGCGCTGGTCGGTGTAGGGGTCGATGCGGATGGGTTCGCACGGGACGCCTGCCGCCGCGAGGCGAGCGACTTCTGCATCCAGATCGGTGACGGTGAAGGCCAGGTGGCGCAGGCCGCAGGCTTCCGGGCGGCTGGGGCGTGGCGGAGGATCGGGGAAGGAAAACAGCTCGATCTGGGCATTGCCTGCGTCCAGATCGCACTTCCATGATTGCCGCTCCGCGCGCCAGACTTCGCGAATGACGGGGAAGCACAGGGTCTGGGTGTAGAAGGCTTTCGACCGGTCGTAGTCGGAGCAGATCAGGGCGATGTGGTGGATGGTGCGCATGCGCGGGATATAGACCAACGGCGGAAAAAAGGGATTGCCTTTCGACCGCCGCAGGCCGATTTCGATAGCGAAATGACCATTAGGAGATGTCAAGATGATTATTCATGGTGCGCGGCCATCGCCGTTCGTGCGCAAGGTTATCGCTTTCGCCGTCGAAAAGGGAATCGACGTCGATGTGCAGATGGCCGGATTCGGTCGCGGGGCAGAGGGCTGGGTCAAGGGATCGCCGTTCGGCAAGATTCCTTCGCTGGAGGATGGCGATTTCTGCATCAGCGATTCGACCGCGATCATAACCTATATGGATGCTCTGCGCCCTGAACCGAACCTGATTCCGGCTGAACCGAAGGCGCGGGCGCGCACGATCTGGTATGAGGAATTTGGCGATACGGTCGTGCAGGCGGTGGGGGCGAAGATATTCTTCAACCGCGTGGTGGCGCGGGCGATGAAGATGCCGTGCGACCTTGCGGCAGCGGATGCGGCGGAGAAGGATCAGTTGCCGGGCATCTACGATTATCTGGAAGGCGTCCTGCCTGACAGCGGGTGGCTGATCGAGGATCGGTTCACGCTGGCGGACATTGCGGTGGCCTGCCCGCTCATCAATATCGGCTATTGTTCGGACGTGCTGGACGCGACGCGCTGGCCCAGGACTGCGGCATGGATGGAGCGAGTGAAAGCGCGGCCCAGCATCGCCGACGCGATGGCGCTGGAGGTGGAGACCGTCGCGGCGATGAAGGCGATTTAACCTATCTGGCACATTTTGCTTGACATCGTCACGCTGTTCTGGCAGAGATGTCGATAGTGGAAAAATGTGAGTCGCCGGGATGGCGGCGCGGCAAGGGGCCGGTTCTTCGGGGAAGGACCGGCCCTTTTGCGTGTCGGGATGGCGGCGGTGTGGGGGTGGTATGGCGCAGGAGGATGCGGACGGGCGCGCGGATGTGGCGGGCGATCAGGGACTGGTCGTTGCGGGACAGGAGGAGCGGCCAAAGGGCGGTCGGGCAAAGGCGCGGCGGTTTTCGGGGAAAGCCAGCGACGGGCCGGATCGAACGCTGACGGTGACGAGGGGCATGCGTGGCGGTGGGACCGTCGGGGCGATCAAAAAGGCCGAGCGCAAGGACGGATGGACGCTGCCCAGACGCAAGCGCTTCATGATGACGCTGGCCGCGACCTGCAACGTCAGCGAGGCGGCGCGGGTGGCGGGGAAGGATCTTTCGGGCGCTTATTACAAGCGGCGGCACGATCCGGGCTTTGCGCGCGAATGGGAGCAGGCGCTGGCGATCGGCTATGCCGAGCTGGAGGGTTTCATGTTGCGGCAGGTGATGTTCGGCAGCGAGGCTGAGGACGTGATGCTGGATGGCGACGGCGCGGTGAAGGGGCGCAAGATCCGCCGCGAACATCCGCTGGGCGTGGGGGTGCGGTTGCTGCTGGCGCATCAGGCGCAGGTGGCGCGGACGCGGGGCGACCATTTGCGCGAACGGCCCGATGGCGAGGATGCTGTGGAGCGGGTGCGGGCTTTGCTGGAGGCGATCAGGGCGCGGCGGGCGGCGGAGGGGGCTTGATTTTTGCCCCTCCGTCAGCGCTGCGCGCTGCCACCTCCCCATCGCTGCGCGACAGGGAGGAACTTTCTATGCTGATCCTCCCTGTCGCGTAGCGATGGGGAGGTGGCAGGCCGCAGGCCTGACGGAGGGGCCGTCTTTCTTACGCAGTCGCCGCTTTACAGGCATGCAACAGGCGATAGTTTAGTCCCATGAAAACACTCATCCTGCTGGCCGCAGCTTCCGCCCTTACCCCTTCTCTTGCCAGCGCGCAGGCGCGTGCGCCTGATCCGGCGCGGCTGAAGGGGACGGTGGAGACGCTGGTGGGGTTCGGGACGCGGCATACGCTGTCTTCGGCTACCGATAAAAAGCGCGGGATCGGGGCGGCGCGGGCCTGGGCAGCGGGGGAGTTTGCGCGGATCGGCAAGGGGTGCGGCGGGTGCCTGAAGGTCGAGAGCGTGTCGGAGCGCTTTACCGCGCCGCGCGTGCCCAATGGGGCGGACATCGTGGACGTGCTGGCGATCCAGCGGGGGACGGGTGATCCCAATCAGGTGGTCATCATCGCCGCGCATATCGACAGCCGGGTGAGCGACGTCATGAACGCGACCAGCGATGCGCCGGGCGCGAACGACAATGGATCGGGCAGCGCGCTAGTGATCGAGGCGGCGCGGGTGCTGGCGGGCGAAAAATTCGACGGGACGATCGTCTATGCGCTGCTGTCGGGTGAGGAGCAGGGATTGCTGGGCGGCAAGCTGCTGGCCAGCACGGCCAAAGCGCGCGGGTGGCAGGTGCGGGCGATGTTGAACAACGATATTGTGGGCAACACGGTCGGGCAGAATGGACAGATCGTTTCTGACCGGGTGCGGGTGTTTTCGGAAGGGATTCGCGCGGCCGAGGATGGCAAGGCGGGGCTGACCCGGCGTGGGATCGGCGGCGAGGATGATGGGCCTTCGCGAGCGCTGGCCAAGGCGATCGACGGGATTGCGGAGGCCAATCCGCAGATCGGGCTGGACGTGTTTGCGGTGCGACGGCCTGACCGGTTTGGGCGGGGTGGGGATCATTCGCCTTCGCTGGAACTGGGCTATCCGGCGGTGCGCTTTTCGGTGGGGATAGAGAATTACGACCGGCAGCATCAGGACCTGCGGACCGTCGACGGGCGGGTCTATGGCGATACGGTGGAGGGGATGGATTTCCCCTATCTGGCGAAGGTGACGGCGCTGAATGTCGCGACTTTGCGGGTGTTGGCGAAGGCGCCTGCTGCGCCCGCGAGTGTGTCGCTGGACGGGGCGTTGTCGATGGATACGCGGGTTTTGTGGGACGCTGTGCCGGGGGCGAGCGCGTACAAGGTTTATTGGCGGCGGGCCGATGCGCAGGACTGGGCGGACAGCCGGGTGGTGCGCGGGGCGACTGAGACGGTGCTCAAGGATGTGGTGGTGGACGACCATTTCATCGGGGTTGCGGCGGTGGCTGCGGATGGGGCTGAGAGTTTGGTTACGTTTGGGGGGATGGCGGCGCGTAAGTAAGGGGCTTTCCGTTGCGAGGCGGGGCTTTCGCCTACTGCGCCTTGCTCACCTCTGTCGTCACCCTGAACTTGGTTCAGGGTCCATTTCTCCTCGCAGGCGGCTGTTTGTGGGGCGCGATGGATGCTGAAACAAGTTCAGCATGACGATGTAAAGCAGGTGCGTTTTGTAAGCGATGATGCTGCCGAACGGGGGAGGGCGATGCAGGTTTCGGATTTGGAGTGGCTGGCCCGGCTGGATGCGGGCGAGCGGGATGGGTTTCTGGAGGGGTTGGACGGGCCAGCGGGCGAGCGGCTGGAATATCAGTGGGATTATCATGCGCGGGCGGCGCAGCTTATGCCAGCGGGGGAGGGCTGGCGCATCTGGCTGATGATGGCGGGGCGTGGATTTGGCAAGACGCGGGCCGGGGCGGAATGGGTGCGTTCTATTGCAGAGGCTGATCCGGGCGCGCGGATCGCGCTGGTCGGCGCGACGCTGGGCGAGGCGCGCAGCGTGATGGTCGAGGGCGCGTCGGGCCTGCTGTCGATCGCGCCATGGTGGTGCCGCCCGGTCTATGCGCCTGCGCTGCGGCGGGTGGTGTGGCCCAATGGCGCGATGGCGACGCTGCATGGCGCGGCGGACCCGGAGACGTTGCGCGGGCCGCAGTTCAGCCATGGATGGGCCGACGAGATCGGCAAATGGCCGTTTGGCGAGGCGACCTGGGACAATTTGATGATGGGGATGCGGCTGGGGCGCAAGCCCCGCGTGCTGGCGACGACGACGCCGCGCCCGGTGCCGCTGGTGCGGGCATTGATGGCGCGGGCGGGGCAGGATGTCGTCGTGACGCGGGGGCGGACGGTGGAGAATGACGCGCATCTGGCCGATGGCTTCGTTGCGGCGATGATCCGCAGCTATGGCGGCACGCGGCTGGGGCGACAGGAGCTGGACGGCGAACTGATCGAGGAGATTGACGGCGCTTTGTGGAGCCGGGCGCTGATCGAGCGGTGCCGGGTGGCGCATGTGCCGGGGCGGGCTGGCGGCGGGGCGCTGCTGGACCGGGTGGTGGTGGCGGTCGATCCGCCAGCGACTGCGCGGGGCGATGCGTGCGGCATCGTGGTGGCGGGGCTGGGCGGCGACGGGCGCGCTTATGTGATCGCCGACGCCAGCGTGTCGGGCCAGTCGCCCGAAGGATGGGCGCGGGCGGTGGCGGACGCGGCGCGGGCGCATGGCGCGGACCGGGTGGTAGCCGAGGCGAATAATGGCGGCGACATGGTGGCGAGCGTGTTGCGTGCGGCGGAGGAGGCTTTGCCGTTGCGGCTGGTCCATGCGAGCCGGGGCAAGGTGGCGCGGGCCGAGCCGGTGGCGGCTTTATATGAGGCCGGGCGGGTGGCGCATCGTGGGGCTTTTCCCGACTTGGAGGATCAGATGTGCGGCTTGCTGAGCGGCGGCGGCTATGCCGGGCCGGGGCGCTCGCCGGATCGGGCCGATGCTTTGGTGTGGGCGCTGAGCGAGTTGATGCTGGGCAAGCGGGGGGTGGCGCAGGTTCGGGGGTTGTGAGTGCCCCCTCTCCAAGCTGCGGTAGGCGGCTTTGCCGCTTACCTTCGCTATCCTCTCCCCCCTGGGGCGAGGAACTTGGAGGGCGCGTGCTTCGTTACGGTGCCAGTGTTTTGATCGGAGTGTTTGTGATGAAGATGGTATTGGCAATGGCGGCGGTGGTCGGTGTGTCGCTGGTGGCGACGCCGGTGATGGCGGCGAGCCTGAGCAGCAAGGAGCGCGCGCGGGTGTCGCGGGCTGCGCCGCGTGACCGGGACGATGTGCGTTACTGCCTGTTGCAGGGCAAGAAGGGGCGCGACAAAGGCACGGTGATTGGTGCTGCGGGCGGCGCTGGTGTTGGGCTGGTTGCTGGCGGCAGTGTCGGTGAGACGTTGCTGGGTGCGGGCGCGGGTGCGCTGGCCGGGCGGTTGATTGGCAAGAGCGAGGGGACGGATTCCACCTGTGATCGAGTGTTGAGGCGTAATCCCTGAGTTGCATGTGATCGGAGGGGGTGGCCCCCTCTCCCAGTTTCGGTAGGCGGCTTATGCCACCAACCTTCACTAACCCTCTCCCCCCATGGGAGAGGGTTTTTTGCGTTTGGGGGATTTGGCATGAAATGGTTTGGGATGAAGGCGGCTCAGGGGGATGCGCGGCCCGCTTTGGCGCGGGCTTGGGGTTCTGGCGGGGTGGCGCTGGGGGAGTGGCCCGCCAGTTATGAGGCGCAGTTGCGCGGTGGCGTGATCGGTAATCCGGTGGCGCAGCGGGCGATGCGGCTGGTGTCGGAGGGGGCGGGGGCGACCGCTTTGAAGGCCAGCGGGACGGAGGATGCCGCGCGGGTGATGGCGCTGGTGGGCCATGCGTCGGCGGGGCAGGGGCTGGTGGAGACGCTGGCGTGCCATCTGTTGCTGCATGGAAATGGCTATGTGCAGGTGATGGCCGGGGCGGACGGGATGCCTGCCGAACTGTTTGCGTTGCGGCCTGAGCGGGTGTCGGTCGAGGCGGATGCGCGGGGGTGGCCTGCGGCCTATCTCTATCGCGTCGGGGACAGCGTGACGCGGCTGTCGCCAGAGGATGCGGCGGGGCGGACGAGCGTGTTGCATCTCAAAAGCCTGCATCCGCTGGATGATCATTATGGGTTGGGCTGCATTGGCGCGGCGGCGGGGGCGGTGGCGATCCATAATGCGGCGACGGTGTGGAACAAGGCTTTGCTGGACAATGCGGCGCGGCCGTCCGGCGCGATGGTCTATGATCCGGGCGACGGGTCGGTGATGTCGCCCGACCAGTTTGAGCGGGTGAAGCGCGAGATGGAGATCGCCTTTGCGGGCGCGGCCAATGCGGGGCGACCTATGCTGCTGGAGGGTGGGCTGGATTGGAAGGCGATGAGTTTGACCCCGGCAGAGATGGATTTCGTGGGGCTGAAAAGCGCGGCGGCGCGGGAGATCGCGCTGGCGTTCGGGGTGCCGCCGATGCTGCTGGGGCTGCCCGGCGACAATAGTTACGCCAATTATCGCGAGGCGAACAAGGCGCTGTGGCGGCAGACGATTTTGCCTTTGGTGGGGAAGATCGGTTGCGGGCTGGCGCAGGGTTTGAGCGGATGGTGGCCGGGGGTGCGGATCGAGGCGGATCTGGACGCGGTGCCTGCGCTGGCGGACGAGCGGGTGGCGCTGTGGGAGAGGGTGGCGGCGGCGGATTTTCTGTCGGCGGAGGAGAAGAAGGCTTTGTTGGGGATGGGGCATTCCCCCTCACCCAACTTCGCCTAGCCAGCGCGGTGGCTAGGCTGCGTATCCCTCTCCCCCATGGGGCGAGGGTTTTAGGGGGGGGCGTGATGGTGCAGGATGGTGAGATGCTGGCGCGGCTGGTGGCGCAGGCGCAGGGCGGGCCAGGCGGGGGCGACATGGTGATGATCCGTGCGCTGATCGAGGAAGCGAGCGAACTGGGCGCGGGGCGGGTGCTGGAGCGGCTGGGGCTGGAGGATCGACGGGCGCAGGACGATGTGCGGGAGTTGCGCGAATTGCTGCGCGCCTGGCGCGACGCGAAGAAGGCAGCGCGGGGCGCGGTGATCGGGTGGGTCGTGCGGATCGGGCTGGCGCTGGTGCTGCTGGGCATTGCGGTGAAGGCCGGGATGGTCGGGCTGGTGAAGGCATGACCGGGGGCGTTAGCTCGGGGGGCGATGTGCGCTTTGCAGGATATGCGGCGGTGTTCGATCGGGTGGACCGGGGTGGCGATGTGGTGCGGGCGGGGGCTTTCGGTGCCGTTGCGGCGGGGAGCGTGCCGTTGCTGTGGCAGCACGGTCCGGGGGCGGTGATTGGTTCGATCGAGCGGCTGGCGGAAGATGCGCGCGGGCTGCGCGTGATCGGGCGGGTGTCGGCGCGGACGGCGGCTGGGCGGGAGGCGGCGGCGGCTTTGAGGGCGGGGGCGCTGGACGGGCTGTCATTTGGGTATCGCGTGCGGGAGGCGCGGGGGGCTGGGCCGAGGGAATTGCTGGCGCTAGAGATCGTGGAGGTGAGTTTGGTGACGCACCCGATGCAGGACAGGGCGCGGGTGGTGGCGGTGGTGTGAGGGGCGCTGGCGCGGGCCCGCGC
>NZ_JBAQOK010000063.1:0-5409 GCF_049304695.1 Sphingobium sp.
TCTGGAGGGCAAATCAATCAGCTCCGTCGCCAGGACCTTCAATGTTCACCCGGCCACTATCTATCGCTGCATTGAGCCAAACGGCTCCTTATGACACTTTTCTGTTCCGCTCAGCCGCACGACCCAACGACGGGCGCCAGCGACCAGCTCGGCAAAAACTCCTCGATCGCCGCTTCGATGCGCCCAATCCGTTCCTTCGCGACCCGGACCGCGTCGACCAGTTCCTGCAATGCGATCTGGTGGGCTGGATGATCGAAGCGCTGCTCCTGAAGCCACCGAAAGTGGCGGGCGCCCCATGTCGTCTTGCGCGGGAAAGATGCGGCCATGCTTCAGCATGAACGGGCTGACCTGTTGCCGGTGAACACGCTGGGTCTCGACCGCAGCGGCGCGTGCGCGAACGAGATCGCGCATCGCTTCATGCCCCGCATCAGGCACCCACACCGCCGTCAGTTCGCCGGCTCGTAGCAGTCTAGCGAGCATTATCGCGTCGCGCCGATCCGTCTTCACGCGGTCGCGGGCGCGCTTCGGGATCAACGAAGGTGCCACCACCATGCAGGAATGCCCGAGCTCGATGATCAGGCGATATAGCCCGTATCCTGTCGGCCCGGCCTCATAGCAGCAATGCACCACATCATATTTCGCCGCGATCCGGAGCAAGATGCGCTTCATCGCGTCAGACGATGCATAGACCTCGCCATCAGCGACCGCGATCGCATTTCGCGCCTTTGCGACGTCGATTCCTATGAAAACTTCTGTAGGGTGTCCTACGGTTCGTCCTCCTCGCGTGAGGATCGGGTCGGCCCACCCGAGCAACCCTCGGATCACCAGTGTAGGGCGAACCACCTCTAACAACGAGGCGGACATACGGTCTTACGGAAAACCCATAGAATCAGCGTTCGAAGTGGATGTCCACACCCATCCGCGCACAGGTCTCATAAGGTCAGTGCCACGCAAATTGCCTTCGGGCACCTTGCAGATGTTTGCGGCAATGGGTTGACCAAGAAATATCCGCCGGAGAAACTGCTCTGCAATGCAAGAGCGGCGTCGATCGAAGATGGCGAGATTACGTCTTGGCTTGCTTGGCGCAAATTGGTTGAGCCGCGTTCACGGGGCGCCATCGCAGATGATAGAATGAAAGCGTTACGATGGGCTCCAATCTGTTGATGCGCTGATAGCTGGTGTCCACCCGGCACCATATCTGTCAAGACGCATGAAACATCAGAGCAACACAAGGGATCGCTCTACCTCGAAGGCATGTAACGGCCGACAAAGTCCAATACGCCTGCGTTGAAGGCGTCATTTTGGTCTCCCACGATCATGTGCCCTGCACCTGGGACCTCCAATACCTCCAACTGAGGCAGCAGCTTTCGTGCTCCGGTTACAGCCTCTGCGTCCACAACGTCGCTGGCCCCTCCCCGAACGAGCAAAACCGGCAGTGTAACCGAACTCGCCATGTCGATCGCCCAGCTAGCAATGTCAGGCGGCTCGGTAGTCGGGCCATTCCCGAAGAGCCGCGGATCCCAATGCCAACCTAGCCGACCATCTGGACGCAATCTCAGATTCTTTCGAAGGCCGGATATATCGTTCGGCCTTTGGCGCTCTGGGTAATAAGCTGAAACCGCATCGGCCGCCTCGTCTACCGATGCAAATCCATCGCGGTTACACGTCATGAAAGCGACAATCCGCTCTCCCCCGCGCTGAGCAGGATTGGGCACAATATCGACCAGCACTAAGGCGCTAGCGCGCACCAACCCGTCCCCAATCGCCCGATAGGCCGCAATGCCACCCATTGATGCGCCAACAAGAGCGACGGGCCCCTCGACGTCTTTGAGGATCGCCTTGAGGTCAGCGGCAAGCGCCGCGAAGGTATAATCGCCATCTTCCGCCCACTGGCTTTCACCGTGCCCCCGGGCATCATAGGCAATGGTCCGGTACCCCGCTGCAGCAAATGTCCGAAGTGCCGTGCCCCAGCTGTGGCGCGTTTGACCGCCGCCATGCATCAAGACGATCGTCGCACCCGCCTGCGAACCCGCCGTCTCGGTTACGACGACGTTCTGCCCGCCGCCTTGAACATGACTGACCACCGTTTGGATTTCGGTTTGCCAAGAGGGATCTTTAGTCAAAAAAAGCACCTTTGCATTTGAAGTTGGGACGATGTGCAGCTCTGAACTAAACTGGGCTCATTTCAAGGTTCTGGTGTCACTCATGAGATTTCATATTCGACGATTGAAGTCCTGACTAAGACGCCCCCTACCAAGACATCATCGCTCATAGCTCTTCCATCAGCTCCGGGATGACCTTGAACAGAACACCTAACGAGGCAGACCTCCGCGACCTGGAAAATCGGGAGCACCCTCGTTCTTGATGATGGCGATGATAGTCTTAGAGTCCTTCATGCCCCCAAATGCTGGATCGCACCCGATATTCCGATCGCGACAGAGACGTCCGGCGCGACAATCTTGCCGGTCTGGCCGACCTGATAGTCATTGGGCACGTAGTCGGCATCGACGGCGCCGCGCGCCGCTGGCTTTCGAGCGCTAGCGCATCCTGTTCATTACGGGTGATACGGTGGCGAGTGGCAATGTTCTCGGCCGTTACGCCCATATGATAACGGTGAGAGGGATCCGTGAGCGTGCCGGTCAGACCGGCGAGGAGAGTCGCCACCCCCATTTTCCAATCCCACCGAACCGATGGCGCCAAATAGGGAGCCCGGCTCACTATCTCGACCCCCGCCCCGATCGGGATCTCGCAGTCGCCCGAGCATAACCGACTGGGCCGCGCTAATGATCGCCTGAAGTTCTGACCCACAGAGGCGGTTGACGGTATGGGCCGGCTCCTGTTACGCGACGCCCGCCTCCATCGCCGCGCTTCGGGCAGCATAAGCGTCGCGCAGCCCAGTATGGATGACGTTGCCCGACACAACGTTCCCACCAGCTTGTGGTCGATTCCTCCCCTTGCAATCACGGCTTTGGCGACATGCGCGGCTAGCTCGCCGGGCTTTTGCGCCTTGAGAGCACCGCCGAAGCTGCCAATTGGCGTGCGAGCCGCTGAGACCAGGAAAACGTCCGTCATTCGAAATCTCCATAGTCGGGCTGCGTCGCCGAGGCGCGGCTCGACCAAGCAAACACTCTTGTTATCAGAAAGCCTCGGAAGGCAGCGCCATCACTGGCCGCTCGCCTGCGGCGATACTTACGGCCAAGCCCTGCGCCTGCGGCAACACGCGCTGTGCGAAGAAGTCTGCAACGCAAAGTTTGGCGTGATGCAATGGCGAAGTGCCTTTTTTGGCAGCGACGGCCATGCGGGTCCACATCCATCCCAATGCAACGAGCGCGAAGAGCCGCAGATAGTCGACCGCTGCCGCGCCGCCTTGATCGATCGACGCGCCGTGGAGCACCTTGGTCGCTTCGCGGAGCAGCAAAAGCGCGTCGCGCGTCTTTGCCGCAACAATCAGATCGGAACCAGCAGAAGCCTCATCGATCTCCATGGCGACGAGGTCGAAAAAGCCCTCGACGACCGAACCTCCGCCTAGCGCAAGTTTGCGCCCCACCAGATCGATCGCCTGCACGCCATTGGTACCTTCGTAGATTTGCGCGATGCGAGCATCACGGACATACTGTTCCATGCCCCACTCGCGTATGTAGCCGTGGCCGCCGAATACCTGCTGAGCCTGAACGGCGCTCTCGAAGCCGAAGTCGGTGAATGCTGCTTTCACGACAGGCGTCAGCAAGGCCACGAAGCCATCAGATTTCGCTCGCTCTGCTGCATCGTTATGCCCGTGCGCCCGATCGAGTTGAAGTGCTGTCCACCCCGCGAGAGCTCGCCCCGCCTCAACGAAGGCCCGGACATTGAGAAGCATGCGTCGAACATCGGCATGTTCGATAATCGCGACCGGCCCCGCTCCGCCATCGGTGCCGCGTCCCTGCAGGCGCTCTCGCGCATAAGCTGAAGCTTGTTGATAGGCGGCACCGGCGACACCCAGCCCCTGAATACCTACCATCAACCGCTCGGCATTCATCATCGTGAACATCGCCGCCAATCCGCAGTGTGGCTCGCCGACCAGCCAGCCGGTCGCGCCATCATAGTTCATGACACAGGTGGGTTGGGCATGAATGCCCATCTTCTTTTCCAAGGCTCCGACCGACATCGCGTTCCGTGTCGTGAAGTCACCTGCAGCGTCCGGCGCGAACTTGGGCACGAGGAAGAGACTGATACCTTTGACCCCCGGCGGCGCATCAGGCAGCCGGGCGAGAACCAGGTGGACGACATTCCCGCCGAAATCGTGATCACCCGATGATATGAAAATTTTCGTGCCCGTGATGACATACGTGCCATCACCGCTCTGTTCCGCCTTTGTTTTGAGCAGCGCCAGATCAGTACCCGCCCCGCTTTCAGTCAGAGCCATCGCGCCCGTCCACGCGCCGCTGATCATGGGCGGCAGATAGATGGACTTCAGTGCTTCGCTCCCATGAGCCGCAATCGCCTCCGCTGCCCCCCGGGTTAGCCCCGGGAATAGGCCGAACGAAAGATTCGCCGCCGAGAGCATCTCGTCCAGCCACAACTGGAGAATGAATGGGAGCCCCTGCCCTCCATACGCCGGATCTGCAGACAGCGAGGTCCAACCGCCTGCGGCGAACTGGCGATAGGCATCTGCAAAGCCGGATGGCGTGCGAACCGCTCCATTCTCGAGACTACTACCTTCTGCGTCGCCGCTGCTGTTGATGGGATGAAGCTGCTCCGCGCAGAACTTCCCGCCTTCTTCCAGGATCGTCACCGCGAGGTCGGTTTCGGTATCCGCCTTGTTGAGTTCCGCCATTGCGGCATCAAATCCGAGCACTTCGGTGAGGAGGAACCGATAGTCGGTAATCGGAGGAACGTAGGAATGCATGTGGATCTCATATGGATAGGAAGCGTCAGCCACTTATATTGTACCAAACGACTGCTACATAATCAACGATGTTAAATCTTTCTCGCACTTTCTGTCGCGCGCCTTTGTTATTGCTGGCGAAAAATGCGTAGGATTTGCTGGCCCAGGTCTTCGAGCGAGAGACGGCCGGGCCGGTACCAATGTGCAGCGCTATTGAGCTGGGCCAGCAAGAGGTTTCGGTAAATTGATCGGTCTATATCCGCAGGAAGCGGCAGGTCCGCGATCAATTCGCGAAAGGGCTGCTCGAAAGCGTCGCGACGGGCGATCAACTGGCGGCGGACATCGTCCGGCACTTCACGAAAATCATTCATCAGGGGAAATGTCAGAGAGTCGACGTCCGCCTGGATTTCAAGAAGTGGAGGGCATGGCGTGGAACGTACGCCAGACAACGCTAAGCGAGAACATTTCGAGAACCGTATGAGGGTCTTTATCGCCGGAGGTCGCTGAGTCCTAGTTCTTCCCACATCCACGTGAAGTCATAGGTG
>NZ_JBAQOK010000064.1:0-38914 GCF_049304695.1 Sphingobium sp.
CGCATGATCAGGACTCCCGTCCTGAAATCGCAAGGCTGGCCCTGCGATTTTGCGGCAACAGCAGGGCGCAAAGGCCATCGACGGCCCTCGAAACGAGGACACTTGCGATGTTACATACCTCATGCGCGAGGGTCGCGAAGAAGGCATTGCCGCTTACAAAGTCGCCAAAGGCAGGCATGGCGATGCTGTCCGCGACGGGGTGATAATAGGCGCTGTTGCCGCCCTCACGGTAGGGGACCGGGTAGCGGGCAAAGGCCGCATCAAGCTCGGGGTCGCGCTGGTCGCGGTTCTTGATCTCGACAAGCGGGGCAGGGAATTTGCTCATGTCCAAGCCGTCGATCTGCTCGACGTTGAACACGACGTAGCGTTTCAGATAGGCGCGGCTCGATTCCTCGCCCTCGCTGTCGGTGATCGGCTCGCCCGTCTCGCCGTCCTTCGGGGTGAAGGTTCCAGCATGAACGACAAGATTGCCCTTCTCGCCCTTCGTGACCTGTCCGCCCAGCTCGTGCGCTTGCCGGTAGGTCATCCAATGCGGGTTGGTGTAGCCGTGCGCCATGGCTGCGGACCACAACAGCAGGATATTGATGCCGCGATAGGCCGTTCCCTCATGGCGAAGGGGAAGCGATGCCGCGCCGGATGCCCAGCGGGGCGACCAAGGGCGGGTTCCTGCCTCTAGCAGCGCAACAATCTGGTTGGTGACTTCCTCGTAAACGTCAACGCGCGCAGCGGAGGTCTTGCGGGTCTTGCTGGTGTTCCGTGGCATGTGCTGTTCCCTTCCTAAAATGGAGCCGAAGGCGATGGCGTCCATCGACTTCTGCCCGCTGGCGAAGTGGGTCGGGGAATGGCGCAGTGAGGGCCGATCATGGGGAGGGGGATCGCCCGTCCTGCACGGAGCGCAGCGGAGGAAGGCCGGGGAAACCCCCATGATCGCCAAGCGAGGTTGCGCAGCGGCCGAGACGGTCCAGCCCTTGCGCCAGGGGGCCGGAACAGGCCCCGAAAGTGGATCAATGACGCGGCGGCAACGCCGCCTCCTGTTCGATCGCGCCGGTATTCCGGCGTGCCAGATACAAAAACACCGCAAGAATCTCGTTCGAGATCCTGCGGCGATTTCAAGGCGAGGATCGTCACCCGAATGGGACGAAACCGCTTGCGGGTTCGGTCGGAGCGGAGCGGAGATAAAGCCGTGCCGAAGGCCGCCCCCAGCCCCATGTTACCCAGCATCTTTGCGAACAAGAACGGAATATGAATCAGCAACTAGATCAGTGTTATAAATCGTCTGTCCATCACGATCATATGAGGTCTGCTTTACCCGCCCCGTTACATGAACCATGTCACCTTTTGCCGAATTTTGGGCATATTCAGCGCACTTTCCAAAGCAAGTCACTCGGTTCCAATGCACCTCTTCCTGCCATTCACCGTCAACCTGCCGATTGTAATTCGATGCAACATTGACGAACGTGACCTTTTCCTTCTCATCAACGCCGCCAACCTGTCCAATGATACGAAATTCAGCGATATTCCTTGGCATTTCCAGCACTCCTACTGTTGCGGGTAAAGTGGCTCGGTCGGGATCGCCGGCACCTGGTATGGCTCCGGGTCAACCAGCTCGGCTTGCAAGATCAGCGGTTCCCCTCCGACCTGGGCGCGTTGCCCCTCGATCTGGCCGACACTAGGGGACGTGAACCGGGGAATCTGCTCGGGCGACACGGCCCATTTCAAAGGCATTTGATACTGAGCGAGATTTTTCGGCGTCATTGCGCGCTGATAGGTGTCACGCCAATCGGCAGCGATCCGCTGTTGCGCGACCGAAAGCGCAATCTGGCCGTTGCAGACCATCTTCGTCAGAAGCATTTCGAGATGGTCTTTCAGCTCGCGGTCAGGCCCGGTCCACGTCTGCAACCATAGATTTCGCGGATCGGCCACCGCCCCGCCGAGAGAGATTGGCACCAGATAGTCGAGTGAAAAATCGTCGGGATTTTCGCCGGGATAGAGACTTTCAACAAGGCGGCGGGTTGCCGCGGCCTTCCACGAAGGCGGCGGCGACTTTTCGGCCTGGTACTCGCCTTTGCAGATGGTTGCGGAGATATTGTCTTGGTTGATCGCGGGATTGATCGCGCCAGGTGTCCGAGCTGGGTCGGGGATCGAGGGCAAGACGATCTGGCGGATCGGCTGCTTTGCATTGATTGCGGCGAAGGTCGCCACTGCCTGACAATTTGCCGGATCGAAGAACTGGCCGCAGGCCTCGCGCGAGTTACGGGGAGGATGCGCGACAAAATCAGGATGAGACTGCACGAAAACCGCGCCAAGAATGACGGCCCCTGCGAGCAAAACACCTATCTGAGCTTTCACGCGGCGGGTCGCCATGCGTCATTCCAATCGCCGCCGATAGGCGGCAATTCGACGCATAGACGGCGCCCGTTTGCGGTTAGGTTCGCCTCGCCTTTGGTGAGGCCACGGGTCGCGGCTGATCCGTGTTGGGAATAGACTGTGATCGTGCGGACGTGATCGGGGATTACGAGGTGGGCATATTGCTCGATGCCGTTCGCAGACCAGCATCCCGGCAAACCGAACATGCGTATGACGGACTCGGCATCTTCAAAGCCCTCCGCCAAATTCAGATGGTCGGCCTCGATGCAACCGATCTGAATTGCGCCGCCGCGCGGTAGAGCAAGGGTGCGTTTGGGGTCGGCCAAACTGCCGTTCTTATTTCCTGCCCGGTCCACGAAGATGCGCTTGAGAGCGACGACTTGGCGGCGCTCGGTGATTGGCAAGAGCAGCGCCGGCAGGCGCAGCTTTTTGCCCGCTTCGTAGACAAGCGAGGCAGGGTCATATCGGCCGATTGTCGAATGGCCGATTTTGCGCATTTCAAGATAGCGTTGGGCAGGGGTGCCGGCGATCGGCAACGCCTTGCTCCATAGATCGCGCGCGAGCGGTGCGAGATCGCGGGCAACAGGCGGCGTAGTGTCGCGTTCTGTAGGGCGGACATATCCGCCGTGCCGGGATAGCGCAGCCATTATCTCGGCCTGGTTGCAACCGCCGAAACAATGGAACAACACCACCTCTTTGCCAGGTGTGATGGAAAGCGACGGGCTGCGATCCTCATGGGCCGGGCAGCACGCCTTGCCGTAAGACCCGTGCCACGTTCCGTTGAGGCGCTTCACAGCTTCTTTAGCAGCGGCGGTCGGCGTCAATTTCATAGTCCGGTAATAGCGTATTGAACAAAAGCGGACAATCGTTAACCTGACGACTTATCGTTTTTAGGCTTTGAAAAATCGGGTCGTATTCCCTGCAAAGAGAGCCGTATATCGACGCGGAGGCCGTTCAACGCGTGCAGCAAGCGCGACGGGCACCAATATGAAGCTGTCATAGCCGCTTGCTCCATCTGGGGAGCATTCCGGCGGCGAAGCCGACGGTCCTGTCCTCTAGTTTATCACTGAGGGTGAAATGGAAGCGGTGAGCGTGTCGTTTCGGTGCCCGTCAGGGCTGAATCGTTGCCCGACTAGGGCAACTCCACTTGTCCGTAGAGATAGAATATAAAACTGTATGAGGAGCAGTGCCATTATTGCACCCACGGGGATATGCATCTGAGGCTTGCCGGGCAGCAGAGCGCTCAGCGGCCAGGATCAGAGCCGCCCGCTGGGCTGGGTCATCGGGCATAAGGCTGCGGCGCTCGATCGCTCCGACCGACGCGAGCATATCGGCGTGTTGCTCCAAGCTGTCAGCCCGGCGCTGCGCCTCGTCCTCGGGGACGGGGGAGAAAAGCCCGATCATCTTACCGATCCACTGAGGGACATGGCAGCGGTAGAGATTGGAGGTCTGTTCGGATCGCGCGCCGTGCTGGCTGTCGCGGGTGTAGTCGTAGCGCCTGATCCATTCCAGCAAGCCCAGCTCGCGCAGTCGATCGAGTGAGTATTTCACGGTACGTCGGCCAAGCCTGGTCCAACGCATAAGCGTCTCATAAGACGGTACGCACCAGCCCTTGCGATAGCGCAGCTCGTCCACGATCCGGAGAAGCATATCGCGGCATGAGCGGGTGAAGAGGGTCAGCTTATGCTGTTCAGGCGTCAGCTCGCCGCCCTTCCTCGCCTCGGCGGCTAGATCTCGCGCACGATCGAACATCAGATGGATGGCGCGGCGCAGCTCTTTGAGTTGATCGAATGATACCGGGCGGACAAATTCGGCCTCGGCCGCATCGCCGGTCCTGACGCTGTTCGCCCATACGGGCCGCCCTGTGACGTGCGTACCGCCCCGACTTGTGCGGGCGCGGGGTTTGGTGCCGATCAGGCGCGAGGCAGTATGACTAAGCCCGGTCTTTGTGCCTCGTTCGAGCGGACGCACGCCGCAGATGACGGCCAAGGGCAGAACCGGCACGCCGCATGATCGTTGCTTCTGTTGAAGCACGAAGGCGGCGGCAATGTCCGCATCAACAATTCCGAAAGCGCGTAGCTCCGCAACTGCGCCTGTCGGCACATCAGCGAGGCTTGTTTCAAGGGCAAGCAACATCGTTCGTCCTCCCAGGTGGAAGACCGTTCGCAGGCAAAACTAGAGCGTGGCGCGAAGCGCGCTCCCTTGAACCGAAGCTCAGGAACAGGTATGAGAAGGGTATGTATGGACCCGGTCGATGCCGCCAAGCATCGCTCATCATGTTCCAGGGTGCCCGGCCTTCGTGCCGGGCATTCGTTTATGTGGTCACAGCGGCTTCCTGCTCGGTCATCGTCGGCGAATTGCCGACCATGCGAATTTGCAGAATTTAAGCCCGTGGCGGAAGCGCTAGCGGTTCGTGCTATCTCGGATCAAAGCCAAAATTCGTTCGTGCTATCCCGGATTAAATGCCTCAGGATTCGTGCTTTCGCGGATCAATGAGCGGATCGGCTTCGTGCTTTCGCGGATCAATGGCGCCATTACCACACGCCCTAACCGAATCAAGCAAGCGCAGATGAGCCGACGAGCTTCATTACTTTCGGTTCGATCAAGACCTGACAGTATCCAGTCTTTCTGCCGGGTCGAGGCGGTAATTTTGCGCCGCTAGGCGGAGCATCAAACAGTATTACCCGGTAGTCTGGAATAGCATCGGCTTCCAATATCGCCTTCAAAGCATGGCGAAAATGGGCAAGGGAGTTTTGATAGCCAAGTTGGAGACGCAAATCGTCCAAGCTCAATTCATATGGTCCATCGACGCATGCGGATCGAGCTATTTCATATAGACGGCGCTCGACGGGCCCAAGCCTGAAATAAGCGGGCGCATAGTCCAGCACCTGCCTATCGCGCAGGATAGCTCGGAACAGCCAATCGCATAACCGGACCCTGACCGCCTTAAGCCGCTTTACACCAGGGCGTTCGCCATTCTTGGTGTAATAAAGCTTTGCCTCGGACAACCACGAGAAATAGCCCTCTTCGCCTTCGCCGCCAGCTTCGATGTCGGTCTTTATCTGCGTACCCTGTAGCCGTTCCAGCGCCTGTGAGAGGCGAGTATAGGACCGCGCTGATGGATTATTGCCTGTGACACAAAACAAATCATGGGCCGTGAAATAGAAGTCTTGGGAGACTTCTTCTCCAGACTCAAGCTTTGCGACCATGAGACTTGCGATATAAAGTACGATCTCCTTGTCATAGATCGTCGCAACGCCCTTTGCCGTCGGCACGATCTCGATGGAGACTGTATCGGTTTTGTAAGAGAGCGTTTTTGTCCATTTGCCTTTGCTGAGCGCGAAGAACGGGAACGCCATCAAGGATCGCTCGCCACGCACCTCACTCATGAGAGGGCTATCGAGCGAGAAAAGGTCAGCTTGGTTTTGTGGCATCGGCCTTGTCCCCATCATGGCGCCCATGACGCGTTTCCATCATTGCCCACCTTGCATTGATCCGCAAAAGCACGAATCCAGCGTCGCGGATTGATCCGGGAAAGCACGAGGATGCATGGCGAACCACTGGAGGGGCTATCGTTGTGGCCGTCCAATGAGCATGGATTCGTGCTTTCGCGGATAAACTCATTCGCTTCGCCCAATACACCTGATTGCCACCTCAATGCCGGGCCTCGTGCCGGACTTGGTTTATCCGCTAACCGCATACCCTTATTCAATCAGTGGCAATTGCACGGGTGCCGGCGTCAAATCCTTGACGTAGGCACCAACAGTTTCAAGCGCGGCTCCAAGCGGGATGCCACGATTTCGATGTGCGATGGCTTCAAGGAAAGCATGATGCTCGCGCGGAATATGCACGGCGATCTGCTTCATGTTCATGTGATCCTCTGGCGGCGGTGGTGGAACTAGCTCAGCCGCGGAGTAAGCAATAATAGCTTTTCTAATCATCGCAGAAACCACATGGTCCAAGCCGCGCATCTTATGACGGGCTTTCAGCCCCTTTAAGTGCTCGGCAAAGCTATTTGGGATTTGCAACTTGCACTGGACAAAGTCAGCATCATAGAGCGCCTGCCGCTTGCGTCTCATACAAGCGGCGGGTGTTAAGACGCGATTCTGTGCGGCGGGTTGGCCCATGATCCCTTGGCTATTGCGAATGCGGGCGGTTGTCAAATTTGACCGCCCCTCGGGTAGTTAATCAGAGATAGTGTATCGTTTCCCGCCTCAGCGTTATATGTGTCCAAAACGGATGATTAATTACCAGCAAAGGATAACGGGGTCGCAATGCCGCAATACCTAAAACTAGACCAAGCGGCGTCTGAACTAGCCACACGGCTAGGGGAAAACTGTCGCTCGCGCCGAGCGAAACTCAAGATTTCGCAGGCCGAATTGTCTGAACGAAGCGGCATCGCCGCATCCCACTTATCGTATATCGAGCACGGTAAGGCGAATCCGACGCTGGAGGTCATCGAACATCTGGCAAAAGGGCTGGAGTGCAGCGTTATTGAGCTTCTGAGCGATACGATAAAGAAGAAGTAGTTCTGATAATGATTATTGTTAGCTGGACATGGCGGGAGAGGCAGGGTTAGGGTTATAGGCCCCTCAACGGCAGCAGAGACGATGACCATGCTGAACAATATGGGCGAGGGTTCAAGTCTAACTCAGACCCTCGCCAATCAAACTGCAAGCGAATGCAAGAAAATGGGACTATCCGTCGCCCAACTCGCGCTAGCTAGTGCCATTGATGTTGAGCGTCTTCATTCCATAATGGATGGCAAGGCGACGGAGATTACGCTCCGTGAAATCGCAGGTTTAGCCATCGGCCTCGGAACTTCGCCATCTGTATTGCTCGGTGACTCATGAAGTCACTGCCTCGGAATCCCGATGCCGCTGCAAAAAATCAAATAATGTGGTGCGGCCAACGCCTAAATCCTTCGCAACGCTGCTCACCGTTGCGCCGCTATCGTCAAGCATGCGCCTGATGGCAGGAAGCTGATCTTCGGTCAGCTTGGGCTTGCGACCGGGCTTTAAATCGGTCGGGCGCGTTCTGACGCCGTGGGTGAGGCGCCAATGGTTGTCGAGACCTGTGACCAGCTTGAATAAGTCGTTGCCTTCCTCGGGTTTGATAACGATCCCAGGGGCGGCGAACTGGATGCTGACCCCCTTTTTCAGCATTTGCCGCATGAAACGAAGAAGGTTCTGCGGGTGCATGGGAAGGCAGGTGAAATCGTAAATTTTGATCCTATCGCCGCTTTCCAGCGGCATGCCCCCCTGCGCAAGTTTGTTCGGCAGATCAGTAAGATCCATCCGCGCTTCGTTTGCGACTAGATCACTGTCCTCCATACAGAGAGCCTTCTGCTCCGAAATGGACAGAGAATTAGCCGTTTCCGACAGAAATAGGATCGTCTTTGGCAATGCGGTTCCGCTTTGGCTCGTAGGTGAAGCTGAACAGCATTCAGCCGAAATTTGGAGGGAGAGCTAAGCCATAGATGGCGACTCCATCAAGCGTGTTCGGGTTCAGCTCCAGCCAAAAAGACGATTAACCGTTCATCGCATCGCGGAATCCCACGAGCCGAAAGCGTGTTGTCGGTAGTGTCGGATATGTGTACCAGAGAAACCGGACTCTCCGAAAAGGTGCGCTGAATGCCTTTAGATGCTACGGTTTTGGCGGCGTTACTGCAATCATGCGCGGCGAATGTCGCGCCTGCAACAATGACGGCAATCATACAGGTGGAATCTGAGGGCGATCCCTATCGGATCGGCGTCAATTCGGGCGGTTCGCTCCAACGCCAACCGGCTAACGGAGCCGATGCAAGCGCCACAGCGCGGAGCCTACTCCGCAAAGGGGCCAACTTTGACGCTGGCCTCATGCAAATCAACAGCGCGAATTTTGCACGCCTCGGTGTGACAGCCGATACGGTTTTCGACCCCTGCACAAACCTGCGGGCAGGCGCGGCGCTTCTTGCTGACAATTACAGCCGCGCTCGTGTGGCGGGGCACGCTGACCCCCTCCGCGCGGCGCTGAGCGAGTATAATACCGGCTCGCGGGCCAAGGGCTTATTCAACGGATATGTCCGGAAGGTCTATGCGGCGGCGACTGGTCGCACGTCTGCGCTGCGGCCTGCGGTGGTGCAGCTCTCCTATGGCTCGGTGTCGCCGGACACGGTTGGGAACCTGTTACTTTCGGCATTCGGCGGCAGGATCACCGATACGCTGCGCCCGATCAACGCGACGTATGGAGCCGTCCATAGCTATCATAAGGTCGGTCGTGCGGTCGATTTCGTTCCGCGTGGCGGCGTTGGCGCGATTACCCGCGATCAAATTCGCGCCGTGATGGCGGCCAATGGTGTTCGGATCGTAGAATTGCTTGGGCCAGGTGATCCGAAGCATTCGGATCATTGGCACGTCGCTTGGGGGACGGACACAGGCTCTCCCCTCGAACGGCCTAGCGATGCTCAAGCGCCTTTGGCGGTGGCGACATATCAGCCGCAACAAGCGGTGGCAGGCGCTTATCAGGTGTCCGCTTCACTCAATTCAGAGACGCGCGACGGTGCGGAGGGCGCAAGCCCGCCCCCCGCGTGGGACGTTTTCGCACAGGCCAGTTGGCGGCAACGCCAGTCCTCCGGTTCGGTGGAGGGGGGCCTGTGAGCATCTTGCAGAAGATCATCAAGAGATTGTCGGTCGTGCTTGTGCTCGGTCTCGTTGCAACTCCCGCTCATGCTGATGTGAACGGGATAGCAACAACGGTCCTCAACGAATTAAAAGCTCTCGTAGGACCGGCAATAATGCTTGGCGTAATTTGGCTGGGCATTCTCATCATGACAGGAAGAGGGACACTTATCGTGTTCATTACTTTCTGCGTGGGCATCGCAATCGTAGCAAGTGGAGGTTTCTTCTGATGAAAAAGCTCGTTTCCAACATCAAGGGGCGGTGGTCGACCAACTACGCGCTCGCCGGTGCCGTCCTCTCTATGCTGCCTGTTCCCGCATGGGCGCAGGCCGCAAACCAGACAGAGGTGGCGTCCATGGTCGACTCCATCCTCAATTTGCTGACCGGGCCTATCGCAAAGGGTCTGGCCGCAATCGCACTCGTCATCGCCGGCATCATGTTCTTCTTCGGCGCTGGCAATAAGGGGCTGCTCGGCTCGATCATCGTCGGCTGCTTCATCGTTTTCGGCGCCGGTTGGCTCGTCGATACCATTTCGGGAACGTGATGCGCAGGGTTCGTCTCTCTGCGGCGACCCTTGCTGGGGTGGCTTGGTCGGTTCCGGGGGCGGCGCAAGTCGCCTCCGCCTCCGCCCAAGCCTCTTCCATGGCAACCAAGATGATGGCCGCTGGCGCTGCCATCGGGACGCTCGCGCTCGTCATCGCCGGGTATTTCTTCATGGCCGGTCACGGTGATCGCCAGTCGCTCGCGTTGTGGGCTGCTGGCCTAATCGTGCTGCTGTGTGCCCCGGCCATCGTTGCTTTGCTGACATGAAGCCGCACGGCGGCAAAAGAGAGGTTCCGGGTGTCTGAGCCAGAATATCTAACCGAAGATCCGCTGTTCCTGGCCCTGACACGTCCGACGCTGTGGTTCGGCGTCCCTGTTGAGGCAACGCTGGCGATCGGAATGGCCTCGGTGTTCACGCTCATGGTCGTGGGCAACCCGATTTGGGCGCTGGCAATTGGTGGCGCGCTCCTGGGCGCAGCCCGGCTCATCGTCCGTGCCGACTACAATATGTTCAAGATCATCTTCCTTTTCGGCCGCACGAAAGCGCCCGCGCCGAACAAGTCGGTTTGGGGCGGGTCCAGCTATTCGCCGCTGCCGGTCAAGGGCGTGAAGCGGAAAGGATTTGATCGTGTTTAAGCGCAAGCCCCCTATCAAGCTGGAGCGCGACCCGTCGCTGTATCTGCCCTACGCGCGCCATGTGAATGACAACATCGTCGCGCTCGACAACGGCGAATATATGGCCGTTTTCGCGCTCGACGGGATCGCGTTCGAGACGGCTGATGTGTCCACCGTCAACGATTGGCACGAGAAGCTGAATACCGCTTGGCGCACTATCGCGCACGAACGGGTCGCGGTCATGGTCAACACGATCCGGCGTATCGACAGCGGCTATCCCGAAGGGGATTTCCGGTCTGCCTTCGCGCGCGATCTCGACGCCGCCTATCGCAATCGCGTCCTCGCCAAGCGTATGTTCGTCAACGAGCATTATCTGACCGTCCTCTACCGGCCAGCGGTGGGCGCAGCCGACAAGGCCGCGTCATCGGTATTCTCAATGTTCTCCAAGGCCAGCGCTGCGGAAGCCGAAGAGGATATTATCGAGACGTTCACCGACATTCTGCGTGACGTGGATAAGCTGCTCGGTCGCGTCAATCCGCGCATCTTGGGCGTGTACGAGTTCAATGGCCTGCAATTCAGCGAGCCTATGGAATTGATGCAGCGGATTATGACCGCCGACAAGCGGCGGGTGCCGTTGGTGCGCGGCCATTTGGGCCGTGCGGTCTACTCGGATCGGGTCATCTTTGGACAGGAACTGTTCGAGGTTCGGGAGCCGGGAGGTTCGCGGTACGGCGGCATTTTGGCGGTGCGCGAACATGCTGCACGCACGTTCCCCGGCCAGCTCAACGCGCTGTTGGAATCGAAATTTGAGTTTGTGCTGGGCCAGGGCTTCGCCTTCCTCGGCAAGCAAATGGGTATGGAGACGGCGCGGC
This sequence comes from Sphingobium sp., assembly GCF_049304695.1. Taxonomy (GTDB): domain Bacteria; phylum Pseudomonadota; class Alphaproteobacteria; order Sphingomonadales; family Sphingomonadaceae; genus Sphingobium. The sequence continues at coordinate 11,057 of NZ_JBAQOK010000064.1, forward strand.
GGAAGCGCGCGCAACTGAGTGCCACCGATGACGTAGCGTTCAGCCAGCAATCCCAACTGGATGAAGCGATGGACGATTTGCAGTCCAATCGCTTCGTCCTTGGCGAGCATCACCTGGCACTGTCGGTCTTTGGCGAGACGCCGAAAAAGCTCGCGGAAAACATGAGCGTTGCCCGTGCGGCGCTCTCCGAAAGCGGCATTGTCGCGGCGCGCGAGGATTTGGCTCTGGAAGCGGCCTACTGGTCGATGCTGCCGGGCAACTTCGCATGGAGGACGCGGCCTGCGGCCCTCACATCGCGCAACTTTGGGGCACTGGCGCCGATCCATGCCTATCCGCTCGGTCAGCCGACAGGAAACCATTGGGGCAATGCAATTGCCCTGCTCAAGACAACGGCCAATTCGCCCTATTTCTTCAACTTCCATTTTGGCGATGTAGGTCACACCCTCATTCTCGGACCATCTGGCGGCGGTAAAACCGTCATCCAGAATTTCTTTCTGTCGCAGGCTGAAAAAACCGGCGCGCGCATGGCCTTCATCGACAAGGATCGCGGCGCGGAGATTTTCGTCCGCGCTTCGGGCGGCACCTACCTTGCTCTCAAGAACGGCCAGCCATCGGGCTTCGCGCCGCTCAAGGCGCTGGATCACAGCCCCCGCAACCGTGAGTTCCTTGCATCGTGGCTGCGTCAGCTCGTCACCCCTGACAATGGCGAACTGACGCCCCCGGAGCTTTACCAGATCAATCAGGCGCTCGATGCCGTGGCCCGACTGCCGCAAGAACTTCGGTCCCTCGCGGCGATACGGTCGCAGCTCGACCAAACCAGCGTGGAAGGCATTGGCGCACGTTTGGAGCGGTGGACCAAATCTGGCGAATTTGGCTGGGTTTTCGATAATGACGAGGACACGTTGCGGCTCGATGCCCGCCTTATGGGCTTCGACATGACGGACTTTCTCGAAAACAACGCGATCCGTCCGCCGCTCATGAGCTACCTGTTCCACAGGCTTGATGACATCGTGGACGGGAACCCGGTCATCATCGACATTGACGAATTCTGGAAAGCCTTGGGCGATCCAGCATTTCGGCATTTCGCGCGTGATGGTCTGAAAACCTATCGTAAGCGCAACGCCATGATGATGTTCGGAACGCAGTCACCGGCTGACGCTCTGCGCTCGGACATTGCCGAAACCATCATCGAGCAATGCCCGACGAAAATCCTTCTGCCGAACCCGAATGCACAGGCCCGCGACTACATCGACGGCCTCAATCTGACCGAAGCCGAGTTCCGGCTTATCAAGGTCGATCTATCGCCGGAAAGTCGGCGCTTCCTCATCAAACAGGGTCATGATTCCGTTGTGGTCGAATTGGACCTCAACGGCATGGCTGACGAATTGGCGGTGCTCTCGGGCCGCCAAGGAACGGTCCAGTTGCTTGACGAGCTGCGGGCCGAGTTCGGGGATGATCCCGATGTTTGGTTGCCCGAGTTCAAGCGCCGCTGGCGTTCAGTTGGCAAGAAGGAATGGAGTGCCTGATATGAAGAAAATTCTCACCTTCGCAGCACTGGCTTTGTCGCTCGGCGGCATGTCCGGATCGGCCCATGCCCAATTGGCGGTCGTTGATGTTAAGTCGATCGCGCAAGCCCTGCAAACGGCCAAAAACACGCTCAATCAGTTGGAAGAGGCGAAGAAACTCTACAACACGATGAACAGCCTTTCGCAAATCTCGAATGTCGCTCAATCGCTGAAAGCGCAGATTTTGCAGACGGCCTTGCCGGACGGAATGCAGGATTCAATCAATCTGATTTCCGGCGATCTGGCTGACCTGGGCGCGCTCGGCAACCGCGCCAAGGGGATCATGGATACCAACGATTTTTCGCTTTCCGGACTGAGTGGCGACTTTGGCGATGCCGAGGGCATCTTAAACGGCGCAGCCACGCGAGGGGCGCGCGATCAAGCCTATGGCGAATATATGCTGGAAGCCACCACGGCGAGCGGTGACGGCCTTAAGGAGCTGAGCACCGGCCTCGCGTCCGCAACAACGGCGCGTCAATCGCAGGACATTGCAGCGCGAGCGAACATCGAAAACGCCGCTATCAACAACCGGCTCTTGCAGATGCAAGCGGCGGAACAGGCTGCGCGCGGCGCGCTGGCGGTGAAGTCCTCTGCGGACTTCGCCAATCAACAGCGCAAGACGCAGGAAAACATCGACAGCGGCGCGCTGTGGCCGACTTGGAACGGCAACTAAGTAAAATGGAGGATCGGGCCATGCGGAAGTGCTTTGCAATACTTGCGGCTGCGGCGCTTCCGCTGGCCGCCTGCGGTGAGGCGGAAAAGTCCGTCGATTACTATTTGAAGCATCTGGACGAGGCGCGGAAAAAGACCGCGCGTTGCCAAAGCAATGGTGACGCGGGAGTAAACTGCGGGAACGCCGCTGTAGCCATCAAGCGCAATGCCGAAGAGCAATTCAAGCGTGAGCGCGCGCGGACGGAAAAGAACCTCAAGAATGGTTCGATCTGGCCGACCTGGAACGGGAAATAGGTCATGCTCGACGCGATCTATAACATGCTTGAAGGCCAGATTACCGGCACCCTTTCCGGCAAGTACGCTGCCGTGATGGGGTTGGTGTCGGCGCCACTGCAAACCGCTATGGCAATCAATCTGGTGATCGTCGGCTTCGCCGTCATGCGCGGGGTGTCCAATGAGCCATTCGGCAATTATCTCGGCACCTGGCTCAAATGCTACCTCGTGATCTTGGCGGCGACGTCCACGATCGCGCCGCAAATTGCAGCAGCAGCCCAACAAGCTCCGGACCAGCTCGCGAACGCATTGGGCGGTGGTGCGCTCAATGCGACGTTCGATGCGTTCGTTAAAAACGCCGTCGAGCCTGCGCTTTCGATCCATAACCAGATGGAGCCTTGGATCGAGCCAAGCACATTCTTCCCGTACACGATCCCGAACCTTGCGACCGGCTTGATGGTCATTCTCATTATGGTGATGGCCTACATCATCGCGGCTATCGCCATGACAATCGTCCTGTTCATTAAGTTCGGCCTTTTCGTGACGATCGCCACGATGCCGATCTTTGTCGGCGCTCTGATTTTCCCGTCATCCTCGGGCCTGTTCTTTAGCTGGCTCGGTGCGGTGCTGAACTACGCCATTCAAACGGCGGCGGTCTCGATCGCGCTGCTTTTCGTGGTGGCGCTGGTGAACGCGATCCCCGGTTCTGTCGGCGCTGGCGCTGGTGGCGATACGTGGACGGCGCTGGCGGCGATGATGCTGCAACTTGTCGCGGTATTGGTCGGCGGCTTCATCATCATGCAGGCGCAGTCCATCGGTTCATTTGCGGGCGGCGGCGGATCATCTGGCGCGGGCTTCCTGTCCGCGATCTACCCGTCAATGCTCCAACGCAAAATCATGAACTCGACCCTTCGCGCGCCGAAGGGCGCGGCGAACGCGGTTGGCAACACGGCCCGCTGGTCGCTCAACAGGCAGACCGCCAATCGGGCCGCATTCGTTCAACAGGCTCAAGCATCTTCGGGTCGCACTTCGATGCCCGGTGCATCGTCCCGCCCCGGCAACAGGTAGGAGTAATGGCAATGTGGTTGAATAATCACGGTGCGCTGGTTGCGCGCCGCTGGGGAAGGATTCTCTGTGTCGGGGTCGCAAGCTGCGGTGTTGTGGCCTGTGCGACGACTTCGGAGAGTCGCAATCCCCCTTCAACGTGCAGTCGGTCGGACGCGCGCCCCGCAAATCCCTATGGATCGGTCCTCTCCGCCCCGGTGGTCAGCACAGCGCCTCAAGGCGATGTGATGGTGTTCCCCAAAGAGGGCGATGCTGGGAAAGCCGATGGCCCTGACGGCGCAGTGGTGCCCGCGCCACCGCCCGCACCTGACCAGCCCGCGCCGGGCCAACCGCTCTCCATGATGCAAGCGCCGGCATCCCCTCAACTCGCATATAGGAGCTGCTGACGATGGCCCTGGGCGTCAAGAAAAAGAGCGATCTGGACCAGTATTTCGCGGATGCGAAGGATTGGGATTTTGATCGCGTTCGCGAGGCGAACAAGCAAAAGCGCATTGCTTATATGGTGGGCGCTGGCGGGGTCATCTTCGGCCTCTCCATGTTGGCATGGCACGTTGCGGCACCGCTGCGATCGGTGGAACCCTATGTGATCCGCGTCGATCGCCAGACCGGCGCCATCGACGTGGTGACGCGGCTGACCAATACGCGCAACATCACCGCCGACGAAGCGGTCAACAAATACTTCCTGTCCGATTACGTTCGCAACCGGGAGTCTTGGAACCCCTCATCCTCGCGCGACACAGAGCGTAAGGTGCTGGCGCTGTCGGTGCCCCAAGAGCAGGAGAAGTTTGCAGGCACCCGCCGCGCGACCAACCCCAATGCCCCGGTCAACGTGTACCAGGGCGGCGAACTGGTCGCTGCCGCCGTCCGCAACATCACTTTCATCAACAACCGCGTGGCGCAGGTCCGTTTCGTCAAGTCCGTGGCGAAGCCGGGGAACGTCCCTGACGAACAGGTGCAATGGATTGCCACGATCAACTTCAAGTACGTGGATAAGCCGACAACCGAAGCTGGCAGGCTCGACAACCCGCTGGGCTTCCAAGTGGTCAGCTACCGCGCCGATCCGGAGATTGGCCGATGAACGCGCTTCGCAATGTCCTCATGAGCGGGGCGCTGGTCGCCGCGATCGTCACCAACCCCGCCTTTGCTGAGGAAATTCCTCGCTCGGGCCAGCAAGATACCCGCATCCGATATATCAATTACAACATTGATGAAGTCGTGCGGATCAAAGGCGTTTTCCGTGCTGCATCGCAGATTGTTTTCGGGGACGGGGAGACGATTTCGAGTGTCGCGCTAGGCGATACCGTAAGTTGGGAAGTCGCCCCGGCTGATAATATCCTTTTCATCAAGCCTCGCGAGAAAGCGCCGCCGACAAATCTGATCGTCGTAACGCGCAAAGCTGGGGTGGTTCGTACCTATACCTTTGCTCTGTCTGCGCGCAGCGGGGACATAGCAACCGGCACCGATGCCCAATTCGTCGTGCGTTTCCGCTATCCTGAACAGGAAGCGGCGGCTCGCCAGAATGCCGATATGCAGCGGTTGCAGATGCAAATGCTCATGGTCGAAGCTGGCGGGGTCAGGGTCGCGCTGGATGCGGCTGCGGTCCAAGGGAAGCGCAACCTTGACTATTCGATTGCGGGTTCATCGGATCTCGCCCCGTCGGAAGTGACCGACAACGGGCAATTCACGATCCTGCGGTTCCCGCGCAACCAACAGCTCCCCGCCATCTTCACGGTCAGCCCTGACGGATCGGAAGCGGTCGTACCCTATGACGTTCGCGGCGAATTTGTCGTGATTCATCAGGTCGCAAAGCAATTCCGGCTGCGTCGTGGCCTGTCGATCGCGTGCATCTGGAACAATGCCTATGACCGATATGGGCCGGACAATTCATCGGGAACGGCATCGCCCGAAGTGCAACGCAAATTGGACGGGAGCAGCCCCCGATGAGTGAGATTGAAAACAGCGCCGATCATGGCGCGCCTCGCCAGCGTCCGACTTACGACGAGACGGACGTGAATGCGGAAGCGCTCAATGAAGCTAACAGCACAACCCCGGAGGTCGATCGCAAGGCGTTCAATCCTCGCGGACGGTTGCAGTCCATGGGCAAGGGCACAGGCGTAGCCGTGGCCTGCGGCGCCGCGTTCGTCGGGTTCATTGTTTTCTCAATGGCCTCACAAAGCGACAAGGGCCAGCCAAAGCGGGATGATAGCACGTTCCAGCTCGGGGATGACGTGTCGGCCGAGAAATCGGCGCGCCAGGCCGCCTCGGTTGTTGTGGGTCAGACCGATCCCAACAAGCTTGCACAGGTGGGGACTGATCCATTCGGCAACCCGATCATGGCTCCCGGCCAGGATTTGTCCGGTGCGGCGGTCCCTGCGGTGCAGGGTGGTCCCCGCGATCCGGTAGCAGAGCGTTTGGAGAAGGCCGAACAGGCGCGTCTCGCCGCGATCGAGCGCGAGCGAGCGCGCCAGGACGCTATGCGCCGTGCGCCGATCATGGCGGTTTCCCCCGCCGCTGGCGTTCCGGGTATTGGCGGCAACCCCAATGCAGGGCCTTTCAGCAATTTGCGCGTTGGAGGATCTGGCGATGACGAGGCCGGAGCCAAAGCCCCGAACGAACTGGCTCAGAAACTGAACGGGATGGACATAGCCAAAGTGTCCGCCGGTCAGCTTGGCAACCGCAATTTCCTCATCACAGCAGGAATGCAGATTCCGTGCGTCCTCCAAACTGCGATGGATTCGACCCAGCCCGGTTTGACGAGCTGCCTGATCCCACAAGATATTTGGTCGGCTAACGGCAGTGTGATCCTGATGGAGAAGGGAACGCGCGTCCTGGGTGAGTATCAGGGCGGGTTCTCGACCGGGCAAAACCGCATTTTCGTCCTGTGGAACCGGGCCATCACGCCTGCGGGTGTGTCGGTCACGCTGGGTTCGCCTGCGGCCGATCAGCTCGGCCGCGCCGGTATGGGCGGCCAGGTGGAAACCTTCTTCTGGAAGCGCTTCGGCGGCGCGCTGCTGCTGTCGATCGTCGGGGACGCCGGCAACGCTCTCGGCAATAGCGTGTCGGGCGTCGAACAGACGATCGCTGCGCCAAATGCTGCGGCGGGCATCGCAGCGCAGGACTCGCAACGCATCCGTCCACGCCTTCGCGCTCCTCAAGGCAAGGAAATGACAATCATGGTCGCGCGCGACGTGGATTTCAGCAGCGTCTACTCTTTGAGGTTGCGCCGATGATGTTCGATCAAGCCATTCTCACTCATCACCTTGAGCCGCTGCGCGCGTTGCTCGATGCCGACGCGGTTACGGAACTCGTCATCAACAAGCCCGGTGAAGTCGGCATCGAGGGGCGCAAGGGCTGGGAGTGGGTGACGGAAGAGCGACTGTCCGTTCAATGGCTTGAAACACTGTCGAACTCGATGGCGAACTACACAAAGCAAAAGGTGGGGCCGCAAACGCCGATATGCTCCACCAGTTTGCCGACTGGCGAGCGCGTCCAGATTGTCGCCCCCCCTGCCTGCGACCTCGGCAATTATTCAATCACGATCCGCAAGCCTTCGGTCAAGACGTTCGGCTTGGGTGAGCTTCATGCCGGGGGCCTGTTCGAGCATACGAAGATAGCTCGGGGCAGGTCCACGGCGGCCGACGCTGAACTGGTGGCGCTCAAGGAAAAGCAGGAATGGGCAGGGTTCCTCGAACTGGCCGTCAAAACCCGCAAGAATATCCTGATCTCCGGCGCAACCGGGTCCGGTAAGACTACGCTTTCCAAGGCGCTGATCCAGCTTATCCCGTCCGAAGAGCGATTGCTGACTATCGAGGATACGCGCGAATTGATCGTGCCGCACCGCAATGCGGTCCACATGATCTATTCCAAGGATGGGCAAGGCCAAGCCCCGGTCGGCGCAAAGCACCTCCTAGAAGCGAGCCTGCGAATGCGGCCAGACCGTATCTTGCTGCAAGAGCTGCGCGACGGGACCGCGTTCTTTTATCTGCGAAACGTCAACAGCGGCCATCCCGGTTCGATCACGACCGTTCACGCTGATTCCGCAGCGCTGGCCTTCGAGCAATTGTCGCTGCTGGTGAAGGAATCGGAAGGCGGTCGCGACCTCGAACGCAAAGACATTCTCGATCTGCTGCACCTGCTCGTTGATGTCGTTGTCCAATGCAAAAAGGTCGATGGCCGTTTTCGCGTCACTGAAATCTATTTCGAGCCGGATTTGACCGGCATGTAGGAGGGTGGCTCATGGAGCGACGGAAACTGATCGGTTACGTACTAATCGGCACCATCACGGTCCTGACCTTGGGCGGCTTGGTAGCGATCATAGGCTTGGGGCAGTTCAGGACCGATCTGAACATTTTCAAAATGCCCGAATATTTCTGGTTCTACCGCCATAATCCCGCCGTCATGGGATGGCTCGCCAAGGGGATGGGCGGTGTAGCCGCCGCTGGCGCGCTGGTCGCCTTCATGGTGTTCCTCAACCATAAGCAATCCCTTCACGGCGCTGCGCGCTGGGCCAACAGGAACGAGGCTCGCGAGGCGGGCTTGATGGACCCCAATGAAGGGTTGCTGCTCGGGCGCAGCCCAAAAACTTTCTTCCAGTCGCTATTCGGGCGTGGTGGAGATTTCATCCAGTTTAGCGGCACTGAGCATGTCTTGCTGGAAGCTCCGACGCGCGCCGGTAAAGGCGTAGGCGTCGTTATTCCCAATCTGCTGACCTGGGCGGACTCTGTTGTCGTCCTCGATGTGAAGCAGGAGAATTGGGAGAAGTCTGCTGGTTGGCGCAAAAGCCTCGGCCATCAGGTTCTCCTTTTTGATCCGCTCGATCCACAAGGCCGCACAGCGCGTTATAATCCCTTCGCGCATATCAAGCGCACCGATCCGGTAGAAGTCATTGACGAGCTGCAAAAGATCGCAGCGATGCTTTGGCCGCCGCCCGCCAACGGCGAAAGCTTCTGGATGGACAGCGCGCGCACCGCGTTTCTCGGCGTGTCGGCCTATATCGCAGCAACACCGGATCTCCCTTTCACGATGGGGGAGATATACCGCAATTTCAGCGCGGGCGATGCGAAGGAGCGGTTTCCCAAGATCATCAAGGAACGCCAGGCCGTGGGCGACCCCCTGTCGGAAGCCTGCATTTCGGCCCTGAACGACTGGATTTCCAGCTCGGCCAATACCTTTACCGGCATTCGGCAATCCGTTTCGGCCAAGATCAATCTTTGGATCAACCCATATGTCGACGCCGCCACGTCGGAATCCGATTTTGATCTGAGAGATTTCCGGACGAAGCCGATTTCGCTCTATCTCGGGGTGTCGCCGGACAACATGGAACGCATGGCAGACGTGTATAATCTGCTGTTCCAGCAACTCATTGACCTGAACGTGCGCGAGCTGCCCGATCCGGAGAAGGGCAGGCACCCCCTCAAGCTGCTGCTCCTTTTGGACGAGTTTGCTCGTCTCGGCCGCGCGAGCGTGATCGCCTCGGGCTTTTCCTACGTCGCCGGCTACGGCATTCGCCTTGTGCCGGTCATTCAGGCGCGCGGCCAGCTCCGCGACGTGTACGGGCCTGACGTGACAAGCGAAATCGTCCAGAACTGCGGCGTCGAGTTGGTCTTTACGCCAAAGCACGTCGATGTGGCGAAGGAGGTGTCCGAACGCCTCGGCAATTACACCTATGAGGCAAAATCCCGCTCCAAGCGGGTGTGGGATGCGTTTGAGGGGTCTGTATCGACCTCCGACCAGCGCCGGCCCCTAATGCTGCCGCAAGAGCTGCTGCTGCTTTCTCAGGAAGAGGTGATTGTCCTGCGTGCCGGTATCCCTCCGCTTAAGGGCGGGAAGATCCGCTATTATAAAGACAAGTGGATGCTGCAAGCGTCGAAAGTCCCGCCGCCACCCGTTCGGCCACGGCCTCTCGATCCTTCCATAGCGCGCCGTTCGCTCGCCCTGATCGAACGGGCAGAATCCCCCGAAATGACGGACGAGGAAGCATTACAGGGCGTCGATTACAGGCGCTTGGTGGGCTTCCCCATTGATGAACTTCCCGATGATGGCGATCCGCACAAAGCCGCTGCGTTCTTCGCGGCGCTCGGACTACGGGGCGACTTCACGGGCATGAACTTCGATCAGGTCGGGTCCGCCGATCCTGCCGAGGAAGAGGGCGACAACGACGCACTATCATTTCTGAAAGGAGCTAAGGGATAATGGCCGACGATAGAACCGAAAGCGCTGCATCATCCGGCAAGCCTGCTGATAGGTTGGATGGGTCACGCGATGCCGCGCGAGAGGACCGCGATCGGCGTGTTGCATCCGATTTCAGGCAAATGTCGCAAGCGGAGCGATTGGACGACAAGCGCCTGAATCCTGCCGCCAAACAGGTAGCCGCAATGGATGCGGCCATTGATAAGAAGTACGGCCAGGCCACGCCAGAGGCGGCGAGGATGAAGGTTGCGGCACGGGAAGCCGTTGCTCAAACGATGGAACGCGGCGGGGAAATTCGGACGCCTCGTGTTCGAGAGGTCGAACAGCGCCGGGACGAAACGCGCGACCAGCACCGCACGGCTGCTGATAAGACCTCAAAAGATCTCGAACGATAGTCATGCGACCGACTGACCATGCCGATTCAGGACCGCTCCGTATCATCAGCGCGGAGACGAAAGGGATCGTGCTGAGCAACGGCAATGAGCAATGGTGCGAGCCATGGACGGCGATTGATGAAGTGACGGTTGGCCGGGTTTCCTTCGGCTTCAAACCCGTAGTGGTCGCGTGTGTCGGCATCGACAGTGAAAGGGTTGTTATGGTCCGTGACACCGATCCAAATTGGCGAAAGATGATGGATCAATTGCACACTGCATTGGGATGCGAGCATGTGGAGGGTTGGTGTAACGACCCCGGCATAAGCGCCAAACCACGGCTCATCTATTTACGCCAAGGCTCGTTTGAAGAACCTTAGCGGCCTCTGTGCATTACTCGGACACTGATTCACGGTAGCCCCGAATTGGTCTGTTCGGCAACCATATAGCGGTCGTGATCGAGCTGGTTTGTCGATCCCCGCAGCCGATATTGTGACGCGGGTTCTGACCTTCGCAAAGCCGCGTGCGTGTGAAGGCCGGATGCCGGTGTGTCACAAGCGACCGATTTTGACACCGCATTGCCTAATCTTTCACATATAGGGTAGGCGGGTAAGCTATGTCTCACTTGCATACTGATGACGCCCTTCTGAAACGCGTCCGGCGCATCGCCGGGCAAGTCACCGCGATCGAGCGAGCGCTGATTTCAGAGAAGGATTGCGCTACCACTCTTCACCTGGTTGCGGCGACGCGAGGCGCGATGAACGGCCTCATGGACGCGATTATTGAATCGCACGTTCGCGAGCATGTCGCCCGGCCTGATCTATCCGACGACGATCGCGCCGCTGGGGCGGAGCAGCTCATCGCCGCGATCCGCCGCTACTCCAAATAGGGACATCTATGGCAACGCTCCCCGCGATCAAGGGCCACACTCACGATCACGTTTTCCTCGGCTCCTCGCATGACGAAAACGCCCGGCGCACGCTCTGGGTGGTTGCACTCACAGCCGGAATGATGGTGGTCGAGATTGTCGCCGGATACCTGACCGGCTCGATGGCGCTACTCGCGGACGGGTTTCATATGGCGACACACGCGGGTGCGCTCGGCGTCACGGCTGCTGCCTACGCCTATGCCAAACGGCACGCCCATAATCTCGCCTATAGCTTCGGCACGGGCAAAGTCGGCGATCTGGCCGGGTTCGCCTCGGCGATGGTGCTCGGGCTGATCGCGCTCGGGATCGCGGTGGAATCCGTCCTGCCCTGTTTCAGCCGATTACGGTCGCCTTCGGCGAAGCAACGATCATCGCCGTCGTCGGCCTGGGCGTGAACATAGCCAGCGCCTTCCTGCTCTCGGGTGGGCATCACCACGGGCACGATCATCATCATGGACACGATCACGGCCATGCTCACGGCACGCATGGTGGCGATAACAACATGCGCTCGGCCTATGTCCACGTCCTCGCCGACGCACTCACCTCCGTCCTTGCCATCGCGGCGCTATTGGCCGGGCGCTATCTTGGCTGGATATGGATGGACCCAGTGATGGGCATCGTCGGCGCGGTTGTGATCGCGCGATGGTCGTGGACACTGATGCGCGACACAGCCTCGGTGCTACTCGACGCGACCGACAATCACGTTGCCGATGAAGTGCGCGAGCTGGTCGAGGCACCGGGGGATGCCCGGATTGCAGACCTTCACGTCTGGCGGGTCGGCCCGGAAGCGCACGCCGCGATCGTCAGTGTCGTATGCGGGCAAGACATAGACGGCGACGCGATCCGCGCCCGCCTGATGCCAGTCCACGAAATAGTGCATCTCACGGTCGAGTGCCGATAGGCAGCGTGCTTCACCAACACCATAACCGACAAATCATGACGCCATCATCGATTACCTCAGGCTTCCGGTAGATCGCGTGCTGCACCGAGGTGCTTCTGGATCACGGGCATGGCCGCTTGAGCCTTTGCCCGTTCAGCAAGATCGCTACCCTGCGCCGCGTAGGCGCCATGAACCTTCAGCGCTTCCTCGTGCGCGGCGATTTGCCCGCGTTTGTAGGCCGCGTTGAACTCAACGCTCGGCGTGTTCTGCAACGTGTCCAGCATCTGAGACAAGGGGGCGTCCAGCGCGCTTCCGGTGTCGGAGCGGCCAACGATCTTCTGGTCTGACTTCACTCGGCTATGATGGTGGACCATCTGTTGCGCGAAGGCTCGCGTAGCCTGGCTCTTCGAGCGGGTCAGCGCGAGCTGACTGGAGTCGACCTCGTACTTGCTCAATGCTTCCACGGCGCTCGAATAGCCCGTGGTTTCCAACGGTGCCGGGTTCGTGCTGATCCCGGCCTGAGCGAGGGACGGCGAGAACGGCATCGCAAAGCTCGCCATGGATAGCGCGCATAGAAATACGCCTGATAACGTCCTCATTGATCTGCTCCTGACTTACTACGGCCTTAAAATGTTCAGCCCGCAGGGCGGACGATGTTGGTCTTGTCCAGCGCGGCGCGAAGCCCGCGTGCCAGCTTACGCGCGTCATCGTTTGCCCAGAAGTGCATGAAGAAGAGCCGCGGCTGATCGTCCAGCATATGGTTGTGGAGTGCGGTCACCTCGATCCCATTTGACCGTAGTGCACGAAGCACCGGATCGACTTCGGCGGCGGTCAGCACGAAATCGCCCGTAATGGCCGCCTTTCCTCCGCCGGTCGGCTGAAAGTTGAGCGCCGTTGCCGTGCCCATTGAGGCGGGTGCAGGCATTCCGCTGTCGCTCAGCTTTTCAGCTCGGGGAAAACCGAACTGGTAGACGCCTCCGTTGGGCTTGCCCTTGCCGCCCATGATCCCGTCGATCGCGGCGGTGTCGAAGTCGAGTTTGGAATCCGCGGCCTTGGCAGGCGCGGTCATCGGTGTCCGACTCTCGGCAAGCGCGGACCGCAGGTTCTTGGCCATCTCTCCCGGATCGCCGTGCCCGCCGACATGCAGGTACATCGTCGCCGGTGAGGAACGGAGCAAATGGTTATGGAGCGCCGTCACCGTGAAGCCACTCGTGAGCAGCTTGCTCATGACAGGGTTCACCTCGTCGTGCGTCAACACGAGATCGCCCATGACCATGGCCTCTTCGCCCATCGGCATGAAGGCGAGCCAGGAGCCGAGCGCCAGCGCGGGCTTGATCGCCACGCCGTCGAGCTGGACGTTCAGATCGGAGCGAGGAAACGCATAACGGCGGACCCCGTCCGGCTGCGTCGTGCCGCCCCGGCCAAGATTTTCGTCCACTGTTGCCCACCTGTTGCTGTTCGCCTGAGCTGGGGCCGTTTGCGGAGCGGTCTGGGCGACTGCCGGTCCAGCGAGCAGGGCGGCAAGCGGTAGCAACAAGTGACGCAATGCTTTTCTCCTTGGATTCGACTGGCGGGCCGCATTCGCGAATGCTCGCGACCCTATGATGTGCACCACGAATTTTCCGGACAACATTTAGCTTGTGATGTGAAATGATACAAGTGTACGTTAGATTTATTATTGTGATACAGAATGCCGCATGACTGACGATCCACTTATCAAGCCACATGACTGGCTGCTGCTGATCCCGCAGCTACCGGCCAAGCCGGCCTATCTGCGCGTGCGGGTGTGGCGGCGCTTGCAGGCGATCGGTTCTGCTCCGCTGAAGAACGCAGTCCACGCGCTACCCCTGCGTCCCGACACGCGCGCGCTGTTCGAGGAGTTGCGAGCGGAAATCACAAACGGAGGCGGCGAGGCACTGATCCTGGAGGCCCGGCTTGTCGAAGGCATGACCGGTGCGGAACTTCGCGCCATGTTCGACGCGGCCCGCGACGCCGATTATGACGATCTGGCGCGTGAGTTACGCTCGTTGACCGAAGGCGGCGAGGTGGCCCTGGCGGATACCCGGCGGCTTAGAAAGCGTCTGGACGAGATCGCCGCGATCGACTTTTTCGGCGCGCACGGGCGACAGGCTGTCCTGGCCGCCCTCGCCGACGCAGACCGCCGCGTCCATGAACATCCGGACGTAAGCGGGACGGGCGCGCTGGAGCTGACGCCCGCGGAGCTGAAGGGCCGCACCTGGGTCACGCGCCGGCATGTCCATGTCGACCGCATCGCGTCGGCCTGGCTGATCCGCCGGTTCATCGATCCGCAAGCCAGCTTCAAGTTCGTGGACGGCAAAGGCTACGTGCCCGAGCCGGAAGAACTGCGTTTCGACATGGCAGACGCGGAGTTCACGCACGAGGGCGACCGCTGCTCCTTCGAAACACTGGTATATCGAACCGGTCTCGATGCCGACCGGGCGCTGATCGCGCTAGCCGAGATTATCCATGACCTCGACATTGCGGATGGCAAGTTCGGCCGACCGGAAGCGGCCGGAATCGCCGCGTTGGTCAACGGCATTTGCGCGGGAACGGATGATGACGTGGAGCGGATTGCCCAAGGCTCGGGCGCGCTCGATGGTTTCCACGCGCATTTCACCAAACAACGTGGCGGACAGGGGGCTGGATGATGGCACATATCGGTGATTTCGCCCCCACAAGCTCGGTCATCGGAGAAGCTCGGCCACCTGAGCTGAGCTACCCCGCGCTGTTCCTGCGCTTCCTCCGTTTCGGCATGATGGCGTTCGGTGGTCCGGTGGCGCAGATCGCCATGATCAGGCGCGAGCTGGTCGATGAGGAACGCTGGATTCCAAGCGACCGGTTCAACAAGCTCCTGGCCGTGATGCAGGTGCTGCCCGGACCGGAGGCGCATGAGCTGTGCGTCCATCTCGGCATCCGTGCCAAGGGCCGTCTGGGAGGTGTCCTCGCCGGGCTAGGCTTCATGCTGCCGGGACTTGTCCTTATGCTCGCGCTCGCCTGGGCCTATACACGGTTACCGATCCAGGGGACCGTGTTCGGCGCCATCTTCCTTGGCGTCCAAGCGGCGGTCATTGCGGTTATCGTGCGCGCCATCCACCGCATCGGCGAGCACATCCTGCTCGGGCCGTGGCTATGGGCGACCGCCATCGCAGCCGCAGTCGCGTCGCTCGCCGGGGTCAGCTTCTGGATTGTGCTTCTCGCCGCCGGTGCAGTCTATGCGCTCGGTTCGACCGGCCGTTACGCACTCGCCGCGGTCGTGGTGGCGCTCGCGATCGGCGCGGCGACCCTGACCTGGACGGGTGGCACGGCCCTGGCGGGGACGACGACCGGCGTGCGGGAATCCGCTCCTACGATGGCCGCGCTTTTCTGGGCGGGGTTGAAGGGCGGCCTGCTGACGTTCGGTGGAGCGTACACAGCAATCCCGTTCATCCGGCACGACACGGTGGGCCAAGGCTGGATGACCGATGGACAATTCCTAGATGGCCTCGGCCTGTCGGGCATTCTGCCTGCGCCGCTAGTGATCTTTGCGACCTTTGTAGGCTGGATCAGCGGCGGGCTGGCCGGTGCGCTGGCAATGACGGCCGGCATGTTCCTGCCCGCATTCGCCTTTTCGCTCCTGTTCTACGATCGCCTGGAAGCCGTCGTCGAGCACAAACGCCTCCAGCTATTCCTGGCCGGGGTGGCGGCAGGTGTCGTCGGTCTGATCGTGGTGACGGTGATCGATCTTGCCCAGACCACGGCCACGCGAACACCAAACCCGATCGCGAGCTTGCTCATCTTTGGCGTCGCGCTTGCCGTCATGTACCGCTGGAAAAGCAAGCTCGCCACGCCTGTCGTTCTGGCTATCGGGGCCGCGGTCGGAGCGTTCACCCTGACCTGATGGGATAGCGACGCCCCCTGATCTCAAGTCTGAAGCAACGTCTAAACGCATGTCCGGGTTGGAGCAGTGCATATGAAGGGTAGCAGTAAAATGGGTATGCCGAACGTCCGATATATCCCGCTTCTTCTCGCCTGTTTGGCGAGCGCGGTCATCGGTTCTCCCGCCCACGCGCAGGACGACATCCAGGCATGGGGATCAGTGATCGCCACAGGACCGGTTCGCGGCGACCTCTTTCTATGGCTCGAAGCTCAGGGGCGCGCGACCGATGACGTCGGGGGAGGCAGCCAGTTCATTGCACGGACCGCGATCGGCGCGAGGATAGCACCCGACGCTCATGCAATCGCGGGTTACGCCTATATCCGTACCGACCCGGAAGGCGGCCGGATCACGAACGAACACAGGCTTTGGCAGCAGGTGCAATTCGCCGTCGTGCGGAATGGTAACGGGACCCCCCTTCTCATCAGTCGCACGCGGCTCGAACAGCGCATGCTGGAGGGTCGAGATGATACCGGGTGGCGGTTGCGACAGTTTGTCCGGGTGCAGGTGCCGATCGCGCGCCAGGGAACAGTGCAGGCAGTCGCCTTCACCGAAGGATTTTTTAACCTGAACTCGACGAGCTGGGGTGCCCGTGACGGCGTGGACCAGTGGCGTACTTTCGTCGGAGTCGGCGTACCTGTCGCGCCCCGAATGCGATTAGAACCGGGCTACCTGAACCAGCACGTCTTTCGGCGCGGAGAAGATCGCACCAACCACGTGCTGAGCGCGACCCTTTTCGTGGCGCTTTAGCCAAGCAAGCCCGGACGCAGACGAATTGCGGTTCGGGCTGCGGCTCTTATGGGCAATCTCGCCAAGTGTCACAACCGAACGGTTATGACACCGCAACAACGAAGGCTTCTGCATCTTTCGGCTCGAAAGCAGAACCACCATTCATCGCTGTCCGCGAGCGCTTACGCCGATTTGACTTCGATGCTTTGCCGGTGTTCGGCCACGATGCGCGAAACGGTGGGTTCACTGACACCGTAAGGGCAGGCCGGGGTGAAATTACGTTTCCTCAAAGAGCAAAAGGATGATTATGGCGGGCATCAATCTCGCCAGCGATTACGTCTGGTCCGATCGCCTCGATCTCGATGCCAACGGCCTCATGCCACTGCTTATCAAGCCGCTACCGTGAATCTGTGTCCGAGTAATGCACAGGGGCCTTAACCCTGATCTCCGCGATCTGTCTCACGAGGGGGCGTGCCGGCTACGGCGCGCCCCTTTTCTATGGCCTCAAGATCGCCATGCTTCTCGCGCGCTACGCGCTCGATCTGCCTGTTGCGGACGCGCTCGATCATGGACAGGTGCGTTTGCCGCTCAAGGTCGCGGAAGCCTGCTGCAAGGCGAACTGGGTCGATCTGATCCAATCGCGCCAGGTGCTCATCCATTGCCGCCTTACCCATGATCGGGGGGCCATCAAGCGGGTAGTTGTCGAGGAAACGCGCGAAGGCGCGATCCTCAAGAACATCGACGGGAAGCGGCTCTTCGGTCCCCGTGGCAAGGTAGGTCAATCCCACTGCAACGCCGATAGCGGCCAAGCTCGACGCCTGCTCATCCAGCTTCGCGGATAGCGCCTGTTGGTTCTCCATGACCGCCTGCACACCTTCGGCCAGCGTCCCGATCTGCTCAAGCAAAGCGCCCAATAATTCGTCGCCATTC
Organism: Sphingobium sp.; assembly: GCF_049304695.1. Classification (GTDB taxonomy): domain Bacteria; phylum Pseudomonadota; class Alphaproteobacteria; order Sphingomonadales; family Sphingomonadaceae; genus Sphingobium. The sequence goes on from NZ_JBAQOK010000064.1 coordinate 28,593, forward strand.
ACCGGCCCGGCCCTTCCCTATCGGGATCGCGAGTGCGGTCCTGGCTGCGATCTCGATCCTTATCCTGCGCGCGATCCTTGATGGTTTTATCCATCTTGCGCTGCATAGCCTGTAGCCGCTCACGGGCGCTAGCAAGCGCACGGTCGGGTGAGGCGTTGGGAGGTACGCTGTCGTTCTTCAGCTCGGCCGACTTGGCACGAATACGGTCGAATACGGTCGGCTCCCCCTCCCCTGCCCCGGCTTTGTTGTCGCTCCCTTTCAGCTCGGCAGAAACAGATTTGATCCTCCCGGTTGCCCGCTCAATCCTGTCCAGGGCGGCGGTTCGCTGTTCAGCATCACACTGCTGGACGCGAGCCTTAAGCCGCTCAAGCTCGCGATCGGGCGCGAAGTCCTTAGGCAGCGCATTGCCGGTACGCAGGCGCTCGATGATCTCCGCGCGGGCGTTGGCGGGCGCCGGCATAGCCTCCACAAATGCGCGAAGCGCCTTTGCTCGATCTGTCTCGGCAGAACCGCCATGAGCCTCCAATTCTGCCGCCGCACGCACATAGATTTCGCGTACCGAAACATGGTTCGCGACGGTCTTGCTCCGCTCCCTCTCGCGCTCACCAAGGCGCCGCGCGGCATCGGGCGCCTGTCCACCGATGACGGCCAATCTCCCCTTATCCGCGACTGGCTCCGCGCCACGTTCACGCATCTTTAGAACGGGCGTGGGGTCTTGCTTGGGAGGGTAGCCGCGAGCCATCCTCTTGGTGGCGTCGGCTTCAACACCACGATCCCGAAGGTTCTCCGCAAAGCGTTCACGGCACTGTTGCAGGAACTCGCGGTTAGGGTTGAACCGGCGTCCGTCATTATCACGGCCAGCTATGATAAGGTGGACATGAGGATGCGCCTCGTCCGTATGGAGGGCCATCACCCAGCGACGATTTGAAAGGTCGGTTTCCGCAAAATCGCGCACCGCCTCACGGACCTTTTCGGGGTCAGTGCCGGGAGGCATAGAGAACACCATGGCGATAGCTGTCGCACCATTGCGGCGCGCTTCGTCCGCCGTTTCCCACTGTTGCCATTCACGCGCCAGGACCATCATATCCTGTGCGCTCATCAGCTCCTTGCCCTCGCTGGTTTCGATCCCGATAGGCTCCTGATCGGACATGCCGATGCGACCGGCGTAGGTAAACGCGCCAACGGTACTGGCTGCGCCATGGATGCGGCTAGTGATCTTCACGACGACTTGAGGCGCGCGCTTGGCAGTTCGACCAAGCTGTTCAATGGCCCGTGCGCTTCGATCTCCACGGCTGCGCGAAGCGGCACGGGCGGCACTAGAAGCGAGTTGCCCCGGCGCGCGCATCAGACTGCCTAAGTCGCGAGAGAGAGCACGGTTTCCCCGATGGTCAACCTGGCCACGCCCAGCCCCACGCGCACCCTGCACCCGCTCCAAATCCTCAAGGGTCTGATCGGAAAACTCAAAGCCGTTCACGGCTGAACCTCATCGGCGATAGGGGACGTGGTGCCCCTCCCAGTCCAGTAATCAACCTCCCCTGACACGATAGCAGTAAGGGTGGCATTCGCCTCTTTAATGGTTGCCGAAAGTCGCCCCTCCATCGCGATGACATGCGGCGCAACCTGCTCGATCAAGAGCGGACTTTCTGGACGGTTGGCAGCGTTCATCGCCTTCACGGCCTGATTGAGCGAATAGCCTATAGCGCGCACCTGGCCGACGATCTTCATGATCGAACGATAGCTGCTAGGCGCGAGGCGCAGCTCGCCGGCCTTCGTCCAGAGTTGCCAACGCAATGTACGTTTGACCCATTGCGAACGGGTCATGCCCGCTTTGGCTGCGACCATATCAATGGCCGCCAACTCGTCAGCGGGCAAACGAAGCGATAGCATTTTAGAGGCGCCTGCAACTGTTGGTACGTCTCGCACCTCGTCGGGACGAGCAGGCAAGGCATCGCGGATAGCACGGTTGATCCACTTGCTGCGGGTCATGCCTGCCGCTCTCGCCAGCATGTCGATGGCTTCCGCAATTTCGTCTTCAACTCGCAACGTCAGATGCGCCATTCTTAAGCCCCGTGCAGCGGACACCATAGAGTGCATTGTGTTACAATGCTGTCGATCGTGCTATCCTGCGCGCGAACTACAATCTCTATCCTTCCCTTACCACTCGCATGCCCCTCCCTCAAGCAAAACCAAAAAGACGTGGACGGGGGGGGGGATGCACTTTTTGGCAACCGCTATTCGACCAAAGCCCATCGGCGCGCCTGGCTGGATCGTCGCAGAGAGAAAAGGAGCGGCTTTGCCGCGCGTTTCTGGAATTAGGATTTCAAGATTCAACGCATCGCACACGGTCTGGACATTCTTCGCGACAAGAATAGAACAGTCCTGAAATGTCGGTTAGAGAAGGCGGACTAGGTGCAAACTCGGCCTCGCATGTGCCGCCGTGATAGGCTGATAGTCTGGTGATGATGGCTGATCCCATCGACACAATCCCAGCTCAAACCACCCAATAGCTCGACCACAACGAAGGAATCTATCTCATGGCAAAGTCCCCTGCCCTTGAAAGCATCAAGCAAGAGCGCGTCAAACTTGAGGCTGCGCTGGCGGCCATTGTTCAGCGCGAAAAGGAGGCTGAGGACGCATTGCGCGATGCGGGCCGCCCTGTGCTTCTGGCGGCACTAGAACGTGTCAAAATTCCTGAACTGGATCGCTCGGACGCACGCGCCATTGCCGCCGCCATTGCGAAGCATGGTGCGGCGAAAGTGGCTGCGGCGTTGGTCGGATTGTCTGGAGACTAAAAGCGGCTTTCCCGGTCGCGGCGATGATACTCGCTGGCGAGGCGCGCTTGCTCGGCGGCATAGTCATAGTCCCCGGATCGGGCTTCGTGGTCCAGCTCGCCGCGACCTCCAAAGATGCTTCCGATGATGGCTAGGCCGCCATAAAGCACAATGCCCATGATAGCCGCTAGGACGGGCTGTGCCTCTCCCGCGTTCCAAGTTCCGAACAGGCAGAGGATTGCGAAAGCGATCGACATAGGGCCACGGAAGCGAACAGCGAGGATCAGCATCACAAGGCCGGTAACGACGATGAGGCCGGTAGGAATGTCAGCAATGATGGTCGATGCGGTCATGTTCTTCTCCGTCAGCCTGCGCCCTCACCACAGACGGGCGCTGCGATGACGGGGAAGGATCAGCGAGCCGAATGACACTGGCACGCGCCCCGGTCATGATCCTTCTGGTTGGTTTCTGCAACGGCTCTGCGTCACAGTCGCCTTGCTATAGGTTCACCGGAGCCGCGTAGCGGCCAGCACATCGCGCTGGCCGCCCTCGTCTCAGTGAAGCGGATACGGCAATAGTCGATCATCCCCGCTCGTGATCCCGATCAAGCCAAGCACGTCCCTCAGAAGGATCTCTGCGAGGTTGGGATAGAGCTGCCCGAGATTTACCAGATTGTCGGCTGCTCTGATCTTCTGGCCGATCTGCACGACATGCGTTGCCGGCGTCCCGATAAGCGCGACGGCTGCAAATGCGTGAGCATCGGCGGTGGCCTGGTCAATGTCGTCACCGGCAGCGGCAGCGCGGCTCACCTCGGCATGAAAGCTCGTAACTGCGGCTCGATAATCTGCAAGCACAACGGTCCAAGCTGCATCGCTCGCAGGATGCGGATTCGGTAGGGTGGTGTCAGTCATGATTCGCAAAGCTCCAATTTTGCGGTTGTGATTAGGGCGGGGTCGCTGGTTCCAGCCAACGGCCTCGCCCGCCATTTTAGGGGTTGGCCCTGCCCTCCCCGTTCTCGTTGATCGTCATCGACGGCGCATCACTTTGCGACCTCTCGATGAGCCTCCACAAGCTCCTCGATCACCTGTGCCAAGGGAATATCGCGCGAGTTTGCCACCTCGTATATGTATTCCATCGTGGCGGGCGAGAGCTTCACCGAGAAGGGCATCGACCGCCCTGCCCCACGTTTCCGGCGCGGTGGTTCGCTGTTCTGATTGGCTCTCAGGCGATCTACCTCGCTCGCCGCGATCGGCACATTGTCGAACCCGTGACGCAGCGCGGTCTCCCTGGCGCTGTCGTCGGCCGCAGGCGTCTCCGTTGCCGTACTACGCACCGATGCCAGAGGCAGGCCCAGGTTGCGCCTCTGAGGCTTTTGCGGCTCGGTCATGCGGCTTTCTCCTGATCGGCCAAAATCGCGTCGGCCACTGCGTTCGCAAGCGCGGCCCCCTCGGCCCGCGCCTTGTCGGTGCCCGGCACTTCGTCGCGCGGGAGCTGATCCAATGTGGTGCAGTATGAAAACAGTGACTTGTAGGCGGTGCGTTCGACAAACTGGCCGATCACCGGCACCCCTGCCTCTGCGAGTTGCCCAGCAAGCGCCGCAAACTCGCGAGACTGGAACCCTGTTGAAACGCGCGTCCATAGCAGCCCGTAAGGAACACTGCGTCCGTGCTTGCTTGGGGTGTCCAGAACGACGCGCACGGTTGCGATAGCGTCCTCCACGTCCGCCGCTGATGGGTTAGCCGGGATGATGACGAAATTGGCGTGGGCGATGGCAAACGGAACAACCATGTTCGCGCTTCCCTCCACGTCGATGATGACAATTTGCGCCTCGCTCTCGGCGGCACGGATCGTTGCAACAATCGTTTCTGCCTTTGCGCTTACGACCGCGATCTGTGGACCAGTTTGCCCCGCCTCGCCCCAGCGCATGACACGCTGGCGGGGATCGGCATCTATGATCCTGACGGTATAGCCCTGCTCGGCATATGCACCGGCCAACGCGATTGCCGTTGTGGATTTGCCGCAACCTCCTTTCGGGGATGCCAAGGCGATGACTGCCATTTGCTTTCCTTTACATTCATAGGATGCCCCGAACCTGCATGAGACAGCAAAGGCATGCGCATATCATACTGACACTTGAAAGCCTTGGAAAGCCATTTAATGGCAATGACAGCCTTGCAATGCCATTTACATGCCTGCACATAGCATTGCATGTATGTGCATGTAATTTGATTTGCATGTAATGTAATGGGCGGCGCGTAGCGCCGCCCGCACGCTTCAATCCTCGTCGCGATCGTCATCGGCGGGGCGGCCATTCTTCGCGATCACGGCCAAGCGATCAACAATCAGGTCAACGCCGTAAACGGTCTGGCCCTCGCGATCGTAGCGGGATTGGCGGATGCGACCAGTGATATGCACCAAGTCGCCCTTGGCCATCTTGGCTGCGCGCTCGATATTCTTGCCGAAACAGGTGACGCGGTTCCAATGGGTATCGTCCTCCCAATCGTTGCCGACCTTGCGGCCGTAGTTTGCTGCAACGTCGAGCGTTGCCACCTTTTCCTTGATCTCCGTGCTACCGATGCGACCGATGATGCGAAATTCAGCGATGTTCTGCATGTCCGTTCCTTCGTGCTGTCGTTGCTGACGCACTTTGGAGGGGCGGCCCCCCTGACGCGGGCAAGCTGAAAAACGGAGGGTCCGCTTGCGGAAACCGTTGGCGCGTAGCGGTGGTTTTCTGCTTGGGGCCGAAGGTCCGATCCCGCATGAGGCAGGGGGAGCCGCCCAGGTGCGTCAATCAGCAGTGACGAGCACGAGGGGATATGCTCGCTCGCACATTCATCACCGGCCTAGGTAGCTGCCCAAGGAAAGGCGACGCTTAAGGGGAGTGCGCTAATCGAAGGGAAGGGCAGGGGGGTATTCCATGGATCAAGCCTCGACTGGTTCGGCCAGTTTCTCAGCGCTGAGCCGTTTATAGATGGCCTGGCGGGTGACATTCAACAGACCCGCGACTGCCACCACGCTCATTTTGTGAGGTTCAGCCAGCAGCGTCTTGGCCTGTTTCCATTGATCCTCATTGATCGACACAGGCCGCCCCAGCTTCTTACCAGCGCGGCGCGCTGCTTGAATCCCCGCGTTGGTGCGCTCGCGGATTACATCACGCTCAAATTGGGCAAATGCCCCAACCATATGGAAAAACAACCGGCCTGCCGGTGTCACCGTTTCGATCTGCTCCGTGAGTGATCGGAACCCGACGCCAAGGCTTCCCAGCATTTCTAGTTCGATAATCAGGCCAGGGAGAGAGCGGCCTAGACGGTCGAGCCGCCAAACCATGATTTCGTCACCAGCTCGCGCGTGGCGCAACATATCGCCGTAGGCTGGCTTGAACACGGTGGAGCCGCTTACGCCCTTGTCCTCAAAGATCCGTTCGGCACCAGCGGCGCGCAGGGCGTCGATCTGCAACGCTAGGTTCTGCTCGCCAGTGCTGACGCGGGCATACCCGATCTTCATTAATCGTCTCCCAGATTTTTGGGCGTCACCTTTCGGCCATCAGCATCCTCATCACATACAGCTTGCGCTAATTCGGCATGGAAATGCCGATACCATTCAGAGGAGTGGACAGCAGGCGTGGTAGTCTGGATGCAAATATTCCAACGATCACCCGTCCAAATGGGAATCCCATTGAAGCACGTACCGCCTTCATCGCGCTCCACTTCCTCCGGTGTCGTTAATGCCACCATCCAAAGAGGGATTTCGCTATCAATCACAGTGATTTCAAACCCCGCTGCATGAAGTTTTTGCATGAAATTGGCCAGTTTCATGGGCATCCCTCCCGCTCCATTTCCTCAATGCGGGCGTTGAGAACATCGCGGGCCAGTTTCAGCCCTTCAAGCGAATAGGATTTGGCAATTGCTTTCTCGGTATCAAAGCCCTTCTGAAAATCGACACAATCCTGCCCGATGCTCATCCATAGACGAACTTCCGATTTTCCCTCGCGCGACTTAAGAAAACCGATTGATGACCGCTCAAATATATCGCCAACATAAGCCTTAATGATAGTATGCACGCTCTCGTTTACGGAGCGCCATTCTCTATTCGATAGCCTCTGAGGCATCGAGTCCATGACGGCTTCAATCATGTCGTCCCATTCAGGACCACCACCATTATCGGTATTAGCCATTATCATTCTCCCATGGATTGATGACCGGCACGCCGCCCGCCTCAAACGGCGCAACGTCGCGTGTCGCCACGGCATAGTCGTGCGCTGCCGCGATGGCCGCGATATAGCCGTCCGGTGTCGGGAAGCCGTTCCCCATGCGGCGCGCGGAAGCGGCCAGCTCGGCGTAATGTCGCGCGGCTTCGCTATCAAATGCCAGGATGCGGCCTGCGAATAGATCCTCTATGCAAGCAAAGGCCCGCAAAAGAGCGTCCCGCCTTTTGCCTTCCGGCAAACAGGCAATCCCGAATCTGATTTCTGCGATTGTGATGGCCGAAAGATAAAGTGTCTCTGCGCGCTGCGCGTCCAACCACGCAACGACAGCAGGCGAAGGCGATTGCTTCGTCATTTCCGATATGACGTTGGTATCCAGCACAATCATTCTTCAAAGCCTATCGGCTTGGCCGGCGCGCGATCGCGCGCGCCATCAATGATTTGAGCCTCATCCTCGGTAAGCCTGACACAACCCCAAACGTCGGTCATCGCTGTCCCGAGACGCTGGCGCTGGGAAGGAAAGACGGCGGAAGCGATCAGCTCTCGCACCTCGGCCTCCGCACTCCGGCCATGCTTCGCCGCCAGGGCTTTCAACCCTCTGTGAATGTCGTCCGGAATATTGCGGATCGTTAAAGCTGGCATGTCGCTCGCCTCCGTGATAGCATAATCAAGAAATGCTATCATTCAGGGCGAGGATGTCAACTTAATACGGAATTTTTTTCATTAAGTTGACAGACCAGAAATCGGCCGATTTTGGCAACGCATTTCTGCGGGCTTCCGGCGATGTGGTTGTCAGTCAACTAAACCACCGATTTAAAACCGCCGGATGAGCACCGTGCTCCGAGGAGGGAGGTTGACATTTTACCCTGAATGCCATAGATGGAAACGGTCTATTTGAACCTACATGTGCTTTGAGAGCCTTGAGCCTGAAAGCGCCATGCGATCGCACGGCTGAGTCGAGATATTAGGGTTTGCCCTTGATCCACCCAGACCGCTTTCGGTGAGAGAGTATCTTTAGATGCATCTTGGGGAGATACATAGTACTCCCCGATGCCTGCCCTTAGAAGTAGTCGTTGGTGAACATGTTAATATGGGAATCCTTCCCATGGAGACGGGAGACACCATGACAATCGGGATAGTCACCTTTCATTGATGCGTTTTTGTCTCGGCTGACATTGTAGTGAGTTGTGCCGTCGAACTTACGACCGAAGCGCATTCTATTAGCAATAACACATAGGGTTTGGTGGGGCGGTATTGCCGTCTCAGCTTGAGCATGATGCTCAGGCCCAAGCTGAAAGTGTTTGCCATCGTCATCTACATAATAAACGTCAGGATAATCAGATGCCTTTTTCGGCTTCTGCCGTTGGCGCATGTCTCTTAGAAATGCGTCAATCTCACGGCCGAAGTTCCGGCTCGCCATGTCGCGACAAAGTGCGCGCATAGAGGCAATGTCGCCGGCATCAAAATTTCTGAGCGGTAGACGGAAGATTTGCTGATACTTTCCATCATCAAAACGCCTCGCGAAATACCGATAAGCACGAAGACATTTCGCGAGAGTTGCCGTGAGCTGATTTGCGACCTGCTTGCCATATCCGGGAGGCGTGAACCGATGGACGTTGAAGCAATCCCCTAGGGCATCAACAAGCCCAGGCATGCTTTCGTCGGTTAAAATAAGGACACCGGACGCATCATCCCAACCCAACCATTCGAGCAAATCCTGCTGCGCTTTACCGACCCTTGTATCGAAAACCTTCAGAACAGCTTCCTCACCGTCCAACAGCGCACAGCCATCGACACGCGAACCGCTCGGTAAAAGGGCGTTTCTTTTCTCTATAACAGTTTCGATCACCGCCGCATCGGCAGTTACGAACGCGATGATTAGCATGATTAGTTCTTGAGAAGCGCAATGAGAACCTTAGCCGGAACCGAAAACTCGGCTGCGGCGTCATCAGGCATAACAGAAAGCGACTCCACAAATTTAATCAACGCCTGCCCACGCTTCAGACTCGCGCGAGGGGTCGATGCTGGCCGGTCCACGGCAGCCTCCTCCGAGAAGTCATATTCCACTCCAACCGGCACTAAACCCACCTTGGCCTTGATCGTCGGATGCGAGACTAACTTTGTGTCTGGAATCGCTTCCTTGCCTGCCCATTGAACGAGGCGCAGAGCGCCCGTGTAGGTATGGTAATCCAGTCCAAGTCGCTTCAGATCGGTCGCAACCATGCTCAAATAATAGGGGATGCCGCGCGAATCCCACGTCTCTTTAGCACGATCACGCAAATAGGATTTAAAACTGTCAACGTCAGTGATCGAGTGAGCCATCTTAAGAAAATTATCCTCGAAACAACTAAGCTAAACACTAGGCCAGCGCGACCTGATGGGCAGAGACGTTGATGTTAAGCGGGAGATAGCCCGCAATCGGTAGGTCGGCTATAGCGATTTTCTATGAAGCATTTCCTTTGATGCTCAATCTACGCTCACGCGCAATCTTGGCTAGAAGCGTCCTACTGCAACCGGTAGCATCCATAACCTCTCGCCAGGTCCGCCCGTCACCAAGCATGGATGCGATCGCGACATTGCGTGCTTTGTTCGCAGGGCGGCCTTTGTACAAGCCCGCAGCTTTAGCACGCGCGGTCCCTTCCGACTGGCGGCGACGCCGATCATCATAATCCTTCCGGGCGACAGCAGCGAGAACATCAAGCATCATGTTGTTGACGGCAGAAAACATGCGCGCGGTGAACTCGTCACCAGGGGCCGCGAGGCTCCATGACGTGGGCAGATCCAACGCCACAATCCGAACCTGCTTAGCGTCGATCTCCGATCGCAGCTTCATCCAGTCCGGAGCAGTGAGGCGGGAAAGGCGATCGACCTGCTCTACCAAAAGAATGTCGCCAGGTTCGCAATCTGCCAAAAGACGAAACAGCTCTGGCCGATCAAGCTTCGCACCACTCTCGTTTTCCATGTAACGGGTGGCAATGCGCAAACCTCGCTCTGCCGCAAATGCATCAAGAGCGCCTCTCGCCCGAGAGGCGTCCTGTTGCGACGTTGAGGCACGAAGATACGCACGAACGAACATGATTGGTCTCTTTTAGGCAGTCCGTTTTACTACGGTCCTTTTTACGTTGTCAAACGACAATAATAAGACTGGACTGGGAGAGGTCCTAAAAAGGTATACCCAAAACGCACCAAAGGGAAAGCGGGAGGGCGGTGTCGCCAATCGCCTGTTTATCGCACATCGCTGACCGCAATTTGCGATTGATGAGAGCGTTAGCGTCTGAAGCGGTGTGTCAGCCGGTTTCGTCGGTCTGCCTTTGCCACTCCGCCAGAATTATTCGCTATCTGACTCC
>NZ_JBAQOK010000065.1:0-3288 GCF_049304695.1 Sphingobium sp.
CTGGCTATCCCACCTGACCTGAAAAAGTACGATTGCATGCAGCAACACGGACGCTGCCAACAGCCCGACAAGGCGGTATTTTTCGGATACATTGATTGTCAGGTTTGAGGAGCATTTCATTGCGTTATTTATATCTATGCTGTATGCAGTTTTGCCTCGCGTCCCTGGATTTGAGCCGAGGGCGCGGGGTTGGCGAGCGGCAGCAGTTTCTGCAACGCCAGAATGTAGTTCTGCAACGCGGTGCGTCCAGTTTCGGTCAAGGCGTAACAGGTCTGGACGCGTCTGGTGCTGTCGTCCTTGCGGATGCTTATGTATTCGGCGGCGATCAGTTTTTTCAGGTGTGAGTCCAAATTGCCGTCGGATACGTCCAGTTGACGCTTGAGTTCGGTGAATGTGGCCTCGCCCGCGCCCGCCAGAAAGGCGGCGAGCTGGGTGCGCAATGGCTGGTGCAGCAGGGGGTCGAGTATCTCCATGGTAGAGCGATTACTTCTGGTTCATTTTGATGTGCAGGTATCCAGCATTGCTGCCGTCTTCCTGCGGGATGCGGAGTTCGAGATTCGTCTCGACCAAGCTGCGCGCGGGCTGCCAGTTTTTACCGTCGAAGCTGGCGAACTGTTTGAATATATACACGTCGCGCTTGAGCGTGACATGCAGCGTCGATTGTCCTTCACGCTCGAACAGATTGCCGTCCAGCACGGTGGATACTGGCAGCGGCGTGCCCGCTGGGAAAAGCAGGACGTAGTTGTCGCCTGCTGGGAGCGGTTGACCGAAGCGGATTTGCGGTGCTTGGGCGATTTCGGTTGTGTTAGGCGACAGTCCAGCACAGGCGGAGAGGGCGATGCAAGTGGCGGCGGCGAACAGAGTGCGGGCGAGTTTCATGGGTGTCTCCTTGGTGGGTAATGTCAATGTGATGATGGCAACGCTGCTGGCGGCGTATCTCGTTCGACCGTCATGTCTATTGTTTGGTAGGCGGATTCAAAATCCTTGCCGTCTTTCAACTGCGCTATGAGTGCAAGCAGCCCGCCGGTGCCCGCCTTGGCGAGCCAGGGGCGCAGCTCATGTCCTGCTGCGGTATAGAGAGTGTGCATTTCAGGATCGCCACGCGCTTTACGTTCAATATTCTTGTCATCGCCGTAACGATGAACAGCGTCCAGCCACTGTCTCAATGATTTGAACGTGTGCAATTCTTCGCGTGTCGGTCGCGGCGTGCTGGATGCCACAAGGAATTTCCAGTGACTTTCGGAATGCTCCAGCGTTTCGCTGATCGCAACTGCCACGCCCTCATCGAACCATTGCGGCATATCCCACCATGCGCCGAGGGTGATACGGGAGCGCATTTCGGCGTGCGACCATTCGTGGGCGAGAAAATGCCAGTTCAGCCCGCGCGGCGAAAGCAGGATGCGGTCGCCATAGACTTTCGCCACCGAACCTCTCCCACCAAATTTTTCGTAACAGCTTTCGCTGATACATACATGAACGACAGGGCGCGATTTCACGCTTCCATACGCGGTTCTTATGGCGCTTTCCGCCTTCATCATTGCGTCGCGGAGTTGGGTTCGTGTTGCCTCGTCTGTGCCAGCCTCAACGTAGATGTTCTGCGTGAGCGGAATCAAACCAAAGCTTTCCGGCGCAAGGAGTTTGCCTCCTTGCAGAACACTGCATCCGCCGAACAGACTTAGGGACAGTAGAAGAATGGCTGTCTTCAGGTGTCGGATACGGAGCGGTTGTAAGAATAGGGTGAGAGACATTAGTCGAACGCCAAGCCTTGACCGAACCTCTCCGTGCGGGGGAGCCAGTTTCCTTTGATATCCGCTGATACCAAGATGCGTTGCGCCTGACCGATCAGGAGATGACGGGGGACGAAGCCGAAATAGCGGGAATCCGCACTATTGTCGCGGTTGTCGCCGAGCATCAAAAAATTTCCGTCGGGGACGGCTGTCGGGCCGAAATTATTTCTTGCAGGCACATCGTTCAGCCACTGGACTCGGCGTGTGTTTTGACCGATGGCTTCCGTTACGCGCAAGGCCTCGATGTTCTCGCCGTTTTCAAGTGCCTCCCGCAGGATTTTATGTTCACTATATTCGGCAGCTTGGCCGTTGATATACAGAACCTCGTCCCGCATTTCTACTTGATCGCCAGGCAGTGCGACGATGCGTTTGATCAGCCGCGTACCGTCCTTGGGAGAAAAGAAAGTAACGATGTCACCGCGCTTGGGGTCGGCCATGCGTGCGACAACAATATCCGTTAGCGGAAGCTTGAAGTCATATGCGATGCGGTTTACCAGTACAACGTCGCCCTCCAGTAAATTGGGGCGCATCGAGCCAGAAGGGATCGGATTCCAGTCGGCGATTGCCATACGAAAAAATCCGAAACAGAGTAAGAAAACGATAAAACCGCGATTGTTTTTGATGAAGTTTTTCATGGTGCTCCTTTCAATAATGATTAAATTTCCAAGCACAACCTGCGTATGTTTTTACGGGTGTGTTGTCGGCGATTGTGGTTTGTCTTTCCGTAATAGCCGAAACCAGAACAGGCTTTCCAGAATAATGCCAATGACAGCAAAGCCTACGATGCCTTGCCTCCAGCCGACGGTGTAGGCTGCAAAAGCGGCAACGAGGCACGCTAACGTAATGAGATGTCGCATTGGCAACTCCTGTTGTAAGTAATAACTCGTTAATGAATGGGTTGATGCCGGGTTTCCACGACCAGACTGGTGCGTATCTCTGGGCCGTTTTGCGGAGTCAGTTCGGCCTTGATCCAGGGGATGCGAATCCAGTTCGATTCGCGCGCCAATGCCCAGCTTTCGCCAGGAATGCGCCAGTCGCCAGTCGGCTGGCCGTTGCTCATCATGATTTCGAGCGGCACGTTCAACTCCAGCGGCAGCACCGATGCGCTGCTGGCACGGAACACGTTGCCAGAGACTTCGACCTTGACTGGGATGCTGCTGCCTGCGGGCAGGAGAACGATCTGTTGCGCGGCGGGTTGTTGGCGGAATTCTTTCAGCGATGCCAGCGGCACATCGGGCGGCACGCTGGCGACGACCAGCCGTTGCGCCAGCAGCGGCGGGATCAGCACGCACAACAGCCAAGCCACCGATTGCAGCATCCGCACCCCTGCGGCGCGTTCCTGGCCACGATCCAGCATCAAGGCCAGTAGCGGCAGTCCCAACCCCAAGGTGGAAGCGGCAACCCACTGCGAAGCGGCGTAATCCAGACGAAAGGCCAGCGAGGCGACACCGACAGCAATGATCAACGCGCCCGTCCATTCCAGCAACTGTTCAGAGAACAG
>NZ_JBAQOK010000066.1:0-15804 GCF_049304695.1 Sphingobium sp.
GGCTTCGGTGGCGGCGCGCCCCGTGGCGGCGGTGGCTTCGGCGGCGGCGGTGGCGGATTCGCTGGCGGCGGCGGCGGTGGTCGCGGCATGCCCGCGCAGGTCGTTGGCGAAGGCAAGGGCGTCGTCAAATTCTTCAACGGGCAAAAGGGCTTCGGCTTCATCGTTCGTGACGATGGCGGCGAAGACGTTTTTGTCCACATCAGCGCAGTCGAGCAGGCTGGCCTGACGGGTCTGGCCGAAGGTCAGCAACTGGGCTTCACGCTGGTCGATCGCGGCGGCAAGGTGTCGGCGACTGATCTGGTCATCGACGGTGAACCCATGCCCGTCACCGATCGCGGCCCGCCGCGTGAAGCGCGCGAACCCCGCGCTGGTGGCTTTGGCGCAGCGCCTGGCGGCTTTGGCGGTGGCGCGGAACGTGGTGGCCCGCAGCGTCAGCTGACGGGTGAGCGCTCCAGCGGCACGGTCAAGTTCTTCAACGCGATGAAGGGCTTCGGCTTCATTCAGCGCGACGACGGCCAGCCTGACGCTTTCGTCCACATCAGCGCCGTGGAGCGTGCCGGTATGGCCGCGCTCAACGAAGGTGATCGTCTGGACTTTGAACTGGAAGTCGATCGTCGCGGCAAATATGCTGCGGTCAATCTTCAGTCGAAGGCGGAATAAGCCAGACTGCTGATTGTCTTATCGCCCCTGTTACAGGGGAGAGGATCAGAAAAGGGTCGCTCGAAAGGGCGACCCTTTTTCTGTCCGGGGTATGGCGCGCCCGCTCTGCAACGATGAAGGTCTGCTCCGTCTTTGAGATTGTTACGCAACCCAATCGGGGCATAGGACTTATCTCTGGATAGTCGGACAGGCCGGTGAGTGGGGGAGCCTCCTAGAGTGCGATCGATGAGTAAGAATCCCGGCAAGCTGCGCCGCTGGTGGGGTATTTGGGCCGTAGGCGGTGTGGATCATGCCGCCGTGCTGGAACAGATTGCGGAAGATAGTGGCTGGACCGGGCGTTATGCGTTCCTGATTCTCATATCGGCGGCGATTTCGCTGCTAGGGCTGCTGATGCCATCGGTTGCCGTGCTGATCGGCGCGATGCTGCTGTCGCCGCTGATGATGCCGATCATCGGGCTGGGTTTTGGGATCGCGACGCTCGATTTTCGGGAGATCCGGCGGTCGGCCTTTGCGCTGGGCGCAGGGTCCGTTATCGCAGTGCTGCTTTCGGTCCTGCTCGTGTCCATTTCGCCGGTGCAGACGATTACCAGCGAAATCGCCGGACGGACGCAGCCCACATTGTTCGATCTGCTCGTCGCTTTGCTATCGGCGATTGCAGGCGCCTATGCCCTGATTCGCGGGCGGGGCGGCACGGTGGTCGGCGTCGCGATCGCTATCGCTTTGATGCCGCCGCTGGCGGTCGTGGGCTTTGGCATTGCGACGATGAACTGGACGGTGTTCGCCGGGGCGTTGCTGCTCTTCTTCACCAATTCGGTGACGATCGCGCTGACGGCGGCGCTGGTCGCGCGCGTCTATGGCTTTGGCAGCCATTTGTCGCCGCATCATACCGGCTGGCAACTGGTCCTGTTCTTCGTGGCCGTTGGTGTTCTGGCCGTTCCGCTGGGCGCAGCGCTGCGGCAGATCGCGTTCGAGGCAGTCGCGCAGCGGCAGGTTCGCGACATGGTCCGCGCCCGTTTCCCCGGCGACTCGCGCCTGAGCCAGATCGACATCGACTTCAAAAGATCGCCGATTCAGGTGCGTGCCGTTATGTTGACACCCTCTGTCGTGCCGAAAATCGACCCTATCCTCGCCGCCGATCTTGCCCGGCGTCTGTCGCGTCCGGTCGATATCCATGTCGATCAATTGCGCATTTCGCTCGATGCCGGTGCGGCCGAAGTCGCCCAGATCGCGCAGGCGGGCGACGCCAAAGGTCTGCCGCCCGCAGGTAGCCGGGAACGGGCCATGGCCGAGTTGGCGTTGATCGCAGGGACAGACGCGTCGGCGATTCGCGCCAATGTGGTCGAGCGGACTTTATCGGCGACAGCGGCTTCGCTCCCTGGTCTGGGGCTGGAAGGCTATCGTGCGCTGGAGGCGAGGGCCAATCGGCTGCTGCCCGGCTGGACGGTCCAACTGGCGCCGCCATCGGATATCGATCCCCCCGGCATCGCAATAACGCAGGGTGTCGTCGATGGCGAAGCGCTCGATCTGGCGGGATGGGCGTCGGCGCGGCTGTCGAGGACGATTTTGGTCAGCGGCGGCCTGCTGGCGCAGCGTCGCGCCATCACGCAGGGCATCGTCGCTCGCGGTGGCCGGGCGGAAAATGGCACCGCAACCGGGCGCTTGCGCCTGCTTTGGGCGCCGCCGCCTACACCCGCCTGAACGGAAAAGGCGCGGTCGTGCGTTCATAGCTGTGCAGGTCGAGCGCACGCGTGACCAATGGCAGCGCGCGGTCGGGGCAGGCGCGGCGTTCGCACAGATGGCAGGTCGGGCCGATCTGCGTGGCTTCGTCCTTGTCCAGGTCGATTCCGTCGGCATGGACGATCCGCCCACCATGTTTTGCCTCGCACCCCAAGGCGATGACGGATCGGCTGCGCGCATCGTCCCGTCCGTGGGGCAGCGCGATGGCCAGTGTAACGAATCGGCGACCGTCGAGCGTTTCGATCAACTGGGTCGTCACCTGATCGGTCGTGCGTACATCGTGCGCGTCCCAGCGGGGACAGGCACCGCCATAGCGGGCGAAGGGCCAGGCCTCGCCATCGAATCGTTTGGACAGGATGCCCGCCCGGTCGATCTTTGCCATGAAAAAAGGGACGCCGCGCGCACCGGTGCGGTTGAGGCTGGTCAACCGATGGGCCAGTTGCTCGATCGAGACGCCGAAACGGTCGCGCAGCAGCAGCAGGTCGTGGCGGCTTTGTTCGGCGGCCTGCCGGAAACGGTCATAGGGCATAATGAGGGCGGCGGCGGCGTAGTTGGTGAACGCGATGGTGGCGATACGGCGGCTGTCTTCGTCGGGCGGCGCGGCGCGGTTGACCTGTGCGGCGATCGCTTCGCTCAGTTCCTGCGCACATAGATGATAGGCCACCGCAAACAGTCGCCCGGAGGCGGGCATCCGCTCGTTGAGCATCAGCCGCCGCCGGTGCATGTCATAATGGCGCACCGTGCCGGTCAGGATTTCCGCGCGGACGACCTGCGTCGTCATGCCATGCCGGTCCTTCAGGCGGGTGCGGAGGGCGGCCTGCATCATGGCAGGATCGTCGGGCAGTTGCGCGGCAATGGCTTCCGCACCTGCGTCAATTTCGGCGAAATGATTGCCCGCGCGCGCGATGGTTTCGCGCAGCCAGTCGATGGGTGCCGCCACTGGCGCGGAGCCGCCTGTGTCAGGAGTTTCACCGGGCGCGCGGCGCAGGTCGCTCAGGGCGCGATAGAATCGGGTTATCGCTTCGCTGACGCCGGGATAGTTTTCCGCGACCTCGAGCATTTCGTCGCGGCCGACGCCGATGTCGCGCACCAGCGCGTCGGACAGGATTTCGGTCAGATCGCCCGCGCCGCCTTCGGCCGGGGTCGCCGTGAAGTCCCGAATGTCGATGTCGTAGGTGTTGGCGAGGCGGAGCAGCATTTGCGCGGTCAGGGGACGCTGGTTGCGTTCCAGATGGTTGAGATAGCTGGCGGATACGCCCAATTCCTCTGCCATGCGCGTTTGGTTCAGCCCCAGTTCGCGGCGCAGCACCCGCAATTTGGGACCAAGATAAAGTTTGCGATCGTTCAGTTCTGCCATTCTGTCATTGTGTCATGAAATGACAGATATGCAAAATATTATCATGACAAGGCGTCACTCATCGCCCTTCCTGTCGGCACGCATGGCGCTATTGTTGTTTCAGCGGCCATGAACGGCCCATAGGAAGGATGCATGATGACACAGGATACGAGCGGACACCCCCAGCCAGCCCGTTCGCGGGCCGTGTTTTCACCAGAGGATTTCGGCCTGATCCGCACCGCCATCGCCCATTATCTGCGCGAAGTGCAGGACCAGCCGGAATCGGTCAAATATGCCAATCTTTATCATCGGTTGGGTCGGGTGGGGTAATCCTGCGGATGGAGGAGGGCGCGGATGTTATCTCTGCGCTCTTTTTTATCAAAAGCAGCGTTTTCCCGCGCAGGCGGGAACCCAGTCCCGGCGTTTCATCTGGGTTCCCGCCTGCGCGGGAACACGAAGGTGTTAGAACAACAGCCTCGGCCCGTAGCATGGCGGCATCCCAATTCATCCTCCCCCTGTCGGAGAGGTCGCTGGCGCAGCCGGACGGGGCGGCGTCATCCTATCGAGAGAGTGACACCCCTCCGTCACGCCTTCGGCGCGCCACCTCCCCTGCGTGGGGAGGATGACATTTAGAACAACAGTGTCAGCCAGTAGAATAGCGCGCCGATCAGGGCTGCGGCGGGGAGGGTGACGACCCAGGCTATAATGATGCTGGAAGCAACGTTCCAGCGGACTGCCGACAAGCGCCGCGATGCGCCGACGCCCACGATCGCGCCGGTGATGGTGTGGGTGGTCGATACCGGGATGCCCAGATGGGTAGCCATGAACAGGGTGATCGCACCGCCCGTTTCCGCGCAGAAGCCCTGCGCCGGGGTCAGCCGGGTGATCTTCGATCCCATGGTGTGGACGATTTTCCATCCGCCCAGCAATGTGCCGATCGCCATGGCCGCCTGACAACTGAGCACGACCCATAGCGGCACATGGAAACCGCCTGTCAACATGCCCTGTGAATAGAGCAGCACCGCGATGATCCCCATCGTCTTTTGCGCGTCATTGCCGCCATGGCCCAATGAATAGAGGGATGCGGAGACGAGTTGCAGCTTGCGGAACACCCGGTCCGCGCCCTGCGGCGTGAAGCGGCGGAATATCCAACTGATGACCAGCACCAGCAGAAGCGCCAGGATCAGGCCGATGGCCGGGGACATGACGATCGCCGCGCTGGTTTTGAACACGCCGCTCCATACCACGGCGCCAAGGCCAGCCTTGGCCGTGCCGGCGCCGAGCAGCCCACCGATCAGCGCATGGCTGGACGAGGATGGGATGCCCAGCCCCCAGGTGATGAGGTTCCACGCGATCGCGCCCATCAGCGCACCGAAAATGACCGGAGGCGTGATGATGCTGGCTTCGACAATGCCCTTGCCCACCGTTTCGGCGACATGCAGGCCGAAAAAGAGGAAGGCAATGAAGTTGAAGAAGGCAGCCCATGCGACGGCATATTGCGGTTTGAGCACGCGTGTGGACACGATCGTTGCAATGGAATTGGCTGCATCATGCAGGCCGTTCAGAAAATCGAATGCCAGCGCGACGGCGATCAGCGCGACGAGCAGGGGAAAGGCGATATGGGCTTCCATGAATCTATCGGTCCCGGCGCGTCAGGCGTGGTCGATGACCAGGCCCGAAATCTCGTTTGCGACATCCTCGAACCGGTCGGTGACTTTTTCGAGATGGGAATAAATGTCGCTGCCGACGATGAAGTCCATCGGATTGCCCAGCCGCGCCTGCGCATAAAGCGCCTTTAGCCCGGATTCGTGCAGCTCGTCAGCATGACCCTCCAGCTTGACCAGCCGTTCGGTCAGGTCGTGCAGGCGAGTGGCGTTGAGGTTGAGCGAGCGCAGCAGCGGCATGGTTTCCGCCGTGATGCGCGCGCATTCCACGATGATGGCGCTCATATCCTGCATCTGCGGCGGGAAGTCCGTGACCTCGAACAGGGCTATCGCCTTGGCGGTCTGGTTCATCTGGTCGATGGCGTCGTCCATCACACCGATGAGGCCGGTGATGGCGCTGCGGTCGAAGGGGGTGACGAAGATGCGGCGGACATCCTGCAACACTTCGCGGATGATATCGTCCGCCTCATGCTCGCGATCGGATATGGTCTTGATATGCTGGGCCATGTCCGGTCCGCCCTTGAGCAGCCGGGCCAGCGCATCGGCTCCCGCCACCAGCGTTACCGCATGCGCTTCGAACTGTTCGAAGAAGCGGCCCTGCTTGGGCATCAATGCCTGAAACCAGCTGAGCATTCCCGTCCTTTCGCTTTGCTTGTCCCTGAACCACAGCAGCATCCGAAAGAACCAGCCCGGTTGCCGGGGCGGTTCGCGAAAGGCCGCTATGATCGCTTGCAGATCGGGTTCGTCGACCGCCCGCGCGGCCTCCGCAACCGGGAACCAGCGCAGTTCCCGTTGCCCCTGTTCGGGCCATTGCGTCAGTTGGCCTGTCACGGCAAGAGGGAAAACTTCAACCATTGCTTCGCGCGCGCTGCCGTTGCGCTTGCGCTTGTCATAGCGGTAACGGCCCAGCGATGCGGGGCAGGCGATGCCGTGGATGCCCGCTTCTTCATAGGCTTCCAGCTCGGCGGCGCGATGCCCGGCCAGCCCCTTGATCCGGTTGCCCTTGGGTATGACCCAGCGCCGCGTGTCCCGCGACGTAATCAGCAGGATGCGCATGGAGCCATCGGGCGCAGTGGTATAGGGCAGGGCGGCGATCTGTCGCATAGATCAGCTTGTAACAATATTGTCACAAGGCGCAATGACCTGCGTCAGGTTGCGGGGCGGTTTGCGCCGCCCCGCCATGGCACGCCTATATCGAAAAGCGCGCCGTTACGCGGATGTCGCGCCCGGCGAGCGGGGCGAAATCCTTGAGCACGCTGGCATGGCGGCGTGCATCGACGTCAAAGATATTGTTGGCCGACAGCATCAGGGTGGTGCGGTCATTATCCCTGAACGGTTTGAAGGACAGGGACGCGTTGACCATCGTGTAGCCATCGGTCGCGGTTTCCGATGTGGCGATCCGGTTCTGGTCGAACACGCGCTCCACTTCGCCGCGTGCGGTGATCCGCGCACTTTGCGCTTCCAGCGCGCCGAGCAGGCGAAGGGGGGGGATGCGCGGGGCGGGGCCACTGCCCTTGATCGTCGCGCGGACGTAATCGGCGACACCGTCGAAGTTGATCGCATAACTGCCGACCTGCGCCAGTTTCAGTGTGGCTTCCGCTTCGAACCCATAATAGCGCGCATCGGCCTGCTGATAGGCATAGCAGGGAAATTCGAGTTCTGCGCCGCCATTGGCCGTCTGGCACACGCTATCGGCCACGACCGTGTCGTAGATATAGCCGTTGAACCAGTTGTGATAAGCGGCGAGATTGATGCTGTAGCCCTCACCCTTGCCGCGCAGCGTGGCTTCTACGCCCCAGCTTTTTTCCTTGGTGAAATCAGCATTGCCCAGTTCGAACGCCTGCGTGCCCGCATGATTGCCGCGCGCGAACAATTCTTCGGCGGACGGCGCGCGCTCGCTGCGCGACAGGTTCACGCCCGCACGCCAGCCCGGCACGATCGCCTGGCTGATGCCCAGCGAACCGGACAGGGCGTTAAAGCTGCGGCGATGGCCGCCGGTGAACAGGTCTGCGTCCGCATCGGCAGCCAGATCGGTATGTTCGTATCTGCCCCCGGCCTCCAGCCGCGTATTGCCCAGATCGACCGATTGCAGCGTGAAGACGCCCAGCTGATTGGTTTCGTTTTTGGGCAGGAATTTCTCTTCGCCGATCGCCTGGAACCGACGGGTGAAGAATTGTGCGCCGAACGCGCCGTCCCATCCGCCACGCTTGGCCTGAATGAACTCCAGACGGCTTTCCATCGACTGATTAAGGAATGTCGTGCCGACTTCGCCCGATGGTTCGATTTCCTCATGCTGATAATCGGCCCAGCCCGCGCGCAGGCGGATCGAATCGAGGAAGCCGCCATTGGTGGACACTTCGCCGCGCAGGTCGGCGCGGGTCTGGCGCATGGCCAGCGTCACATCCTCATGGCTGTGACCGGGCGCTTCGTCGCTATGATCTTCCAGATCGAACCGCGCCGGGACGCCATAGCGATTGTCGGTGTGGGAGACCGACACGCCCAGATTGCCGCGATCGGTGATATAGGCAAAGCCGCCCGCGACTTCCCATGTTTCGGCGGCGGTGTTGGGCAGCTTGCCCTTAAGCTGGCCGTCTTCGCGTACTTCGGGATCGGCGGAGGCTGCGGCGATGTCGCGCATCGGCTTTGACAATATATAGCCGCCCGTGCGCAGATCGTCGCTCTTGCTCCAGCTGCCGTCGAGATGAACGACCAGATTCTGGGTCAGCGGTGCTTCGACCGCGCTGCTGACCGTGCGCTCGTTCGCCGCGCTGCCGTAGGTGGCGAGACCTTCCACATGGATGGGTTCGTCGGGCACACGGCGCGGAATACGGCTGTCGATCACATTGACCACGCCGCCGATCGCCGATGAACCATAGAGCAGGGCGGCGGGGCCACGCAGGATTTCGATCCTGTCGGCGGTCAGCGGATTGATGGCCACGGCATGATCGACCGAGGTGTTGGACACGTCGAAGCTGCCGATCCCGTCGGTCAGGATGCGCACGCGTTCCCCCTGAAACCCGCGCAGGATCGGGCGGGAGGCGTTGGGACCGAAGGAAGTGGACGACACGCCCGGTTGCCGCGCCAGCGTTTCGCCGATGGTGGTCCGCAATTCGCGCGTCAGCTTGTCGCCGGTCACGACGGTCGTGCCGGACAGGATATCGCCCTGCCGCCGGGGGATGAGCGCGGTGACGACGATGTCGGAGCGATTGTCATGATAGGCGCTCTGACCGGTGGCGTCATCGGGCGCAGGCGATTGCGCCAGCACGGGGAGGGGGAGGCACAGGGCGAGGAGGGCGCAGCCAGAGCGTAGCGACGGAGAAGACAGCATCGTGGATCATCATCCTAGGACAGAGCGGATGTGACCCTATATCTAGTATGATACATCATATCAACAACGGCTCGCCGCATTTTTGCTGCGCTGCGATGTAAATGTCACGGGGCTTACAGGAACAGGAAATCCGCCAGAGCTTCGACGCCAGGCGTTTCGGTCGCTCGTGGGCTGATGGCCTGCCGAACCTCGATCGACGGCAGGGGCAGGTCGAGCGCGATCCGTTTGATACCCGCCATCCGCCCCAGATCGCGCGCTAACGGGCCAAAGGCCGCGAAGACACCCTGACCTTCGCGCAGGGCGGTCAGAATCGCGAACATATTGTCGCTTTCCAAAACGACTGGCCCGGTAGGTGCGTGGACACGCGCCATGGCCTGTTCGACGATGGCGCGCATGGCGTTGCCGCGCTCCATGGTCAGGACAGGGGCGAGGCCCAGTTGCGCGCGCGACACGCTGGACTCGCGCGCCAGCGGATGGTCTGCGCCGGCATAGATGTTGATCGCTTCCGACCAGCCATAGCGGGACGGGGGATCGGCCGGTTCCTCCAGCGCGTAGAAATAGGCGATGTCGGCCCGCCCGTCGCGCAGCGCGTCGGCGGCGTCGGTGGCGGTCAGCACATGCAGGTCCAACGCGATGGCGATGTCGTCATTGACCGATTCGAAGGTAGCCAGCGCATCCTGCACATGGCCGAAGACCGGGGCGGGGGCGGCGAGGGTGATCGTCCGGCGTCGGGGGGGGACAGGCACTTCGATGGTCGGGGCGGGGTCTGCAACCGGCACGGGCGCAGGCTGACTTTCCCACGTTTCAGGCGCGTCCTGCGACAACAGGGTCATCGCCTGTGCAGTTCTGCGCCCCGCTGGCGTCAAACGCGCCCCGTCCACATCGTCGAACAAACGATAGCCCAGACGCATTTCGAGCGAGGATATGTCGCGCACGATCTCATCTGCCGGGATGCCCGTATCGCTGGCGCATCGCGCGACGCTGCCAGCGGCCACCATCTGCGCGAATATATCCAACTGGCGCTGGGACGGGCTTTGCATATCAGCCTGATAGAGGAAATGTGGGTGCGGGTTAAGGGCGATCTTGCCGGGCGATCACGCAAGGATCGCGCTCATGAGATATTGACGAAACCACCTAGATGATGGCAGGGCGCTTTTCTGCCGGGCGGGTATAGCTCAATGGTAGAGCACTAGCCTTCCAAGCTCTTCAATATCCAGCAATTCCGGGGCTAAGTCTGTAAAACGGGCGAAATTGCGGGTGTTTCTAATCAATAGGTTAGCGGCCCGCTGTAAACGCTGATAGCTTCGATCGCCTCGCAATCGGGATGATCATGATGGACGACGCGCTCAAATCTCGCTTCCGCAAATTCGCCGACAGTTGGAACGATGACGACCAGGTCGACGACGACGGCCTGACCGGCGCGGATCTAAAGGCCATCGCCGAAACCCTCGAGCGGGTTGCATTGGTGCCGCGCCTGAAGCTGGGCGAAGATTGATTAGAGCGGCAATGTCCCGGTGGATTTATCGCCACCCTTACGCTTGAACCATGGCACGTCGGTGCGGTCCACAGCCAGTAGCTCAGCCGGATAGGGACGGTCGAAGCGATAGAGATCATCAAGGGGCGCGCTCAACCATGTCGCCCAGTCCTCGGGATCGAGGATGACGGGCGAGCGATCGTGAATGTCAGCCAGCTCGATCGCGTTCGCGGTCATCACGCCGGTGTAGCACGTCCCCCATTCGTCGCTGTCGGTCCATAGACCTGCCCACGCAAATATTGGCTGCGCCTTCACAGACAACCATGTTTCCGTCATCCGGCCCTTGTCGCCCACGGCTTCAGCAAAGCGCGCCGTTGGGATCAGGCAACGGTTGCGCGGCTCGACCGCCCAGCGCTTCCAGAAGGTGCCGAGCTTATCAAAGCGAGCGTTGTTTGCGGGCTTAGGCTTCAGCTTGACGGCGGGGTCGCGTTTACTGCGCAGGGCGACCGGAAAACCCCAGGTCATTTGCTCCAGCACCATCTCGCCATCCTGAAACCGGATGACGCTGCCCGGCTCTTTCGGATGGACGATCAGCGGACCTTCGTTGAAACGCGCGCCCAACTTCGCCCCGAACAGGTGCAGCACCTTTTGCGTGTCGCCGCGCTCTGCCCGATTGCACATGCTGGCAAAGTGGTTCGCGATGAGCCGAGTGTCAATCGCTTGACCGACTCGGGCGCGATGTTCTTCATCCGTTCTCATGGGGGCAGCATGGATACCAACGTGGGCGCAAACAGTCGGCGCAATGGTTGCAAGCGGGGCTACCGTCTCGGCGGCATGCTCGAAATGCGGCTGCCATCGCAAGGTCGATCTGGCAAAGATCGTCGCCATCAAAGGGGCTGACTATTCCCTGGTCAACCGCCGGTCGCCCTGCCGCATCACGACGGAGTGTGCTGGATGGGTTAAATTCCACTACAGCGCAGGCGAAGGAACTCCGCTGCGCCCGCTATGGGAAAACGATGTGGTGTTTCCCCGCTGGTTCGATGAATTCGGCGCATCGGGGAAAGGGTCGAAATAATGCGCCAGCCAGTCACGGCAGCGCCAGCACATCAAACGTCACGCCAGCGCCAGCAGCTTTGCGTGGCAGCAGACCAAGGCCGATGAGTGACTGGTCGACGTAGCATTTAATCGTCGCGCCGGTAGTAGTGACCGTTCCAGCCACCGGATAGCAGGACGGCGCGATCGTGTCGTTGGCCGTGACATATTCGGTGATGGTCAGGCCGGGGACGGACGGCATAGCCGCCCAGGTGATGACCGCCGTCCCGTTTGCCGACGTGACCTGCTGCTTGACCGTGCGCGACAGGCGGGGAGCCTGATCGTCCACGCGGCGAAAACGCAACGACGATCCCACCGTGCCCGCCGTCATCATGTCGGCGCTGGGCACCGCGTCCGACGGCTTGGGGATAGCCGCCTGCGCTGCCGCCAGTTGAGCCGCAAGCGCGTCGATCTGCGCCTGCTTGGCCGCCAGATCGTTGCGGCTGGCGACCTGGCTCGCGTCGATCGTGCCGCCAGCCAGCGATTGCGCCGACGCTGGCATCGGTGCCAGCGCTGCGAGGATGAACAGGATCATGCGCATGGGGTAATCCTCCTACTGAAGCGGAAGGCGCGAGGCCGGGCCATACATCGCCGCACCAGCCTGCCGATATGCAGGGGGCAGTGGATGGATGCCGTCACCTGTCCAGCCGCCGCGCCACTTCTGACTGCCCGGGGCGAGTTCCACCGCCGCGCGGAAGTCCCAATAGTCGAAGTTGATGCGGATGCTGGTGTTGAGCGAATCGACAATCCCCGCGTTTGTATGGGCGGTCTGGTCGCTGCCATCGATCGCGGTGAAGGTCGTCCCGGTTACGATCGGCGATATGGTGAACTGCGTGTAGCGCTTGCCCGGGAACAGCGTCTGGATGCGCTGCAATTCGGTGAGCGTGGTGGCGGCCGCAATGCCGTTGAGGCTGTCGTTCACCCCATAGTTGCTGACGACGTCGGAGAAATAGGCGGCCAGCGCTATCCGGCGCGGCGCGTTCGCTGCGGTGAACTGGTTGGCGCGGGTCGATGAGACGCCTAAATTCGAATAGGCATAGTCACCGCCGACCACGCGGGCCAACAGGCCTTGGTGGCCGGAATAATCGGATGCAGCGTCCGTGCCGCCACCCGACATGATGCTGTCGCCGATTCCCATGAATGACCGGCGCGAAGTCTGGCCAATGATGGCGAGCGGCGCGACGTGCAGAGAGCCGATATTGCCCAGCCCACCTGCGGGGCCAGCGCCGCCGCCCATGGTCAGATCAGCGGTGGCCGTACCGCTGTTGAACCCATCGCCCGGGCGTGCGGGGAAGTTGCCGCGATAGGTCCAGCCGCTGGTGCAAGACAGCCACCACCGCACCCAAAAATTGCCGCCACGCGGCACCGACGTCGTGATCGGATCGGGCACGACGACATCGCCGGAATTGCCCGCGCCGGTCGCCGCGCCGGCAAAGCGATATTGGGTGTAGGTGCCAGCCGGATATTCGAGCGCCGCCGTGGTGGTGCAGGTGCCGCCGTTCGGTGTCTCAACGTTCGTCGCCTGCGGCACATACCAGTTGAGGCCAAGCACCGGGCGCGGGAAGGATGTTTCCGTCGCGACATAGCCTGTCCGGGTCATCGTCTGATACGGCGACCCAGCATTGGCCGTCATGTTTGCGACCACGCCGCGACCGGCCACCGCACCCAGGTAGGTGGCATTTGCAGCCGGGGCCGGATTGCTGATCGTTTGGGCCTGCGCGACCGACAGCGTGGCTGACAGGAGGATCACAGCCCATGCGCGCTTGATAATGCTCTTCATATCACTGGCTCACTATGACGAAGGTGGCGGACGATGTGCTGGCGGCGACGCTGACCTGATCGGTAAGGATCACGCCGCCCGGCGACGCGCAGGAGAAAGAACCGCCCGCCGCGATCTGAACCGCGCTTGCGTCCGTCGCGCTGCCCGGCGCACCCAGAAATATTCGAAGTGTCGTAGCGGACGTGTTCTGGAGCAGGCAACCATTGCGCGCGCTGTTGGCGGCAAGGGCCGACTGATATGTGTTGGCGGTGGTGATCGTGCCGGGGCTGACCGTCGACGTCGCCCGCACAGGGCCGGATGATCCGCCCCCGCCGCCCCCGCTTGATGTCGGGCACGGCACCCAAGTGGTGCCACTGTCATTCGAGCAGTAATTTGCGCCGGCGGGCAGGAAGCCACCGGGCACCTGCGCCTTTGCGGTCGAAGGCACCTGCGCCAGAGCCGCGCACGGCGAAAGCAGCAGGGCGAGCGCCAGTGCGCCCGCCCATCGGAAAAAGGTCATGGCAATATCCTTTGAACTAGAGAGGGGATCAGCTGCGGACAGCGGCTATTCTGCCAAGCGCCTGTTCCACGGACGGCTTCATCATCGCGTAGCCAGCATTGTTCAGATGATTGCCGTCGCCCGTGATTGCGGCATCGGTCATCGGCGGCGCTTTCAGCTTGCCACTGTTGCGGCTGCTCTCCACCGGATCGGCGAGTTCGATATAACCCGCAAAGTCGTTTTGCCCGGCGCGCACGAGGTCGTTAAAGGCAACGCGATTGGCGTTGTTGCTATCGACAGTCTGCCCCGTCAATGTCGCCCAGGCATCGCTACTTGTGGTCTTCGGCATAATCGTACCCTGCCACCAGATCTTATCGGGCGCATAAGCGCGAATGGCGGACCGAAGGGCGGTCAGCTGGGCTGGCGTCACGGTGGAGCCGTTCAAGTCGTTCGTGCCCAGATTCAAGATCACGTGCGTCACATTGGGGAAAAGCAGCGATCGCGAAGCGAAGTTGATTGGAGTGGCGACATCGGAGGCCTTCTGCGATCCTCGGCTCAGATTGATGACGCCATAGCGGGGCGAGAGGGCAGGCTGGGTCTGGCCGGGATAGGGAACTGTATTATTTCCGTTGCCGATCCCTTGGTCTCGGCTGTCGCTAACGATCATGAATGTCGGCCTGTTCGTCTTCGCAATGAGGATGCCGCTGATCGCATTGCCACCGGCCGTGCCCACCCATGCCGGGTTCATCGTCTGATCGGCCACGTTCGCGCCAAAGGTCTGCTGATCGCCGATCGCACCAAATGCCTGCTGGTTGCCAGCGATAAGGATGCCTTCCGCGCTGGCCTGCCGGATATGCAGCTTGAAGAACGCACCGCGAGGGATAGTTACGGGGATAGGGTCGGAGGTCAGCCACGGATTGCCGGGCGCAGCAACCCCTGCCGCCGACCCGTTCCATTTCACCGGCGTCACCGTGCCTATGGGATATTCGATCGATGCGTTATAATTTCGGGGCTGAGTTGCCTGCACTTCGCCCGACGTCGAAAGAAAGAAGTTTGGCAATTTCAGGCGCGGCATGACGATGTCGTCGCAAGCATAATCGGCGCGTGTAGCCATGATCGAAAGCAAGCCCGCATTGAGGGCTTCCGGCGGGATGAAGCGCGTATTGACGACCCCCATGTAACCGGTCGGATCATAATCGACACGCACCTGCTTGAGTTCGAGCATGATCGCATTCTGCTTCGGCGAGTTGGCCTTGCCCGCCAGCGTTTCGGTCAGGATCACGTTCGCCTTCAGACCGACCACGGGCGTGCCCGACAGCGAGCGTGCCGCGCTGTTCAGCGTCCACCCACTGGGCAAACCGCTCGCGGTGATGACGGACCCAGCCGTTGCGCCTGTGATGGCGAATGTGGCCAGCACACCGATAGCCAGATCGGGGCCGGACAGACTAAGAGGGGCGAGCGCGCCACCGTTGATCGCTGCCCATTTCGCTGCACGAGATGACATAGGCTTCACTCCAGTTTAAAAAGATTGGATGAGGAAATGGTTGGTCGGATTAGAGGCGATCTTGATCGGCGGGCTGTCGATCGCTGCCGTCTGCACCGGGCTGCGCAATGGGGCGGGCGCCATCTGGCACTTGGTCTTTTGACCGGCCGCGCAGGCGGTTGACGATGGACGCGCCAAGATCAAACAACAGCAGCCCGACCTGCATAGTGGACGCGATCTTCCCACCACCCCGCGCAATTTTGCCCAGTCCCATCAGGGTTGCGCCCCGGTCGCGGGTGGATCGGACGGCGGCGCGTTCGCAAGGCTCTGGCCCATGCGATCGACGCTCCGCTGGGTCCAACGACCCTGCACCGCCTCAATGATGCGCTGAAGCACCAGTAGGAATGCAGCAACGTCGAATCCACTACCGATCAGGTTGCGCTCGATCGCCCGCCACAAGAGGATCACGACGCCAACGGCGACGGCCGCCAGTAGCGCAATTTCACTGCCATGATCGGTCAGCCTCACGCAGGGCAGCTTCATGCCTCATTCCTCGACACGAGCGCACCGCTCGCCAGCAGCTTCACCGGTGCGCCCAGCACCGGCCAACCACGCGGCCAACGTCGGGCGATGCAGCGGCTCTTGGCCAGCCGCATGATGCTGACGCAGTCGCCCTGATTGCCGCCCAAAACATGATAGTGGCTGGCGTCCTCACCGACATAGAAAGCGACGTGTCCGCCGCCCTCCCGGTCGAACACAAGAATCGCGCCGG
>NZ_JBAQOK010000067.1:0-59547 GCF_049304695.1 Sphingobium sp.
GTTCTGACGTCTGGACTGGATTCCCGCCTGCGCGGGAACACGTCCCTCTATTACGTGCTGTTACGCGACCTGTCGGCCAAAGTCGGAGGAGGCGTTGCGCAGGCTGGCGAGTTTGCCTTCCACGCTCATGAAACCGCGTTCCAGCTGGTCGATTTCCGACGCGACGACTTCCGTATCCTGCCGGATGGCTGAAATGGTGGTGGACATCGAATCGGCGGCAAGTGCGGTTTCATCGACCGCTGCGGTAATCATCGTCACGGTCTGCGCCTGCGCATCCATGGCGTGGCGGATGCGGTCGGCGCTGGCCTGCACTTCGCCCACCGTGTCGCGGATGCGTTCGTTGGTATCGACCGACAGGCGCGTGGAGGTCTGGATGTCAGCGATGCGTCCGGCGATTTCGTCGGTGGCGCGGGCGGTCTGGTTGGCGAGGCTTTTGACTTCCTGCGCGACGACGGCAAAGCCGCGTCCGGCGTCGCCTGCACGGGCCGCTTCGATCGTGGCATTGAGCGCGAGCAGGTTGGTTTGCCCGGCGATGTCGCGGATCAGGCCCAGGATGGATTCGATGGATTTGGCATGTTCGGACAGGGTGGCCGACATGGTGACGGCTTCGCCCGACTGGCGTGCGGCACGCTGCGCGACGCCCGCCGCGCTTTCCACTTCGGTGCGTGCGTCCTCGATCGCGCGAATCAGACCAGCGGAGGTGCGGGCGGCTTCGCGCATGGCAAGGGCGGATTGTTCGGCGGCGGCGGCGACTTCGGACGCCTTGCCCAGCATGCCACGAGTCGCGGCGGACGCATCCTTGGCCTGTTCGCGCAATGATTCGCCCAGTTTGGACGCGCCGTCGATTTCGCCGACGATGCGCTGTTCGAACAATGTGCCGTAACGCTGGCGCTCGATGCGTTGCGCTTCAGCTTGATCGGTCGATAGGACATTGTTCATGAAACCGGAATCCAGCATGGCGATGTGCATCATGGACGCCAGCAGTCGGCGGCACCGGGCTTCGTCGGTATGGCACCGTTCCCAGATGAGGGTGATCACCTGTTCGTTCGATGCGGCAACGGCGGTCAATACCGAACGGACCGAAACACCATGTTTGCGGGCATGACGCACGCAATCGGCGGCGGAGCGCGCCCAGCGCCCATCGTCGAAATGAAGCAGCTTCTGTTCGACGAATATGTGGGCCTCGGATTCGATCCGATCGATGATCTGCGCGCTCAACTGGTTGCGCAGCCCCGTGCCGTTCATATAGGTTTCGAAGAAAGCCGACCCCACGCTGGCAATATCCTCCTTGATCAGCGCGCCTATTTCCTGCGCAGCCTTGGCAATGGATCCGTCGGGATCCATTTGGAGGATATCGGCCGAACCGAAGGTCGCGGCGGGAGCGAAGGATGACATCTAAACATTGCCCCTGTGGATGGCATGATCTGAGAACGTCGCAACCTTAGCCGCCTTTGGTTAATCCTTCCTTATCCCGACATGCACGAAAGACGGGTTTCCATCGCTTGCCCTCTTGTGCGTTCGCTCTTAAGGGGATCGGACTTACGGGATATATCAGGGACACGGGTTAGACATGGCGCGATCCAACAGCCGGCCACTCTCGCCGCATTTGACGATCTGGAAATGGGGACCGGCCATGGCCGTTTCCATCGCACACCGCGTGACCGGCAACGGCCTGGCGACCGCAGGGGCGCTCGGCCTCGTCTGGTGGCTGATGGCGGCCGCGATCGGGCCGGAAGCCTATGCGACATTCGTCAAATGCGCGACGTCACCGATCGGCTATCTGGTGATGGTCGGCCTGTCCTGGTTCTTCTTCCAGCATCTATGTTCGGGTTTGCGCCATTTCGTGCTCGACATGGGGGCGGGCTATGAACTGCGCACCAACAAGAGCTGGTCGATCGCGACCTTCATTTTCTCCGCCGTGCTGACGGGGCTTTTCTGGCTCACCATCCTTGGAAAGGCGTTCTGATGGGCAACGGAACTGGTATCGGCCGCGTTCGCGGTCTTGGGTCCGCACGTCATGGCGCGCATCACTGGCTGGCGCAGCGTTATACGGCGGCGGGCAATCTGTTGCTGGTGCTGTGGCTGCTGTTCAGCCTGATCAGCCTGCCGGGGCTGGATTATGAAAGCGTCACAAGCTGGATCGCCAATCCGCTGGTCGCAGTGCCGATGATGCTGATGCTGGTCAGCATCTTCTGGCATCTGCGCCTTGGCATGCAGGTGATGCTGGAGGATTATGTCCATGACAAGGGTCTGGCCTTTCTCTCCATGCTGCTGCTCAATTTCTATGCCTTTGGCGGCGCGGCTGCCGGCATCTTCGCGATCGCCAAGATCGCCTTCACGGGGGTCGTGAAATAATGACCGAAGCCTATAAGATCATCGACCACACCTACGACACGGTCGTCGTCGGCGCTGGTGGTTCGGGCCTGCGCGCCACCATGGGCAGCGCGGAAGCGGGCCTGAAGACTGCCTGCATCACCAAGCTGTTCCCGACCCGGTCGCACACTGTGGCGGCGCAGGGCGGCATCGCCGCGAGCCTTGGCAATAATTCGCCCGATCACTGGACCTGGCACATGTACGACACCGTCAAAGGGTCCGACTGGCTGGGCGATCAGGACGCGATCGAATATATGGTGCGCGAAGCGCCTGCGGCCGTCATCGAGCTGGAACATGCCGGCGTGCCGTTCAGCCGGAACGAGGATGGGACGATCTATCAGCGTCCGTTCGGTGGCCATATGCAGAATATGGGCGCTGGCCCGCCAGTGCAGCGCACCTGCGCGGCGGCCGACCGTACCGGCCACGCGATGCTGCACGCGCTGTATCAGCAATCGCTGAAATATGACGCGGACTTCTACATCGAATATTTCGCCATCGACCTGATCATGGAAAATGGCGAGTGCCGGGGCGTGATCGCGCTGTGCATGGAAGACGGGTCGATCCACCGCTTCCGCAGCCATGCGGTCGTGCTGGCGACGGGCGGATATGGCCGCGCCTATTTCTCCGCCACATCGGCCCATAGCTGCACCGGCGACGGCGGCGGCATGGTGCTGCGCGCGGGACTGCCTTTGCAGGATCTGGAATTCGTGCAGTTCCACCCGACCGGCATTTACGGCGCGGGCGTGCTGATTACCGAAGGCGCGCGGGGCGAGGGTGGTTATCTCACCAACTCCGAAGGCGAGCGCTTCATGGAACGCTATGCTCCGTCAGCCAAGGATCTGGCGTCGCGCGACGTCGTGTCCCGTTCGATGGCGATGGAAATGCGCGAAGGGCGCGGTGTCGGCGAGCATAAGGATCATATTTTCCTGCACCTCGACCATATCGATCCCAAGGTGCTGGCCGAGCGTTTGCCGGGCATCACCGAGAGCGGCAAGATTTTTGCGGGCGTGGACCTGACGCGCCAGCCGCTGCCGGTCACGCCGACGGTCCATTATAATATGGGCGGCATCCCGTGCAATTATCATGGGCAGGTGGTGACGAAGGTCGGCGACGATCCCGAAGTCATCGTGCCGGGCCTGTTCTCGGTCGGTGAAGCGGCGTGCGTTTCGGTGCATGGCGCCAACCGCCTCGGCTCCAACTCGCTGATCGACCTAGTGGTGTTCGGCCGCGCGACCGGGCTGTTCCTCAAGGACAATCTCAAGCCCAACGCGCCGCACAAGCCTTTGCCTGCGGATGCGGCGGATCTGGCGCTCAGCCGTCTGGACCATTATCGCAATGCCAATGGCGGCACGCCGACGGCGGACATTCGCCTCGACATGCAGCGCACGATGCAAAAGCATGCCGCCGTGTTCCGCGACAGCGCCCTGTTGTCCGAAGGCGTCACGCAGATGCAGGCGGTCAACAAGCGGTTGCAGGACGTCAAGGTTTCGGACCGCTCGCTGATCTGGAACACCGACCTGATCGAGACGCTGGAACTCGACAATCTGATGTGTCAGGCGATCTGCACGATGGAAGGTGCCGATGCGCGCAAGGAATCGCGCGGGGCGCATGCGCATGAGGATTTCCCGAACCGCGACGACGAAAACTGGATGAAGCATACGATCAGCTGGTTCGAAGGCTGGGGCGGTTCGGGCGGCAAGGTGACGCTCGATTATCGGCCGGTCCACGACTATACGATGACCGACGAAGCGGAATATGTGAAGCCCAAGGCGCGCGTATATTGATCCGATCCATCCGGGTTTGAGTAAGGAAAAAGGGGCGGGCCGAAAGGTTCGCCCTTTTTTATGCGCGGTTGATCCTGCCGACTATGGGAAAGCGGCGATGGCGACGTCTATGGCGCGAACGGCGGGAAATGGGGAAGGGCTTTCCCCATGCGCCAAGAGATAGTCCGATGATACGCCCGCGTTTTCTGCTGACCATGCACAAATTCGGACAGGGCGGGGCGGATCGCGTCGCGCTGCTGCTGGCGAGCGGCTTTGCCCGTGCTGGCAACGACGTCACCATCGTGCGGATGCAGTCGGGTGGTGAGGGAGAAGCGGCGCTTACGCCTTTGTGCGATCCCGCGATCGAAATCGCCAGCGCCGGTGCGCCGATGGGGTCGCGCAAGCTGGAACTGGCCCGCGGGCTGGCGCTGATCGTGCGACGGATCCGGGCTGCGCGGCCGCACGTCGTGCTGGCGACCAGCAACAATATCGGTCTGGTCACGGCGTTTGCCGCCCTGATCGTCCCGCGTTCAGGCATCCGCTTTGCGTTCAAGACGACCAATCCGGTGATCCGCCCGCGCGACAAGAGCAAAGTCGCGCAGTGGTATCGGCGCAGGCTTTACGGCTTTATCTTTGGCCGCTTCGATTGCATATTGCCGCTGACCGATGCGGAGCGGGGCAGGCTGATCGCGCTATATCCGCAATATGAGCAAAAATTTCACACCGTCATGAACCCCTATGTCAGCGACGAGATGTTGGCAAACTTCACGCCGCAGACGACGCGGCGCGATGCGCCAAGGACGATCGTCGCGCTGGCGCGGATGATGCCGCAAAAGCGGCTCGACCTGCTGGTGAGCGCCTTTGCCCGGATGCGGCGACAGCAGGACAGGCTGGTGATCGTGGGGGAAGGGCCGGAGCGGGCGGGGATCGAGGCGCTGATCGCGCAACTGGGACTGAGCGCGCGGGTCGAATTGCCGGGCTTTGCGGACGATGTCGTCCCCTGGCTGCGCAAGGCTGACCTGTTTGCGCTGTCATCGCATTATGAGGGGTTGCCCGCTGCGGTGATCGAGGCGCTTGCCACCAATTGCCCGGTCGTCACCACCGATTGTTTCGACGGGGCGGCTGCGCTGCTGGCTCATGCGCCCCATTGCGCCGTCGTGCCGTGCGGGGACGCCGATGCGCTGGCGGCTGCGCTGGACCGGGGGCTGGCGTATGACGAACGACCCACCAGCCTGCGCGCGATCGCACGGCGCTATTGCATGGCGGCGGCGATCGACAGCCATCTGGCGGTGCTGCATGAACTGGCCCACGCGGCGCAGGCCGAGCGGAGCAACGCAGTCCTGACGCGGATCAGGCCCGTGCGGCACTGAACCGCACCAGCGTTTCGTACGCCGCCAGTGGGGGCTTGCCCGCGATCGTCGCGCCGCCCCGCATCAGGAACAGGTGCCGGACGATTTCCGCCTGCTGCTCTATGCCGTAACGGGCGAAGGGCTTGCCGGGGATCACATCGTAGCTGTAGCGGCAGAAGGGGTGACGCATCAGGGGGAGCCACCACTTCCCCGACCGCTGGGCCTGCCAAACATGGGTCATTTCGTGGATGAAATGCCCCTGAACATGGACAGGCGTTGCGCAGAAGTCGGGGCAGAACAGCCCGCCGTCGGGATGGAACCACAGGTTGCCGTCGGGGGCCATGGTGACGCCGCTGGGCTGGAGCGGCCACCACTTCGCTTCATGCACGCGTACCCGCCCATAATCGATCGCGCTGCCGAACACGGTGCGTGCCAGCGCAATTTCGTCAGGCGTCAGGGATCGGCTGTTCAATGGCCCTCATGCTCGCCCGGCTTGGACGGCGCGGGCGTGGCGGAATCCGTTCCATCTGCCTTGCGAATCACCGCGTCCACCAGCAGGCGGTCGCCATTGCTCATCAGGAAGGTGAGCTGCATCTTGCCACGGCTGATGGCGGTGTCGTTCACGCCCCACAGCATCAGATGCTTGCCGCCCGGCGCGAAGGCGACTTGAGACTTGGCGGGGATATCGACGCTTTCGACCGGCTTCATGCTGGTCATGCCGCCGGACGACATGCTTTCATGCATTTCGACCTTGAGCGCATAATCGGTCAGCACACCGCGCAGTTGCGCGCCCGAATCGCCGCCATGCGCGATGAAATAGCCTGCCGACGGCGTGTCTTTGTTGGGCGACAGGCGCACCCACGCCTGATCGATATAGGTGGGGGCGGGATCGCCGCAGGCGGAGAGGCCCAGCATGAGCGGCGCTGTTAAGGCAAAAAGGGCAAAAGGCGCGCGCATGACTTCACTCCATGACTGTCTCGTTTCCGGTCGTGAGCACAGGTAATCGCGGAACCTTCTTGTGCCAAGGAAAAGCGCGCCTATATCCCCCGAAGCAAACCGGCCTTGCCTTGGCGCTTTCGTGAGGTATGGGCCAACAACCGCTGAACATGATTTGGGGTTCAAAGAGGACATAATGGCAAAAGTTATCGGTATCGACCTTGGCACCACCAACAGCTGCATCGCCGTCATGGATGGCGGCAAGCCAAAGGTTATCGAAAATGCGGAAGGTGCGCGCACGACGCCCTCCATCGTCGCCTTCGCCAAGGATGGCGAACGCCTGATCGGCCAGCCGGCCAAGCGTCAGGCCGTGACGAATGGCGACAATACGATTTTCGCGGTCAAGCGCCTGATCGGCCGCCGCTTCGACGATCCCATGACCAAGAAGGACATGGAACTGGTCCCCTATGACATTGCCAAGGGTCCGAACGGCGACGCTTGGGTCAAGGCCGGTGGCGAGGATTACAGCCCGTCGCAGATCAGCGCGTTTATCCTGCAAAAGATGAAGGAAACCGCTGAGAGCTATCTGGGCGAAACCGTGACGCAGGCGGTCATCACCGTCCCTGCCTATTTCAACGACGCCCAGCGTCAGGCGACCAAGGACGCTGGCCAGATCGCCGGTCTGGAAGTGCTGCGCATCATCAACGAGCCAACGGCCGCTGCGTTGGCCTATGGTCTGGACAAGCAGGACGGCAAGACGATCGCTGTCTATGACCTTGGCGGCGGCACGTTCGACATTTCCATCCTGGAAATCGGCGATGGCGTGTTCGAAGTGAAATCGACCAACGGCGACACCTTCCTGGGCGGCGAAGATTTCGACGCCAAGGTCGTGCAGTTCCTGGCCGACGAATTCAAGAAGACCGAGAGCATCGACCTGACCAAGGACAAGCTGGCGCTCCAGCGTTTGAAGGAAGCGGCGGAAAAGGCGAAGATCGAGCTGTCTTCGGCGCAGTCGACCGAAGTCAACC
The DNA here is from genome assembly GCF_049304695.1 of Sphingobium sp. Lineage (GTDB taxonomy): Bacteria > Pseudomonadota > Alphaproteobacteria > Sphingomonadales > Sphingomonadaceae > Sphingobium. The sequence goes on from NZ_JBAQOK010000067.1 coordinate 7,450, forward strand.
TGCCCTTCATCACGGCGGACCAGAACGGTCCCAAGCATCTGGTCAAGACGATCACCCGCGCCGATCTGGAGCGGCTGGTCGCGGACCTCATCAAGCGGACGATGGAGCCATGCAAGAAAGCGATGGCGGACGCAGGCGTGTCGGCCAGCGAAATCAGCGAAGTCGTATTGGTCGGCGGCATGACCCGCATGCCCAAGGTGCGCGAAGCCGTGAAGGAATTTTTCGGCAAGGAACCGCACACCGGCGTGAACCCTGACGAAGTCGTTGCCATGGGCGCGGCGATTCAGGCGGGCGTGTTGCAGGGCGACGTCAAGGACGTGCTGCTGCTGGACGTGACGCCGCTGTCGCTGGGCATCGAGACGCTGGGTGGCGTGTTCACCCGGATGATCGACCGCAACACGACCATTCCTGCCAAAAAGTCTCAGGTCTATTCGACTGCCGATGACAATCAGCAGGCGGTGACGATCCGCGTGTTCCAGGGCGAGCGTGAAATGGCGGCGGACAACAAGATCCTGGGCCAGTTCGACCTGCTCGGCATTCCGCCAGCGCCGCGTGGCGTGCCGCAGATCGAAGTGACGTTCGACATCGACGCCAACGGTCTGGTCAATGTGTCGGCCAAGGACAAGGGCACCGGCAAGGAGCAGCAGATTCGCATTCAGGCGTCGGGTGGCTTGTCGGATTCGGACATCGACCAGATGGTCAAGGATGCCGAACGCTTTGCCGAAGAAGACAAGAAGCGTCGTGAAGGGGCGGAAGCCAAGAACAACGCCGAAAGTCTGGTCCACACGACCGAGCAGCAATTGTCCGAACATGGCGATAAGGTCGATGCCAGCCTGAAGGGCGAGATCGAGACCGCGATTGCGGAGACCAAGTCGGCGATCGAGGGCGGCGACGCTGAAGCGATGAAGGCCAAGGCGCAGGAACTCGCCACGGTCGCAATGAAGCTGGGTCAGGCGATCTACGAGAAGGAGCAGGCTTCGGCTGCGGCTCCGGCCGGTGAAGCGCCTAAGGCCGACGATGACGTGGTCGACGCCGAATTTTCGGAAGTGGACGAGAACAACAAGGCGTAAGCTGATGCTCAACCTCCGTCATCCCGGCCTGTGTCGGGATGGCGGAATGGGCGGGCAGGGGTCCAGATGACTACCGATATTGATTATTACGCACGGCTCGAAATCGAGCGGACCGCCGATGGCACTGTCATCAAGAGCGCCTATCGCAAGCTGGCGATGAAATATCACCCCGACAAGACCGGGGGATGCGCCGACAGCGAGGCGAAGTTCAAGGCCGTGTCGGAAGCCTATGAATGCCTGAAGGATCCGCAAAAGCGCGCGGCCTATGACCGTTTCGGCCATGCGGCCTATACCCAGCAACAGCAGGGTGGCGGCGGCGGCGGCGGTTTTCATGGCGGCGGCGCTGGCGGTTTTTCGGACCTTGGCGATATTTTCGAGACGATCTTCGGCCAGTCCGGCTTTGGCGGGGCGGGCGGCGGTCGCCAGCAGCAGCGGCGCGGTGCGGACCTGCGCTACGACCTCGAAATCAGCCTCGACGAAGCCTATCACGGCAAGCAGACGCAGATCGAGATCGAGGTGTCGGGCGCGTGCGAGACCTGTGATGGGTCAGGTGCGCAGCCGGGCACCGGGGTCAAGACATGCGGTACGTGCAAGGGCCATGGCCAGGTGCGCGCGCAACAGGGCTTTTTCGTGGTCGAACGCACCTGCCCTACCTGCCATGGTGCCGGGCAGATCATCGAAAACCCATGCCGGTCATGCCGGGGCGAAGGGCGCGTGGACAAGCCCAAGTCGCTGTCGGTCAATATTCCCGCAGGTGTCGATGAAGGCACGCGCATCCGTCTGTCGGGTGAGGGCGAGGCGGGCGCACGAGGAGCGCCAGCAGGTGACCTGTATATTTTCCTGCATGTGAAGCGCCATGCGATTTTCGAGCGGGACGGGACGACTTTATTCTTCCATGCGCCGCTGAGTTTCACCACGGCGGCTTTGGGCGGGACGATCGAAGTGCCGGGGCTGGATGGTTCGCGGCATGAGATCAAGATTCCGGCAGGCATTCAGTCGGGCAAGCAGATCCGTCAGCGTGGCGCGGGCATGCCGGTATTGAACGGGCGTGGCTTTGGCGATCTTGTCCTCCAGATCGACGTCGAAACGCCCACTCGGCTGACGGCGCGGCAGAAGGAATTACTCGAAGCGTTCCGGGAGACCGAGACGGGTGAGGAATGTCCGCAATCGACGGGGTTTTTCTCAAAGCTCAAGGAATTGTGGGGCGATTGATTCAACGCTGTTGGATCAATATCCTGTAAGGCGACGTGTTCCCGCGCAGGCGGGAACCCAGCCACGGCGTTGAACTGGGTTCCCGCCTGCGCGGGAACACGCGGTTTCTCGTTTAGATGATGACCCGCCCCCGCCGCGCCCACCAGTAGAAGGGCAATCCTGCAGCCATCAGGATGATGCTCGACCCGCTGGCGACCACGCCCGCGCCCCACAGCGTCCACAACGCATAGCATAGCCCAATCGCCGCAGCGGGCATGACCACGCGGAAGTGCAGGCTGGCGAGGGCGCAGCCGACATAGAGCCACAGGGTCGCCGAGGTCGCCAGCAGCGCCATGGCGGTGAAGAGCGACACCAATCCTTGCAGGCTGTTGGCGATGAGCAGCAGGCTGGCGAGCAGCGTCGACAGCATCAGTGCGCGGACCGGTGTTCCCTTATGCGTCGTAACCGCCAGCCAGCGTGGTAACTCCCCGGCTCGCGCCATCGCCAGCGGGGCTTCCCCCTGCAACAAGGTCCAGCCGTTAAGCGCGCCCAGGCAACTGACGACCACGAACAAAACGATGAAGCGGGCGGGGTAGGGCGACCAATAATAGCTGACGAACGCGCCGAAGGGCGATCCGGTCTGCGTCAGCGCGATGGGCAGGGTGAGGGCGATACCCGAACAGACGAGCAGGTAGATGAGGCCCGTGGCCGCCGTGCCGATCAGCGTCGCGCGCGGGATGGTGCGGGCCGGATCGCGCACCTTGTCCGCCGCGACGCTGGCGGATTCAAAGCCCATCAGCGCCCATAGGGTGAGAGAGGCCGACGCTGTGATTCCGGCGGCGGTCAGTCCTTGTGCGGGGAAGGGCGCGACCTGCGCGCTGCCATTGCCGAGGATCAGGATCAGCAGTCCCATCACGACCGCAATCGGGATCAGCTTGACGATCATGGTGACGATCTGCGCCGTGCCTGCCGCGCGCGCGCCGATTAGGTTGATGCCGGTCATGGCCCACAGGATCGCCATCGAACAGGCTACGCCAGCGCCCGGTCGGGCGAGCGCTGGCAGAACGCTCGACAGGTTGGCGGTCGCGGCGACGGCGATGGTGACGTTGGTGATGATGATCGAGAGCCAGTAGATCCAGCCGATCGCAAATCCCGCCAGGGGGCCAAAGGCGCGGGCGACCATTTGCGGCGCGCTGGCGTCCGGCATGGCGACGGTCAGGCGCGCGATGACGAGCGCGAGCAGCATGGACCCAGCGATGGTGAAGACCCACCCAGCCACTGCGTCCCACCCGAAGGGCGCGAGGGAGGCGGGCAGAAGGAATACGCCCGATCCGATCATATTGCCCATGACCAGCGCGATGCAGGCGGCCATGCCCAGCGTGCGGGCGGGGGCTGATGTCATTGTCATCGCGGCATGCTCCCCCGGCGTCATGGGTGGCAGATTAAGCGGGGTTGTGTGTGACGCAAGCGGCTATGGTCGGGCTAAAGAAAAACGCCGCCCTTCATGATGCGGCGGGCGCGGCCCTGGACGGGGACGCGGTCGAAGGGGGTGTTGCCTGCCGATGCGGCCATCTTCGCTGAGTCCACGATCCATGGGGCGTCGGGGTCGATGAAGATGAGGTCGGCGGCGCTGCCCGGCGCGAAACTGCCCGCGTCGATGCCCAATATCCGCGCGGGATTGGCACTGAGCAGCGTCATGAGGCGGTTAAGCGTCACATGCCCGTCACGCACCAGATTGAGCGCCATGGCCAGCAGCGTTTCGGCGCCCGCCATGCCGGGGGATGCATCGGCAAAGGGCAGGCGCTTATCCTCCGGCCCGCGCGGATCGTGGCTGGATGTGATGACGTCGATCGTGCCGTCGGCGATGGCGGTCAGGCTGGCGAGCCGATCCGCCTCGTCGCGCAGGGGCGGGGAGAGGCGGGCGAAGGTGCGGAAGTCGGTGACGGCCTGATCGTTGAGGAACAGATAGGCGGGGCTGATGCCGCAGGTGACGTTCAGCCCCTCCGCCTTGGCCGCGCGGATCAGGTCGAACCCGGCACGGGTCGTGACCAGCCGGAAATGGATGGCCGCGCCGGTTTCGCGCGCCAGAATGATGTCGCGCGCGATCGCCATGGCTTCGGCGCAGGCGGGGGCGTTCGACAGGCCAAGGCGCGTGGCGGTTTCGCCCGATGTCGCGACGGCTTTGCCCGCCAGCCCGCCATCTTCGGCATGGGCGATGACGGTGAGGCCAATCCCCGCTGCATAGGACAGGACGCGCAGCATGACGCCGGAGTCCGCGATCCATTGGCGGCCAGTGCCGACGGCTTTCGCGCCCGCCGCCTGCATCAGGCCGATTTCGGCGAGTTCGGTGCCTTTAAGGCCGCGCGTGGCCGCAGCGATCGGGTGGACCCAGAAGTCGGGCTTGCCCGCACGAGTCGCCTGCCGGATCAGGGCAGCGTCGTCCAGCAGCGAGGATTGGTCGGGCATCAACGCGGCGCGGGTGATTCCGCCGAAGTGAAAGGCTGGTTTGTCAGTAGCGAAGACGCCGAGGTCAATGAGGCCGGGGGCGACGACAAGACCGCCTGCGTCGATCGTGTCCGCGTCTTCAGGGACGGCGATGTCGCCCGCCGCGACGATCCGGTCGCCCGCGATCAGCAGCGTGCCGGAGATAAGCGTGTCGCCGGCAGGGTCGGCCAACTTGCCGTTGACGATCGCGAGAGTCTTCATGCCCATCCCTCCGTTTCTGCTGGTCGGGATGTTCAAGCCCATCCCTCCACGCCGCGCGCACTCCGCGTCAATATGTCGAGGCAGGCCATGCGGATGGCGACGCCCATTTCGACCTGTTCGGTGATGGCCGACCGGTCGGGATGATCGGCCACGCTGCTGCTGATTTCCACGCCCCGGTTCATGGGGCCGGGGTGCATGACCAGCGCGTCGGGCTTGGCGATGGCCAGCCGCTCAGGCGTCAGGCCGTAGAGCATATGATATTCGCGCGCAGAGGGAATGAACGCACCGTCCATCCGCTCATTCTGAAGCCGCAGCATCATCACGACGTCCGCGCCGTCCAGCCCTTCGTCCATATGGGTGAAGGGTGTCGCGCCGAGCATTTCGACCTGCGCGGGCATGAGCGTGGGCGGCGCGACCGCGCGGACCTGCGCCCCCAATGCAGCGAGGCAGAGCATGTTCGATCGCGCGACCCGGCTGTGCAATATGTCGCCGCAGATCGCGACGATCAGTCCTTCGAACCCGCCCTTGCGCCGCCGGATGGTCAGCGCGTCGAGCAGGGCTTGCGTGGGATGTTGGTGCCAGCCGTCGCCTGCGTTGAGGACCGGGCAGTCCACCTTGTCCGCGATCAGGGCGACTGCGCCTGAACTGGCATGGCGGATGACGATGACGTCGGCGGCCATGGCGTTCAGCGTCATGGCCGTGTCGATCAGCGTTTCGCCCTTTTTCACGCTGGAGGTCGCCGCCGCCATGTTGACGACATCCGCACCCAGTCGCTTGCCCGCGATCTCGAAGGACAGCAGGGTCCGGGTGGAATTTTCGAAGAAGGCGTTGATCTGCGTCATGCCTGTCAGGCGATCGTCATGCTTGCGCGCGCCGTTGCGGTTGGAGCGCGCCCATTGTTCCGCCTCGTCCAGCAGGAAGCGGATTTCCCAGGGTTTGAGGTCCGCGATCGACAGCAGATGCCTGTGCGGAAACAACGCCCGGCCTGTCAGGTCGGGCGTGGCGTCGGGAATGAAGATGTCAGGCATGAGCCGATCCTGTAAGCGAGGCCGCGCGTTTGGGCAAGCCTAGCCACGCCCACGCAGGCGTCCCCATATGGCATGATCGTTCAGCACCGCGCGGGCCGCATTATGGCCCGGCGCACCGGTCACGCCGCCGCCCGGATGCGTGCCCGCGCCGCACATATACAGACCTTTCAGCGGGCCGCGATAGGCGCCATGGCCCAGCATCGGGCGGGCAGCCCACATCTGGTCGAGCGAGAGGTGGCCATGCATGATGTCGCCGTCGATCAGGCCGAATGTGCGTTCCAGGTCGAGCGGCGAGTGGATCTGGCGCGCGATGATGCTGCGCGCGAAGCCGGGAGCGTGGGCATCGACCGTCGCGATGATATGGTCCGCCGCTGCTTCCCGTTCATCTTCCCAGTGGCGCCCGTTGGGCAGGTGGGGGGCGAATTGCTGGCAGAAGAGGCTGGCGACATGATGGCCGGGCGGCGCAAGGCTATCGTCGATGGTGGAGGGGATGAGCATTTCCACGATCGGCCGTCTGGACCAGCCGTCGCGTTTGGCGTCCATGAAGGCGCGGTCCATATAATCGAGCGTCGGGGCGATGATGATGCCCGATTGGTGATGCAGCCCTGGGCCGGGTAAGCAGGTGAAGTCAGGCAGGGTGGACAGGGCGACATTCATGCGGAATGTGCCCGACCCGGTCTTATACCCTCTGATCCGGCGCACGAAGTCGGGGGGCAGGTCCGATGGAGCGATCATCCGGTCGTAGAGCAGCTTTGGCCCGACATTGGCGATGATGGATTTGCCCATCACTTCCTCGCCATTTTCGAGGACGACGCCGACCGCGCGGTCGCCATCGACCAGCACGCGATCGACGGGTGTTTCCAGAGTGAGGACCACACCCAATGCAGTTACGATACGGGCCATGATCTGGGTGATTGAGCCCATGCCGCCGACGCAATGGCCCCATGCGCCTTTCTTGCCATTCACCTGCCCAAAGACGTGGTGCAGGAGGACGTAGGCGCTGCCGGGCGCGTCGGGGGAGGCGTAGTTGCCGACGACGGCGTCGAAGCCGAAGGCAGCCTTCACCGCATCGCTTTCGAACCATGAATCCAGGAAGTTACGTGCCGATTTTGTGAAGAGGTCTAGCACGTCGCGCTGTTGATCGAGCGACAGGTGGGTGAAGCGGCGCCCCTGTTTCAGCGCCGCGACGACCATCGCGGGGCCATCGCCGACATTGGGCGGGGTTTGCAGCACCATGTCGCGCAGCAGGTCGGCCACCACCTCCAGCGTCGCGTAGTAAGCGGGGAGGGCAGCGGCGTCCTTCGCGCTGAAGCGGGCGAACTCCGCCTGCGTGGCGGCAAGGCCGCCGCCAAGCTTCAGATAGCCGCCGTCCGGCTGTGGCAGGAAATTGCTGATCGGCCGTTCGATCACGCGATAGCCATGATCGGCCAGCGCCATGTCGGCGATGACTTTGGGATTGAGCAGGCTGACAGTGTAGCTGGCGGTCGAGTTGCGGAAGCCGGGGTGAAATTCCTCCGTCACCACCGCGCCGCCGACGACAGCGCGCCGTTCCAGAATGCGGACGGAATAGCCGGCGCGGGCGAGATAGAAGGCGCACACCAGCCCATTATGGCCGCCGCCGATGATGACCGCGTCATAGATCTGGGTCATGCGCGGGCGCTCCATCCGGGGGGCGGGGGACGATGCAGCCGCGCCTGTGGGATGATGTCACGCATCCGCCCGCAGAAATGGCGCAGGGCGACTTCCCTGTCGCTCAAAGGCCCGACGGTAAAGCTGGCCGACGCCATGCCTGCCTGCATCCGGGCGAGGAGCGCTGTATCCTCCCCATTCACCTGCCGGTTGATGCGCCAGTTGAGGTAGCGGGCGGCCTGCATCTCTTGCCGGTCATCGGGCAGGGCGTAGCTGATTTCCCGGATGACCGTATGAGTGGGCGACACCGGCATCCAGGCCATGAAATCGATCTGATCGGGGTAGATGTCGAACGCGAAATTGGGCCACAGCTTGTAATAGGTCCACAGCCTTTGCCGGTCGGGCGGCAGATGCGGGACGGCGGGCAGAAAATGCTGGTATGCGCGTTCGGACAGGTTGGTCGAGGGGCGATCGAGGATCGGTCCCCACATGCGATCGACATGCGCGCTCGCTTCCACGCCATAGCCATCGCCCATCAGCCGTTTGAGGCCGGGATGGGCGACGGATATGTGCAGGCCGTCGGAATAATTGTCGCCGATCACTTTCCAGTTCACGGCGCGCGGGCGCAACGTCACGCGGCCCAGCGCGCGCAGGTCGGCAAAGCGATAGGGGGCGATCTGCGCCATATAGGGTGCCATCATCTGCGCGATGGAGGGGCCGCCATCATCGTCCAGCCGGATGAAGAGGAAACCGTGGAAATCCTCCACATCCACTGGTGCAAGTCGCTGTTGGGCCAGTGCCCTGGCGTCATAGCTCGCCCGGTCGGGCACGCCGGTCAGTCGTCCGTCATTGGCATAGGTCCAGCCATGATAGGGGCAGGTGATTTTGCGTGCGCAACCGGACGGGCCATCCAGCATCCGTGCGCCGCGATGGCGGCAGACATTGGTGAAGGCGCGCACCATGCCATCGTCGCCGCGCATGACGATGATGTTTTCACCGACATGGTCGATCAGATGATAGTCGCCGGGGGAGGGGATATCGCTGGCATGGCAGACGATCTGCCAGGCGGGACGAAAGATGCGTTGTATCTCCAGCGCGAAAAATTCGGGGTCGTGATAGGTCCAGGCTGGCAGGCTGTATGCCGCATCCGGGTCCGCCCCGCTCAATGCAGCCGCTGCCACTGTGTCATGCTCCCCCAAGCCTGAATATTTTACGGATGTACGACAATCGACACTATCGGGCAAGGCATGCGGGTCATCGTGTCCGGTCCGGCATGACGCCCCAATCCTTCACCACTGCGTCCCGGCTGGCCACCGCTTCCCATGGGAAGACGAACCAGTCTTTGGTTACTGAACGGTCGATGGTTTCGGCGCGATAGTCGATGGTGGCGATGGAGCGGATATTGTCGATCAACACCGCAAAGCGCACTGCGTCGTCCGGCGTATCGGCCATCGCGGTCTTGAGGCCATTGATCGTGCTGCCGCTGTCGTTGATGTCGTCCACGAACAACAGCCGTGCGCCTTTCGCCGCCCGGTCCCGCAGGCGTTCCAGCAGCAGGTCGGCAAAGTCGGGAACGCCCGCCGACAGATCGATGGACAGCATCGGCCGGTCGATGGCGTGGGACAGGAAGGTGGCTGGGACCAGCCCGCCGCGCCCGACGCCCACGATATGGTCTGGCCGCCATGGCGCGGTGGCGATGGCAACGGCCAGCGCATCGACCTGCGCCAGAAAGCGGTCCATCGCAATGTCGGTCAGGATGGGATCGGTCATGCCTGCTCCGTGGCTGCCAGGTCGTTTGGCGCTTGATCCCGCGCGCCATATTTGCGCGCCAGCATCGCGCAGGCCATCAGCTGAATCTGGTGAAACAGCATGACCGGCAACAGGATCGGCCCGACCATGCTGGCAGGGAACAGCACGCCTGCGATGGGGACGCCGGTCGCCAGGCTTTTCTTCGACCCGCAAAATTGCAGGACGATGGCATCGGCGCGGGGCAAGCCGAGCATTCGCCCCAGCCCCCATGTGAACAACAGGACGATGACGAGCAGAATGACGCAGGCCGCAGCGAGTATCGCCAGGTCATGACCCGACACGCTGTTCCACAATCCTTCCACCACCGCCGCGCTGAAAGCGGCATAGACGACGAGCAGGATGGACCCGCGATCGACCCGACCGATCATCGCCTTATGCCGTTCCACAAAGCCGCCGGTCCAGCGTCGGGACAAATGACCCACCAGGAAGGGCAGCAGCAGTTGCAATATGATCCCTTCGGCAGACGACAGCGAAATAAGGCCGCCCGTGCCCCCGCTCTGCATCAGCAGCGCGACCAGCAGCGGGGTCAGAGCGATGCCGATCAGGTTGGAGAAGGATGCGCTGACCACCGCCGCCGCCACATTGCCGCGCGCGATGGCGGTGAACGCGATGGAGGATTGCACCGTGGACGGCAGCAGCGTCAGGAACAGCAGCCCCGCGCGCATGTCCGTCGGGATGACAGGGATATGCTGCATGGCAAGGCCGATGAGCGGGAAGGCAGCGAAGGTCGTGCCAAGCACTGCCAGATGCAGTTTCCACGCCTTTGCGCCATCCCATATGGCAGCGCGTGACAATTTTGCGCCATGCAGGAAGAAAAGCAGGACGATGCCCGCGTCCGCCAGCCATTCCGCAATCTTCGCGCCATCCCCTCGCGCAGGCAGGAACGACGCTAGGGCGACCGTGGCGATCAGCAGGAGAAGGAAAGGGTCGAAGGCTTGGCGCAGGCGTTTCATCGGCAGATTCGATCGGTGTTGAGGCTGGGCAGGGGGATAGACGTGGCGCACGGGTTGCGCCAACAGTTTTGGCGGAACCGAGGATGAGATGGAGACGGATGTGGCTGACGGCATCATGCTATTGGAAGGCGAGGGCGCGAGCCGGGGCGTTCTGGAAATCCGAATCGACCGACCCGACAAGAAAAATGCGCTGACCGGCGCCATGTATCGGGTGATGACAGCCGCGCTGGCCGATGCGTCCGCCCGCGCCGACATCGGTGTCGTGCTGTTCACCGCTGCGGGTGACGCCTTTTGCGCGGGCAACGACCTGGGTGATTTCATGAACGGACCGGAGGGGGGCGCTGCGGCGTTCGCCTTCATCCGCGCCATCGCTGCGTTCGACAAGCCGATAGTCGTGGCGGTGCAGGGGCTGGCGGTCGGGGTCGGCACGACGATGCTGATGCACTGCGACCTGATCTATGCCGCGCCAGACGCGCGTTTCATCATGCCGTTCGTCAATCTGGGGCTGGTGCCGGAGGCCGGGTCCAGCCTGATCGCGCCTGCGATGATGGGTCATGCCAAGGCGGCGGCGATGTTGTTGCTGGGCGAGCCGATGGATGCGCAGGCGGCGGACGGTGTAGGATTGATTACCGCCATCGTGCCGCGCGAATCGCTGGAGAATCATGCGCGGGTGAAAGCGGCAGCGTTGATGGCAAAGCCGCCGCAGGCGCTGATGCTGACGCGGCAATTGATGAAGGGCGATCCTATATTGCTGAATGCCCGGATCGAGGAGGAAGCGCGGCTGTTTCGCGAAACTTTGGGTTCCGCCGAAGCGCAGGAGGCTTTCGCGGCCTTCTTCGAGAAGCGCGCGCCGGTGTTCAGGCAGGAATAAACGGAAGGGCCGCCCCGTATCGCTTCGGCGACCGGGGCGGCGCCCATGTTATTCGTTGCGCAGGTCGCTGCCGGCCTTTTCGAGCGAAGCGCCGACGTCCTGCCTGGCCTCATTGGCTTCGCGCTTTGCGTCGGCTGCGGCCCGGTCAGTCGCGGAATCGACCTTTTCAGCGCCATTGTCGATCGCAGCGCCAGCCCGGTCGAGGCCATTGTCGATCTTGTCACCTGCACGATCGGCGGCAGTGCTCAGGTCGTTGCCGATCGACGATCCGGTGTTTTCCAGATGATCCTCGGTCTTTTGCGAGCAGGCCGACAGGCCAGTGACGGACAGGACCGCGATGGCGGCCAGAAGGGATTTGCGCATGGTGAGTCCTTTTACCTGATGCGTGGAGCCTGATAAGCGCGGGAAGGGCGATAAGGTTGCGTCGCGGCGCGCCGATGGCCGCTATTTGCCGCGCAGGCCAAAGACCATCGAGCGGTCCTGATCGGGGATCAATCCTTCCAGCACGCGCCAGAATCCGGTGACTGATCCCTGCCCCGCCTGCGCATAGGCGGTGGCCATGTTTTCGCGCAACGCACGGAACAGGTCGGCCTCCAGCGCTGCACCGGTGGGGCTGAGGCGGAGCAGTTTTTGCCGCCGGTCGCTGGCACCCGCGCGCGTTTCGATATAGCCGCGCTCGATCAGGTCGTTGAGCACGCGGCCCAGCGATTGTTTGGTGATGGCAAGCAGGCGCAGCAGTTCCTTGACGGTCAGGTCAGGCTGGCGCGAGATGAAATAGAGCGCGCGATGATGCGCCCGGCCCAGCCCCTGCGCCGCCAGCCCTTCGTCGATCGAGCGGGTGAGGGCGGAATAGCCGAAATACAACATCTCGATCCCGCGCCTGATCTCATCCTCCCGCAGGAAAAGCGGGGAGGCGGGCGCGATCTGCGTCGGGGTGGGGGAGGAAGCGGACATGGCCGTCGATAATCCAGGGGAAAGGAGAAAGCCCCTTATTGACGACAGGAAACTGTGATGACTAGGCTTTCCTTTCGCCAATCACACGTTATATGCCTGTCCGCGCCGACGATCAGTCGGCCATGCTGGGGCGTCGCCAAGCGGTAAGGCAGCGGCTTTTGATGCCGCCATGCGCAGGTTCGAATCCTGCCGCCCCAGCCAGTCGAATCCACAGCTTTGAGGATATCCCAAGCGCGAACTGCCGCTGATGGGTGATTCGTTGCCCTGTTCTTGGCGACATGTCAGTCCGCTGGCGTCGCGGCAGTCAGCCAGGATTTTGCCGATTCGAGATCGCAGAACACCTTCGCTCTTGGATCGCCGAGATTTCTTTCGACCTGCATCCTGGCAAGGGCGCTGCTCGTCACGACCGCGACCCGGCCAGCATGCATCTGTCCCGTCTCAATGAAAATTTCGGTCAGGTTGCGCACAGTATCAAGCGATTGCACCCCGAAACTGCGCTGGTCGATGAGCATATGGAAGGTCCGGTAGGTGGCAGACAGCCTGGTTACGGTGTCCGTGATTTCCGCCCTGAAGCGCGCGACGGTGAGCGGCGTCCAGAAGCCGTCGAACGTCAGGCACAACATATATGCCTCTTCCGAAAAGTCGATGCGGTACGCCTGCTCGTTTGGTTGTGCGTTCATAGTGAACTGTTCCTCTGCCTGCACTCTATTAGCAGAGCAGGGTTAAGGAACGACCAACTGCGAACGGATCGGTGATCGGTGCTTATGGCGAGGTGATCACCAGTTGTCGGCGATCAGCATATGATCTGCATCGGATTTTCGACGAGATCACGGAACGCGGCCATGAAGCGCGCAGCGGCGGCGCCATCGATGGCGCGATGATCGAAGCTGGCGGTGGAAGTCATGATCGTCGCCAGTGCGATCGCGCCATCGACTTTCCACGGTTTCTCGATCCCCGATCCGATGCCCAGGATCAGAGCCTGTGGCGGGTTGATGACCGGGATCATCTCGTCGATGCCATACATGCCAAGATTGGATATGGACGCGGTGCCACCCTGATAGTCTTCGGGCACCAGTTTGCCGTCGCGCGCCTTGCCTGCCAGTTGCTGGCTCTGCTGTGCAACGGCCGATAGCGAAAGGCTGGCGACGTCGCGGATCACCGGTGTGACGAGGCCGCCTTCGATTGCGACGGCCATCGCGATATCGACCCGGCTGAAGCGATACATTTCCTCACCCGCGAACTGCACATTGACGTCGGGCTCGCGCGTCATGGCCAGCGCCATGGCCTTGATTACAAGATCATTGACCGACAGTTTGACGCCGCGCGCCGACAGGCTGGCATTCAGTTCGCTGCGCAGCCCGAGCAGCGCGTCGATGCGGCAATGGGCAGTCAGATAGAAATGCGGCACGGTCTGCTTGGATTCGCTCAGCCGCCGCGCGATCGTCTTGCGCATGCCGCTGAGTTTCACCCTTTCCATCGGCACGCCAACCGGCGGCGCATGCACGGTCGCGACCATCGGTGCCCCGGTCACGCCCTGTCCCGCCACCGGGGCGGCCATCGGGGGCGTGAGGCCCAGGTCGGCCTTGACGATCCGACCGCGCGTGCCCGTGCCGGTGATGCCCAGCAGCGACAGGCCCCTGACCGTGGCTATGCGGCGCGCCAGCGGGGTCGCGCTGATGTCGCTATCCCTCGCCATTATCGCCGGTTTTGGCGCTATTGCTGCAGGTGCGGGCGGCGGCGCGGCAGCGATGGTCGCAGCGGCAACGGGCGCGGCATCCGCCGTTGCCAGCACGAGGGCCGCAACCGCCTCGCCCGCTTCGGCGATCGTCGCAATGACCGTGCCGACTGCGACATCCTCGGTCCCCGCAGGAACCGCAATCGACGCGATTACGCCTTCATCGATGGCTTCGAACTCCATCGTCGCCTTGTCCGTCTCAATCTCGGCGATCAGGTCGCCGGGCTTGATGCTATCGCCTTCCTTGACCAGCCATCTGGCCAGAGTCCCCTTTTCCATCGTGGGGGATAGGGCGGGCATTTTCAGTTCGATCGCCATGGTTCAGTTCCCAACGAAAAGTTCAGCGGCGGCTTCGACGATGGCGTCGGCATCCAGCCTGTAGGTGCGATAGAGGTCGGGCAGGTCGCCGGTCTGGCCGAAACGGTCGATGCCCAGCGGGCTGACCCGCATCCCCTTGACCCCGCCCAGCCAGGACAGCGCGCCGGGCGATCCGTCGATGACCGTCACCAGCGCCGCACCGGGTGCCAATTGGGACAGCAGGGCTTGGGCATGGCAGGGTGCATAGTCGCCGCCCGTCCAGCGCGCCGACCGCTGCGCCGACCAGCCGCGATGCAGCAGGTCGGGCGAGGTGACGTTCAGCAGGCCAAGGCCCGGCATATCCTCGGCCAGTTGCTCCCATGCCGCCATCGCTTCGGGTGCGATCGCACCGGTAAACACGATGGCGATCTCGGCCTTGGCATCGGGCTTGCGCAGCCAGTAGCCGCCCTTCAGGGCATCCTCTTCCCAATCGCCATTGGCGCGTTCGACCTGCGCGATCGTGCGGGTCGACAGGCGCAGATAGACCGAACTGCCGTCCGGCTTTTGCATATGGTCGAACGCATAGGCCATGGTCAGCGCCACTTCGTCGGCAAAGGCCGGTTCGAAATAGGTGAGGTTGGGCTGGCCCATGCCGATCAGGGGCGTATTGATCGACTGGTGCGCGCCGCCCTCCGGCCCCAGTGTCAGGCCCGACGGCGTGCCGACCAGCAGGAAGCGGGCATCCTGATAACAGCCATAGTTGAGCGCATCGAGTCCGCGCGCGATGAACGGGTCGTAGACGGTGCCGACCGGCAATAATCGCGTGCCAAATTGCGCCGCCGCCAGCCCCAAAGCCGCCAGCATCAGGAAGAAGTTATTCTCCGCAATCCCCAACTCGATATGCTGGCCCGCTGCATGGCCAGCCCATTTCTGGGCCGAAGGGATTTTGGCGGCATGAAATATGTCGGCCAGTTCCTGCCTGCGGAACAGCCCCCGCCGGTTCACGAATCCGCCAAGATTGGTGGTCTGCGTCACGTCCGGCGCGGTCGTGACGATGCGGTCGCCGATCGGGTTGCCCGGCTGGGCCAGATCCATCAGGATGCGGCCGAACGCCGACTGGGTCGATTGTTCCGCGCCATCGGGCACGGGCAGGCGCGACGGAATGGCGATCGCTTCGCCGGGTCGTTCGGACGGCGTTGCGGCAAAGGCGCTCTGTCTGATGAAGGCATCCAGTTCGGCGGCGACGTTATCGCCAAGGCCGGCATAGGGATTCCATTCGTCCCCCTGCGCTATGCCCAGACTGTCGCGCAATTGGGCGATCTGGGGCGGGTTCATCATGCCCGAATGATTGTCCTTATGCCCCGCCAGCGGCAGGCCATAGCCCTTGATCGTATAGGCGATGAACATGGTGGGCACGTCGTCGCCCGACGCGCTGTCGAAGGCCTGCGTCAGCGTTTCGACGCAATGGCCGCCCAAATTGGTCATCAGCGCGGCCAGAGCGTCGTCATCGAAGCTGTCGAGCAGCTTGGCGGCGTGCGGCTTGTCGCCGATGTCCGCCATCAGCCGTTTGCGCCACGCCGCACCACCCTGATAGGTCAGCGCCGCGAAATCGACATTGGGGCAATTGTCGATCCACTCCTCCAGACTCTTGCCGCCCGGCCGTTTGAAGGCGGCGCGTTGCAGCTTGCCATATTTCAGCGTCAGCACGCGCCAGCCGCAGGTTTCGAAAATATCATCGAACCGGCGGAACATGCGATCGGCGGTCGTATGGTCGAGCGACTGACGGTTATAATCGACGATCCACCAGCAATTGCGGATGTCGTGCTTATACCCTTCGATCAGGCATTCGTAGATATTGCCTTCGTCCAGTTCCGCATCGCCCATCAACGCGATCATGCGACCGGCGCTGGCTTCCTCCAACTGGCCATGCGCGATCAGATAATCCTGCACCAGACTGGCAAAGGCCGTAATCGCGACGCCCAGGCCGACGGACCCTGTCGAGAAATCGACCGGGATCTGGTCCTTCGTCCGCGAAGGGTAGCTTTGCATGCCGCCCAGTCCGCGAAAGCGCTGCAACTGGTCGAGGCTCTGGTTGCCCAGCATATAATGGATCGCGTGCAGCACCGGTCCGGCGTGCGGCTTGACCGCCACCTTGTCCTGCGGGCGCAGGGCATGGAAATAGAGGGCGGCCATGATGGTGGTCATCGATGCGCAACTGGCCTGATGCCCGCCGACCTTCATGCCGTCGCGCTTTTCCCGCACATGATTGGCGTTGTGTACGGTCCAGGACGAAAGCCAACGCAACTGCGTGTCCAGCTTTTCCAGCGCGTGTACAATGTCCTGCCCCGGACCGGAAACGAGCGTGTTCGTCATGAATCTCTCCAAACCTGTTTCTGGAACCTAAGCGGAATGGGCAAGGCATGTCCTTGCAAATATTGCGAAGAAACCGTAGTATTTCAGCAGGATTCGTACAATTTAGTCTATTAAAAGGCAGACTATGCTAATTTCTGATCTTGATGACATTGATCGCAGCATCCTGTCCAATCTGCAGTCCGACGGTCGGATGACGAACCAGCATCTGTCCGAGCAGGTCGGCCTGTCCCCCAGTCCCTGTCTGCGCCGTGTGCGCGCTCTGGAAGATGGCGGCGTCATCAGCGGCTATGTGGCTCTGGTGAATCCCGCGCCGCTTGGGCTGTCGGTCAGCGCATTCGTCCGCATTCGCCTCGATCAGCAGGATGACAGCCATCTTGCCCTGTTCGAAGCGGCTGTGACGGGCTTTCCCGAAGTGATGGAATGTTATCTGATGACGGGGGAGGCCGACTATCAATTGCGCGTGTTAGTCGGGTCGCTGGGCGAATTTGAGGATTTCCTGCGGTACAAGCTGACCAAGATCAAAGGCGTATCGCAGGTGACGACCAGCTTCGCGCTACGCCCCGTGGTCTATCGCACGGCCCTGCCGGTGTAATCGAACGAACCGCTTTCCGCTGACGCGAGGTCCGTCCGGCAGCAATGCAGGACGGCGACCGTCCCGCCCAACCCGCATTCAGGGCCGACGGCTTATTTCTTCCTGGCCAAGCCCCTGTTCGCGATGCGGTCGAGCGCGCGACGCTCGGTCAGGCTGGCCCTGTTATAGATTTCCTCGTTCGCCAGCCTGCGCCAGCGATCCAGACGCGCGGACGACAGACGCCCGTCGGCGATGGCCGCGCCAACCGCGCAGCCCGGTTCCACCTCATGCGTGCAGTTGGAAAATCGGCAATGCTGAGCAGCCTCTACGAAATCGTCGAATATCTCGGCAATGCCCGATCCCGCATCGGTCAACTGTAATTCGCGCATACCGGGCGTATCGAGCAACCAGCCGCCCCCCGTCAGCCGGTGCATCTCGCGCACCGTAGTCGTATGGCGTCCCGTGTCGTCCCCCTTGCGGATGGCCTGCGTCGCGATGCCGTCGGAGCCACGCAGACTATTGACCAGCGTCGATTTGCCAACACCAGAGGAACCAACAAGGGCCACGGTCTGTCCCTTGCCGCACCAGGTGGCAAGGCGCGCGACGCTGACGGGGTCGCGCCCGTTGACGGCTTCGATCAGCAGCCCCGGTCGCAGATCCCGTACCGCTTCTGCGAAAATATCTGGCGTGTCCGTCAGGTCCGTCTTGGTGAGGATGACGACCGGCTGCACGCCGACTTCCTGCGCCAGCACCAGATATCGTTCCAGACGTGCTGTGCTGAAATCCTTGTTGCAGGAGGCCACGATAAAGAGCGTATCGACGTTCGCAGCGATCAGTTGCGTCTTTTTGTCCGTACCTGGCGCCTGTCGTTTGAACAGGTTTTCGCGTTGCAGGACGCGTCTGACGTCCAGCGTCACATCATCGACCAGCAACCAGTCGCCGACCGTGGGATGATCTTCGGCAACCGAGGCGTCCGCGACATAGGGCGGGATCATTCGGATCGTTTCCGCGCCCGCCACGGCAATTTTGCCGCGATGAACGGCCATCACGCGCGCGGGATGACATCCGGCACCGTCATCTTCCGATATCTGCGCGCTGAAAAAGGGCCGCCACCCGAGGTCTTCCAAAGTCTGATGCATCACATATCCATCGCGGCGCTTCGCCTCTTGTTTCTGTTCGCTCTGGCGCCAGTACGGCTCCGCATTCCATTTCGTCACATTCCGGCAATGGTCCGCCTTACAGTATTTTGTCCTCCAACCAAGCATCGCCCGACAGAAGCTCTCGCAACCACGCCCACAAACCAACAGGCGCGATTTATCTATTGCGGATGACTATCATTAGTATTAGCGGCATGTCGGTCAATCGCGCTCCGCAACCCGACGCATCGGGATCATTGGGGTGGGTGTCGTCTATCGGGGAAAATATATGAAAAATAAGGTCGCAATGATGCTGGGCGGCATGGCCGTCACCTTCGCCACGCCTGTCATGGCGCAGGTCGCGGGGGGCGACGCCACGGATGAAAGCGCGATCGTCGTGACGGGCGCCTACACGCTGCCCGACCGGATCGATACTGCGACCGGCCTGGGCCTTACGGTGCGCGAAACGCCGCAATCGGTCAGCATCATCACGGCGCAGCGCATCCTCGACCAGAATCTGATCAGCGTCCTCGACGTCATCACCAACGCCGTGGGCGTGTCAGCCAACGAAACGGACGATGTGCGCAACAGTTTTTACGCGCGCGGTTTTCAGATCCGCAATTATCAGGTCGATGGCGTGCCGACCGCCTGGCAACTGGGCGGCGATTCCGGCGAAACCATCGCCGACGTGTCGATCTACGACCGGGTCGAGGTCGTGCGCGGGGCCACCGGCCTGCTGTCGGGGGCTGGAGATCCATCCGCTTCGGTCAATCTGGTGCGCAAACATGCCGACAAGGATGTGCTGACCGGCTATCTCAACGCCAGCGTGGGGAGTTGGAAGACCGGGCGCATATCCGGTGACATTGCTGGTCCCGTGACGTCCGACGGCCGCCTGCGTTTCCGCGCGGTGGGCCGGTATGAGCAGGGCGAAAGCCATATCGACCTTTATAAGAACAAGAAGCTGCTCCTCTATGGCGTGATCGATGCCGACGTGACTGACGATACGCTGCTGCGCGTCGGTTTCAGTCATCAGCAGGGGCGGCCGGACGCTCCGGCCTGGGGCGCGCTGCCTTCATTCTACGACGATGGCAGTTTCGCGGTGTGGGACCGGTCGAAAACCGCCTCGTCCGACTGGACGCGCTGGGACACCAACAACCAGAATTTCTTCACGACGCTCAGCCATGATTTCGGCGGCGGATGGAGCGTGACGGCCAATTACAACCGCATCCGCAACACTCAGCGCACCGAGATCCTGTATCTCTATGGACTGGTGAACCAGACGACCGGTCTTGGCCTCGCCAGCAATCCCTATTCTGCCTATGGGGAAAGTATCCAGAACAGCTATGATGGCCAGATAAAGGGCAGGATCAGCCTGCTGGGTCGCGATCATGATCTGGTGCTGGGTGCGATGGACAGCACGGTCGACCGCTATGTCAATCAGTTCGCGGCGCTGAATATCACCGATCCCACCAACGCCTATTCTTTCCCGCCTGCGGGCGATTTCAACAACTGGTCGGCGACATCCTATGCCTATCCCGGTTTTTCCAGCACGCCGTCTCTGGCGGTGAAGGAACGGATCAGGCAGACCGGCTATTATGGCGCCCTGCGCGCCAACCTGACCGACGCGCTCAAGATCATCGGCGGTGGCCGCCTGATGAGCTGGAAGCAGACCGGCGTCAGTTATCAAGTGGACAGCAATTATGGGGATGACGATGTGTTCATTCCCTATGTCGGCGCGCTGTATGACGTGACGCCCCATCATCGCCTCTACGCCAGCTTCACCAAGATATTTCAGCCGCAAAATGCGCTCGACCGCAATTTCGTCCAGCTCGACCCGCTCGACGGCAAGGCGTTTGAGATCGGCCTGAAAAGCGCCTTCTTCGACGATGCGCTGCAAACATCCATCGCCCTGTTCAATATCAAGCAGGATAATGTCGCTCAGGCGGACGGGCAGGCATTGCGGCCCGACGGACAGATGGTCGATGTCTATCGCGCGGCCAAGGGCGTGACGAGCAAGGGGTTTGAGGTTGAAGTGACGGGGCGGCCGGTCGAAGGCTGGAACATCAATCTGGGCTATAGTCAGTTCAAGGCGGAAGATGCCGACGGCAACCCTGCCAATGTCGATCAGCCCCGCCGCCTGCTCAAGCTGTTCACCACCTACGACCTGTCTAGCGCACTGACCGGGCTGACCGTCGGCGGTGGCGTCAATTATCGCAGCAAGGCCTATTCGGACGGATCGAACCCAGTGACGGGCGCGCCCTTCCGTTTCCAGCAGGACGGGTACACTCTGGTCAGCCTGATGGCGCGTTATGCGGTGAGCGAGCAGTTGCAGTTGCAGGCGAACGTCGAAAATCTGCTCGACAAGACCTATTACAGCCAGATCGGCTTCTACAGCCAATATCGCTATGGCGCGCCGCGTAACTTCACGATCAGCGCCAACTACCGCTTCTAAAAATATGCCGGGCATGACGGACTGCGCCGGTCCGTCATGTCCTATCGACACCGTTGGTAATCGTCTTCGTCAATCCTATGTTCACCGGCACGGGATCAGGATCGATTGCCGGAGCCGCAGCGTTGAGCGGCAGATGACCAAAGGCGACCTGATGACCGTAACGCGTGCCTGCATCAATGCGATCGGTTGTGCCGTGCCTGCCCAGGATGTGCATTCCGCCTTTATAGGATGGGCGGAAGATCAGTTGGGCGACAGCCGCGACCGCGCGATCTTCACACGGATGGCGGGGCGTTCCGGTATTGGTCATCGCTGGTCCGTGCTGCCTGTGTCGGATAGTGGCGGATCGCCGGTCGATCCGGGCGGCTTCTATGCCGACGCCTTGCCCCCGACGTCGCAACGGATGCAGCTTTACGCGCAATGGGCACCGATTCTGGCGATGGAGGCGATCGACCAGTTGCGCGATCAGGTGTCGATCGACGGTGTTACCCATCTGGTCGTGGCCAGCTGCACCGGTTTCGTCGCGCCCGGCATCGACCAGATCATCGCGCAGCGCATCGATCTGCCGGGGGTGGAGCGCACGCTGGTCGGCTTCATGGGCTGCTATGCCGCTGTCGCCGCGTTACGCACTGCACGCCACATCGCTCGATCCGAACCTGGTGCAAAAATACTGGTGGTCACTGTGGAATTATCCTCGCTCCATTTCCAGCGGGATGTGCAAGTGGAGCGGCTGCTCGCCATGCTTCAGTTCGGCGATGGCGCGGCCGCTGCGCTGGTCAGTGCGCAGGATGATGGCATCGCGATCGAGCGACCCTTTTCCATCGCTGTAAAGGACACGGCGGATCTGATCCGATGGGACGTCGGCGACAACGGCTTTGTCATGCATCTGTCGGGCGCAGTGCCGGGCCATATTCAGGCCGCGCTGGGCGATGCCGATGTGCGGCGGCAGATCGTGGGCGGGGACGATCCCTCCGCTATCGATAGCTGGGCCGTGCATGCCGGTGGCCGATCCATCCTGGATGCGGTCGAACATGGGCTGGGGCTGGACCCGGAGGCCTTGGCGGTTTCACGCAATGTCCTGGCCCGCTTTGGCAATATGTCGTCTGCGACGTTGATGTTCATCCTGCGCGATATGCTGGAGCGACCGGGGGCAGGGCAGGGCGTTGCGCTGGCCTTTGGTCCCGGCCTGGCGGCGGAAGGATTCCGCTTTGAGCGGCGCAGGTGAGGTGCATCATGTCCCTGCGCTGATCGTGGGTGGCGGGCCTGCCGGTGCGGCCGCCGCCATCATGCTCGCGCGGGCTGGCATGAAGCCGGTCGTGGTGGATCGATCCGTTGGTCCGCATACGTGCGTCTGTGGCAGTTTCATGGGATGGGATGCGCTCGCGTCGTTGCGGGAACTGGGGATCGACGCCTTTGCTCTGGGTGCGCGACCGATCACCCTTTTACGAGTCGTGGCAAATGGCCAGCAGGTCGAATTGCCCTTGCCTCATGGGGCAGCGGGGCTGTCTCGCGCGGTGCTGGACGCGGCGCTGATCGAGGCGGCTGCTGATGCTGGTGCGATGTTGATGCGCGGTCGGTCGGTGCGGGCCGTCGATCCGGTCGATCGGTCCATCCGGTTTGACGATGGGGCGCGGATGGCGGGCGACGCGCTGTTTCTGGCGACCGGCAAATATGATCTGCGTGGCTTGTCCCGTCAGGACAGCGCCGGGCGGGAGCCGCCCTCGGTCGGACTGCGCGCGCTGTTGCCGCCTGCCTGTGCGCGCCAGCCCGATCTGGCCGGGACGATCGAACTGCATCTGTTCGATCATGGCTATGCCGGGCTGCTGCTGCAGGAGGATGGCGCTGTCAATCTGTGCCTGTCGGTTTCCCGGCATCGGCTGGCGGCGGCGGGGGGCATGGCTGGGCTGATCGATGAGATAATGCGGCAAGCGCCTGCGCTGGCCGACCGGATGGGGCGGGTGCGGCCAGACCATTTCGATGCCGTGGCAGGCGTGCCCTATGGATGGCGCGCGCAGGCGGTGGGGCCGGGTATTTTCCGTGTTGGCGATCAGGGCGCGGTCATTTCTTCACTGGCGGGCGACGGCATCGCCATCGCGCTGGCCAGCGGCATTAGCGCGGCGCGTGCAATGTTGACGAGCGGTCCGGACGCTGCGCCGGACTGGCAACGCGCCATGCGGCGGGGTAGTCGTCGTCCGCTTGGTGTTGCCGACGCCCTGCGCCACGGCACGTCGGGTCCGGTCGGTCGCGCGATCCTGATGGGGCTGCTAAACATCGCGCCGGGGCTGGGGGTATATGCCTCGCTGCTGACGCGCATTGGTGGTCGGATATAAGCGCTTCATGCGTCATCCGTACAATCAAATGCCGGGGTCAATACACCGATCATGGTTGCGCCCCGAATTCGTCCAGCGCGGCCGTGACGACTTCGATCCTGGCTTCATCCTGCAAATCGATCGAGACCGTAATGCCGCCAGCAAGGGGGACATCGTTCCTTTCAGCCTGATCGACTGTCGCGCTATCTGCGCCTCCGATCAGATTGCCTGCACTGTTTTGGGTTCCGGATGCAGCCACGAAAATATCGGTCCGTTCGATACCGATTTCCTGAACCAGCCGCTCTACGGCCATGTCGGCCTGATCCCGGCTATCGAATGTGCCTGTCAATGTCGTGCTCATGCTAATCCTTTCAGGGCCTGGAATCGGCGCGATCGGCTTCTGGATAATCTTCGGGTTTTACCGTGCCGACGGATGGGCGATCCTCGACATCCTCCTGCGACTTGCCGCCGCGTGTGCGAGGATCTGGATCATCGCTGTTGGGACGGACGTCGCCGGCAGGTCCGCGACGGGGCATTTGGTCCGATCGTCCCTTTGCAGGATCGAGACCATTTTCGTTTCCAGCCATAGTTTTGATCCTTCCGCAATACAGGAGCCGGAGGCGATGTCCGGTGTTTGTATGAAGCGCTGATCGAGCAATCGGTTGCATTTCATTTCCCACCTTTATTGCAGGAACTACAGGCAACATGGACCTATCCGGCGCCCTTGGGCGAGAGTGAGCGGCTTGGCGATCGGACCGCTTGTGATGGTTCATGACGGAAATCGCGCCGCGACCAAAGCATGATCGAGTTGCCGCCGAGCCTGCCATTGCATCACATCCGATCCTTCCAACTGATGTCGATCAGCTAGATTTTCCGTCAGATTACTGGACCCATCCGACATTCAGGCGTTGTCTGCCCATACCCCGGCGCGGCCTCCGAACGGTCGACTGATCCGTGCCGACATCATGAAAATAGCTGGAGAATGTCCATGACGATGGCAACAGACGACGCCCCACCCACGACGTCCAAATTGAAAGAGGAGCGGGCAAGCGGGGTCGCTGTCGTTGCGCAATCGAAGGGCGACGACCTGATCGGGCGTTCAGTCACGATCAACCGCTCTCGCGACGAACTATTCGCCTATTGGCGCGATTTTTCCAATCTGCCTTCGTTCATGGATAATGTGGAACGGATCGACATATTGGCGAACACGATATCGCATTGGGTGGTGAAGGCGCCTGCGGGAGGCACCGTGGAATGGGACGCGATCATTACCGAGGAAAAGGCAGGCGAGTTGATCGCCTGGACCTCTGCCGAAAACGCCGATGTTCTCAATAGCGGCCGCATAGAATTTCGCGATGCAGGCGATCGCGGGACGATCGTCACGGCAACCATTGCCTATGATCCCCCCGCAGGCGTGGTAGGCAAGGTGATCGCCAAGCTGTTCCAGCGCGAACCCGCCATTCAGGCGCGCCGCGATCTGCGCCGTTTCAAACAATTGATGGAAACGGGCGAGGTCGCGACGGCGGCCTGGACCCAAAAGCAACGTGACGAGGAGAAAGCCTGATGCGCGCGCTGACATGGCACGGCAAACATGACGTCCGCGTCGATACCGTGGACGATCCCGAAATCCTCAACCCGCGCGATGCGATCATCAGGATCACGTCGACGGCGATCTGCGGGTCCGACCTGCATCTGTATGACGGCTATATTCCGACCATGCAGGCGGGCGACATACTTGGCCATGAATTCATGGGCGAAGTGGTCGAAACCGGTCCCAAATCCACATTGTTAAAGGGGCAGCGGGTCGTGGTGCCCTTCACCATCGCCTGCGGCAGTTGCTATCATTGCGGCAAGCATCAATATTCCGCCTGCGACAATGGCAATCCGGCCGACAATCAGGACATCGGCCAGGAAATGTACGGTCAGCCCATGTCGGGCCTGTTCGGTTACAGCCATCTGACCGGCGGCTATGCAGGCGGTCAGGCGGAATATGTACGCGTACCATTTAGCGATGTGGGGCCGATCGTGGTGCCTGACGGGCTGGACGATGACGAAGTGCTGTTCCTGTCGGACATCCTGCCCACCGGATGGCAGGCGGCGGAGAATGCGGACATCGAACCGGGCGATACGGTGGCGGTATGGGGCTGCGGTCCGGTCGGGCTCTTCGCGGTCCAGTCCGCTTTCCTGATGGGCGCGCACCGCGTCATCGCAATCGATCGTTTTCCGCATCGGCTTGAGCTGGCCAAAAAATTCGGCGCGGAGACGATCAACTTCGAGGAATCGAAGACGTACGAAGCGTTGATGGAGATGACCGGCGGCATCGGGCCTGATGCGGTGATCGACGCGGTGGGCCTTGAAGCCCATGGCTTCTTTGTCGACAATGTGGTCGATCAGATCAAGGCGTCGCTATTCCTTGGAACCGATCGCACCCATTCGATCCGGCAAGCGATCCATGCCTGTCGCAAGGGCGGGCGCGTGTCGATGCCAGCCGTCTATGGCGGATTCGTGGACAAGTTTCCGCTGGGTGCGTTCATGGAAAAGGGCCTTACCCTCAAGGCCGGCCAGACAAGCGTGCAGCATTATATGCCTGCCCTGCTCAATGCGATTCTGGAGCGCAAAATCGATACGACGTTCCTGATCTCCCATCGCATGGGTCTGGAAGACGCGCCCAAGGGCTATAAGATGTTCCACGACAATCAGAATGAAGTGACCAAGATCGTGTTGAAGCCCGGTCTTTCGGTCGCCGCGCAGTAGGAGAAACAGGCATGGCCAAATTTTCGTCGCCAAGTGCAGATATTCCACCTAGGCTGTAAGGAATATTGCCGGTAAACCGTAAGGTGCCGGTACAGTTTGAACCCGTAGAATGAATAGCGACCGCTATTTCGAGGCTCACCTTGTCCGAACGCCTGAAAGTCTTGCTGCAACATCTCCTTCCCAAGCAGGCTCTGACCAGTCTTGCCGGACGCATCGCAGGCGCAAGCGGTGGTTCGTCGACGACGCGCCTGATCCGCTGGTTCGTCAAAAGATACGGCGTCGACATGAGCGAAGCGGCGAACGCGGACATTGCCAGCTATAAGAGCTTCAATGACTTCTTCACCCGTCCGCTCAGGATCGGCGCACGCCCATTGGCCCGTGCCGATTTCATCTGCCCGGTAGATGGTGCGATCAGCCAGTTCGGTGCCATCGACGACCATCACATCCTTCAGGCCAAGGGACATAGCTTTACCACTGTGGAGTTGGTTGGCGGCGATGGCGAACTGGCGGCCAAGTTCCGCAACGGCAGTTTCGCCAACCTGTATCTGTCGCCGAAAGATTACCACCGTCTGCACATGCCCTGTGACGGCATATTGACGCGCATGATCTATGTGCCGGGCGCGCTTTTCTCAGTCAATCCGGTCACCGCTCGGGGCGTGCCCAATCTTTTTGCGCGCAATGAGCGAGTGGTATGCGTCTTTGAATCGCTGGAACATGGTCCGTTTGTGATGGTACTGGTGGGTGCCACCATCGTTGGCAGCATTGCAACGACATGGCACGGCGTGGTTAATCCGATACGTACCAAAAAGCCGTCCGAATGGGCCTATCCTGACGAGCGTGTCCGCTTGAAGCAGGGCGAAGAAATGGGCCGTTTCCTGCTTGGCTCGACCATTGTCATGCTCTTTGGGCAAGGCGGCATTGCCTTCAACAGCGAGTGGACACCGGAACGGCCCGTACGTCTCGGCGAAAAGATGGGGAACCGCGCGGCTTGAACGCTCTGTCGGTGGCCTCAGGCGGATTTCTACTTTAACCGCTGATGTGGCCGTCCCAGTTGCGGGACGACAGCTTCCCCCATCGTTCGGCGTCAAACTTCACTCAGAACAGGTGGATCGCGGTCGCAGCCAGGCAACAATAGGACGGGTGCCCCGGTTGCAATGGTTCCGACAAAACCGGCTATGCCGCATGCAACGGCCAATGTCCGTTCGAACCCGGCAGCCATCGTTCGAAGCCAAAGGATGATGGCGACCCCGCCACATCCCTGGATGAACCATACAGTGCCCAATACCCAGCGGAAAAGGTTCCCGCCCATCAATGGCACGCCAGCCCATCCGCCAGCGCATCCCAGCCCGTGCAGGGCATAAAGAAGGCAAAAGCCGAATGCCCACAACAGCATTCCTGCACTCGCTCGCGCCAGCAACTTCATGGCGCTATGCTTGGCCCGAACAGGCATAGGAGGGTAATCAGCACGACCATCGCGGCATAATCGCCAAATAGTCGCGCGATCGCAAACTCCTGACGCCTTGCGGCTGAAACATAGCCCGCCCCAATGCGCGCCCTGACGAAAGCGGCGCACAGCAGGGCGATCAGCGCATGGAGCACGGCATAGGCCAGCAATATCCAGACAGCGGCGGCATAGGCATGGCTGGTTGGCGGGGGCAGGGCGGTGAAGCCGATCGTCAGCAGGCCGACGATCACCACCGCTTGCGCACAGGCGGCACCTACAGCCGCGCGCCCGGCCGCCAGCAGCGACCCCCCGCACCCTGCCGCCTCCGCGCGCCGCGCAAGCAGCATCGCGGCACCGCCCGCCAGCATGGTGGCAACGGCGATCACAAGGCCGCCGTCGATCGTCTGCTTCGGCGGCCAGTTTGGCGCCACAACCCACAGAAACGCATAGCCGAACAGCAGTGACGCCAGCAGCACGGAGTCGGCGACCAGCAGGAACAGGCTACCCCACCATGCCGGTGCGCCCGCCGCTTCGCGATGGATCGGCGCGGCCTTTCCATTGCCGATGGCGACAGGCCCGACATCCGCGCGCGATCCCAGCGCCCATGCCCAGCGCCAGGCGAGCGCGATGACGACCACGACCGGCAGCAGGGCGAACCAATAATATCCCAGCAGTGCGGCCAGGAAAAAGCATCCCGTCACTGCCGCCGTGATGATCGGCAGGCGAGTGTTGCCCGGCAGGATCACGACATGGTCGATCGCGCCGCTGCTGCTGTCGACCGCCATCGTCTCGCGCCAGCCGTGCCGCGCCTGTGCCAGATAACCTTCGCCGCGCGCGAGTTTCAGCGCCAGCGCTGGATCGGTGGCCAGTGGTTCGCGATCGACGACATCGGGCTGGCTAGCGAAATTATAGGTGGGCGCGGGGATCGGCATTGCCCATTCCAGCGTCCCTGCCCCCCACGGATTGCGGCGGCTGCGCCGCGCGAGCCCGATTTGCAGACCGACATCGAGAGCGAACAGCGCAAAGCCGAACGCCATTACGAAACTGCCCACCGATGACAGCAGGTTGAGCCAGGTCCAGCCCATATCATCCGTATAGGTATAGATGCGGCGCGGCATGCCCAGCAGGCCGGTCAGGTGCATCAGGAAAAAGGTCAGGTTAAACCCGATCAGGATCATCCAGAAGGCTGCCTCGCCCAGACGAGGCACGCGCGACCGGCCGCTGAAATGCGGCAGCCAATAATAAGCGCCTGCCATCATCGGAAAGATGAAACCGCCCACCAGCACATAATGCAGATGGGCAACGACGAAATAGCTGTCATGCGCCTGCCCGTCGAACGGCACCATCGCCAGCATCACTCCGGTCAGGCCACCCAGCACGAACACCAGGAAAAAGCCCAGCAGATAGAGCATCGGCAGCTTCAATTCCGGGCGACCGTTCCACAACGTCCCGATCCACGCGAATATCTGAACCGCCGTTGGCACCGCGACGAGCGCAGATGCAGCGGAAAAGAAGCCCAGCGCCATGTGCGGAATGCCGGTGGTGAACATATGGTGGACCCATAGCCCGAGGCTGAGGAACGCCAGCGCGATCAACGCGGCGACGATCGCGCTATACCCAAGGATTTGCGTGCGGGCCATCACCGGCAGCACGGTGGAGACTACCCCTGCGGCAGGCAGGAAGATGATGTAGACTTCCGGATGGCCGAACAGCCAGAACAGATGCTGCCACAAGAGCGGACTGCCGCCGTGCGCTGGATCGAAGAAGGGCCAGCCGAACGCTCGCTCCAGTTCCAGCAGGATCGACCCCAGGATCAGCGGCGGAAAGGCGACGATCATCATCATCGCGGTAACTAGCAAATACCATGCGAACAGCGGCATCCGGTCCAGCCGCATCCCCGGCGCGCGTAGTTTCAGCACCGACACACAAATCTCGATCGCTGCGGCCATCGCAGAAATCTCGACAAAGGTAATGCCCAGCAGCCAGACATCGGCGTTGATGCCGGGCGTATAGATTTTGGACGATAGCGGCGTGTACATGAACCACCCGCCATCAGGCGCGACGCCCAGCAGCAACGCCGCGATCAATATGCATCCGCCGAACAGATAACACCACCAACCATAAGCGGACAGGCGCGGAAACGCCATGTCCCGACTGCCCAGCATCTTGGGCAGCAGGTACAGCGCCAGCCCTTCAAACATGGGAATGGCGAACAGGAACATCATGATGCTGCCGTGCATCGTGAAAAGCTGATTATAGATGGCCGGGCCGACGAAGGCACTGTCGGGCGTCGCCAATTGCGCCCGGATCAGCATCGCCAGCACGCCGCCGATCGCGAAGAAGGCGAAGGCGGCCAATATGAAGCGCTTGCCGATGTCGGAATGATTGACCGAAACCATCGTGCCGCGCCATCCGCGTGGGCTTCCCCAGATTGCTGTCAGCGCCCGGTGGTGGCGGAGCGCGCTCATCGGCCGCCCTCCCGCTGGAACCGCGCCCAACCGCCTGCATCGTGAACAATGACGCGAAAGCGGTTGGCGGCATGGTTCAGCCCGCAAAATTCCGC
The DNA here is from genome assembly GCF_049304695.1 of Sphingobium sp. GTDB lineage: Bacteria > Pseudomonadota > Alphaproteobacteria > Sphingomonadales > Sphingomonadaceae > Sphingobium. The sequence goes on from NZ_JBAQOK010000067.1 coordinate 37,292, forward strand.
ACATTGCCCCTCGAACATACCCGGCTTGTCGGCCTTAATGCGCAATATATTGATCTGGCCGGGGATGGCGTCCATCTTGCCGCCCAGACGCGGCACCCAGAAACTGTGGATCACATCCGCCGACCCGACCCGCACATCGACCGGTCGGCCTGCGGGAATGTGCAGCACCCCGCGCGTCGCGATCGCGCCGTTCGATCCGGGCTGCCGGAATGTCCAATACCATTGATGCCCGGTTGCTTCAACCACGACCGGCCCCGGCACGGGATGGGCGATCGATCCTTCCCCCAGCATCAGCGCATAGCCCAGCAACGCCGTCAGAACCGCGCCGGGCATTGCCACGCCCAGCCAGCCTACCCACAATCGCGTGCCGCTTTTCGCAGGACGACTGCGCGGCAAGAAGGCCAGCAACAGCAGCGCCAGAACCAGCAGCGTCAGCATGGCCGCGCCCGCCAGCATCACCCACCATAGGGTCGCGACATCGTGCGACGCCGGTCCCGCCGTGTCGAGCGTGGAGAGCGGCCCGGCGCATGCCCCCACGATCAAGACTGGCATTGTCCGGGCAAAGCGGTGCATGATGGGCCGATGGCACTTGATGAACAGAAGGCGCAAATCGAGGACGCATTGGTCGACCCGATTTCCGCGCAGCCCCATTTTCACCGAACGGAATCGAAGATTGCAGTCGCCGGGCATCCGGTCCACGCGATGCTGGTCGCCTTTCCAGTCGCGCTCGCCATGTGTACGCTGGGCGCAGATGCCTTCTACTGGTGGACCGGCGACATATTCTGGGCGCGCGCCGCGCTGTGGGCCAGTGGCATGGCCTTTCTGCTGGGCGTGCTGGCGGGTATGTCCGGCACGGTCGAGCTGCTGCTGGTCGCGGGTATCCGCGCGCGCGCGGCAAGCTGGACCCATTTCATCATCGCGGTGATGCTGCTGTCGATTCTGGGCGCGAACTGGGGTTATCGGCTGACCTCGGGCTATGAACAGGCGGTATTGCCCTGGGGTTTGCTGTTGTCCGCTTTCGCCGCTGCCTTTACGGCGATCACCGGCTGGCACGGGGGAAAGTTGGTGTTCGACTATCAAATCGGCACCTCATCCACCGGCAATGGCTGATCCTGCGGCCGCATGATCCAGTCGGGGGCCAGTCGGTCGCCCAGCACTGGCTTGCCCAGCACCAGCAGCAGGATCGCGACGATCGCGCTGGTCGCGATCGCGACCGTCATTACCGGCCAGCCGCGCGGCGGATCATAATGACCCTGCCGCTCCCCGACGATCAGCGTGATATGGCCGATCCATGCGTGCAGCAACACCAGCACGCCCACGCCCACCAGCTTGGCGAACATCCACGGCACAAACAGGCCGCGCAGGAAAACCAGCGCCGTGCCCATCGCGATCGCGATCACGGCGGCGGGCGTGACGATGCCGGTATAGGCGCGATGCGTCACCACGCGCAGCCTTGCATATTCGCTTTGGTCGTCGCTGGCCTGATGCCGCGCCAGCACCAGCGGCAGGCCGACCAGCCCCGCGCACCACAGGCACAGTGCGGCGATGTGCAGGAACTTGATCGCCACGATCATGCCGTCACCCCCGCCCGCGCCCATCCGCGCCGGACGATCAGCGCCAGCGCGATGGCATAGGGAATGATGCCCGGCACCCACATGATGAGGCCCGCAAGCTGCTGATCGACAAGCTGTGGCAGATCCCAGGCCAGCGTGGTCCCGACATGGGCGGCGTAGAGCGGGGCAGGGGCGAATGTCAGCAGTGCGCCGAGCATCCCCATCTGCGCCATGGCGGCGATCGCCCCCAATGTTGCGGACACAAGCGGCGCGGCGAACAGGCTGCGCCAGAACCAGATCGCCGACCCAAGCAGACTCGCCTGCATGAGCCAATAGATGCGCGTATCCAAAAGCGCCGCGTCGTAGAGCGAGGGCAGGTGCCAGATCCACAATATGCCGGCCGCCGTGACAAAGGCCGGCCCGGTCATGCCGGTCGTGCGGCTGGGCAAGGCCAGCGCGAACAGCGGCGCGGCAATCGCGACGATCAGGATATGATGCACCGCACGCGCCATGAAAAGGGCCACGCTGATTGCGCACAGGGGCGAAACGAACGCCACCGCCAGAACCGCAACACCGGCAATTGCGGGCCGCGGGCTGGCCGGCCGCAGTGCAAGAAAGGCGCAGATCGCCAGTCCCGCCAGCAAGACCGGGTCCAGATTCCACGCCATCATGGCATGCGCGGGCAAAGGCGGTGGCCCGCAGTAACTCGTCATTCTACCCCCATCCGTCATGCCAGCAATCACCCCGCTTTCCGCCAGCCATCATGGCCATAGGCAATGCCCAACGCCACGGCTGCGCCGCCGACGATATTGCCGACCGTGCTGGAAGCGAGGTTGGCAAGCCCCCCTGCCAGATCGGGCGCATGCCCGGCCTGTGCCAGCCAGCCGAGTGGCAGGATCGACATATTGGCAATCGAATGTTCCAGTCCCGCGCTGACGAATATCATGACCGGGCCGACAATCGCCAAAATTCTGGCCGGGATCGTTCGCGCGCCCATCGCCATCCACACGGCCAGGCACACCAGCATATTTGCCAGGATCGCCGAACAGAAAATCGCCATCGCCGACTTGGCCATCTTGGCGTTACTGAGCGCGATCGCCACCTCGCCCACGCCGTTTTCCAGTCCGCCCGCCGCATGGAACAAGCCTGCAATCACGATGCTGCCGATCAGGTTGCCGATCCACACGACGGCCCATGCTCCTGCCATCCGCCCCGCGCCCAGATCTCCGGTCAGCGTTGGCAGCACCATCATCGTGTTGCCGGTGAACAGTTCCGCACCCACGATCATTACCATCATCAGCCCGATGGAAAAGGCGCCGCCTGATAGAATATGCACGACCCCGCCGTCGCCCATATTCGCTTGAGCGACGAGTGAGGCGATTGACCCGAAGGCAATGAACGCGCCCGCCAGTATCGCCAGCACGATCATATGCGCCACAGGCTGCTGCGCCTTGGCCGCAAGGGCGACGGGCGCGGCTTTGGCGATCGCATCGCCGACAGGATCGTCCGTTAAATGTGCGTTCCCGCTCAACCTGTCGCCTCGATCCTGACAGGCACGGCCTTGCTGGCCGGTGTTTTCGAATGCTGGTCGTGGTGGGACAGGGCGATCAGCGGATTGAGTTCGGGATAGTAGCCCACGATCGTGCCGTCGGGCAGGTCGTAGGGCACGATTTCCAGCCGGTCGATGCGGCGCGCATGGCCATCGCCCGCATCGCCCACCAGCGCGACGCGCTGCCCGGCCACTAACCCGGACCGTTCGATGTCTGCTGGATTGATCAGGATCACGTCCCGCTTGCCCTCTATTCCGCGCAACCGGTCGCTGTAGCCATAGATCGTCGTATTAAACTGATCGTTGGACCGCACAGTGACCAATCGATATCGGCCCAGCGCATCGGCGACATTGGTGGCCGCCAGCATGTCGGGCGCGGTGAACTGCGCCTTGCCGCTTTCGGTTCTCCAGATGCGCTCGCGCGCGCCATTACCGCGATAGAAGCCGCCCGGCTCGAACATCCGCGCATTCATGTCGTGAAATTCTTCATGATAGGTGTCGGCGATCAGGTCACGGACCAACGCGTAATCGCCCGTCCAATCGTCCCAACGCACTTTGGGATTGGGCGTCAGCGTTGCCTTTGCGATACCAGCGACGATTGCCAGTTCGGACTTCAGATGCTCACTGGCGGGCTTTCGGTGGCCGATCGATCCATGGATATGGCTGAAACTGTCCTCGATCGTGACCGTCTGTGCGCCACTCGCCTGCATATCTTCCTCGCTGCGGCCCAGGCAGGGGAGCAGATAAGCGGTCTTGCCATTGAACAAATGGCTACGATTGAGTTTGGTGGCGATCTGCACGGTCAACCGCATCCGTTCCCACGCCGGTTCGATGCGCCCCTGATCGGGGATCGCGCGCAGGAAATTGCCGCCCAGGCCGATGAACGCCTGCACTTTGCCTTCCAGAAGCCCTTCGCACACCTTGACTGTTGTCATGCCATGGTCGCGCGGCGGATCGAAGCCGAACTGCTCGGCTAGTTTGTCCAGCGGCACCAGTTCGGGCTTTTCCGAAATGCCTACCGTGCGTTGACCCTGCACGTTGCTATGGCCCCGCACCGGACAGATGCCTGCACCCGCCCGCCCGATATGCCCGCGCATCAGGAGCAGGTTCACCAGCATCGCGATATTTTCAAAGCCATGCACATGCTGCGTCAGGCCCATGCCATAGACGCCAATGACTCGCTCCGCCGCCACATAGACGCGGCCCGCTTCCTCGATATCCGCGCGGCTCAGTCCCGCTTCCTGCTCGATCCGCTCCCATGACGTCGCATCGGCGCGCGCGCGAAACTCGTCGAAGCCAGTGCAGTGCGCATCGATGAACGCCCGGTCTATGATCGAGCCACCGCGCGCCTCATCCTGCGCGAGCACATATTTGCACAGGCCCATGATCGCGGCGATGTCTCCGCCCGCGCGCACCTGAAGATATTGGCAGCTGATCTGCGTATCCTTGCCCGTCAGCATCTCCGTCGGATTTTGCGGATTGGTAAAGGCGATCAACCCTTTCTCGCGGATCGGGTTGAAGGTCACGACCTTGCATCCCCGCTTTACGGCTTCCTGCAGGGGGTGCAGGAAACGTGGACTGTTGGTCCCGGCATTTTGCCCGAAAAAAAAGATCGCGTCGCACTGCTCGAAATCGTCGAGGATGCAGGTGCCGACCGGTGATCCGATCAACTGTTTCAGCGTAAACGACGTCGTTTCGTGGCACATGTTGGAACTGTCGGGCAGGTTGTTATGCCCATAGAGCCGCGCGAACAGGGCGTAGAGATAGGACGTCTCAAGACTGGCCCGCCCCGACGCGTAGAAGACCGCCGCCTTGGGATCTATCGCCCGCAATTCCGCGCCGATGGCGGAAAAGGCCTCGTCCCACCCACAGGGTACATAATGGTCGCTGGCCGCATCATAGCGCATCGGCTCCGTCAGCCGTCCCTCATGCTCCAGATCATGATCGTTCCAGCCGCGCAGTTCCGACGCGCTATGGTTGGCAAAGAAATCGGGCGTGCAACGATGGGTGGTGAGTTCCCACAAGGTCGCCTTCGCGCCATTTTCGCAAAATTCAAATGCATGGGGATGCTTGGGCTTGCCCCATGCGCAACTGGTACACATGAACCCGCCGGGCTTGTTCTGCGTCCGCAACGTCTCCAGCGCGCCGGGCGACGCCCTCTCGCGCGCCATGGTCTGCACGATGCCGCGCACCGACCCCCATCCGCCGGACGCTCCGCTATATTCGATGGGTTCGGCGTCGTCCGACATGCGGGCCTCCTTCGAGAATATTCCCTGGATAAGCGTCGGGGCAAGGTGACAGTTCCAGCGTCACACGATGTGGCAGCTTGGAAACGTTATGGAATCATTATTTTACAATCCTGGTCTGGCAAATTTTGTCCAAGCCGACCTACTGTCTCATGCCCAGGTGCAATCCGTCCGCTATTCCCGCAGCTTTCGACCCTCGCTGCCCTTTAGCGGCAGAACTCCGCTCCCCGGAACCTGTGTTCATTCATCTCTGGCCAGATGATTGCTGCGCGGACTGCCACCGAGTAACTTTCGGCGCATTTCTTCGGCTGGCGGTACTTGTCGGCGACCACCAGTGAGCGCGAAATCATTCGACTTGCTCGTGCAGGCGCGGCGGATGAAGGATTTGGAGCAGGAGAAGCCGAGGCGAAGCAGGGCGCTCTCGGACCTCACCTTGGACAAGCTGATATTGCAGGAAGCTGCAATTTTCAGCTCCCCCCAAAAAAACGGGGTGATCCTGGTGCGCTTACAGGACTCGACAAGGCTTTCTATCGCATTGTTTTAGTTATGTTTTATTGAGACAGGCCATTGCGAGCCCCCACCCGAGCCCCAGCGCATTCGGGAATTTTGTGCGCGGGTTCGAGTCCGAATCCACCAAAATCAGCTCTACGACCTCATCACCCGTCTCATTTCGCCGTTAGATCAGATACATAAGCTGGCAACGCTGAGTTGAAGCAGCGGCCAAGTCCTAGCATCCGTTTTTTACATAAAATGATCACCGCTACCGACCAACATATGCCGTTCACCGCTTGATGACGAACGGCCGCTTTTGCCGGAACCTTCCGTTCGTCTAAGCTCCGCATAGGTGGGTGCGGTCGAAGATGCATAGCGGTGCCATAGCTTAGGCACTGACCCCTTGCACGTGATCATCGTCTATACCAAGGAAAAGATATGATCGATCCCCGAGCTATCCGTACCTTCCTGGCCGTTGTCCGCAGCAATTCGATCAGCGGCGGGGCGCGTCTGCTCAATATATCGCAGCCGTCCGTGTCCAACGCGATAGCGCAACTGGAACAGGTTTTGGGCGCATCGCTGTTTGAACGTTCGCGCAGCGGCATCGTGTTGACGCTGGAGGGCGAAGCGCTACTACGCCGGGCGGAATCGATCGACAGCTTGCTACGCGATGCTGAAGCGGAAGTTAAGCTGGCGAGTGTCGGGGTGGCCGGACCGTTGCGCGTGGGTGGCACGCCGGGCGCGCTGGTCAGCCTGCTGCCTGACGCTGTGCGACGGCTGGAAGATCGGATCGGCCAATTCGCGCTGCATGTGGTGGAGCGCCCCGACCATGATCTGGCGGCGATGCTGCACCGTGGCGAGATCGAACTGGCGTTTGTCACCACCGGGATTGAGCAGCCACCAGAGGGAATAGAGGAGCGCACTTTCTCACGCGATCCTTTCGCCCTCATCGTCGGGCGACAGAACGACCATCTGCCCGCCAGAATGTCGCTCAAGGACATGGCGGCTATGCGCTGGGTACTACCCGAAGCACGCGGCGCATTCCGGCGACAGATCGACGCGCTGTTCATTGCGGCCGATATATCGGTGCCGCAGGATATCATCCGGTGCGATTCCCTGCTTACGACCAAGGCGATCGTCCGTGGCAGCCAGCGCGTCACGATATTGCCGATGCAGGTCGCCTCGGCGGAACTGTCGATCGGCGTGCTGCGCGCGATCACGATCGAGGAAGCGGAATTTTCCCGCAGTATCGGCGTGCGTCGATTGGCAGGTGGCAGGCTTTCGCGCCTGGCGACCGAGATGTTGGAAACGCTCATCCATAGCTCCAGCCTATGATGTAGTAAAAAATCATTATTTTTGTTCCTGATCAAAGTTGCCCATAGAGAGCGCAACAAGAGTGGAATGCAGGAGAGACGGCATGCGACAGCTTATTCGCAATGTTCGCATATTTGACGGGCAGGGCACCGCGCCATTTGCCGGAGCCGTCCTGATCGAGCAGGATCGCATCGCTGCCGTTTTGCGTGATGAAGCGATGATCGCCGCCACGACAGCAGATCAGGTGATTGATGGGCAAGGCGGTACGCTGATGCCGGGCATGGTGGATTCCCACACGCATTTGACCTGGGGCAGCTCGGTCGAAAAAATCTATCACCAGTTCATACTGCCCGCCGACGAGTTGAAGGTCGCAGCGTGGCGCAATGCGCGTGTGTTGCTCGACCATGGTTTCACCAGCGCCTATTCGGCTGGTGCGCTGGGCGATCATATCGAACCAGAACTGGCCCGCGCCATCGCAGCAGGTGAAACGCCCGGCCCGCGCCTTGTCCCCTCCACGCTGGAACGCAGCCCGGAAGGCGAAGAGGGCGTCGAAACCGGCGACGTGTTCAATGGTCGCGGCGCTCAGTCGATGCGCGATTTCGTGGCCTATTGCGCGGAGCAGGGCGTCCAGTCGCTCAAGCTGGTGATTTCGGGTGAAGATGCGTTGAAGCCCGGTTCGTCGAGTGACATCCTCTACACCGACGAAGAAATGCTGGCGGCGGGTGAAGCCGCAAATGAAGCAGGCCTGTGGATCGCTACCCATGCTTATTCGCCCCGCGCCATCCAACTGGCACTCGAAGCGGGCGCGCGCATCCTCTACCATTGCTCCTTCGCTGACGAAGCGGCGATCGACGCAATGGTCGCGCACAAGGACCAAATTTTCTACGCGCCCGGCCCCGGTGTTTCTGTCGCCGCGCTGGAAGCGACCCCGCCCCCGCATATCAATATGGCGTCGATGAAGGCGAGTGCGGCTGAGCGGTTGGAACTGGAAGCGGTGCTGGTGCCGGAGTTGAAGCGGCGCGGCGTGCGCGTGCTGATCGGTGGCGACTATGGTTTTCCGTTCAACCCCAATGGCCGCAACGCCCGCGACCTGGAGCATTTCGTGACCCGCTTCGGCTTCACCCCGGCTGAGGCGTTGAGCGCCGCGACGATGCTGGGCGGGCAGTTGATGGGACTGGATGTTGGACAGGTAAAGGCCGGCTATCTCGCTGACCTGCTGCTGGTCGATGGCGACCCGACGCAGGATGTGACGATCATGCAGGATGCCAGCCGGATCACGATGATCATGCAGGGTGGCAAATTGCACAAAGCCCCCGTCTCCGAGCCGGTAACGGCCTGATACCGCCACGAGAAAGACGATCATGTTCGATGTTGCGATTATCGGCTGCGGGCCGGTAGGGGCCTTTGCGGCCAATTTACTGGGCAAGAGCGGCCTGTCGGTCCTGGTGATCGAGAAGGAAGCCAACCCCTATCCGCTGCCCCGCGCGGTGCATCTGGACCATGAGATGATGCGCCTGTTCCAGTCGGCGGGCGTGATCGACGCAGTTGCGAGCGACATGCGCGATACCGAAGGGCATCTGCATGTCGGCGCGGACCATGGCGTCATCAAATATATGGGGACGGTGGGCCGGGCGCGGCCATTCAGCTGGTCCAACGATTATTTCTTTTACCAGCCCGAACTGGAGCAGCATCTGCGCGATGCGCTGGCGGGCCATGCTACGGTCGAACTGCGGCTGGGCGTCGGGTTCGAGGGGCTGGAGCAGGACGGAAATGGCGTGACATTGCGCCTGTCGGACGGTGACACGGCGCAGGCGCGCTATGTCATCGCGTGCGACGGATCGCGCAGTGCCGTGCGTAAGGCGTTGGGCATAAAGCTCGACGATCTGGATTTCGAGGAACCCTGGCTGGTGGTCGATGCCGAAGTCGACGGTCCGGTCCGCTTCCCCGACCTATGGGGCGTTCCGGAAGCAGCCGATCTGCAAAAACTGTCGGTGATGATGTGCGATCCAAAACGTCCCGCGACGATCGTGCCGGGGCGTGGCAATCACCGCCGCTGGGAATTCATGCTGCTGCCCGGTGAAGATGACCAGGCGATGATGGAACCGCATAATGTCGCTGCCCTTGTCGAGCCCTACCTCTCCGGGGTGCCGCACAGGATCGTGCGCGCGGCGACCTATCGTTTCCATGGCCTGATCGCCGAGCGGTGGCGGCAGGGTGGCGTCTTTCTGGCCGGCGATGCCGCGCACCAGACGCCGCCCTTTTTCGGGCAGGGCATGTGCCATGGGATGCGCGACGCGGCCAATCTGGCGTGGAAGATTGCGGCAGTTGTGCAGGGCGACGCTCCCGATGCGCTGCTCGACAGCTATCAGCCTGAACGAGACCCGCATGTGCGCGCGGTGATCTCCGCTGCCGTGACCGCCGGGCGCTATATCTGTGTGCTGGACCCGGCCGCTGCTGCCACCCGTGACGCGGAGATGCGCGAAGCGGCCAAAGTAACGCAGCAAAGCACCGCCGCTGATCTGATCCCCCCCATTTCGACCGGCATTGTGGCGTTGGACACGGCAGGAGCGGGCGAACGCTTCATTCAGCCGCGTGTGGGTGACCAGTTGCTGGACGATGTTACGGGCGGCGGCTGGCGGCTGTTCGCGCGGCACGCCGTTGCTGCGCCTGACGATGTCACTGTCGTAGCGCTCGACACGCTGGACGATGGCGGTGCGATCGCCGCCTGGCTCGATGCACGCGGGGCCGATGCGCTGCTGCTGCGCCCCGACCATTATGTTTTCGGCACGGGTGAACCGGCGGACCTGATCGCACTGCGCGACGCGCTGATCGCCGGAAGCGTTTCTCAGGAGATTGCGGCATGACGCTTACCCTTGCCCAGGCATGGACCATCATCGACACTGCCTTGGATCAGCCGCGCGGCGACACTGCGCCTGCGCTGGCCGTCGTGGTGCTGGATGCGGGTGCCCACCCGGTCGCTTTCGCGCGGCAGGATGGCGCCAGCCTGTTCCGCTTCGACATTGCCAGGGCCAAGGCGACGGGCGCCCTGGGCATGGGCGCGGACACGCGCGTCATTGCCGGGCGTGCCGCCAACAATCCGACTTTCTTTCAGAGCGTGGTGGCCGTTACCGGCGGTCAACTGGCTCTGTCACCCGGCGGCGTCCTGATCCGTGATTTGGAAGGTGCGGTGATCGGTGCCGTCGGGATCAGCGGCGACACGGGCGATTGCGACGAAGCCTGCGGCATCGCAGGCATACTGGCCGCTGGCCTGACCCATGGAGACGCCCAATGAAGTTGCGCAGCATCGAATTGTCGTTGCCCGGCGCGGCAGAAGCGGCGGCCTTCCTGACCGACATCTGGGGCATGGCCCCGGCGGCGGTCGAAGGGGCGACGCATTATCTGCGCGGGTCGGGCAGCTTTCCCTATCTGGTCGCGCTGGAGGAATCGGCGGATTGCCATGTGCGCTCGACCACGTTCGTCTGCACCGCCGACCGGCTGGAACAGCTCAAGCGCTCGGTCAGCGCAGCGGGGCTGAATGCCGCGCCCGTCGTGTCGCAGGATCCGGGCGGCGGTTATGGCATCATCGTCGAACTAGCCGAGGGCGAATTGCTCCGCTTTCTGGTCGATGCGCAGGAGGTTGCGCCGATCGAAGGCGCTGACCTGCCGGTCAAGCTGACTCATGTGGTGTTCAACAGCATCGACGCGGAAAGGACTGGCCATCTGGTCGAGGATGCGCTGGGCTTCCGCGTGTCGGACCGGACGAAGGGCATGGTGTTCGTGCGCTGCAATGACTCGCATCATTCGACCGCCTTCGCCCGCGCGGGCATTTCGAGCCTCAACCATATCGCGTTTGAGATGGAAGACCTGGACGCGGTGATGCGGGGCATCGGCCGCCTGCGCGATCAGGATATGGCCCCGGCCTGGGGGCCGGGTCGTCATGGTCCAGGGGCCAATGTGTTTGCCTATTTCATCGCCCCCTTCGGCCCGGTGATCGAATTTTCGACCGCCGTGAACAAGGTGCCCGACGATTATCCGGTGGGCGCGCCCGAAGACTGGACCTGGCCTGCCAAGCGGATCGACCAATGGGGCATTTCGACCAAGGATTTCGATGGCCTACGCGCCGCCGAAGAGAAATTCCGCCACCGCCGCGACTGGGAGCCCCGTTCGCTAGACGTTCTGACCGAGGACAATATCTAATGCGTTATATCAGCTTCCGCCGCCCCGACGGCACCGCCAGCTTTGGCCGCATCGACGGCGAAACCATCGTCGAACTGGCAAACGACGCCGTGCCGAGCCTGAAGGCCGCGCTGACCGACGGCAGTCTTGCGACGCTGGCCGACGGCGCGTCCTTTGCCGCTGCTGATGTTGTCCTGCTGCCGGTCATTCCCGATCCTGCGAAGATATTGTGCGTCGGCCTCAACTATGCCGAGCATGTCAAGGAAACCGGTCGCGAGCAGAAGGCGCATCCTGCCATCTTCGTGCGCTATGCCGACAGTCTGGTCGCTGACGGCCAGCCGATGGTGAAGCCGACCGTGACCGAGCGTTTCGATTATGAAGGCGAACTCGCCGTCGTGATCGGCAAGCCGTGTCACAAGGTCGCAGCTACCGACGCCATGGCTTACGTCGCGGGCTACAGCGCGTTCAACGACGGTTCCGCGCGCGATTGGCAGCGCCACAATATCCAGTTCACGCCGGGCAAGACCTTCCCAGGCACCGGCGGATTTGGTCCTGCGCTGGTGACGGCGGACGAGATTGACGATTTGAGCGCTTTGCGCGTGCAGACCCGCCTGAACGGCGAGCTGGTGCAGGATCAGGCAGTTGCCGACATGATCTGGGATATTCCCACGGTCATCGAATATATCAGCGCCTTCACGCCCCTGGCCCCCGGCGATGTCATCGCCACCGGCACGCCCGGCGGCGTCGGCGATAAGCGCACCCCGCCATTGTACATGAATGCTGGCGACAAGGTGGAAGTCTTGATCGGCACCATCGGCACGCTGACGAACCGTATCATCGACGAAGCATAATCAACCAATAAACGACCCAATGATAAGAAGGGGAGGAGTTACCATGCGTAAGTTCAACATCACCATCGCGGCGCTCGCCAGCGCGAGCGCCATCGCGCTGACCGCACCGGCCATGGCGCAGGATGCCTCGCCGCAGGCGGCAGCCGAGGATGCCAATTCCGACATTATCGTCACCGCCCAGCGACGGCAGGAAAAGGTGACGGAAGTGCCCATTTCCATCACCGTCGCCAGCCAGGCGCAGTTGGAACGGCAGCAGGTCAACAACCTCAACGACCTTAACCGCATTGCTCCGGCACTGGAAATCCAGTCGGCGCCGAGCCAGAATACCGGCGGTGGCGGGTCCATCCGCGGCATCGGCACACAGAGTTTTTCGCCCGGTGCAGTCGCGTCGGTCGGCGTCGTCGTCGATCAGGTGAGCCAGGGCAACGCCAACATCTCCGATCTGTTCGATGTGTCGCGCATCGAAGTGTTGAAGGGGCCGCAAGGCACATTGTTTGGCCTGACCACCTCGGCCGGCGTCATCAACATCACCACCAACGCGCCCGACCCAACCCAGTTCAGTGGCCGGTTGCGCACAGAAGTGTCCGATCAAGGAACGGCAGGCTCCAAATATGGCCAGCAGGTCATTCAGGGCGTCATCAACGTGCCGGTCAGTACCACCAGCGCGCTGCGCGTGTCGGGCATGGCGAACCTGCGTCAGGGCGTGAACCGCAATGCGACCACGGGCGACTGGAACGACGTCAACCGCTACGCCGTGCGTGGCCGCTATCTGTGGAACGTCACCGATGATTTGACTTTCAACCTGCTGGGTGACTGGTCGAAGGGTTCTGCCGAAAATGGCGGCGACTTCTTCACCTTCCTGTCGAACACCCCGGCCAACACTGCATTGCTCAATAGCTGCGGGATTACGCCTGGCGAGGGGAATCAGGATTTCTGCATCGGCAATGGTCTTCGCAGCCGGAACGAGAGCTGGGGTGGATCCGCGCAGCTGGAATATGATGCTGGACCGCTGACACTGACGTCCATTACCGCGTATCGCAAGTCGGAGACCAGCACAGCCACTGGGGGCAGCATCTACCGTGCCGACCCCTTGGCATCGACACTGCGCAGCGGGCCTACGGCAAGCAATATCCGCTTGTTTACGCAGGAATTCCGCGCGTCATCCCCCAGTAATTCGACGTTTGAATATACCGTGGGCGCTTTTTATTCGAACCAGAAGACGGTGCAGCAGCCTGAGCGCTTCACCATTTCGGTCCGTTTGCCCAATGGTGTCGTGATCCGTCCGGTGGATTCGCCTGGCGCGCTCAACGAAATCACCGATGAATCGCTGGCTGTGTTCGGTCAGGGGACGTTGCACGCGACGGACAGCCTGCGGGTGATCTTGGGCGGTCGCTATACCGGCGGTCGCCTGTCGCTGGATCGCACCGATGCGGGCAACGGGGCGAAGAGCTTCCAAATCCTGAATGTCGATCGCGTATCGTGGCGCACAGGCCTGCAATATGACGTCGCCCCGTCGTTGATGGCTTATGCAACCGCGTCGCGCGGATTCAAGGGCGGTCAGATCGCGGTGCCGACCGCGCCGTTGCTGCCCTACGTCGTGCAGCCCGAAGTGCCGATGTCCTATGAAGGCGGCGTAAAGGCGACCCTGTTTGGCGGCGCGGTGCTGGACTTCAGCCTGTTCTACAGCAAGATCAAGAACTTCCAGGCGCAGGAATGTATCGTCAATCCCATCACGGCTCAGCTGGTTTGCGCACAGACCAACATTGACGGGGTCAAGACGCGAGGTGCGGAAATCAATCTGTTCGGTCGTATTTCGGACCGCCTGTCGTTGAACACCGGCTTCATTTATACCAAGGCGACCTATCCGGGCGGATTCATCGGTAATGATGGCTCGAATATCGGCGGCAAGCAGCTTGCCTATTCGCCGCGCTACAAATTCACCCTGTCGGGCGAATATGAGCAGCCACTGACGTCCGGTCTCAACGGCTTCCTGGCAGCCGACACGATCTGGAAATCACGCATCCGCTACCAGAACACGTCGCGCACCGAAGAAACCTTCCGCCCCCACTGGACGGTCGGCGGGCGCGTGGGCGTGCGCAGCGAGGATGAACGCTATTCGGTGGGCCTGTTCGTGCGCAACCTGTTCAACGTCAACGAACCTTCCATCCTGCAAAGCAATTTCGGGTCGGGCCTCGGCGTGATCTACGGACCGCAGTCCTTCCGCCAGGTTGGCCTGCAACTCGACGCCAAGTTCTGATGCAACTGGGCATGGCGGCGTATCGGACGTCGACATGCCCTGTTCGTTTGAACCGGTGCGGCTAGGATAGAGCGCATGAGCAACATCAGACATGCAATAGCAGCCATGGGGACAGGCCTTGGCCCTGACGTCTTGGTGCAATGCCGCGCGCTGTTCGACGCTGAACAGTCCGCCCTTCAGGCCGCTGTTCTGGTCACGCAGGGGGACATCGCCTATGGCCCGCATGACCGGCACCGGCTGGATATCTACGCGCCGGCGGACGTTACTGGACCTGCGCCGGTGCTGGTTTTCGTCCATGGTGGAGGGTTCCTGAAAGGCGACAAGGGCGGGACCGATGCCTGGCCCAACGCCAATGTCGGGCGGATGGCAGCGCAGGCGGGGTTTGTCGGTGTGGTCATCAACTACCGGTTGGCCCCTGATCATATGTGGCCCGCCGGCGCGCAGGATGTGGCGGCGGTGGTGGCATGGCTGAAGGACAATGCTGCGCAGCATGGCGGCGATCCCGACCGGATCGTACTTGCCGGCACATCTGCTGGAGCGGTGCATGTCGCGGCCTATCTGAAACTGGTAGGGGACGCGGGCATTTGCGGCGCGGTGCTGCTGTCGGGCCTCTATGGCTATACCCCGCTGGATGACCGCGACCTGGCTTATTATGGCGATTCGGCGTTTTATCCCGATCGGATGCCGATGGATGCAGTAGCCGCGACGACGCTGCCGATGCTGATCGCCTGCGCGCAATATGACCCGCCACGTTTCCAGGCGGAGTTCGTCGCGCTGATGCAGGACCGGTTGGCGCGGCACGGTGGGTTGCCGCGTGCAGTCATCATGACCGGGCATAATCATTACACGATGCCGATGCACCTTGGCACCGCCGACCGGCGGCTGGCCGATGAGATTTGCGCCTTCGTGCGCGACATAAGCAATGGAATAGGGGAGATGATGTGATGCTCGATCGCAGGACGATGCTGGCGGCTGGAATGGCAGCGGCAGGCGCGATGGCAGCGCCAGCGATTGCCGCGCGCAAGGCTGCGGTGAACCCCGCCTTCCCCAAGGACTTTCTATGGGGTGTGGCCACCGCGCCGCACCAGATCGAAGGCAATAATATCGCCAGCGACCTGTGGTTTCTGGAAAATCAGCAGCCCACCATCTTCGCTGAACCTTCGCGCGACGCCTGCAACAGTTTCGCGCTGTGGGAAACCGACCTCGACATCGTCAAGAATCTGGGCCTGACCTGCTATCGCTTCGGCATCGAATGGGCGCGGATTGAGCCCGAAAAGGGCTTGTTCAGCCAAGCGATGCTGGACCATTATAAGGCACTGATCGAGGGTTGCCGCGCGCGCGGGCTGGCCCCGGTGGTGACGATGAGCCACTTCACCGCGCCACGCTGGTTCAGTGCGCAGGGTGGCTGGACCAACCCGGAAAGCGCGGAATTGTTCGCGCGCTATTGCGACCGGGCAATGCGGGCGCTGGGCGCGGGCATCCATAGCGTCATCACCTTCAACGAACCCAACATCCTCTTGCTGCTCAAACCCATGTTGCCGCCGCAGGTGTGGGACATCCAGAAATTGACGCTGGAAACGGCAGCGAAGCGCTTGGGCGTGCCGAAATTCGTGTCCGCCAATGTCGCGGGGGTAGAAGATCTACCTGCGCTGCAAAAGGGAATGCTCGCGGCCCACAAAGCTGGCAAAGCCGCGATCAAGGCGGTACGCGCCGACCTGCCCGTTGGCTTCTCGCTGGCGATGATGGACGATCAGGCCGTGGGCAAGAACAGCATCCGCGACGCGATGCGGCAGGAACTTTATGGCGCATGGCTCGAAGTCGCCAAGACCGACGATTTCCTGGGCGTGCAAAATTATGAGCGCGCGCTGTGGACGGACAAAGATCGGCTGCCCGCCCCCAAGGGGTCGGTGGTCAACTGGGGCGGAACGGAAGTATGGGCACCTTCGCTGGCGGGTGCGGTGCGCTATGCCCATCAGGCGACAGGGGTGCCGATCCTGGTGTCCGAACATGGCGTTGGCACGACCGACGACAGCGTGCGTCAGGCGTTCATTCCAGCCGCGCTTGCTGACCTGAAAAGGGCGATCGACGATGGCGTCCCGGTGCTGGGCTATTGTCACTGGTCGCTGCTCGACAATTTCGAATGGATCTTTGGCTATAAACCTAAATTCGGCCTGCACAGCGTCGATCCGGCGACGTTCGTACGGACGGCTAAGCCAAGCGCGGCGGTCTATGGCGCGATCGCGCGTCGCAACGCTCTGTAAGCGCGCATGATGGCGACCGCCAAGCTCTCGATCCGGCGTGAGGCAGGCGTCAGTTTCGCTATCAATGCGGCACTGAGCCTTGCCTTCTTTCTGGCGGTGTTCGGAATAGCGGTGCGTCCGCTAGGATGGGCCGCGCCCGACGCACTGGGGCTGGACTTCATACCGCAAAGCATCGCGGTATCGCTGATGAGTGCGTTGGTCCCCGCATTGATCGCGCGCAGGCGGCTCTCGCTGGCGGTGCCGGTCCGGGCGATCGTCTTGCGGGCGTTCGGTTGTGCGTTGGCTGGCGGTGCCTTGGGCGCCGGGCTTGCCTTGGCGACGACGCAGGCGGATCTTCCCGCCATAGACTGGGGTGCGGCTCTGGGCCTGAAGCTACTTTATGGCGGATCCCTCGGCGCCTCGATAACAAGCCTGATATTAGAGAGGATGACCCGATGAAATCGCTTTCCCTGGCTTTGGCGCTGGCCATCGCAACCCCTGCCATGGCGCAGCCCGACGTCAAGATGACCAGCGTGTCAGCGCCCGACCAGAGCGCGGCGATCCCGCTCTATCCCGACCAGCCGACGGTCAAGGCGGAACAGGATGAGCAATGGTCGCGGATGCAGGTGACGATCGGCACCAATGCCATGGACAATGTCATGGTCCGCAACGTGGTTCGCCCGACGATTACCCCCTATCTGCCTGACGCCGCCAAGGCGACGGGCGCGGCGGTCATCGTTGCGCCTGGCGGTGCATTCCTGTCGCTGTCGATGACAGGCGAAGGAAGCGACGTTGCACGCTGGCTGGCCGATCATGGCATTGCTGCTTTCGTCCTCAAATATCGGCTGAATGAAACGCCGCGCGATGACCGCGCGTTTCTGGCCATGATGGGCGCGCGTTTCGCCGACGCGGCCAAGCCTGGCGCTGTCCGCACGATCGAAGAACCACGCGCAACGCAGGATGCGCTCAAGGCGCTGGCGATCGTGCGCAACCGCGCAGCGACCTATGGCATTGATCCGGCCCGCACCGGGATGATCGGCTTTTCGGCGGGGGCGATGACGACGCTGAACGCCACGCTGGAGGGTAAGGGCGATCAGCGCCCCGCGTTCATCGGCTATATCTACGGCCCGATGACGGACGTCGCCGTGCCCGTCGACGCGCCACCGATGTTCAGCGCCATCGCCATGGACGATGGCCTGTTTAAGCGGCAGGGCTTTGCCATCGTCGAAGCATGGCGCGAGGCGGGCCGCCCGGTCGAACTCCATGCCTATGAGCGGGGCGATCATGGCTTTGGCGCGGGCAAGCCGGGCACCACCACCATAGGCTTGATGCCGCAATTTTTTGCCTGGATGGAGGCACGCGGCCTCCTGTCCAAGCGCCCCTGACTGCAAGGATTGTGCCTATGCCCAAAACCGTTCGCCTTGCCCTGCTGGCTTGCGTCGTCTTTGCCTCGCCATCGCTGGCCGACGATCTGGCCGACGGCTTCGCTAACCCGCCCCAGTCGGCGCGTCCGCGCGTCTGGTGGCACTGGATGAACGGCAATGTGACGAAGGACGGGATCGACAAGGATCTCGACTGGATGGCGCGCATGGGCATTGGCGGCGTCCAGAATTTCGACGCCAATCTGATGACCCCGCAAATCGTACCCGACCGGCTGACCTATATGACGGACGGATGGAAAGACGCGTTCCGCCATGCGGTAAAGACCGCTGACGCCAAGGGACTGGAATTCGCCATCGCTGCATCGCCTGGCTGGAGCGAGACGGGTGGCCCGTGGGTGGGGCCGCAAGACGGTATGAAGAAGCTGGTCTGGGCGGAGGCCGATTTGCGCGGTGGTGCGCGGTTTGCGGGCCCGTTGCCCTTGCCGCCTTCGGTCATCGGCACGTTTCAAACTGCCCGGTCCCATGAAGCCCAGGATGGCTTCCTCGCAAAAGGCAAGCCGATCGAGCCGCTCTATCGCGATGCGAAACTGCTGGCCTATCCCATGGCAGCGGCATCGCTACCGCGCCCAGCCGCGATGCAGGGCGATGGCAGGGCAGTTGCGCTCGACGCGCTGACTGACGCGGATATGGAAAGCACGGTTGCGCTGTCGGTCGGCTCCGATGCACAAGCGGGCACGCTGATATTGGATTATGGCAAACCCGTCACGGTGCGCGCTGCAACCCTCTACATTCCCAACGCGAAGCCACCCTTTCGTGATCCGCTGTATCAACCGGTGCTGGAAGTTGAGCAGGACGGCCGATGGCATCGACTGGGCGATTTCCCGTTGGGGGAAGCCAGCACGACGATCGGCTTCGACGCCGTCACCGCGCGCCGTTTCCGCCTGATCCTCAGCCTCAACACCGGCCCCAAAACGCCTGCCCTGGATGAAGGCGCCCCCGGCGCGATCAAGATCGATATCTTCGCTCAGGAGAAGACGCCGACCTTGGCGATCGGCGATTTCCGCCTGCATGGGGAAGCGAAACTGGACCGGTTCGAGGCGAAGGCGGGCTATACCATCCTGCCCGATTATGGCGTGTTGAAGCCTGTGGGCAACGGCGAGACGGTTGATCCAGCCAAGGTCATAGACCTGACCGACAAGCTGCGCGCCGATGGCACGCTGGACTGGACCGCGCCCAAAGGAAGCGATTGGCGGATCGTACGGATGGGCTGGTCGCTGACCGGCAAGACCAACCACCCCGCTACGCCCGAAGCCACGGGGCTGGAGGTCGACAAATATGATGCCGCCGCCGTGCGCCGCTATCTGGAAACTTATCTCGGCATGTATCGGGATACGGTGGGTGCGGACTGGATCGGCAAGAAGGGCATCCGCGCGCTGCTGACGGACAGTATCGAGGTTGGTGCGGCCAACTGGACCCCGCGCATGGTCGAGGAGTTTCAGGCATGGCGCGGCTATGACCCGGTGCCGTTCCTGCCCGCGCTGACCGGCGCAATCGTGGGATCACCCGTGAAGAGTGACGCGTTCCTCCATGATTTCCGCCAGACGCTGGCCGACCTGATGGCCGACGCACATTATGGCACGGTGGCCAAGGTTGCGCACGAACATGGCCTGACCGTCTATGGGGAAGCACTCGAAAATGGTCGTCCAGTGCTGGGTGACGACTTGGCGATGCGCGCCCATGCCGACGTACCGATGGCGGCCATGTGGACCTTCAACCGCGGCGGCAAGCCTCGCCCGACGCTGATCGGCGACATGAAGGGCGCGGCATCGGTCGCGCATATTTACGGCCAGAATATCGTATCGGCCGAAAGCATGACTTCGGCCTTTGCGCCATGGGCATTTGCACCTTCGGACCTTAAGCGCGTCATCGATCTGGAATTCGCGTCGGGGATCAACCGGCCGATCGTCCACACCTCCGTTCATCAGCCAGTGGATGACAAGGTGCCGGGCCTGAGCCTCATGATTTTCGGTCAATATTTCAACCGGCATGAAAGCTGGGCGGAGATGGCCAAACCCTGGGTCGATTATATGGCGCGCACCGGATATCTGCTCCAGCAGGGCCGCGACAGCGCGGACATCGCCTATTTCTATGGCGAGGATCAGCCGATCACATCGCTGTTCGAACATGGCGTGCCGGGCGACCTGCCGACGCGCTACGCCTATGACTTCGTCAATGCCGAGATATTGGCAAAGCAGCTGACTGTCGAGAGTGGCGAACTAGTGGCAAAGAGCGGCGCTCGCTATCGGGCTTTGTATCTGGGCGCGTCGAGTAAGGTGATGACCCTACCGACATTGCGCCGGATCGCTGCGCTGGTCGATGACGGCGCGACGGTGATTGGCATGGCACCGCAGCGCGCGCCAGGGCTGTTGGACGATGCATCAACGTTCCAGGCGCTGGCGGACCGGTTGTGGGCCGGGTCGCTGAACGCCAAGGGGCGCGTGATCGCGAACACCGATGTCGAGGCGGCATTGGCAGAAATCGGTGTCGGCCCTGATTTTCGCATCACGGCTGGCGCGGCAGACACTGACTATCGTTTCGTCCATCGCAAGCTCGCCGATGGCGATCTGTATTTCGTCAACAACCGCACCGACAAGGCTGGCCGGATCGAGGCGCGGTTCCGCGTAACGGACCGACAGCCGGAAATCTGGCGCGCGATCGACGGCAGTGCCGCGCCGGCTTCTTACCGGACCGAGGGTGGTGAGACCATCGTCCCGCTGGATGTGGGGGGTGAAGATGCCTTCTTCATTCTGTTCCGCAAGCCTGCGAGAAGCGTGGCGCTGACCTTGCCAACCAAGACAGCACGCCGCGTCGGAACGATCGACGGTCTCTGGGTGGTGGGTTTTCAGCCAGGTCGCGGTGCACCCGGACGAATCGAGATGCCTGTTCTCACCCCTTTAGAAGCCAGCGCCGATAATGGAATCAAATATTTCTCCGGCATCGCCAGCTACGCCAGTCGCTTCACCTTGCGAAAGGGCGAGAAGCCCGGTCGATCGCTATGGGTCGATCTGGGCAAAGTCGGCGACATAGCCGAGGTGCGGGTGAATGGGCAGATCGCCGGAACAACATGGTTCCCGCCATACCGTGTCGACATCAGCGAACTGACGAAGACGGGCGAGAATCAGATAGAGGTGAAGGTCGCCAATCTGTGGGTCAATCGCCTGATTGGAGACCAGCAGCCTAGCGCACAAAAGATTAGCTTCACGGCGGCACCAACTTATCAGCCGCACGCACCGCTGCGTCCATCAGGGCTGATCGGTCCGGTCACAATATTTTCAGAGCCATAAGGTGGAAACCCATCCCAAACGCGACGGTGATCATGACGGTAAGCGCGACGTCGACTTAATATTCGCGTTTGAGTTTGTCATATCGGATAGAGATTTCGTGACCGCCTCGGTCTGAAGTGATTGCTGTTTGAAAGCGATATCGACATTTGATATGAAATGGTAAGTCTCTACAAGATTTCGACAGTGTGCAGCCATTGAACTGAACGTTCAAGCAGTTGCCATTTGTCAGCATAGCGTGGCGTTGTTGGATACCTGCATAATCGCTACCTTTCTACTGGTACCTGGCCTTGATTTGTGGACACATGGGCATCAAAAAACGAAAGCGCGGTCGTGTCGCGAGTGATAGCGTAGGTTTTACGGAGTTCCTGCACCGATCGATTACACGCTAATCCTACTCTTGGACGAGACGTGACTTCAATCGCTTGACTAGCAATGGGTGTTCGCAAGGTGAGCTGATTTCAAGCGGCAATGACTGATTTTGCCGACAAGCGCCATTGGGCGATAGCCGCGCGATGGCGGCTTTGTCCCAACCTTTGCCACAAATCTGCCTATCGGCGTTGCCGACCGGGCGCTCACACCGTTTGCCCATATAGGAAAGAAGCCCCGCCGGAGTAGATACAACGGCGGGGCCAAGGTTCAGGGAGGGCCGCTCTGGAGGGGGTAGAGCGGCAGTCATGAACGCCACGGCAGATGGAAAGCCGTCACAGGGCATAATGTTACCGACTACGGTGGGGCGTTTCGCGCCGCCGGCGCGACCCTGCTCTATGTCGCTGCGCGCCACCGAGCCACGCGTGCCGCGCGTCTCGTCCCGTTCGGGTGACGATCAGTAACGCAAGGGGGGCGGTGCTATAC
>NZ_JBAQOK010000068.1:0-88892 GCF_049304695.1 Sphingobium sp.
GTCGAGAAACTAGAAGAGCGGGTTCGCCGTTTCTCGACTTCGCTCGAAACGAACGGGGTCTTGCTACTCGTTCGTTCTTTCGGCGGTCGGGCGAGATATGACAACAGCGACCAGTCGCCTGCGATCAGAGCTTCTTTTTTGGCGCGCGACCAGCCGCCCACTATGCGCTCAGCTTCCAACGCCTCGATCCGCGAGCCAAACGCTTCGTTCCATACCAGTGTCACCGGCAAGCGGCGCTTGGTAAATTCGCTGCCTGAACCGGTATGATGCTGGCCGATCCTATGGTCGAGATTGTCGGTATGGCCGGTGTAATAACAACCATCCGCGCATTTGAGTATGTAAGTCCAGAAGGCCATTTATCGAATATGCCTGAACCTGCTCCAGTGTCGAGCGTGGCGCGTCAGGTTTCTCGACTTCGCTCGAAACGAACGGAGGTAGGAATACCCGTTGCCGTTACCCCAACGCCGCCTTCACCAGTCCGCTCGCCTTGCTCATGTCTATGACGGTGCCGTGGCGTTCTTTCAGGATGGCCATGACCTTGCCCATGTCTTTCAGGCTCGCTGCGCCCACTTCGGCCTTTATGCTTTCGATCGCGGCTGTGGTTTCGTCCTCGCTCATTTGGGTAGGAAGGAAGCTTTCGATGACGTCGAGTTCGCCCTGTTCCTTCGCGGCCAGTTCGTCGCGGCCGCCATTCCTGAACATCTCGATCGACTCGCGGCGTTGCTTCACCATTTTCTGGAGCACTTCGACCACGATGGCGTCGTCGTCCGGCATGGTGGAGGCGGTGCGCAGTTCGATGTCGCGGTCTTTGAGCTTGGCCAGGATCAGGCGGATGGCGGCGAGCCGGTCTTTTTCGCCTGCTTTCATGGCCGTAACCTGGGCGCTTTTAAGCTGCTCGCGAATCATGGCGCTGCGAATCCTCGTGTCTTTGCGGAAAGCGACAGATATAATGCGAAAAGAGATTTTTAACAGCCGTTGACCGAAACGCGCTGGGGGCATAGTTGACCGGCCGTTTAACCCGCAACAGACGGGTTTCTAGCAAAAGCATAAAAGGACGCCCAGACCATGGCTGACGCCAAGACCCTCATTGTGCCCAAAGGAGCGACAGGGGCCGTGGTTTTCGCCGATGGCAGCGCGGTGTTTGGGCGCGGATTTGGGGCAGTCGGCGAAGCGGTAGGCGAACTGTGCTTCAACACGTCGATCACTGGTTATCAGGAGATCATGACGGACCCGAGCTATGCCGGTCAGATCATCAATTTTACCTTTCCCCACATCGGCAACGTCGGCACCAATCTGGACGATGTAGAAGCTCTGCACCCGCACGCGCTGGGCTGCATCGTGCGGCAGGATGTGACCGAGCCGAGCAATTTCCGCAACGTCGAACCCTTGGATCAGTGGATGGCGGAAAATGGCCGCATTGGCCTTGCTGGCGTGGATACACGGGCGCTGACGCGGCTCATTCGGGTGAAAGGCGCGCCCAACGTCGTCATCGCCCATGATCCCGACGGTGCGTTCGACATTGCGGCGCTCAGCGCCAAGGCAGCGGCCTGGCCGGGGCTGGAGGGGATGGATCTGGCCATCACCGTCACGGGCAAGGAAACGCGCCTGTGGAAGGATGGCGGCTGGACGCTGGGCAAGGGCTATGCGCTTAACGCGACCGATCGGCTGGAGACGGTCGCATCGGGTTATCCGGCGGCTGGCAAGGATGGCGAGCCGCTGTTGTTTGCGGAGCAGGATCTGCCGACCCCGGCGCAGCGCCCGCATGTCGTGGCGATCGATTATGGCGCGAAGAATAATATCTTTCGCAATCTGGTGCAGGCCGGGGCGCGCGTGACCGTGCTGCCCGCGAGCGCGACGTTTGAGCAGATCATGGAATTGCAGCCCGATGGCGTGTTCCTGTCCAACGGGCCGGGCGATCCGGCGGCGACGGGGGCTTATGCCGTGCCGGTGATCGCCGCTTTGCTAACCGAGAATGTGCCGATCTTTGGTATCTGCCTTGGCCATCAGTTGCTGGGGCTGGCGGTGGGGGCCAAGACGATCAAGATGCATCAGGGGCATCGGGGCGCAAACCATCCGGTCAAGCGGCTGGACGATGGGCTGGTCGAGATCACGTCGATGAACCATGGCTTTGCGGTGGACGCTGCGACGCTGCCCGCCAATGCGCGCACGACGCATGTGTCGTTGTTCGACGGTAGTAACTGCGGCATCGAACTGACGGATAAAAATGCCTTTTCCGTGCAATATCATCCCGAAGCATCGCCGGGTCCGCAGGACAGTTTCTATCTGTTCACGCGGTTCGTCAGCGGCCTGAAAAGCGGAGCGCGGGCATGAGCATCAAGCTGCCACCCGTTGATGAAGCGCGTCTCGCCGCCGAGTGGGAGGCGGACAAGGACGTGCTCGCCAACCTGGCCGCCAATGGCGACAAGGCGATGATCCCGCGCGCCGTGGACGTCAGCTTCAAGGGCAGCGAAAAGGATTTCGACCGCGTCCTGACGATCGCCAGCCAGTTCGGCATGGTCGAACTGGACCGCGAAGAGGGGGATGATGGCGAACTCTACCTGTTCCTGGAATGCGAGCAGGCGGTGGACGAAGCGTCGATCCGCGCGCTGACCAAGACATGCCTCCAGATCGAGATATTGTGCGGCGTTGAGTATGACGGCTGGGGCTGTGAAGCTCGGACTGGGGCGGTGCATTGATAGGTACTCAGATATGAGCAAGGTCAAAATGTCGCCTGACGCGCTAGACTTTCTTGTAAAAGCGTATTTGCTCAGTCCTGATACTTTCATGAACCAGTCAAGCATCGCAGTGTTTGGCAATGATTACCAAGAGCACAACGCTGCACCGATCGCCAAGATCGTCGGCTTGTTGGAACGAACAGGATGTATAAAAATCTACGAAACTCGAAAATGGCAGGAGGATCATGGCGAAGGCGATGTTGTCATATTTCGTGTTAGCCCGCTCGGAAGAAGAAAATCTGAAGAGTATCTACAGGAACGTATCGGAAAGTCATTGCGCGAGAGGATTTCTTCGACACCTCGAAGTGATTGGATCGCGCTAGCGGCTCTCGTGGTTTCTATCATCGCCTTATTTGTATCGGGGTCATAATGCCCAAACGCACCGACATCTCCTCCATCCTCATCATCGGCGCTGGCCCGATCATCATCGGTCAGGCGTGCGAGTTCGATTATTCGGGCACGCAGGCGGTGAAGGCGCTCAAGGAAGAGGGCTATCGCATCGTCCTCGTCAATTCCAACCCGGCCACGATCATGACCGATCCGGAATTTGCCGACGCGACCTATGTCGAGCCGATCACGCCCGAAATCGTGGCGAAGATCATCGAGAAGGAGCGGCCGGACGCGGTGTTGCCGACGATGGGGGGGCAGACCGCGCTGAATACCGCGCTGGCGCTGTTCAACGACGGCACGCTGGCGAAATATGGCGTGCAGATGATCGGGGCAGACGCCGAAGCGATCGACAAGGCGGAGGACCGGATCAAGTTCCGCGATGCGATGGACAAGATCGGGCTGGAATCCGCGCGCTCGCGGGTGGCGCATACGATGGACGAGGCGCTGGCCGCGCTGGAATTTACCGGCCTGCCCTCGATCATCCGGCCCAGCTTTACCATGGGCGGGACTGGGGGCGGCATCGCCTATAATCGCGACGAGTTCATGAACATCGTGCGCGGCGGGCTGGATGCGTCGCCGACCACCGAAGTGCTGATCGAGGAATCGCTGCTCGGCTGGAAAGAATATGAGATGGAGGTCGTGCGGGACCGCAACGATAACTGCATCATCATCTGTTCGATCGAAAATGTCGATCCGATGGGCGTCCATACCGGCGACAGCATCACCGTCGCGCCGGCACTGACGCTGACCGACAAGGAATATCAGATCATGCGCAACGCATCCATTGCGGTGCTGCGTGAAATCGGTGTGGAAACAGGCGGTTCCAACGTACAGTTCGCAGTCAATCCCAAGGATGGCCGCCTGATCGTCATCGAGATGAATCCGCGCGTGTCGCGCTCGTCGGCGCTGGCGTCGAAGGCGACCGGCTTTCCGATCGCCAAGGTCGCGGCGAAGCTGGCGGTGGGTTATACGCTGGACGAGATCACCAACGACATTACCGGGGCAACCCCGGCGTCGTTCGAGCCGACCATTGATTATGTCGTGACCAAGATCCCGCGCTTTGCCTTTGAAAAGTTCAAGGGGGCCGAGCCGCTGCTCGGCACGGCGATGAAGTCGGTCGGTGAAGTCATGGCGATCGGCCGTAACATCCATGAATCCATGCAGAAGGCGCTGCGCGGGCTGGAAACCGGTTTGTCGGGCTTCAATAATATCGGGCATCTGGAGGGCGCGCCCAAGGATGACATCATTGCGGCCCTGTCGCAGCCCACGCCCGACCGGCTGCTGGTCGCGGCGCAAGCGTTGCGCGAAGGGCTGAGCGTTGCGGAAATTCATGCCATCGCCAAATTCGATCCATGGTTTCTGGAGCGGATCAAGGAGATCGTCGAAGCCGAAGCGCATGTTCTGGAGCATGGTCTGCCGCAGGATACGGACGAGATGCGCAAGCTCAAGTCCATGGGCTTTTCCGACAAGCGGCTGGCCTGGCTGGCGCTCAAGTCCGCCAATCTGCGCGGCATGGAACGCGGCATCGCGCGCGGGTCGGGCCTGATCCACGAAGCGGTCAAGGCGATGACCGGCGGCGTGACCGAGGACGAAGTGCGCAAGTTGCGTCACAAGCTGGGCGTGCGTCCGGTGTTCAAGCGGATCGACACCTGCGCGGCGGAGTTCGAGGCGAAAACGCCTTACATGTATTCGACCTATGAAGCGCCGCTGTTTGGCGAGGCGGAGAATGAATCCGCACCGACGGATCGCGAGAAGATCGTCATTCTGGGCGGTGGCCCGAACCGGATCGGGCAGGGGATCGAGTTCGACTATTGCTGCGTCCATGCCTGCTTCGCGCTGAGCGAGGCGGGGTATGAGACGATCATGATCAACTGCAATCCCGAGACGGTATCGACCGACTATGATACGTCCGACCGGCTGTATTTCGAGCCGCTGACGGCGGAGGATGTGCTGGAGATACTGGACGTCGAAAAGTCCAACGGGACGCTTAAAGGTGTGATCGTGCAGTTTGGCGGGCAGACGCCGCTCAAGCTGGCGCAGGCGCTGGAGGATGCGGGCATCCCCATTCTTGGCACGTCGCCTGACGCGATCGACCTGGCCGAGGATCGTGAGCGGTTCGCGGCGCTGATCGACAAGCTCAAGCTGCTGCAACCTGCCAACGGCATTGCGCGCAGCCGTGAAGAGGCGATCGCGGTGGCCAACCGTATCGGCTATCCGGTGCTGATGCGGCCTTCCTATGTGCTGGGCGGGCGCGCGATGGAAATCGTGGACGGTCAGGCGCAACTGGAAGAATATATCACCACCGCCGTTCAGGTGTCGGGCGATTCGCCAGTGCTGATCGACCAGTATCTGCGCGACGCGATCGAGGTGGATGTCGATGCGTTGTGCGATGGCGAGGATGTTGTCGTGGCCGGTGTGCTGCAGCATATCGAGGAAGCGGGCGTCCATTCGGGCGATAGCGCCTGTTCGTTGCCGCCATACAGCCTGTCTGACGACATTATCGCGGAGATCGAGCGGCAGACCAAAGTGCTGGCTCACGCCCTGTCGGTCCATGGCCTGATGAACATCCAGTTCGCGGTCAAAGATGGCACCGTCTATCTGATCGAAGTCAATCCGCGCGCAAGCCGGACCGTGCCCTTCGTCGCCAAGGCGATCGGCACGCCCATTGCCAAGATCGCCGCGCGCGTCATGGCTGGGGAGATGATCCGCGACCTGCCCAGGATCGATCGCAATGCCATCGATCATGTCGCGGTCAAGGAAGCGGTCTTTCCATTCGGACGCTTCCCCGGTGTCGATCCCGTCCTGTCGCCGGAAATGAAAAGCACCGGCGAAGTCATGGGAATAGATAGCAATTTTGCGACGGCCTTTGCCAAGGCGCAAATTGGTGCGGGGACGATCCTGCCGACCAGCGGCACGGTGTTCATATCGTTGAAGGACAGCGACAAGACAGTCATCCTGCCCGCCGCGCGCAAGCTGGCCGATATGGGGTTCAACATCATCGCGACGACCGGCACCGCCCGTTACCTGAGCGAAAATGGCATTCCGGTGGAAACGGTGAACAAGGTTGCGCAGGGGCGGCCGCACATCGTCGATCGGATTACCGATGGCGACGTGGCGCTGATCTTCAACACCACCGAAGGCTGGCAGTCGCTCAAGGACAGCAAGGCGATCCGCACGAGCGCGCTGCGGGCGAAGGTCGCGAGCTTCACTACAGCCGCCGCCAGCGTCGCTGCGGCCGATGCGATCGAGGCTTTAAGGGGGCATGCCCTTGAAGTGCGGTCGCTCCAGTCCTATTATCCCCTGTCGCAAGCCTGATCCCCTGCACCAGGAACCACGCTGCGGGCGATCCGACGTTCGGGTCGCCATAGGGAAGTTTTGACGAAGGATTTGCAACACATGGCGACCGTCGAGAAGATGCCGATGCTCCAGATGGGCTATGACAAGCTGATGACGCATCTGCGCGAACTGAAGGCCGAGCGGCCTTTGATCGTGGATGCGATCGAAGAAGCGCGTGCGCATGGCGACCTGTCCGAAAACGCCGAATATCATGCGGCGAAGGAACGGCAGGGGCAGGTCGAAGCCACGATTTCCGATATCGAGGACAAGCTGTCGCGTGCGCAGATCATTGATCCCACGACCCTGTCGGGCGACAAGATCGTGTTCGGCGCGACGGTCAATTTGATCGATGAAGACGACAAGCCGGTCAAATATCAGATCGTCGGGCAAGCCGAGGCGGATGCCAAGCAGGGCATGATTTCGTACAACAGCCCGCTGGGCCGTGCGCTGATCGGTAGGCAGGTCGGTGACGATGTCGAGGTGTCGGTGCCATCGGGCGATAAATTCTACACGGTCGATAAAATCGATTTCATCTGACCGTGAAACTGCCCGCAGGCAAGATGACGAATATCATCGCGGCGACGACGTTCGCCGTGTTTCTATGCCTGTATCTGCTGCATAAAATCGATGATGCCGCCATTATCGGCGGCTTCATTCCCGCGCGGATCGGTGCGCCTGCTTTGCTGGGTGGCATGCAGGCGGTGCCGGTGTGGCTGACGCCGATCAGTTGCACGCTGATCCACGGTGGCTGGCTGCACATCGCTTTCAACCTGCTGATGCTGATGTTCTGCGGGCGTCAGATCGAGCATGTGCTGGGCAAGGGCGGCCTGGTATTTCTCTATATCGGTGGCGCTTATGGCTCGACGCTCGCGCAATGGGCGATCGATCCGGCTTCGACCAATCCGATGATAGGCGCGAGTGGTGCCATTTCGGCCGTTATGGCGACCTATGCCCTGCTATATAGTCAGCAGAAAGTGCGGAGCATCGGCCCGCTGTCGGCTAATGTCGTGCGGTTGTTGTGGCTGGCGGCTGGCTGGATTGTAATCCAGTTGATGATCGGTGTGGCCACGGCCGGGGGCGTGAGCGATCTGGGGCAGATTGCCATTGCCGCACATATCGGCGGCTTTTTGACGGGACTGGTGCTAACGCGCCCGCTGTTGCGCTGGCGGTTTCGTAAACGGCCCCAATCCGTCAATTAAGGCGAATTATCGGGCGTCGATCCGTTCGCCTGAAACGCAGTCATCATGAAAAAGGACAGCCTTGTGCTGACATTCCTCGACTGCGTTCAAAACGAACGGATGTGGTGAATATCCTTCACACAACGCTGTGAACCGCCTTCAAGCCTGAAGATCTGGTTCCAGTAAGCGGTGCAGATGCACGATGACGTAGCGCATTTCTGCATCATCGACCGTGCGCTGCGCCGCGCCGCGCCAGGCCTTTTCAGCCGATGCGTAATCGGGGTAGACGCCGACAAGATCGACCTTGCTCAAATCCTGAAATTCCAGCGTTTGCGGATCGGTGACGCGACCACCCATCACCAGATGCATTTTGCTCATGGCGCTACATATACTCCCTTGGACAAGCCGCGACCCTAGCAGTGCCGACGCGCCCGTCCAAGGGGAAGTGTTCGCAGATGCGTGCGTTCGACGCCCGTACGATTAGCCTTTCGGCAATCGCGCCTTTACAGCATCGCTCAGCGCATCAATGCGCTGGGCCACGAGCGCGGTAACTTCGTCCACCAGTTTGGATGCTTTGGCAGGGATGTCAGACGAGACGACGTTGTCCCGTGCGCTTGAGGCGGCGGAGGCGATGTTGTCCCGTGCATGGGATGCGACATCGGCAGCAGTGTGGAGTGCCTGACTGGCGCTGTGCTTCACGGTCCCTGCGTTTTCAGAAGCAGCGGCGCGGGCGGCAAGGGCTGCCTCCATCACGCGAGAGCCAGCGGTTGCGGCAAAGCCCGGCAAGGCCTTCATCGCTGACCGGCTCTTTGGGAACATCCAGGCAATGGCTGCGCCGACGATCACTGCGCCGGCAACAGCGGTGACGGGATGGTCCTGAATGATTTCATTGGCGCGCGAAGCGGCCCGTTGGGTCCGATCGCGTGCATCACCATAGGCTTCGCTGGCCTTTTCCCGACTGGACTGGATCAGATCTCCAGCGCCTTCGCGGGCGCGTTCCGTGCCATCCTTGATCCGATCGGTCGCGTTGGCGGTCGCGTCGTTCGCGGCGTCACGGACGCGGTTCAATTGCGCGCGAATGTCAGCCATTTTTACTCTCCGAATTGTCACGGTTGGGGTCAGTCAATCGAACGTATAGACGCTTCAAAAGTGCCGTCAGCGGGCGGCGGGCGAGAAATAGAAGGAAGGCAGTGGCTGCTGCGCCGGCTGCAACAGGCCGTTCCTGCACCTTCGCGCTGGCTGAGTTGATGCTGTCCCTGAAGGCACCCTTCACCTTGCCGACCGCATCTTTTTTCAGGCGGGCGGGCGCGATTCTGGCCCTTGCCTCCTGTGACGTGGCGAGGAGACGATTGCGGGCCTCTTCGGCGCGCAGGCATGCGGCGTGATAGGATATGTTTTCCGTCATGGCGCAATCGCCTTTTTCATCCGGCCAATCGATGCTTTTGCCAGCAATAGCAGAATGATCGCCGCGAGCAGACTGCCACCGAACACGGCCAAGGTCGCCCAAAGCGCGCCTATATGGGGCGTCAGGGCGATTACCATCCCGACCAGAAGGACGATGATCCCGGCGAAGACCACCATCAGCGCAATGATCGCAAAGATGGCGACGTTGCGAATGGCGATGGCCACAACTGCGGCACGCAGCTTTTGCTTATCTGCCTCCGCAGCGGCGTAGGCCCGCCCATCGGCAATAAGGCGTGCGAAAACATCTTTCACCGACTCCTCGGCAACAGGGTCTTCCGCCCGGTCGGTGTGCGGCGAAAGCGCCGTGTCCGCTGGCTCTGTCAATATATCCTCCGCCTGTTTGCCGGACCCGCAACAGGTCCGGCGTCAGGCTTGTGCAGTTCAGGCCTGGTCGTCCGAGCCTTTGGCAAGGCGCATCAGGACGAAGCCGACGACGGCGGCGGCGCCGATCGCGACGGCGGGGCTTTTGCGAACGAAATCTTTCGCTTCCGCCAGAAGCTGATCGACATCCTTGCTGTCGAGCGTGTCGGCAGCACCCGCCACGGATTCAGCGGCCTGGCGCGCATAGTCGCCATATTGCGGGCCGAGTTTTGCATCGACGGTGCCTGCCGTATCTGAAATCAGCTTCGCCAAGCTTTGCATGGCGGTGCCGGTCTTGTCCTTGGCAACACCGGCGGCAGACTTGGCGGTCTTGCCAGCCTGATCCTTGATCGGGTCGATATGCGATTTCCAATCAACCGCATGCAGCGAGTCTGTCGCTGCTTTGACGGCCTTTTCAGCCTTCGCCTTGATCGGCTCTACCGCGATTCCGTGCGAAGCGGCTGCCTCTTCGACCTTCTCGACCAGTTGCTTGCCCTTGGCCACGACCTTTTCAGTCGTCGCCTTGACAGACTTTTTCTTCTTTTCGACGGTATCGACAGCAGTCGTCGCAAGCGCGCCGCTGGTTTTGACGCGCTTGACGGGCGGGCTTCCCGGTGTGTCGGCCATGGTCCTAAATCTCCCTCAATATGCGAATGTTCGCGTCGCAGTGCAACACGGTTCCTATCGATAATCCCCAGACGGCGCACGCAGTTCCGTATGCGTTACATTTTCGACAATCGGCATTTTTTATTCCGTAGCAAGTCCCCGCATTGCCAAGGCAGGGGGTGCTGGCTAAGCGGAGCGTCAAAATTGACGCCAAGTCCGCCATTTACGGCACAGTTCAGGGAGCGATCATGACCGCGATTCTCGACATTCACGCCCGTCAGATTCTCGACAGCCGGGGTAACCCAACGGTCGAAGTCGACGTGATGCTGGAAGATGGCAGCTTTGGCCGTGCCGCCGTGCCTTCGGGAGCGTCCACCGGCGCCTATGAAGCGGTCGAGAAGCGCGACGGCGACAAGAGCAAATATATGGGCAAGGGCGTGTTATCCGCCATAGCCTCCGTCAATAACGAGATCGCCGAGGAAATCATCGGCCTGGAAGCCGAGGATCAGGCCGAAGTCGATGCCGCGATGATCGCGCTCGACGGGACGGACAACAAATCGAACCTGGGTGCGAACGCCATTCTGGGCGTCAGCCTGGCCGTGGCCAAGGCCGCCGCCGATGCGCGCAGCCTGCCGCTCTATCGCTATGTCGGTGGAGTGTCGGCCCATGTGCTGCCGGTGCCGATGATGAACATCATCAATGGCGGCGAACATGCCGACAATCCGATCGATTTTCAGGAATTCATGATCATGCCGGTCGGTGCGGAAAGCATTGCCGATGCCGTGCGGATCGGGTCGGAAATTTTCCATACGCTCAAAAAAGGCCTGCACGACAAGGGGCTGGCGACGGCGGTGGGCGATGAAGGCGGCTTTGCGCCCAACCTCGCTTCCACGCGCGATGCGCTCGATTTCATCATGCAGTCGGTCGAGAAGGCGGGCTATACACCCGGCGACGACGTGGTGCTGGCGCTCGATTGCGCGGCGACCGAGTTTTTCAAGAACGGGAAATATGAGATTTCGGGCGAAGGCCTGTCGCTCAGCCCGGTCGAGATGGCCGATTATCTCGCTGCGCTGTGCGCCGACTATCCGATCAAGTCGATCGAAGATGGCATGAGCGAAGATGATTTCGAAGGCTGGAAGGCGCTGACCGACAAGATCGGCCAGTCGGTGCAATTGGTCGGCGACGATTTGTTCGTGACCAATCCGGCGCGCCTGTCGATGGGGATCGGCAAGGGGCTGGCCAACTCGCTGCTGGTCAAGGTCAACCAGATCGGGACGCTGACGGAGACGCTGGCGGCGGTGAACATGGCGCATCGTGCGCGCTACACGGCGGTTATGTCGCATCGTTCGGGCGAAACCGAGGATGCGACCATCGCCGATCTGGCCGTGGCGACCAATTGCGGGCAGATCAAGACCGGTTCGTTGGCGCGTTCCGATCGGTTGGCCAAGTATAACCAGTTGATCCGCATCGAGGAAGAATTGGGCGATGTGGCCGTTTACGCAGGGCGCTCGATCTTCCGTTAAATGTCATCGCGTTAAGCCGTTGGCCGCATGTTAACTATTTTTAGCTTGCGGCCAACCATCAGCTGTGATTCACCTAAGCCTATGGCGCAACTCGCGAAACTTCGGATGCTTCTCTTCTCGGCCCTCGGGCCGGCGATCGCCTTGCTGCTTTTGCTATTTTTCGCAGGCTATGTTGTGCTCGGTTCGAACGGCGTTTTGGCCTGGGGCGATTATACGCGGCAGTTGCGGGAGGCGAAGGGCGAGCTTGCGCGCACGCAGGTGGCGCGCGCCGAACTGCGCAATCGCGTGGATCTTCTCAATCCGCGCCGCGTGGATCCCGATCTGTCCGACGAACTGATCCGCAGCCAGTTGGGCGTCATCCATCATGACGAGGTGATCGTGCCGCTCAATTGAGCGAATAGCGTGATCCATGCTTGATTCCGTGGGGGTCTGCCGTTGCATTGTCACCGGTTCTGGCTCTATATCGGGCTTCCTTCCACCCATCCTACCCACGCAAAAGGATAACAGCCTTGGCGAAAACAACGACGCCGCGTGCTCCGCGCGCCAAAGCAGCGGCGAATAGCCCGGCCAGCGCGGACCATAACCGGCCTCGCCCGGAAACACCGACGGATTTCAAGGCCAGCAAGGAAGAATTGCTGGAATTTTACCGCCAGATGGTCCTGATCCGTCGTTTCGAGGAAAAGGCGGGACAGCTTTACGGTCTGGGCCTGATCGGTGGTTTCTGCCATCTGTATATCGGCCAGGAAGCTGTCGCGGTCGGCATCCAGTCGGCTCTGGTGCCCGGCAAAGACAGCGTTATCACCGGCTATCGCGACCATGGGCATATGCTGGCCTATGGCATCGATCCCAATGTCATCATGGCCGAACTGACGGGCCGTGGAGCGGGGATCTCGCGCGGCAAGGGCGGTTCAATGCATATGTTCAGCGTCGAACATAAATTCTTCGGTGGTCACGGCATCGTCGGCGCGCAGGTGTCATTGGGCGCGGGCCTTGGCTTTGCGCACAAATATAATGGCGATGGCGGCGTATGCGTCGCTTACTTCGGCGATGGCGCGGCCAATCAGGGTCAGGTCTACGAATCGTTCAACATGGCTGAACTGTGGAAGTTGCCGATCATCTTTGTGATCGAGAACAACCAATATGCCATGGGGACCAGCGTCAACCGGTCGTCGGCCGAAGACCAGTTGTATCGTCGTGGCGAAAGTTTCCGCATTCCGGGCCTTCAGGTCAACGGCATGGACGTACTGGCCGTGCGCGGCGCGACCGAAGAGGCGCTCAAATGGGTGCAGGGCGGCAATGGTCCGATCCTGCTGGAAATGAAGACATATCGCTATCGCGGTCATTCCATGTCCGATCCGGCGAAATATCGTT
Organism: Sphingobium sp.; assembly: GCF_049304695.1. GTDB lineage: Bacteria > Pseudomonadota > Alphaproteobacteria > Sphingomonadales > Sphingomonadaceae > Sphingobium. The sequence goes on from NZ_JBAQOK010000068.1 coordinate 12,964, forward strand.
CGCGCGAAGAAGTGCAGGCGATGCGCGAGAAATCCGATCCGATCGAAGGCGCCAAGACCTACCTCGCCGCCATGGGCGTGGGGGAAGATGAGCTGAAGAAAATCGATCAGGACATTCGCAAGACCGTCAGCGAAGCGGCGGATTTCGCGGAATCCTCGCCAGAGCCTGAATTGGCTGAACTCTATACAGACGTGCTGGTGGAGCAATATTGATGGGTATCGAAATCAAGATGCCGGCGCTCTCGCCGACGATGGAAGAGGGCACGCTGGCCAAATGGCTGGTGAAGGAAGGCGACGAGGTTAAATCCGGCGACATATTGGCCGAGATCGAGACCGACAAGGCGACGATGGAATTCGAAGCGGTCGATGAAGGCAAGATCGGCAAGATCATGATCGCCGAGGGTAGCGAAGGCGTGAAGGTCGGCACCGTGATCGCCACGATGGCGGGCGAGGGCGGCGAAGAGGCCGCGCCTGCACCCAAGGCCAAGGAAAGCGCACCGCCAGCCAAGGCGGAGGCTGCGCCCGATGCGCCCAAGAAGGTGGAGAGCGGCACGTCGAAGCTGGCTTCTGAAGCCAAAGCCACGATCGCGGACCCCGACCTGCCCGAAGGCACGGAATATGTGAAGACGACGGTGCGCGAAGCGCTGCGCGACGCGATGGCCGAAGAGATGCGGGCTGATGAGCGCGTGTTCGTGATGGGCGAGGAAGTCGCCGAATATCAGGGCGCGTACAAAGTCACGCAAGGGCTGCTGGCGGAATTTGGCGACAAGCGCGTCATCGATACGCCGATCACCGAATATGGCTTTGCCGGCATCGGTGCTGGCGCGGCCATGGGTGGCCTGCGTCCCGTGATCGAGTTCATGACCTTCAACTTCGCCATGCAGGCGATCGATCACATCATCAACTCGGCGGCCAAGACCAACTATATGTCGGGCGGCCAGATGCGTTGTCCGATTGTGTTTCGTGGTCCCAACGGCGCAGCGAGCCGCGTGGGCGCGCAGCACAGCCAGAATTATGGTCCCTGGTATGCTGCCGTTCCGGGCCTGATCGTCATCGCGCCTTATGACGCGGCGGACGCGAAGGGGCTGTTGAAGGCCGCCATCCGGTCCAACGATCCGGTCGTGTTCCTGGAAAACGAACTGGTCTATGGCCGCAGCTTCGACGTGCCGAAGGTTGACGATTATGTCCTGCCGATCGGCAAGGCGCGGATCATGCGTCCGGGCAAGGACGTAACGCTGGTCAGCTATTCGATCGGCGTTGGCCTTGCGCTCGATGCGGCGGAGACGCTGGCGAGCGAAGGCATCGAAGCGGAAGTGATCGACCTGCGCACGCTGCGCCCGCTCGACACGGCGACGGTGCTGGAAAGCCTGAAGAAGACCAACCGTCTGGTCGTGGTGGAAGAAGGCTGGCCGACCTGCTCGATCGCTTCGGAAATCGCGGCGGTCGTCATGGAAAAGGGCTTCGACGATCTCGACGCCCCCGTCCTGCGCGTCACCAACGAAGACGTGCCGTTGCCCTACGCCGCGAACCTGGAAAAGGCCGCCCTGATCGACGCCGCGCGCGTGGTCGAGGCGGTTAAGAAGGTTTGCTACAAGGCGTGAATATTTAAGAAAAAGGGGCCGACCGCATATGTGCGGTTGGCCCCTTTTTCTTTTTCACGGAATATGCGGACCGAATGATGGGCAGGTCAGGCCCGCCCTTCAGCCTATGTCGCGCCGATCAACATGTAGATAGGGCGACGTTGCTCGTATTTTGCGGCTGGCCCAGATCGCGGCTGTCGCGCACGTTGAAGGCGGTCACATCCTTGATGTCGTTCAGCGGAAGCTGGATGGACGGCATCAGGCGCTTATACTTGTAATAGACTTCCACGACCATCACGGCCGTTCCCGTAGCCGCGGTCACTTCGTTGCCGCTTGGCCCCATGCCGGTGAACGACGTGCCGGTCGCGCCCTTGCCTTCCTTGCCAAAAGCGGAATCGACATTCAGCGCACCATAGCAGCGCTGCCACGTGATCGTCTGGCCACCATCGGCATTGCGTTGCAGGCTGGACAGGATGATGCGGCCATTGTCGGCGATTTTCAGATAGCCGCCCTGTAAATCCGCGCCGATGAAGACGTCGTTGATCTCCGACTCATCGATCGGTTTGTTGTTGATCGCATTCTGGTCGCCCATGCGGGACGCGTTGTCGGCGACCATCGCGGCGATTTCGCCCATCCGTTTGTTGGCGATGACATAGTTGGCCAGTTCCAGACCCGACGTGGATAGTATCAGCAGGAATGGCAGGACCATGGCAAATTCGACAAGCGCCAACCCGCTCGTGTCCTTGACCAGTCGGCAGGCGTGAACACGCCAGTGGTCGGCGATGGAGGGAAGGGGCATCATGAGGCGGCCTTTCATGCGCAATGGCCGATCAGCGGCTCGGGCTGCTTGTCGAACGGCTGGTTGCGCAGGATCGTGCTGGAGGACATTGTCACCTGATTATTCCACCCCAGCATGGCCGCGATGGGGAACAGGCGATCATATTTCAGCGTCGCGGTGTAGATCACCACGTCCCGCGCGGAGCCGCCGCCGGTAGTCCCTGAGTCCAGATCGCGCACATTGTTGCGGTTGGCGTCGTCAAAAGGTTCGTTATTGTTACACACGCCGTCGGCATTCAGGTCGTTATAGCTTTCCGCCTTAGCCTGCGCGCGTCCGTAGGATTTGTAGGCGAGGCGGGAATACGACATGGCGGCTTTTGGAATGAGCCGTTCGACAGCAGCCGTTACCTGATCGTCCATGGCCTTGCGGCTGTCATCGTTCGCCGTTTCGAGTGTGGCGTTGCGGCCCGCCGCATTGACTTCGCCCCCGAGGATCGAGTTGGCCAGGATGTAGAACCCGGTATCGAACAGGAACATCAGCATGAGGACGAGGACGGGCGCGACCGCAGCAAACTCCACGATCGTCGCGCCACGGCTGTTACGCCACAGTCCGGTCCCTTTCCCGATAGGAACGGCGCGGATCATTATTTGGTCACCCGCAACTGCGCGATTTGCGACGCGATCTGGGAGAATGTTTCCGTCAACTGATCTGAATTATCAGCCTGATAGGCACGTCCGGGAGATGCGCAGCTCGACAGCAACGTGGTAAGTTCCGTACCGAATGCAATCACCCACACAGTTATGTTCTTGTCATTCTTGGCTACATTGCAAAGCTGGGTCAGCCGTGTCTCGGTGAGTGTGTTCTGCTCTTCATCGGTGGGTATGCGATTGGTAGGCGTGCGTCGCCGTGTCATGGCGGACAGGCCCCAGGCGTCATAGGCTCCGATACGCGTATCCGTCTGGCCGTCGGTCATGAATATAAGATTACGGGCGTACCTGCCCGATGACTCGGCTGTGGTATGTTCCGCCGCGAATAGACCCTCGCGCGACATCAGGCGCAGACCCCACAACATACCAATGTCGTGATAGGTAAAGCCCGCTGGCGTGAGGCTGCCAAGATATGTGCTAAGCGTCGTAGAGTCTATTTCCGACATTTTACGGGCGGTGGTGGGGCAGGCTCCCGGCTGTGTGAAGTCAGATGACGGCGTAAAAAAATTGGTGGTAGCGTTGAGGTTGAAAACCCTTGTGCTGGTTTCAAGCGGTGATCCGCTGAACGCCCATCTATTGAGCCAGGCCGTAGGGTATCTCTGCCCCGTGAGAGCCGGCTTCTGATATCCCGTTGTCGTCTGGTCACGGCCATAAACGAGGCCTGGCAGATAAGGTTTCCACTGCGTTTCGGGCCGTGCGGGGTCTGGAACGAGATCGACGTCCATGTCGCCGCTCGCGCGTTCCTCGATGCATGCGTTAGAAACGGTCCACGAAATCTTTCGATTTCTTGGATGGGTGGTCGGGTTATTGTTGCTGTTCTCCACGGGCGCATAAAAGAAGCTGCCTTTGACATTGCCGTTGCCATCTGTCGCTTTCAGGACAGAAACATCATAGGCAATCGGTTTGTAGATCCAGTGGTAATATGTATTGGTTGTTGTGGTTTCCGTTTCAGGAATCGGTTGTCCTGCCTTGGGGTTTTGGCTGACCGTTTCTGTTCGCTTCTCGATCAGGTTGTTGTAAACGGTCGACGTGATGGTGCACACGCCGCTTGAAAGGTTGGCAGAGTAGGTTGTACCATTCCGTGTCCGCGTGTGGACGCGAGAACGCGTCGATGCGCTTGAGCTCGGATCCCAGCTCGACTGGACCGTTTTATCCGACAGAGTGTTGGCGGGTGCGACGCAATTTTCTGCTGCTCCGTTATACGGCGTTCCGGCAGCGGATGAACCGCTGGCAGTTTGCCACGCAGAGTAACTTGTTACCGTCGCAGGCTCCGTCCCGCCGCCTGATTTCGTGATAACGGTTTGGGTTGACGTGCCATCGGCCACTCGAGAGTCGTAGCTGGGTTTGTCCTGAAGCCAGGTCGGCTTTACAAGCGTGCCGACGTTTACCGTTCCCGAATAGGGCACGAAGCCATAGCGGATATGCGCGCCCTCTGGCTTCACATTCTCAAGCTCATTATAGAAATTGGTAACGGCGCTCCTGAGTGCGACAATTTTGGTGGAACTATCGTTTGGATTAGTGTCATTCATGGACAGGGTCGTATCCAGCACGAACATGATGTCCGTGTTGGGCAACTGAAGGTCCGCAGTGCAGCTCGCGGAAATCGTCTTGGCACCATAGTTGAAGATGCCCATCAACGTCATCGGCACGACAACGCTGGCTGTGCCGGTGACTGCGCCTGTGGTGGACGCGGTATAATTGATCGACATTGTGCCGGTCCCGAACTTGTGGTCCGGGAAATTCATGTGGAAGAAGTTGTTGGCTACATTTTCGTTCGCCGTGGTCCAGGTGATGCCCGACATCGCCTTGCGCCCAGCCAGTGCGCCCGCGTCGCATGCCTGTTGCAGGCGCGACTTGGATAGGTAAAGACGGCTGAGATCGATGCCGCCGCCGACCAGCGCGAGCAGAGGAACGACTGCCGCCGCCGTGATGGCAAGCGTGTTGCCCGCAGTGTTCCGGGCAAGTCTGGCCATGAACCCGACCTTGCGTGGCGTATCGTTCTGCATATCCGTCTATGCCCCCATCAGCACAAGCTGCTGTCGTCCCTATGGCCATTTCATAGCCGTTATGACCCGGTTGCATAATGGAGGAACAGTTAAGGATCGGATAATGATGTTGCAGCGTCGCTGGGGTTAAGTAACGCCAGCGCATAGAGTCGAGGCACGGGACTATGCCGGGATCAGGCGGCGTAGGTCGTGCAGGGTGAGTTCGTGCCGTTGGACAATATGTCGTTGGAACTCCGTTCCCGCACGGCCATCGCCGAATAGGCGGACATGACCGGCGTGCCGAAAAAGGCCGCAGAGATGAGCGGTCGATAGGTATAATAGACTTCGACGAAGATCATCTCGCTATCCTTGGACGCGGCGATCGGACGGTCGCCCGGTCCCATGCCTGCTGCTCCGATATTCGCATTTTCAGTCGTAGCGAAAGGCGATGATTTGACCAGAGTGCCTGTGCAACGCTGCCAGCGGAGTTTCTGGTTCACGACGTTGCCGGAGGCGTCGAGCACCGGGGCTATGCTGGACACGATGACCCGCCCCCTGTTGCGCAGGTCGATGCTATCGCTCAGTATCTTCATCCCGCCCAGCGCGTCGGTCACGTCACCATTGGATATGCTCAGGCGGATGCGGGAAATACTGTCCGCGCTGAGCGTCGCGATGTCACCCAGCTTCTGCGAGGTATAGGCCATGTTCGCCGCTTCCGCCCCATACATGGTGAGACCCACGAGGATTGGCAGGGAAAGCGCGAATTCGACCGCCGCCACGCCCGCCATGTGGCGACCGAGCGCGCGCAGCCCCCTGTGCGATCGTGTCGGGGATGCCATGCTCATGCCTTGCACTTGGGGGTCAGGGTCGATTGCAGCTCATAGGGCTGGCGACGGGTCATGGTGGTCGCCGTCAGCGTGGCCGTATTGCCGACCCCGATGAAGCGATAGAGCGGCAGGATGCGGTTATAGGTGACGACGGTGTTGTAGCGCACGATGTCGTCCGCGCCGCCGATGCCCGTCCGGCCTGCCGTCACGACATTACGGGTGCCGTCATCATCGACATCTTCCCAGCAATCGCCGCTGTCGAGGATATTGTTGTTGTTGCTATCCTTGGTCAGCCGTTCCAGCGCGTTGATCTGGCTATATTGAAAAAAGCTGCCCTTGGTCGTCTTCACCGTGGCGGTGGGGACGATACGCTTGACGGTATTTTCGATGTCGGTTTCCACGGCCGTGCTGTCGACGGTCTGCAACGTCGTCAGGCGCGTGGCGCGTTCCATCGCGCCCAACAGCACGGAGCGGACGTAAATCTGATAACCCATCTCCAGCCCGCCAAACAGGATCAGGCACAGCGGGAGCAGGATCAGCGCAAATTCGGGGATGGTGACACCGCGCTGATCCGACGCGATGGGAAGGGCGTGCCTCTTCATCACTGTGACAGCCTGAGCGAGCCGATATTTTCGCCGATGTCGTGGAACACATTGTTGAGGTCGGATGCATCGTCCGCCTTGAACGCAAATTCATTGGCGCCACCCGACGAGCAGTCGATCATATCCTGGCTGAGGTCCGATCCTGCGCCAAAGGACACGGTGTAGAGTTTGGTGCTGGCCATATTCTTGATGGCGGCACAGGTCAGTTGCCAGCGCGCAGTGTGGTTGGTGTTGGATGTCGCGATGGTCCCATCGGCGGCGATCCGCTTCCAGGTAAATTCCTGACCATAGGCGCCATAGCCCCTGTTGCCCGTATCCATCATGCCGTCGGTCATGAAGATGACGTAGCGGCTGATCGGGTAGGTGTTGTAGAGGGAGGGGTTGTCCGCCGACCAGTTGCCGGTACGAGACAACAGCCGCGCCGCCCACAACAGCCCGATGTCGAGATAGGTGCCGCCATTTGCAGCAAAGCCGCTATTCAGATTGAAATATGCGTTGAAATCAGTCGCCGTCATCTGTTGCAGTTCGCGCATCGCCTTGGGACAGGCATATTGGGCGGTGCCAACCTTGGCCGGGTCGGCGACGGTCCATTTGTTGGCCGTCAGACTGGGCACGGTGTCATATTTCAGGTCGTAGGCCGTTACCGGGATGGTGCTGGCCGTCGATGTGATCGTGTTGCTGGTGCCTTGCTCTTCGATGCAACCGTCCCATGTATTGGTCATCCAGTGGCTGTCATGCGCCAGGTTCGTGTTGGTCTTGTCAACGGAACAGGTCACATTGCCGTACCAATCCTGATAGCAGCTTGTTTCCTTGTAGGTGCCGGTCGTGTTGAACCAGCCGGGCTGTCGGTCATAGAGCGTGGTGCCGGCGGTGCCTTTGCTCAGGCCAGCGTTGACCATCTGCGAGAAGGGGATGATCGCCCAGCGCACGCGCTTGCGCTTGCCCTGCTCGGTCATGTTGAACTGGCTTTCGATGGTCGCCATCTGGGTTTGCAGATTGGTCAGCGCCGTGCGCAACGCCTGCATGCGGGAGATATTGACGCTGTTTTTGTCCGTTTCTTCCTGAACATAGGTGACGGTCTTTCCGTCGACCGTCATCGTCTTGCCGCTTCGGTTATTATTGTTGATCCAGTTGCTGCAACTGGTGCCGTCGCGGCTGGGTTTGCAAGCCATCGAACCAGTGGTGTCGAGGACGAGGATGATGTCGATATTGCTGTAATCGTTACGCGCGCTGCACGTCGCGGCGACCGAGATCGTTCTCTTGCCGAACATGCCCATGATGACGGTCGGCACCGTCGTCGTGATGGTCAGGTCGATCTGATCGTTCGTCCCCAGCGCAGGGACGATGTCCACGTCTTGCAGGGTCGAGCCGAGATAGTTGTTGGGATAGTTGAACTTCACATATTTCCGGACTTCGCTGGTCACGGAGGTGGTGAGGATGCCATTTGTTCCCATGACCTTGCGCCCGGCAAGAACGCCCGCGTCGCAGGCCTGTTGCAGGCGCGTCTTGGCAAGGTAGCCACGACTGATGTCGAGGCCGCCACCGATCATCCCTGCCAACGGCACGAGTGCTGCAGCGACGATGCCAAGGACGTTGCCCGCCTGGTTTTTTGCCAGGCGCGTCAGAAAAGTACCAATCTGTCCGTTCACTTTGCCATATCGCCCGTTATGAGACCCTTGGCTCGTCCTTCACCCCGACTTTAGCGGAGGGGCAGCCTTTGTCCTCTTGTGGGGGGCGATGGTTAGGATGGGTGTTATGAACATGGTTAAATACGCACTAACCGACCAAAGTATGAAAGGCGGACGATGATAGTCAGCGATGAAACGGCATCGTCGGCCTTATCCACGATTCTGGTCGCGCATGCCGGGGGGCAGGCGGATCGGCATCGGGCGATCTGGGCTTATGATGCGCGGCTGGCGCGCGTTGCGCGCACGACGAGCGAGCGGGCGATCGGGCAGATGCGGCTGGCGTGGTGGAATGACGTCATTGCCGATGCTGCTGGTGTGAAAGGGCAGGGCGAGCCGGTCGTGGACGCTTTGCGGGACAGTGGCGGGATGGCTGCGCCGGGGCTGGTCTCCATGATCGATGGCTGGGAAGTGTTGGTGGTGGACCCCGAGATCGACGCTGATGGGCTGCGCGATTATGCCGTGGGGCGGGGCGGGGGATTGTTTCGCGCTCTGGCCGATAGCGATGATGCGCCGGACTGGTTGATGGCGTGCGGCGAGGTATGGGCGCTGTGGGATTTGTCCGGGCATGTGGGCGACGCTGGGCTGGCCGATGCGGCGGTGGATATGGCGCGGACAATATTGCCGCGGACCGACGGCGCGCGCTGGCCACGGGCATGGAAGCCGTTGCGGCTGGCATTCGGGCTGGCGCGGCATGATGTGTTGGCGGGGGTGAAGGCTCCGGCGGGATTGCCGCGTGGTCATGCTTTGCGGCTGTTGCGGCTTGGGTTGTTCGGGCGTTAGAGTGTAAAGGAGGGGAGCGGTTATGGGGCGATTGCTGGCGGGCGGGATGGCGGCGCTGTTGCTGGTCGCGGGCGGGCTGTTCTGGTGGCAGGGGAGGGCGGATAGCGGCCCGGCGCCGCAGCTTGCCTTTGCCACGCCCCCGCCGCCTGCGGTCGAGAGCCTGCCGGAGGGTGATCCCGATGCGGTGGGCGATGCGCCGCCCATGCCGGGGGAGGCCAGCCCGCAAAGTCGGGAGCAGAAGCGCTTTGCTCGCTATGACCGCAATAGGGACGGCGTGATCACGCGGGTCGAGATGATGGGCAGTCGGACCAAGGCGTTCAAGGCGTTGGACAAGGATGGCGATAATCTGTTGTCGTTCGAGGAGTGGGCGGTAGCGACGGCGGATCGTTTTGGCGCGGCGGATGCGGACAAGGATGGGAAGCTGACGCCGGGTGAGTTTGCGGCGACGGCGCCCAAGCGGGCGGCGAAGGCGAAGGCGAAGTGTAAATGCTGAGGTGAGCGAAGTGAAGGGACTTCGACTTCGCTCAGTCGGCCCCTTCGACAAGCTCAGGGCGAACGGAAGTGGTTTCCCCCAGCCATGCGCCCATCGATGCGCGGGCGCGGGCGGTGTAGGCTTCCTTGCGCTGCTTTTTCTTCACTGCGTCCAGCGTGGGGAAAAGGCCGAAATTGACGTTCATCGGCTGATAGTCTGCGCTCACGACATTGCCGGTGATATGGCCGAGCAGTGCCCCCAATGCGGTGTCGGCGGGCGGGGGTGTGAAGCTGTGGCCGAGCAGTTCGGCGGCAGCGAAGCGCCCGGCGAGCAGGCCGATGGCGGCGCTTTCGACATAGCCTTCGCACCCCGTCATCTGCCCGGCGAAGCGGATGTGCGGCGCAGATTTCAGGCGCAGCGTGGGGTCGAGCAGCTTGGGGCTTTGGATGAAGGTGTTGCGGTGCAGGCCGCCCAGCCGCGCGAACTCCGCCTGTTGCAGTCCGGGGATGGTGCGGAACAGCTCGACCTGTGCGCCATGTTTCAGCTTGGTCTGGAAACCGACCATGTTCCAGAGCGTGCCGCTGGCGTTATCCTGCCGCAACTGGACCACGGCATAGGGCCAGCGGCCTGTGCGCGGATCGTCCAGGCCCATGGGCTTCATCGGGCCGTGGCGCAGCGTTTCCGGGCCGCGTGAGGCCATCACCTCGATCGGCATACAGCCTTCGAAATAGGGGGTGTTGGCCTCCCACTCCTTGAACTCGGTCTTTTCGCCGTCGATCAGCCCCTGAACGAAGGTCTGATACTGGTCATTCGTCATCGGGCAGTTGATATAATCCTTCCCCTCGCCGCCCGCCGGGCCGATCTTGTCCCAGCGATTGGCCATCCAGCACTGGTCCATGTCGATGCTGTCGTGGTGGATGACGGGCGCGATCGCGTCGAAGAAAGCGAGATGTTCCATGCCCGCAGCCTGGCCGATGCTGGTCGCGAGCGCAGGGGCGGTCAGCGGGCCGGTGGCGACGATGGTCATCCCTTCGGTCGGCAGCGTGTCGATCCGTTCGCGGACCAGGGTGATGTTGGGATGGTCGGACAGGGCGCGGGTGACGCCGCCCGAAAAGACGGTGCGGTCCACCGCCAGCGCCGATCCGGCCGGCACCTTGGCCGGTTCCGCCTGCGCCATGATGAGCGAGCCGAGGCGGCGCATTTCCTGATGCAGCAGGCCCACGGCATTCTTGTCCGCGTCGTCGGAGCGAAAGCTGTTGGAGCAGACGAGTTCGGCGAGGCCATCGGTCTGATGCGCGGGGGTCATGTCGCCGCTTCCACGCATTTCAGACAGCCGCACGCGCACGCCCGCCTGCGCCAGTTGCCAAGCGGCTTCGGACCCGGCGAGACCGCCGCCGATGATGTGGACCTGATGATTGGACATGGTGCGTGTGACTTCGCTCGTTTTCGGTGGGCTGTGGGTGTTCGGGACGAGCGCTATAGCCGATGGGGGGCGTGTAGGACAGGGTGCGAAAACTGCGAAGTTCACAGTGTCGCAGAGTTTTATTTTGCTAGGTCGGGGGTTTGCAGAGGGGACTTCGCAATAGGAGAATTTTTGCGAAGTTGGATTCGAGATCAGCCACCTTGGAGCATTTTAAATCGTCTCGCCCGCTGGACTAATGCCGACTAACGATATTACATTGGCGTTTCATTGATTTACTGGGGGGCGGTGCTGTGGATTTAGGAACGAGGATACTGGAACTCCAGAAGCGGACGATCGAGCACCGGGAAGTGCTGTTGACAGAGGAAGCCGCAAAAACTGCACTCGTGATGCCATTCCTGCAATCTCTTGGTTATGACGTGTTTAATCCAAGTGAGGTCGTGCCTGAGTTTACCGCTGACGTTGGAACAAAAAAAGGTGAGAAGGTCGATTACGCCATCTGTAACGGTGGAAAGGTAACTATCCTCATAGAGTGTAAGCCTTCGACTGCGGAACTAAATATCAATCATGCTGCTCAGTTGTTTAGATATTTCAGTGTTACAGATGCACGTCTTGCGGTGTTGACGAATGGAGTAAAATATCAGTTTTACTCTGACGTCGAAAAGCCGAACAAAATGGATGATAAGCCATTTTTCACTTTCAGCATGGACGCCATAAAGGCGACAGACATTAAGACGCTCGAAAAGTTCGGGAAATCAGGCTTTGATATCGACAAGATCGTACAAGAAGCCGGCAATCTTAAGATTCAATCGCTGCTGCGAAAGGAAATCGAAAAGGAATTTGCTGAACCTTCCGAGGATTTTGTACGGATGATGGCTGCGCGGGTTCACGACGGGCGTCTGACACCCGCCGTAAAAGAAAATTTTGGACGCATGCTTGGAGCAACTATCGGGCAGATTATCCGTGATCTCGTCACCGATCGGCTATCGAATGCATTAAATGCTTCCGCTCCAGCGCCTTTGGATGACATCGGCGACAATACGCTCGAACCTGTTGAAGATGGCGTCGTTACTACGCAGGAGGAAGTATCGGGCTTCCATATCGTCCAAGCCATCGCATCTAAGCTGGTCGATCCAAAGCGGATTATCATCAGGGACGCGAAATCTTATTGCGCGATATTGCTTGATGACAATAACCGTAAGACAGTTGCAAGAATGCATTTCAACGGTATCACCACAAAATATTTTGGGACATTCAGCGGCAAAGACGAGCAGCGAAATTTGATTTCTGACCTAACCCATATTTATCAATTCGCGCCACAAATTGAGGCACGCCTTCGCGAACTGGACGATAATATTCCGATATAGATAGATGTGAGGAGGGTCTCGTGAGCGGACTTGTGCGACGCCTCTCCGAATTGCATCAAACCGCCTCCTCAAACCGACGCACAACCGGCTGCGCGTGCTGGCGCGCGCGCCAGAGGTCGTAGTTGGCCTGCATGGCGAGCCAGGCGCGGGCTGTGCTGGTGCCTGCCTGCTCTAGCCGTAATGCGAGGTCGGGGCTGATGGCGGCCTTGCCGTTCAGCACGCGCGACAGGGCGACGCGCGACATGGCGAGGCGACTGGCCGCTTCGGTCACGGACAGGTTGAGCGCGGTGATGACTTCATCGCGGAGCAGTTCGCCGGGGTGGGGGGGATTGTGCATCATCATGATCGCCTCAATGATAGTCCTGATAATCGACGAGTTCGGCGTCGGTGCCGACGAAGCGGAAGGTGATGCGCCAGTTGCCGTTGACCCAGACCGACCAGTGGCCTTTCAGATCGCCCTTCAACGGGTGTAGTTTGAAGGACGGTAGGTTCATATCCTCAGGCCCCGCTGCCACGTCGAGCAAGCCAAGGATGTTTCGGATTTTCTTCACATGGGACGCCTGAATACCCCGTGTCGTGCCGGAGGTATAAAAGGCTTCAAGCCCCTTGTGCCGAAATCCGATTATCATGCGCCACTGTATCGCGTATCGTTACGCGATGCAAGTCTTGAGGCTTCGGGTCGCCCTCACGCCGCCGCCAATTCCCCATCCCCATAATAAGCCGCCTCGTCCAATATCCCTTCGCGCTTGGCGACGATGGTGGCGACCAGTACCTGGCCTGCGACGTTTACCGCCGTGCGACCCATGTCGAGGATGGGGTCGATGGCGAGGAGCAGGCCAGCGCCTTCCAGTGGCAGGCCCAGCGTCGAGAGGGTGAGGGTGAGCATAACGATCGCGCCGGTCAGGCCTGCGGTGGCGGCCGATCCTATGACCGATACGAACACGATCAGCACATAGTCGATGAAGTGCAGCGGGATGCCGTAGAAGCCTGCGACGAAGATGGCGGCTAGGGCCGGGTAGATGGAGGCGCAGCCGTCCATTTTGGTAGTGGAGGCCAAGGGAATCGCGAAGGCGGCATAGCCTGTTTCCACGCCCATGCGCTGCGTCACGGCTTCGGTGACGGGCAGGGTGCCGACCGAGGAGCGGGAGACGAAGCCAAGCTGGATCGCGGGCCATGCCTTGGCGAAGAAGGGGCCGGGTTTGAGGCCATTGGCGATGAGCAGCAGCGGATAGACGACCAGCAGCACGAGCGCGAGGCCGAGATAAATGGCGGCGGTGAAGGTGCCAAGCTGGGCCAGCGCGCTCCAGCCATAGGTGGCGATGGCGGTGCCGATCAGCGCGGCGGACCCGATCGGCGTCAGGCGGATGACCCAGCCCAGGATCGCGCGCACGACGGCGAGCAGCGAGCGGACGAAAGCGAGGAAGGGTTCGGCCTTGTCACCCACTTTCAGCGTCGCGAGGCCGACCGCGATCGAGATGACGAGCAGTTGCAGGACGTTGAACGACACGGTGGTGCTGGCCGTGCCATCAGCGGCCACATTGGTGCTGCCTGACAGCGCAAGGCTGTTGCCGGGGACCAGCCCTTTGAGGAAATCGAGCCAGCCGCCGACTGAATCGGGCTGCGCGACGGGGAGGGCGGCGGCGCCGATGCCGACGCCGGGCTGGACGACGACGCCGATGGTGATGCCGATGGCGACGGCGATCAGCGCGGTGAGGGCGAACCAGAGCAGCGTCTGTCCGGCGAGGCGGGCTGCGTTGTCGAGTGCGCGCAGGTTGGCGATCGACGCGACGATGGCGGCGAACACGAGCGGTGGCACGATGGCCTTGAGCAGCGAGACGAAGATGGAGCCGACTGTCTTGAGCGCGGTGGCCAGCCAGTTGAGGTCGCCATCCGGCCCCGCGCCCATCGACCGGGCGACGAGGCCCAGCGCGAGGCCGACGACCATGCCGACCAGAACCTGAAATCCGAAGCTGCGATAGTGGAGGGTCATGGGCGGCATCCTTTGGGCGATGGGCGCAAAGATAGGAGCGGTTGAGGCGATTGCGCGCAAGATATTCTTTCAAGGGGGTGCGACGCGGATGAGGTCGTCCTCTTTCCACGCCATTGGCTCAAACGCATTGGCCTGCCCGATCCGCTATGCCACCATGGGGACCGGATCGATTTCAAGGTGAGATGATATGCGGTTGCGGCGCGTGGTGATGGGTGTGTCGGGCGTGGTGCTGGCGTGGCCGCTGGGGGTGATGGCGGCTGCGGATGCGGGCGTGGCCAAGGATATATTGATGCGATCGGTCGCGTTTCGCACGGTGGAGGGGGCGGGGCAGGTGCCTAAGCTCGCGGCCTATTATGCGTCTGTGCTGAAGGCGGCGGGCTTTGCCGACGGGGATGTCGTCATTACGCCGATGGGCGAGACGGCGACGCTGGCCGCGACGATCCGGGGAAGCGATGCGACGCTCAAGCCGATGTTGATGATCGGGCATATGGATGTGGTGGTCGCCGACCGGGCGGACTGGACGCGTGATCCCTTTGTGCCGGTGGAGGAGGATGGCTATATTTTCGGGCGGGGCGCGGAGGATAATAAATATGACGTCGCGATGATGGTCGCGACGCTGGCGCAGTTGCGCAAGGAGGGATGGACGCCGCGCCGGACTGTCATACTGCTGCTGTCGGGGGACGAAGAGACGGCGATGGTGACGACCAAGGCGTTGGCCAGCCAGTATAAGGACGCCGAATTGCTGCTGAACGGAGATGGCGGCGGCGGGTTGCTGAATGAGGAGGGCAAGCCGGTATTGTATCAGTTGCAGGCGGGGGAGAAGACCTATGCCGATTTCGAGATCGGCTTTACCGATGCGGGTGGCCATTCGAGCGCGCCGACACCGGGCAACCCAATCTATCGGATGGCCAGGGCGATCGATGCGATTGCGGCCTATCAGTTCGCGCCGATGCGCAATGAACTGACAAAGGTGTCGCTGATGCTGTCGGCGGACCGGATCGGCGGGGATGTAGGCGCAGCGATGAAGCGCTATGCCCAGACGGGCGACGCGGCGGCGGCGGCTTTGCTGTCGGAGCGGCCAGAATTTGTCGGGCAGGTGCGCACGACCTGCGTCGCGACGATGGCGCAGGCGGGCCATGCGCTCAATGCCCTGCCGCAAAGCGCGAAGGTGAGCGTGAATTGCCGCATCTTTCCGGGCGTGTCGATCGAGGCGGTGAAGGCGGAACTGGTGAAGGTGGTGGCCGATCCGAGCGCGAGCGTGAAGACGCTGGGCGATCCGCTGGCGAGCGATGCGTCGCCTTTACGTGGGGACGTGATGGCAGCGGTGCGGGACGCGGTGACGGCGCGCGCGCCGGGGATCGCGGTGATGCCGGGCATGTCGGCGGGGGCGACGGACAGCCTCTATTTCCGGGCGCTGGGCGTGCCGAGCTATGGCGTGTCGAGCCTGTTCATGAAGGCGCAGGACGGATTTGCCCATGGGTTGAACGAGCGGGTGCCGGTGGCGGGCATTGCGGCGTCGCTGGAGCAGTGGGACGCGGTGGTGCGGGCTTTGGCGAAATAGGATAAACACACCATGTTCCCGCCTGCGCGGGAACATGGTGTGTTTTGCGGAGAGGTTTTACCCTCGCGCCGCTATCCCGTTCGCAGCCGAAAGCACGGCCTTGACCGAGGCGGTGGCGACGTCGCTGTCGGTGCCGATGCCGAAGATGGTGCGGCCATCGGGCGTGCGACATTCGACATAGGCGGCGGCGTTGACGTTCGTGCCTGCGCCGATGGCATGTTCGCTATAGTCCGCGATGTCGAGTTCGATGCCCAGTTCGTCGCGCAGCGCGGCCAGCACGGAGGACAAGAGGCCATTGCCGCGCCCGGAAATGGAGCGCTCACCGCCCTTATGCGCGATCTTGCCGGTGAAGATGCGGTCACCCGCTACGCCGCTTTCATGATAGTCGATCAGGGCATAGGCCTGGTCGCCAGTCAGGCGGTAATGGTCCTGAAACGCGGTCCAGATGTCGGCAGCGTTAAGTTCGCGGCTGGAACTGTCGGCGAAGGCCTGCACGACCTTGGAGAAGTCGGCCTGCATCCGTTTAGGCAGCTTGAAGCCCTTGTCCTGTTGCAAGACCCAGGCGACGCCGCCCTTGCCCGATTGCGAATTGACGCGGATGACCGCTTCGTAATCGCGGCCCAGATCCTTGGGATCGATCGGCAGATAGGGGACGTCCCATATCTGGTCGTTGCGCGCTTCCTGCGCGGCAAAGCCTTTTTTGATGGCGTCCTGATGGCTGCCGGAAAAGGCGGTGAACACCAGTTCGCCGGCATAGGGGTGGCGCGGGTGGACGGGCAACTGGTTGCAATATTCGACCGTCTGGATGACGTCGTCGATGTCGCTGAAGTCCAGTTGCGGGTTGATGCCCTGCGTATACATGTTGAGCGCGACGGTGACGATGTCGCAATTGCCGGTACGCTCGCCATTGCCGAACAGGCAGCCTTCGATCCGGTCCGCGCCCGCCATCAGGCCCAGTTCCGCAGCAGCGACGCCGGTGCCGCGATCATTGTGGGGATGCAGCGAAATGACGACGCTGTCGCGGCGCGAAATGTTGCGGCACATCCATTCGATCTGGTCGGCATAGATGTTGGGCGTCGCACATTCGACCGTCGCGGGCAGGTTCAGGATCAGTGGCTTTTCGGGCGTGGGTTGCAGGATGTCCATCACCGCTTCGCAACATTCCAGGCTGAAATCCAGTTCGGCGGTGGAGAATGTTTCGGGCGAATATTCGAAGAACCAGTCTGTGTCCGGCTGGGCCGCCGCATGGTCACGCAGCAGTTTGGCGGCGGTGACGGCGATGTCGCGGATTTCCGGGCGGCTCATCTGGAACACGATGTTGCGCCATGCGGGCGACACGGCGTTGTAGACATGGACGATGGCTTTGGGCGCACCACGCAGGGATTCAAAGGTGGTGGCGATCAGGTCGGCGCGGGCCTGCGTCAACACCTGCACCGTCACATCGTCGGGGATCGCGCCTTCGCGGACCAGCCCGGAAATGAAGTCGAACTCCGTTGCGCCAGCCGATGGGAAACCGACCTCGATCTCCTTGACGCCGACCTTGATCAGCAGGTCGAAGAAGCGGCGCTTCTTTTCCGCGTTCATCGGGTCGATCAGCGACTGGTTGCCGTCGCGCATGTCGGTGGACAGCCAGCGCGGCGGGGCGGTGATGACTTGGCTGGGCCACTGGCGGTTGGGCAGATCGATCTGCGGGAAGGCACGATATTTTTGCGAAGGGTCGGTCAGCATCATGGGATCAAACTACTCACTGCGACGGGGCGCTGCCCTTGGTAGGATGGGAAGGCGCTCCGGTATAACGACTTGACTGTTTTTGATGCCCTTAGGCGGATCGGTGCTGCCCATAGTCGAAGGGCAGCATAAAAACCACGCCTAAGGGCGTGTAAGTCGGTGCAGGGATAGGAGAGCGCGCTGCTGCATGATGGGGACGCCATAGCGGCTTGGGGGTGGGGGCGTCCAGTCGATTTTGTAAATTTGCTGGTCCCGGCCCCGTCATCCCCGTTTGCGCGGGAATGACGGGGTGGGGGGCAGGGCTGTCTTACTTGACGAAAGCAGCGATGATTTTCAGTTCGACGGCGTCGCCGACGACGGGGACGGCCATGGCCATGCCGAAATCGCTGCGCTTGATGGCGCCAGTGGCGACGAAGCCGATATTTTCCTTCTTGTTCATCGGATTTGCGCCTGCGCCGTAAAATTCCGCGTCCAGCGTGACAGGCTTGGTGATGCCTTTGATCGTCAGGTTGCCAGTGATTTCCGCACCAGTCTTGCCGTCAGGCTTTACGCTGGTCGATACGAAGGTCGCCTTGGGGAATTTGGCGGCATCGAAAAAGTCCGGCTTCATCAGATGTTCGTCGAGCGCGGGGATGCCGGTTTTCAGGTTGGCGACGGGAATGTCGATCGACACCTTCGACGCGGCGGGATTGGCCTTGTCCAGCGTCAGCGTGCCGGTGGGTTGTGCGATGACGCCCATATTGTTGGTGAAGCCCATATGGTCATAGGCGAACACGATCTGGGTGTGGGTCGGTTCGACGGTGTATGCGCCGCCGGTGACCTTAGCCACGTCCTTCGTGCCGGGTGCGGACATCGGTGCCTGCGCGATGAGGACGGTGCCGCCGGTCAGGGCGATCAGGGCAGCGGCGGGAATTAGAAATTGTTTCACAAGGACTCTCCAGAAACGATCAAGGGCGCTGCGACAATAGCAGCGCCCTTGATAAGTTCCAGAGCCGTAACGGGTAACGGATCGTTTCCGGTTAGGGTGGTGTCTCTTTAGAAGAATCCTCCCCTACAAGGGGAGGTGGCAGGACGAAGGCCTGACGGAGGGGTGTCTCCCTCTCGATAGGGGGACACCCCTCCACCACCAGCTTCGCTGGCGGTCCCCCTCCCCTTGCAGGGGAGGATTTTTTAGTTCTTTTCCTGATCCACCAGCTTGTTGGCGGCGATCCAGGGCATCATGGCGCGCAGCTTCGCGCCGGTTTCCTCGATCGGGTGACGCTTGGCGGCGATGCGGCTGGCCTTGAGTTCGGGCTGGCCAGCGCGGTTGTCGAGTACGAAGTCCTTGACGAAGCGGCCGGACTGGATGTCGGCCAGGACGCGCTTCATTTCCTTCTTGGTTTCTTCGGTGATGATGCGCGGGCCGGTCTTGATGTCGCCATATTCGGCGGTGTTCGAGATCGAATAGCGCATGTTGGCGATGCCGCCTTCATACATCAGATCGACAATCAGTTTGAGTTCGTGGAGGCACTCGAAATAGGCCATTTCAGGCGCATAGCCTGCCTCGACCAGCGTTTCGAAACCGGCCTGAACCAGCGCGGTCGCGCCGCCGCACAGCACGGCCTGCTCGCCGAACAGGTCGGTTTCGCATTCTTCGCGGAAATTGGTTTCGATGATGCCGCTGCGACCGCCGCCGACGCCGCTGGCGTAGGACAGGGCGATGTCATGAGCGTTGCCGGTCGAATCCTGATAGACCGCGATCAGGCAGGGGACGCCGCCGCCGCGCTGATATTCGGAACGGACGGTGTGGCCCGGACCCTTTGGCGCGATCATGATGACGTCGATGTCCTTGCGCGGCTCGATCAGGCCGAAATGCACGTTGAGGCCGTGCGCAAAGGCGAGCGCCGAGCCGGGGCGCAGGTTGGCGTGGATGTCGTCGGCGTAGATCGCGGCCTGATGTTCGTCGGGGGCGAGGATCATGAGCACGTCGGCCCAGGCGGCGGCTTCCGCATTGGGGAGCACCTTGAAGCCTGCGGCCTCGGCCTTCTTTGCGGACGCAGAATTGGCGCGGAGCGCAATGGCGACTTCGGCGACGCCGCTGTCGCGCAGGTTCTGCGCATGGGCATGACCCTGCGAACCATAGCCCAGAATCGCGACCTTCTTGCCCTTGATCAGGCCGATGTCTGCGTCGTGATCGTAATAAACCTTCATGATTATCTCTTCCCTCGAACGAATGTCCTCGCCCCGCCGGGGAGAGGGTATGAAATCTTGGCCTGGTAGCCGGGCCTAGATGAAGTTGGAGAGGGGTGCGTTGCGGGCGAACGCCGCTGCCCCCTCTCCCAGTTTCGACTAGGCAGCACGCTGCCAAGTCTGCGCATCCCTCTCCCCAGTGGGGAGAGGGGAATTGGTTAGACCTGCTCCTTACCCCGGATCAGGCCGACGACGCCGGTGCGGCCGACTTCGACCAGGCCGATCTGGCGCATCAGGCCGACAAAATTGTCGATCTTGTCGGTGGTGCCGGTGATTTCGAAGATGAAACTTTCGATCGTCGTGTCGACCACCTTGGCGCGAAAGACGTCGGCGAGGCGCAGCGCCTCGATCCTGTCTTCGCCCACGCCAGCGACCTTCACCAGCGCCAGTTCGCGCTCGACGAAGGGGCCGGATTCGGTGAGGTCAGTGACCTTATGCACCGGCACCAGCCGGTCGAGCTGCGCGATGATCTGGTCGATCACCTTGGGCGGGCCGTTGGTGACGATGGTGATGCGGCTGACGCCATGATCGGGCGTGATGTCCGCCACGGTCAGGCTGTCGATATTGTAACCGCGCGCGGTGAACAGGCCCGCGATGCGAGCCAATATCCCCGCTTCGTTCGAAACGGTCAGCGACAGGACGTGTCGCTGGCTGAGTTCTTCCTGGATATGCATCAGAGGCTTGTCCCGTCATCCGGTTGCGCGTGCCCGTCGTCATGCGGGGGACGCTGCGAAATCATGGCGGTAAAGGCGTAGTGCCAGCCGCCGTCCTGTCGATGTGCGAGCCGCACCGGGAAACCCGTCACCGCGTCGAACATCCGGGTCAGATGTTCGCCGACATAGCGTGGCCCCACGAGCAGGGTCGCGATATGCCGTTCGTTGGCGTCGATGGCATGATCGAGATGCACTTCCCATTCCTCATTGTCCGGGTCGGCATGATCCACGGTCCAGCCGGTGAGTTCGGCAGACCCGGAGGTCCGCTCGAAATCCCACGGTTCGGTGACGTGGATGCGCAGCTTGAGATGCTGGGTCACTTTTAAACCAGCGCCTTCGCCTCATCCGACATGATGCCTGCGATCTGTTTGGGATCGAGCAGCATGT
Source organism: Sphingobium sp. (assembly GCF_049304695.1). Classification (GTDB taxonomy): domain Bacteria; phylum Pseudomonadota; class Alphaproteobacteria; order Sphingomonadales; family Sphingomonadaceae; genus Sphingobium. The sequence continues at coordinate 33,777 of NZ_JBAQOK010000068.1, forward strand.
CGGTGTGGGCCGCGCCCGATGGGATCATCGGGAAGCAGTTGGACAGTTTGGCCACGCGGCAATCCACGATGACCGGGCCGGGCGTGTCGATCATGGTGCGGATGCCGCTTTCCAGTTCATCCATCGTTTCGATGCGCAGCCCGGTCCAGCCATAGGCTTCGGCCAGCTTGACAAAATCAGGCAAGCTGTCGGAATAGCTGTTGGAATAGCGGCTTTCATAGGTCAGTTCCTGCCACTGGCGGACCATGCCCATATATTCATTGTTCAGGATGAACAGCTTCACCGGTGTGCGATACTGAGTGACGGTGCCCATTTCCTGGATGTTCATCTGCACCGAAGCATCGCCCGCGACGCAGATGACCAGACTGTCGGGATTGCCCATCTGCGCGCCGATGGCGGCGGGGAAACCATAGCCCATCGTGCCCAAACCGCCGGAGGTCAGCCATTTGTTGGGCGCATCGAAACCGAAATGCTGCGCCGCCCACATCTGATGCTGGCCGACTTCGGTGGTGATGATGACGTCGCTGGCGCTGCGCGTCGCCTTGTAGAGTTCGGCGATCGCGCGCTGGGGCATGATCTCGCTGCCCTGTTCGGCATAGCCAAGGCTCTTCTTCGCCCGCCAGCCGTCGATCTTCGCCCACCATGCGGACAGGTCGGCCGTTTCATGGCCACGCTGTTTCCACAGGGCGACCATGTCGCCCAGCGCACTGCCGACGTCAGCGACGATGGGAACATCGACGTCCACGATCTTGTTGATCGAGCTGCGGTCGATATCGATATGGATCTTGCGGCTGTTGGGCGCAAAGGCGTCGAGGCGGCCAGTGACGCGATCGTCGAAACGCGCGCCGACGCAGATGATGAGATCCGCCTCGTTCATCGCGAAATTGGCTTCATAGGTGCCGTGCATGCCCAGCATCCCCAGCCACTGATCGGAAGTGGCGGGAAATGCGCCAAGACCCATCAGGGTGGAGGTGACGGGCGCGCCGGTCAGCGCGGCGAGTTCACGCAGCAGGACGGACGCCTGCGGGCCGGAATTGATGACGCCGCCCCCGGTGTAGAAAACCGGGCGGTCGGCAGCGGCCAGCATTTCGACGGCTGCGTCGATCGCGGCGGCGTCCGCCTTGACCTGCGGACGATAGCTGGCGTGGACCTTGAGTTCCGGCTTGGCATAGGGCGCGGTGGCGATCTGGACATTTTTGGGAATGTCGATGACGACCGGGCCGGGGCGACCGGTGGTGGCGATATGGAACGCCTCATGAATGACCTCGGCCAGCTTGGCGGGAGTCTTCACCAGATAATTATGCTTGGTGCAGTGGCGCGTGATGCCGATCGTGTCGGCTTCCTGAAAGGCGTCGGTGCCGATCAGTTGCGTGGGCACCTGACCCGTGATGACGACCATCGGGATCGAATCCATCAGCGCGTCGGTGATGCCGGTGACGGCATTGGTCGCGCCAGGGCCGGACGTGACGAGGACGACGCCGGGCTTTCCGGTGGAACGGGCGTAGCCCTCCGCCATGTGAGTCGCGCCCTGTTCGTGGCGGACCAGCACATGTTTGATCGTGGGGTGATTGAAGAGCGCGTCATAAATGGGCAGCACCGCGCCGCCCGGATAGCCGAACACGACTTCGACGCCCAGATCCAGCAGGCATTCGACCAAAATGTCCGCGCCGCTCTTTTCGGCCACGATGCAATCCCTTCGTTATGATTCAGCCGCGTCCTGTGCGTCACACGACACGCATTGGCAAGGTGGACGCCACTAATGGACATAAAATGACGGGTCAAGAACTAATGTTGTAACTTAGTTGCTATTTCGGCAATGATTTTATCATCAATTTTCTGTCTCTCTCTCGGCCAGTCGGACGGCGGCTGGTTGGAGAACCAGGTATATTGGCGTTTGGCATATTGACGGGTGGCCAGAGCGCCGCGCTGGATCATGGCATCGCGGTCGATCTCCCCGGCCAGCCACGCGCGGATGGCGGGTACGCCGATGGCGCGCATGACGGGCAGGTCGGGGTGGAGGTTGCGGGTCAGCAGCGCTTCGACTTCTTCGACTGCGCCTGCGTCCAGCATATGGGTGAAACGGCGGTCGCAGCGGTCGAGCAGCCAGTCGCGTGGGGGGAGCAGGATGGTGGGAAGAAGGGTGATGCGATCGCAGATGCCGCCGCTCTTATGCCGTTGCCACTCTTTGAGCGGCTTGCCGGTGGAGCGCACGACTTCGAGTGCGCGCGCAACGCGGGTCGTGTCGGCGGGGGCGAGGCGGGCGGCGGCTTCGGGGTCTTCATGGGACAGGGCGGTGTGGGCCTGCGCCACGGGCATGGCGCGCACGGCGGCGCGGATGGCGGGGTCGATGTCGGGGACGGGGGCGATGCCGTCGAGCAGGGTGCGGATATAAAGGCCGGTGCCGCCGACGAGGATCGGCAGTTGGCCAGCGGCATGGGCAGTGTTGATCTTCGCCCGCGCCTCTGCTGCCCAGCGTGGGGCGGTGCAGGCTTGCGCTCCATCGACATGGCCGAACAGGTGGTGCGGCACGCTGTCCATTTCTGCTTCATTGGGGCGGGCGGACAGGATGGTCAGGTCGGCATAGACCTGACTGGCGTCGGCGTTGATGACCACGCCTCCGCACGCCTTTGCCAGTGCGACGGCGAGCGCGCTCTTGCCGCTGGCGGTCGGCCCGGCAATAAGCGCGACCCGTGGGCGGGATTCGTCCGGGCTGGTTTCGCCCGTTTCTGATGCAGGAGTGTTCATGTTCGTCGCGACCTTAGTGGCAAGTGGATCGATGGGGCAGGGGGATATTGCAGCGGCGCGCGATCGGCTGCGCGATGCAGGATGCCAACCGGGCGAGGGTATCTGGCTGGACGCGGACAAGGCGGCGGATATTGTCTTCGACGGTGATCCGGTTGCGGCCCGCGCGGCGCTGAACGGCGTAGGCGACAAGGTGGACGTGATCGTCCAGCCGATGGCTGGGCGCGAAAAGACGCTGCTGATCGCGGACATGGATTCCACGATGATTACGGTCGAGTGCATCGACGAACTGGCCGACTATGCCGGGATCAAGGCACAGATCGCTGAAATTACCGAGCGGGCGATGCGGGGCGAACTGGATTTCGAAGGGGCGCTGGACGAGCGGGTCGCGCTGCTGAAAGGACTGCCCGACAGCGCCATCGACCAGTGCCGCCAGGAACGGGTCGTCATCATGGGCGGCGCCAAGGCGCTGGTCCGCACGATGAAGGCGCGGGGTGCGCGAGCATTGTTGGTGTCGGGCGGCTTTACGCGCTTTACCGGGCCGGTCGCGGAAGAGATCGGCTTCGACGCAGCGGTCGCCAATGTGCTGGAGGTTGCCGACGGCGCGCTGTTGGGCACGGTGACGCGCCCGATCGTGGATGCGGCGCGCAAGCGGGCTGAACTGGAGGCGGCGATCGCTGGCGGGATCGACCGGACGCTGACGCTGGCGGTAGGCGATGGCGCGAACGACATTCCGATGATCGAGGGCGCAGGGCTGGGCGTTGCCTATCATGCCAAGCCCAAGACGCGCGCGGCTGCGGCGGCAGAGATCGTGCATGGCGACCTGTCCGTGCTGCTCTATGCGCAGGGGATTGCGTCGGCGGAGTGGATTAGGGGTTAAGGGCTGCGAAATTAAGCTATTTCCGTTCGCTTCGAGCGAAGTCGAGAAGCCGGTAGCTGCGCTTGGGTTTCTCGACCTCGGCCTGTCCTGAGCGCCTGCCTTGGCAGGCAGTCGAAGGGCTCGAAACGAACGGATTTGGGTTTGCCGTTCACTCCATCCCGGCGACCAGACCGTCGATCGCGCCTTGCAAAATGTAGCTGGCGGCCAGTTTATCGACCAGTTCGTCGCGGCGGGCGCGGCTGGCGTCAGCGGAGATCAGGGTGCGGGTTACGGCCTGCGTCGACCAGCGTTCGTCCCATAGCAGGATGGGCAGGCCAAGGTCGGTCAGGTTCTGCGCAAAGGCGCGGCTGGACTGGCTGCGCGGGCTGCCGGTGCCGTCGAGGTTGAGCGGCAGGCCAATGACGATGCCCTTCACCTGCTGCTGCACGATGAAGGCCGTCAGGATCGCCTTGTCCTTCGTGAATTTGCCGCGCGTAATGGTGTGGGCGGGGCTGGCGATGGCCCAGCGTGCGTCGCACAGGGCAAGGCCGATCGTCTTGGTGCCGACATCCATGCCGATCAGGCGGCCGCCCTCCGGCAACGCCGTGCGAAAGGCCAGGCGTTCGGTAGTGACGAGTTTCATGGGATGATCAACTTTAGCTGGCAGGGCATGTTCGCCCCGGCCCATGGCATCATTTGACAAAGGTCGCCAGCCGTTGCCGCGCATCGGCCCGGACATTGGCCCAGAACAGGGCATAGTCATAGACGTGGTAATTGTTGCCGGGCAGGGTGAACGGTCCCATATCGACAGGCTCCCCGATCATCAACACGCCGCTGGTGTCGCAACGGGCAGGCACGATGCCTGCCAGCAGCCGCGTGGGCTGGTCCGCGTCGCGGGCGTCGAGCGTGCCCAGATTCGCGCTGGCCGGGGCTGCGCCGTTGAACGCGCCGGTGATGGGGTTGGTGCAGAGCATATGCGTACCCTTGCGTGGGCGGCCGGTATAACCGATCTTGCGTTCGAAACTTTCGACCACGGCGGACGGGTCGGCCGGTTCGGCATAGCTTTGCCAGCTGACGATACAATGCGCCTGACCCGCTCGGGCGCAGGCGGGCAGGCCGAGCGCGGGCAGGTCCGCTTCCACCGACACGGGGGAGCCGACGGCATAGACGGCGGCGATGCGGTTGGCGACCGGCTTGCCCGCCACCTGTTCGCGCAGGAGCTGGAGCAGGTGGCGCGTCCCCTGGCTATGTCCGGCCAGGATCAGCGGGCCTTCGGGATTGGCTTTGAGGAAGGCGGCGAACGCCTGCGCCACGTCGCGATAGGCGGCGGCGAGCGCGCGGTCGCCCTCCGGCCCGCGCGTCAGGAACGCGCCATAATTGGCCTGACGGTATCGGGGTGCCCAGACGTCGCCTGCGCCGCTGAAGACACTGGCCTGGCTGCGCACGAAGCGGCGGGCGGTGGCGTTGGTTTCCGTGTCGCCCAGCGGCGCGTTCCACTGCGCGCTGCCAAAGGTCGTGATGTAGCTGGTGGGATGAATGAAGAAGATGGCTGCCTTTTGCGCAGGCGGCGTGTCAGTCACGCCCGCCGGTTTCCACAGGCCCGGATTGTCCCGCACGATGTCGGGTCGGGCGATCCACATTTTGGGGTCGTCATAAGCATTGGCGGGCAGTGGCGCGATATCGGTGAAGGCTTCGCGTGGGACCATGACCATGCGAATGAGCTGCATGCCCCAGATGCGGTAGGCCAGCAGCGCCGCGATCACCAGCACGATCAGGGTCGTAATGATGTAAAGGAATTTGCGCGCCACCTACACAGATCTCCAGTCGCGGGGCGCGGATGCCCCGATCGCTACGCCCTGTCTGGCGCAAGGGACAGGAGGGCGCAAGGGGTGCGAAACGGCTTGAAGCGGGCGTGGCCGGGTGGTAGCGGCGGCGATATGTCCATAGACCTTCAGACCGTAAAAAAGATCGCCAGCCTCTCGCGCATTTCGGTGACGGACGCCGAAGCCGAAGCGATGGTGCCGGAACTCAACAACATCCTTGGCTGGGTGGAGCAATTGGGCGAGGTGGACGTCACCGGCATTGAGCCGATGACCGCCGTCATCCCCAACCACCAACGGCTGCGCGACGATGTCGTCACTGACGGCAATGTGCGTGACAAGGTGCTGGCCAACGCGCCGCAGGCCGAGCATGGCTTTTTTGCGGTGCCTAAGGTGATTGAGTGAGTATCCCTTTCACCGTTCGGGCTGAGCTTGTCGAAGCCCAGTCCTTTCTTGAAGTGAAGAGCAGCCCTTCGACAGGCTCAGGGCGAACGGAAGTTCTGGCATGACCAACCTTACTGATCTCACCGTCGCTGAAATTCGCGATGGATTTCGTGCAGGCGATTTTTCGGCGCGGGACGTGGCGGAGGGCTTTAACGCCAATGTCGCGGCGGCCAGGGCGCTGAACGCGTTTATCGTCGAAACGCCGGACATGGCGCTGGCCGCTGCCGATGCGGCGGACAAGGCGAAGGCGGCGGGCGATCCGCTGGGGCCGCTGGCGGGCGTACCGATCGGCATGAAGGATCTGTTCTGTACGCAGGGCGTGCAGACGACGGCGGCGAGCCACATGCTCGAAGGCTTCGTGCCGACCTATGAATCGACCGTGTCGGGCAAGCTGTGGGCTGCAGGCGCGGGGATGCTGGGCAAGCTGAACCTCGACCAGTTCGCCATGGGGTCTTCGAACGAAACCAGCTATTATGGCAATGTCATCAGCCCGTGGAAGCGTGGCGGCGGCGACAATTCAGCGCTGGCGCCCGGTGGATCGTCGGGTGGGTCTTCGTCCGCGATTGCGGCGCGGCTGTGTCCGGCGGCGACCGGCACCGATACGGGTGGGTCCATCCGCCAGCCTGCGGCCTTCACCGGCATTGCAGGCATCAAGCCGACCTATGGCCGCTGTTCGCGCTGGGGCATCGTTGCATTCGCGTCCTCGCTCGATCAGGCGGGGTCGATGGCGCGCACGGTGCGTGACAATGCGATCATGCTGGAGGTGATGGCTGGCTTCGATCCCAGGGATTCGACGTCGCTCGATCTGCCGGTGCCGCAGTGGGAGGCGGGCCTGTCCAGCAACCTTGCGGGCAAGACGGTCGGCATCCCCAGGGAATATCGCCCCGACGGGCTGAATGCGGAGATCGCGGCGCTGTGGGATCAGGGGATCGCATGGCTCAAGGATGCGGGCGCGAAGGTGGTGGAGGTTTCCTTGCCCCACACGCAATATGCGCTGCCGACCTATTATATCATCGCCCCTGCCGAAGCGTCGTCCAACCTCGCCCGCTATGACGGCGTGCGTTATGGCCAGCGCGACTTGCCCGATGGGGCGGGTTTGCAGGACATGTATGCCGCGACCCGCGCCGCCGGCTTCGGGCCGGAGGTCAAGCGCCGCATCATGATCGGCACCTATGTGTTGAGCGCCGGTTTCTACGACGCCTATTATACGCAGGCGCAGAAGGTCCGGGCGTTGATCGCGCGTGACTTCGATCGGGCATTTGAGCAATGCGATCTGCTGCTGACCCCGACCGCGCCGAGCGCGTCCTTTGCACTGGGGCAGAAGCAGGACGATCCGCTGGCCATGTATCTGAACGACGTGTTCACCGTGCCTGCGTCGCTGGCGGGGTTGCCCGCCATGTCGGTGCCGGGTGGGCTGGATTCTGCGGGCCTGCCGCTGGGGTTGCAGATCATCGGCCGCGCGCTGGATGAGCAGACCGTGCTGAACGCTGGGCTGGCGATCGAGGAACGGGCGGGCTTTACGGCGCGTGCGGACAAGTGGTGGTGATGTGACACTGACTGTTTGGCAAGATTGGGTTGCTTGGGGAGGCATTGTTTTGCCTCTCATTACCCTTGCTTGGTCGGCTTGGCAGTACGTGGCTCTTCAAAAACGAAATGAGCAACAACAGCGGTTCGACAATTTTTTCCGGGTGATGGATAAAATTGGAGAACCGGGAGGATCGATAGCTGCAAAAGCTGCGGCAGTTTACGAGCTTAGAAATTACCCTGAATATAGCGAAGTCATCGCGCGCTTTTGTCTCGAAGCCGTTCGCTATGTAAGTGGAGACAGTGCCCAAATTCTTCAGGCAGAGTTGCGCCTCACGGCAGCATATTTCAGAGATGCTGCAGATGAATGACTCAACCTGTCGCTTCTACGGCGCTACAGGCGATTGAAGAGAAGAATGCAAAGTGTTACCTTGGTAACACTGGAGATTTGGCAATGAACGCGCAGACCAAGATCGATACCGGAACCATGACGAGCAAGGGTCAGATATTGATCCCCAAAGCCATGCGCGATGCCGCTGGTCTGGTGCCGGGGCAACCCTATAAGGTCATGGTCAATGAAGCGGGACAGGTTGTTGTCGCTCCCTTGGGATTTGGACCGGAAGATGCTGCCGAGCGGGGCCGTCGTATTCGTGCGGGGTTGCTGGCGATTGCAGGCAAATATCCCAACCCGGACGGGATGAGTACGGACGAATATATGCGGGAGTTGCGGGGCGATTACGAGCCGTGATCCTGATTGATTCGAACGTCATCATCGACATTATTGATCGCGATCCCGTCTGGTTCGACTGGTCGTTTGAGAATATCGATCGGGCGGGGCAAAGCACAGTGCTTGCGGTCAACGCCGTGGTTGTAGGAGAGGTGGCACCGCGTTTTGCGACGCTGGAACAATTCACCATGATCATGACCGGGCTGTTGATTCAGATCCATGACTTGAGCGCTGAGGCGGCATTTATCGCGGGCATCGCCTTTCAGGCGCATCGTCAGCTTCGCAAGGCTGGTGACATGAAATCCATCCTCGCCGACTTCCTGATCGGTGGCCATGCGCAGGCCGCAGGCGCAACCATATTGACGCGAGACCCGCGTTTTTACCGTAGCTATTTTCCCGGCGTGCCGTTGATCACGCCATCAAAGGACGACTGATGACCGACACAACCTATCGCATCCATGGTGCAACCGGCGAGTGGGAGGTCGTGATCGGCCTGGAGGTCCATGCGCAGATCACCACCAATGCCAAGCTGTTTTCCGGCGCGGCGACGGGGTTTGGGGCGGAGCCGAATACGCAGGTCAGCCTGGTCGATGCCGCGATGCCGGGCATGTTGCCGGTGCCCAATCGCGAATGCATCCGGCAGGCGGTGCGTACCGGCCTCGCCATCGACGCGCAGATCAACAAATGGTCGCGGTTCGATCGGAAGAATTATTTCTACGCCGATTTGCCGCAGGGTTATCAGATCAGCCAGCTTTATCACCCGATCGTGGGTGAGGGGCAGGTCGAGATCGTGCTGGACGAGAAAAATCCGGACAGCAGCACCAAGGTGATCGGCGTCGAGCGCATCCATGTCGAGCAGGATGCGGGCAAGCTGATGCATGACCAGCATCCCACGCGCTCCTATGTCGATCTCAACCGATCCGGTGTGGCGCTGATGGAAATCGTGTCGCGACCCGACATGCGCTCGCCTGCGGAAGCGGGGGCATATCTGGCCAAGCTGCGCACGATCCTGCGCTATGTGGGGTCATGCGACGGCAATATGGATCAGGGTTCGATGCGGGCCGACGTGAACGTGTCGGTGCGTAGGCCGGGCGAAGAGTTTGGCACGCGGACGGAAACGAAGAACGTCAATTCGGTGCGCTTCGTCATGGCGGTGGTCGAACATGAGGCGAGCCGTCAGGTCGACGTGCTGGAGGCGGGCGGCAAGATCGTGCAGGAAACGCGGCTCTATGATCCCGACCGCAATGAAACGCGCTCGATGCGGTCGAAGGAGGATGCGCATGACTATCGCTACTTCCCCGACCCAGATCTGCTGCCCATCGAACTGGAGGACGCCTTTGTCGAGGAATGTCGCCAGTCGCTGCCCGAACTGCCCGACGTCAAGCGCAAGCGCTATGAGCAGGCGCTGGGCCTGTCGGCCTATAATGCGGCGACACTGACGGCGGACGCGGACACGGCGCGCTGGTTCGAGAAATTGGTGGCCGACAGCGCGGCGGCGCAGGGCAAGAGCGAGAGCGATGTGGCGAAGGCTGCGGCCAACTGGCTGTTGTCGGACCTGTATGGCGCGCTCAATCGCATTGGCAAGACGTTGCAGGAAAGCCCGGTCAGCCCGAGCAAGGCGGCGGAACTGCTGGCGCTGGTCGCTGACGGCACGCTGTCGGGCAGTCTGGCCAAACAGGTGTTCGAGATCATGCTGGAAACCGGCGAAGGCGCGGGCAAGATCGTCGAGGAAAAGGGCTTGAAGCAGACCAGCGACACTGGCGCGATCGAAGCGGTGGTGGCCAAGGTGCTGGCCGATAATGCCGACAAGGTCGAGCAGTATCGCGGCGGCAAGGAAGCGCTGTTCGGCTTCTTCGTCGGGCAGACGATGAAGGCGATGCAGGGCAAGGCCAATCCGCAGGTGGTCAATGAACTGGTGAAGAAGGCTTTGGCTGGCTGATTGGGCGAGGGGGTCTCTTCGATCTAGCGGTAACACCCCTCCGTCTGGCCTTTGGCCAGCCACCTCCCCTTACAGGGGAGGATGTAAAACACCTCATCCGTTCGTTTCGAGCGAAGTCGAGAAACCCAGGCGTCGCGCTGCGCGATTCTCTACCTCGCTCTTGGCGAACGCGACAGGGTGGCGGCATCATGCTTCACCGCAGACATAAGAAAGGGGCGCCGCCGGGGGGACCAGCGACGCCCCTCCTCTTTATGCCCGGCATCCTGGGGGAGGATAAAGTGCCGGAACGGAATGGACGGACCAAGGGAGGGGTCTTGGGGTCTGGCCCGTCCATTCACAGCTAAGACGTCACAGGACGAAGTTAACCGTCGCCCTAAATGATATGGCGACGTGATTTTGTTGTTCCTCCGCGCCGAATTCGCCGCCGACCCGGAATGTATCGGTGCCGCCATAGAGACGCGCGCGTCCGGTCCAGCCGTTGGTGCGCTCCTCGGACACCAGCGTGAAGCTCTCTCCGCCCTTGAATGACGCGATGGTGTCGCCCAGCGATCCGCCGATGATCTGGCGGCGACCGCCTTCGAGTTCGAGGCGGACCCAGCCGTCTTCCTTGTTCAGGCTGCCAAAGTCATAGCCTGCGGTCAGCGTGCCGTTGGCGGTGGTTTCGTCGCTGGTGCGATCGAGCACGGTCAGGTTGAATGCGTCGCCGCCGCCGGTTTCCGAATAGCCGCCTTCCTTCAGCCGGTAATAGTCGATGCCCGCCGCCGGGCGCAGGCTGAAGCGCCCCATCTGCATCTGGTATGACGCGCCCGCAGTGGCGGAATAGAGCGTGCCTGACCAGTTGCCGGTCGCCGTGCGGGTGATCGTGCCATTGTCGAAATGGCGCGATCCGTCGAAATTGATGGTCGCGGCGGATACACGGGCGAAGGCGAGCAGGCCGCCCCATTGGCCGCGCCAGTGGGCCGCCAGTTCATACTGGTCGGAATCTACGGCGTTGTTGGACCCGCTGGAATCATTGCCATGAATATAGGCCAGCGATCCGCCGAACGCGCCAAAGTCGCTCAGATATTCGACGCCACCGCCCGCGCCCCATCCATTGACGTCATAGGATGCGGTATCGCCAACGCTCTTGGCGCTGCCGAAAGCGACCTGTTGCAGCCAGAAGCCGAGGCGGCCGTCCTTCGTGCGATAGGTGCCGTTGGGGTCGGACAGGATGCGGGCGGTCGCGCGCGATCCCGCCGTGACCGCTTCGAATGTGCCGCCGCTATGGTCGGGCAGCATCTGTTGCAGATTGCTGTTCAGCGTTGTGCCATCGCTGACGCTCAGGAAAGCGTTGGCGACATCCGCATCATTGTCGAGCGCGTTGAAGATCGCCGAATAGGCGCGGGCGCGCGATCCGGTGAGGCCCAGTTCATCGACGCTCTTGGCCGCGATCGACAGGGTGACGGTGCCCGCCGTGCCGTCGGAAGCGAGGCTGCCCTTGAACATATAGGGCAGTTGCATGGCGGTCGTCAGCGTCGGCGTCCCGGTAAGTGCGCCTGCGCGCACGATGATATAATCGCCCGCCGATCCCCCCACTTTGGTCAGGTTCACCTTGACCTGCGATCCGGTCGCGAAGCTGGCTGCGCCCGCGACATCGTAGAGCGTGTTGGTCCTGTTCGCCGCATCGATGGTGACGCCCAGCGTCGATGTGCCGCCTGCACTGAGCGAGGCGAGCGCGACGCTGCCGGTGTTGGTAGCACTGAGCGTGCCACCGTTCAGGAAGACCGCGACATTGCCGCCGTTGCTGATCGCGCCGGACAGGGTGGATGTGCCGCCCAGCGTCAGCGTGCCCGCGCCGCCACCGAAATCGACCGCACCGGTCAGTTTGGCCGTGTCGGTGAGGGACAGGGCGGACGTACCCGCGCCGAGCGCGACATTGCCGGTCAGGCTGGACGTGCCGGACAGCGCGATGCTGTCGCTGCCCGCGCCCATGCTGACATTGCCGGTGATGGACCCCGCCGAAACGGTCAGCGCGTCGTTGCCCGACCCCAGCAATATGTCGCCGGTGATGGCCGGGGCGTTGGCCGTGGACGATGCGAGCGCCTGCGTCAGGGTGACGCCGCTGCTGTTGGCGCTCAGGTCGATGGCGGTGTTGGTCAGTCCGCCCGATGCGCTGATGCGACCGGCGTTGTTCAGCGTGGACACTGTGCCGGACATATCTTGGATCGCAATGGCGGTCCCTAGCGTAGTGCTGAGCGCCGCTGCGGAGACGTTGCCGCTACCGCTGATGCTGATGGTGTTGACCGATGCGCCCGTGTCGATGAGCAGCGCGCGTGAGGTCGTTCCCGCGATCGAAGAACCCGATGCCCCCAACGCGCCACTGATGTCGATAACGCGGGTGCTGGCGCCAGAGCCGAGGCGCAGGCCGGTCGCGTTGCTGTCATAGGATACCGCCGCGACAGTGCCGCCAATGCCGATGCCATTCGCGATGGTTACGGTGCCGCCCAGTCCGCCGATCTGTATCGCGGTGGCGTCGATTTTGTCATAGACGCCATAGGCCGCGACCGTGCCCTTGTTGATGAAGCCATAGCCCGACGTTTCGGCGGCGACTGCGCCGATGCTGGTATTGGCGGTGGCCGATCCGACGCGGATGGCGGGGGCTGCGCCATAGGTGGTGATGGCCGCGCTCCCTTCGCTCGCGTCGGCCAGGCCGTCCTTATCGACGTCCGTATCGGTGGTGCTGGTGGTGGGGGGTATATCGAAGATGACGCCACCGGTGACGTTGCCCGCGATGACCACGGCTGATCCGCCCTGCAGCAGGTCGTCGGCGTCCAGCTTTGTGACGTCGGTCGGGCGCGTGGTGGTGCGATAGCCGGTGCTGGCGATGCTGCCCTGAATCTTGAGCGCGCCGTTTATGTCGCCCAACAAGGCCGCGCCGACACTGTTCGCGCCGATTGCCGTCGTGGCTGCGCGTAGCGTGACGTTGCCGTCGATTGCGTTGGCGATGACGCCATAACTGTTGTCGCCGGTGACGGCGATGGTGCCGCTGGTCGACAGCGCGCCGGTCAGCGGTGCGTCGAGGCGGATGCCTGCGGAATTATTGCCTTCGATCGTGATGGTGCCGCTATGGTCGATCGCGCCGACATGGGCCGCCCCGGACTGAACCCAGATACCGTTGCGGCCGGTGCCTTTGGCGAAGGGGCCATCGACGTCGCCATCGCTGTCTGTGTCCGTCGCGGTATAATCTTCGGTCAGGGTGATGGTGCCGCTGTTGGTGATCGCGCCGCTGGTGCCGGGGGCGATCAGGATGCCGGTGGCATTGTCGGCGTCGTTGATGGTGATCGTGCCCGCATTCGTCACCTTGTTATTGCTGTCCAGCGTGACGCCGGTGCCGCTGGTCAGGGTGATCGTGCCGGCAGAGGTGATGGAGATGTCGTCAGGGCCGCCATTGGCGATGGTGGATGTGCGCACGGGGGTGGTGGTGGCCGTGGCGATGCTGGTTTCAGCCGCTGCGTTGGACAGGGTCAGTGCCGCCAGGACCGGGGCGATGGCCGAACAGGCCAGTAGATGTCGCATGATGTCTCCCTCTTGCGCGTCGCGTCTGGTGCGTGCGCGTTGGGAAGGGGACGATGCCGGGCGGCGATTTCCGTGGCCTGTTGCGATGAACCGTTGTTCAGAAAGCGAAATCGACACCGATGCGCACCGTGCGTGGACGCAGCGGCGTGGTGTAATCGGTGCGCAGGTCAAATGGCGTGCCGAGCGAGAAACGATTGCCGTCGCTGTCCAACAGGTTGGTCAGCGACAGCGAATATTGCACCGGGCCGCGCGTCAGGCTGGCCGACAGGCTGGTGTCCACATAATCGCCCTGCTTACCACCCAGTATCGGCCCGACGCCCAGCCGCGACGTGCCGACATAGCGGGCGGAACCCGACAGATGAAATTGCGACAGGTCGCCCAATGGCGCGCGATAGTCGAAGCCGATCCGCCCGCCCAGATTGGCGACATTGGGCAGCGACAGCGATCGCCCTTCATAGGAAAGCGTGCGCAGGAATTGCGCGGGCTGGGTCAGGCGGCTGTCATTATAGATGATGCTGCCGTCCAGCGTGAAATGAGGGGCGGGGCGGGCGACGATGCGCCCTTCGATCGTATAGATGCGGCCGTCGCCGATATTGGCGGTCGTGGGCAGGCCGATGCGGTCGGTCACGTCCGCCTGAATATTCCGCCAGTCGGTATAGGCGATATTACCACTGATCGCGATGGCGTCGCGTCCCGGCACGCCCTTGCGGAACCCAACCTCCGCCGTCGAAATACGGTCGTTCTGGAAACGGCGGGCGCGCTGGTCATCGACGGTCAGGCCGCCGGGACGGAAACCCTGCTGGAACCGGGCGTAGAGCGTGACGTCGGCAATCGCGTCGGTCAGCAGCGAGAAGGAGGGCAGAAACATCGTTTCATTGCGATCCGCCTGCGCTTCGGCACGCGCCAGATCGATGGAAGACAGCGCGGCGACGGGATCGAGCGCCTTGCCCGACAGGCGGCTGTTGGTGAGGCGCCCGCCCACGGTTGCGATCAGCCCCGGCAGCGGCTCGAACGAGGCTTCGCCGAACAGGGTCGCTTCATGCACGCTGTTGCGCACACCGGTCGTCGTCGCGGGCATGCCCCGGCCGGCAATCTCTACGCCCGGTATGATTTCCGGCTGGAACGCTGGAAGCGTGCCGTAGGATGTCAGCGAACGGGACAGGTCCGACCGACTTTCCAGATAGGAAGCGCCCAATATCCAGCCCAGCCCGTTGTCCATGTCGCGGACCAGCCGGTTTTCGGTGGAGAAGATGGTGACATCGTTGCGCTGGCGGAACAGGGACGGCGGGCCGTTCGGCTGGGTCGCATCATAGCTTTCGTTCAGTTCATGGCGGACATAGCCGGTGGACGATACGAAGCGCAGCGTGTCCCATTGCCGTTCGACCCGGACGTTGGCGAGCATATAGTCGGACGAATAAGGCTGGGCGACACTGGACGCGCGCTCCAGCTTGCCGACCGCCTTGCTGGCATATTGGGCGTCGTCGCCCTTGATATGCTGATAGACGCCGTTGACGTCGATGGTCCAGTTTTCGTCCGGCGCGAAACGCAGCGCGGCGCGCCCGCCCCAAGTGCGGGTGCGGTTGACGTCGTTCCTGTCGCGTTTGACATCGTCGATATAGCCGCCGTCCTGCACGCCATAGCCCACCACGCGCAGGGCGATTTTTTCCGAAACAATCGGGATGTTCAGCGTGGCGGACAGGTCGCCGCCCGGCTGGCCATGCTGGGTGGCGGACAGGCCAGCCGACGCCTGCCCGCCCCATTCCGCCAGATTGGGGGCGTTGGGCATGATGCGGATGATGCCGCCCAAAGACCCCGCGCCATAAAGCGTCCCCTGCGGCCCTTCGAGCACTTCGACCCGGCCGACATCGTAGAGTTTGAGGTCTGGGTCGGGCGCGGCATAGTTGAGGCGCATGTCGCCCAGATATTGCCCGGTGGTCGCCTGCGTCGGTCCTGCCACACCGGAATCGGCGATGGCGCGGATGAACAGTTTGTTGCGGCCAGCGCCCGCGTGCGTGGAACTGAGCGCTGCGACACGGGCGAGCAGCGTGGCGGTGCCGCCTGCCGCCTCCGCACTGGTGAAGGCGTCATTGTCCAGCGCCTCGACCATGCCGGCATAGCGCAGCAGGGGGATGTCGCGCTTCGACGCGGTGACGACGATGTCGGCGGGCGGCTGTTCCGAAAGGGACGCGGTGGCGGCGGGCGGTCCGCCGGATGGCGGCGAAGCGGGACGGGTGCGGATGATGCGCCATGTCGCCGCGTCGATCCGTCGTGCGGTTGCGCCGCTGCCCTTGAGCAGGCGTTTGAGTGCTGCATCGACGGACAGGTGGCCTGTGACGGCGGGGGTGGGAAGGGTCGCCAGCGATTGATCGGACATGCCGATGCTGACGCCGGTCTGACGGCCGAGCGCGACCACGGCCTCGCCCAGCCGTGCGGGGGCGATGCTGATATTCGGTCTGTCTGCCGCCCAACCGGGCGTTATGTTCAGGACAAGGGCGGCAACGAAAAGATACTCAATTCTGCGGGCCATTCCCTTCCTTCAGCAGCCAGCCATCCCCTTGACGCTGTGCCGTCAATCCCATCAGCGGCGCGGCTCCGGCGAAGAAGCGGGCCGCATCCTTGTCCAGCCGGATCGTGCCGGTGAAGCGCATCGCCCCTGCGCCCGGCGTCACGCGCACGGCGACGCCCAGCGAACGGGCCATATCTTCGCCCACCTGCGTCACTGGGGCATTGGCATAGGCCAGCCGCCCCTGCCGCCAGCTGGCGACGGTGGCGGGTGCGACATCCATGATGCGCAGGCCGTCGGCATCGTCGGCAAGACCGCGTCCGGCGGGCAGGGCGATGGCCTGTGCTTTGGGATTATAGATCACCTTGCCTTCCGACACGCCGATGCGAGTCGCGGTGCCGGTATGAGCGATGTTGAAGACGGTTCCGGCATCCTCGAACACCGCGTCGCCCACATTTACGCGAAACGGGTTGGCGGCGTCGTGCCGCACGGTGAAGGCGGCCTCCCCCATGTCGAGCGCGGCGAAGCGGGTGTCATTATGATCCAGGCGCAGCGTGGTGCCGCCATTGACGTCGATCCGCGTGCCGTCATCCAGCGCGATGGAGCGGGTTTCGCCGGGGCGGGTGGTGACGGTGTAGATGTCCGCGCGGTTCATCATGCCGACCGACACCGCCGCGACCAAAGCGGCAGCGATCGCGCCGCCACCGATCCAGCGCGTCAGGCCGGGCCTGCGTTCGCCTGCATCATTGGCGGCGACGGGCATGATGACGGGTTCGGGCGGAACGATCGCATGCAGCCCGGCGTCATCCGCCAGCAGCGCGTCATAGGTCTGCGCCCGTGCCGGATCGCCCTCCAGCCATAGCGTGAAGGCGTCCCAGTCGGTAAAGTCGGGATCACGCGTGCGGATGATCCATCCCAGCGCTTCCTCTTGCATCATGGCGTCCGCCCTGTTCATTTTTTGCCCCTTACAGCGACTGACGCCACCGATCCGATCATTCCGTATCGATTTTCTGTTTGAGCGCGATCATCGCACGATAGGCCTTTTGCAGATCCTTCTCCACCGTGGTCAGGCTGACGCCCAGTTCCTCTGCGATCGTGCGTTGGCCGACGCCCTCGATACGAAATCGGCGAAAGACGGTTTCGACGCGCGGGCCGAGCGCGCGCAGCGTGGCGCGGGCTTGATCCAGCTGGTGATTGAGGATCATGCGTTCGTCCACTGGCAGGTCGTCCGATGGATCGGCCATCACGCCGCCAGCGCCCTGCGACCAGTCCTGCTCGCGCCGTTCGCGCCGGGTCGACGATCGATAACGGTCGAGCATCAGATTGTTGGCCATGCGATAGAGATAGGGCAACGGGTCGGCGACCGGGCCAAGATCCTTTGCCTCCAGCTTCATCCAGATGTCCTGAAGCAGGTCTTCTGAATCATCGCCCGCGCCGCGCGCGCGCAGGAAACGCAGCAAGGCAGCGCGGTTCGCCATGAATATTTCGGATAGGCCGGTGGCCATGCCTGTTCGGGTCCAGTTCTGGGCAAGTCTTGGCGCGTTCCCATAGGCCGCATGGCAGGGTCTTGGCAATCGGCAAGCTGTTTACGGACGGCGCATGCTGCTTTAGCGCCGAATGTAAGACAAGGACGGAGCGATGTGCGGGATGGTTGACGGTATGGACAGGGCAGCAGCACAGGCAGCGGGAATGGACGGCGATCGGCTGGATGCGCTGATCGGGTCGATCGACCGCCAATATATGGCTACGGGCAAACTGCCCCACATGCATTTCATGCTGTCGCGCGATGAAAAGCCGCTGCTGTCGGTCGTTCGCGGCGATGCGCGCGCGGATGGCACGCCGCTGCGTGGGGACGCGCTGTTCCGCATCGCGTCGATGACCAAGCCGGTGACGTCGGTCGCCTTCATGATGCTGGTGGAGGAGGGGCGGGTGGCGCTGGATACGCCCGTGACGGACGTGCTGCCCGAATTTGCCGCTTTGCGCGTGGGGATGGATGGCGCGGCGCTCAAACGGCCGATGCTAATGATCGACCTGCTGCGCCACACGTCGGGCCTGACCTACGGATTGCAGCAGCAGACAGCGATCGACGCGCACTATCGGGCGATGGGACTGGACGATTTCCAGCAGCCGCGCAGTTCGGACCAGTTCATCGCCGACCTCGCCAGCCTGCCGTTGGAATTTTCGCCCGGCGAGCGGTGGAATTATTCGGTATCGACCGATGTGCTGGGGATCGTGGTCGAGCGTTTGTCGGGCATGAAACTGGACGCGGTATTTGCGCAGCGTATCTTCGGGCCGTTGGGCATGCGGGACACGGGCTTCGTCGTGCGGGACGATCAGGTCGATCGGCTGACCGACACGTGGCGGCTGGAGGAAACGGAACGGGTCGTGGCCGATCATGGCGCGCGCAGCGGATGGCGACGTGCTGGCCGTTTGCTGTCGGGCGGCGGCGGGTTGGTGTCGAGCGTGGCGGACTACCATCGCTTCGCCCGGATGCTGCTGCGCGGTGGCGAACTGGACGGCGTGCGATTGCTGCGTGACGCGACCGTGGTGGCGATGCGGTCCAACCAGTTGCCCGGTGGTGGCGATCTGGCCAGCTTATCGAGCGCGATGTTCAGTGAGGCGGACTATCAGGGCGTCGGCTTCGGGCTTGGCTTCGCGATGGGAATGGAGACCCAGGAATATTATTGGGGCGGAGTCTTTTCGACCTATTTCTGGATCGATCCTGTCGAGCGGCTGATCGGGATATTCATGACGCAGTTGCTGCCGTCGAGCGCTTATCCGGTGCGGGCCGAACTGCGCGCAGGCGTTGCGGGGGCGATTATCGACAGCCATCGTGCGGGCTGACCGGGCGCAATAAAAGGCGCCGAAATTTATTGCTGCGCCGCAAAATGCCGATGGCATGGGCCGGAACGCTGTGTCATCATCGCACCTTAGCTCATCGACAGGGGGACCGCGCGATATGAAGCTCAAGGGCAAGACCGAACTTCCCAAACCCGCGCCGCGAGGCACCACGGTGGAGGCGCTGGCCCATGAGATCGTCGAGCGGCTGACCTACCGGATCGGCAAGAACGCCTATGCCGCCAAACCGCACGACTGGTTGCATGCGGTTATCCTGTCGATCCGCGACCGGGTGATCGACGCCTGGATCACGTCCACCCAGAAAACCTATGAGCAAGAAGGGCGGCGGGTCTATTATCTGAGCCTTGAGTTCCTGATCGGGCGGCTGATGCGTGACGCGGCGTCGAACATGGAAATGCTGGACGATGTGCAGGCGGCGCTGGCGTCATTGGGCGTGGACATCGACATTATCGCCGCGCTGGAGCCGGATGCGGCGCTGGGCAATGGCGGGCTGGGGCGGCTGGCAGCGTGCTTCATGGAAAGCATGGCGACGGTGGACGTGCCCGCCTATGGCTATGGCATCCGTTATGTGA
This sequence comes from Sphingobium sp., assembly GCF_049304695.1. GTDB lineage: Bacteria > Pseudomonadota > Alphaproteobacteria > Sphingomonadales > Sphingomonadaceae > Sphingobium. The sequence continues at coordinate 53,321 of NZ_JBAQOK010000068.1, forward strand.
ACGGCATGTTTCGGCAGGAAATTTCCGACGGATGGCAGGTGGAACTGCCCGAGACATGGCTCGCCCACGGCAATCCGTGGGAGTTCGAACGGCGCGAGGCGAGTTACGAAGTCGGTTTTGGCGGGCTGGTCGATCCGGCCGAGGGCGATGATGGCGGGCCGCACCAGATGCACTGGAAACCGTCGGAGCGAGTGATCGCCACCCCTTACGACACGCCGATCGCCGGGTGGCGGGGCAAGCGCGTCAATACGCTGCGCCTGTGGGAAGCGCAGCCGATCGACCCCATCCTGCTCGACAAGTTCAATGCGGGCGACCATGTCGGCGCGCTGTCCGAAAGCAACCGGGCAGAGGCGTTGACGCGGGTGCTGTATCCGGCGGATTCTTCGGCGGCGGGACAGGAACTGCGGCTGCGGCAGGAATATTTCTTTTCGTCCGCGTCGTTGCAGGACGTCGTTCGGCGGCACATCCAATATTTCGGTAACATCCGCACCTTGCCGGACAAGGCGGCGATCCAGTTGAACGATACCCATCCGGCAGTGGCGGTCGCGGAACTGATGCGCGTCATGCTGGACGATCATGGGCTGGACTTCGATGAGGCGTGGGACATCACGCGACGCACGTTCAGCTACACCAACCACACGCTGCTGCCCGAAGCGCTGGAAAGCTGGCCGGTGCCATTGTTCGAGCGGCTGCTGCCCCGGCATATGCAGATCGTCTATGCGATCAACAGTCGTCTGCTGGCGGAGGCACGACGGTCCGGCGCGTTGAGCGACGGCGCGATCGGCGCGATTTCCCTGATCGACGAAGGCGGCGAACGGCGGGTGCGGATGGGCAATCTGGCCTTTGCCGGGTCGCACAGCGTCAATGGCGTATCGGCGCTGCACACCGACCTGATGAAGGTAACGGTCTTCGCCGATCTGCACACACTCTACCCGACGCGGATCAACAACAAGACCAACGGCGTCACCTATCGTCGCTGGTTGATGCAGTGCAATCCGGGACTGACCGGGCTGATCCGCGAGGCGATTGGCGACGGGTTTCTGGACGACGCGGAAAAACTGCGCGACCTGGACGCCTTTGCCGACGACAGCGCGTTTCAGGACAAGTTTCTGGCGGTGAAGCGCGCGAACAAGGCTGCGCTGTCCAGCCTGCTTCGCCAGCGGCTCAATGCCCGGATCGACCCGGCCGCGCTGTTCGATATTCAGATCAAGCGGATCCACGAATATAAGCGGCAGTTACTTAACATCGTGGAGGCGGTGTCGCTCTACGACCAGATCCGATCGCACCCGGAAAAGGACTGGGTGCCGCGCGTGAAGCTGTTCGGGGGCAAGGCGGCGTCAAGCTATCACAACGCCAAACTCATCATCAAACTGGCTGGTGATGTGGCACGCGTGGTCAATCATGATCCGGCGGTGCAGGGGCTGCTCAAGGTCCAGTTCGTGCCGAATTACAATGTATCGATGGCGGAGGTGATGATCCCCGCCGCCGACCTGTCCGAACAGATTTCGACCGCAGGCATGGAAGCGTCCGGCACCGGCAACATGAAGTTCGCCGTCAACGGCGCGCTGACCATCGGCACGCTCGATGGTGCGAACGTCGAGATGCGCGAGCATGTGGGGGACGAGAACATCGTCATATTTGGCCTGACCGCGCAGGAGGTCAACGAGCGGCGCGCCAATGGCTATGAACCCCGCGCGGTGATCGACCAGAGCAGGGAATTGTCGCAGGCGTTGAACGCGATTGCCACTGGAGTGTTCTCCCCTGATGATCCCAATCGGTACAAAGATTTGATCCAGGGCATTTATGACCATGACTGGTTCATGCTGGCGGCTGATTTCGACAGCTATTCCGCCGCTCAGCGCCGCGTCGATGCGCTGTGGATGGATCAGTCGCTGTGGGCGAAGAAAGCGATCCACAATGTCGCGCGCATGGGATGGTTTTCGTCGGACCGAACGATCCGCGAATATGCAACCGACATATGGAAAATGAACGCATGACCGGAACTCAGGAATAAGATGGTGCTGACGTCGGAGCAGGTCGAGCGGCTGGTGCAGGGTCGGGAGGACGACCCCTTCGCCACGCTTGGCGTCCATCCGGCGGACAAGGGCTTTACGGCGCGGGCCTTTTTCCCCGACGCCGTGGCTGTCAGCGCAGCTACGCTGGACGGCAAGCCGGTCGGCGATCTGGCGCAGGTGCATGGTGACGGGCTGTTCATGGGCAAGGTCGCGATCCGCAAGCGCCAGCCGCTGCGCTATGTCGCCCACTATGCCGATGGCAGCGACTATGCTCAGGTCGACCCCTATGCTTTTGGCCCGGTGCTGGGGCCGATGGACGATTATTATTTCGCCCAGGGATCGCACGGTCGCCTGTTCGACAAGGTGGGCGCGCATGTGATGCGCCATGAGGGCGTGGAGGGCACCCATTTTGCGGTCTGGGCGCCCAATGCGCGGCGCGTGTCGGTGGTGGGCGCATTCAACCGCTGGGATGGCCGTCGCGCGCCTATGCGACACCGGGCAGATGCGGGCGTGTGGGAGATATTCCTGCCCGACATCGCGCCGGGTGCCGCCTATAAATATGAGATCATGGATGCGGATGGCGTTGTGTTGCCGTTGAAGGCCGACCCCTTCGCCTTTCAGTCCGAACTACGCCCGTCCACCGCATCGATCGTGGCAGCGCCGATGGATCATATATGGGGCGATGCGCGGCACAGGGACTATTGGGGGCAGGTCGATCCCCGGCGGGAACCTGTATCTATTTACGAAGTCCATGCCGGATCATGGCAGCGCGGCGGGGATGGCGAAGATGATTTCCTAAGCTGGGACGCACTGGCCAATCGTCTGATCCCCTATGTCGTGGGCATGGGCTTTACCCACATCGAATTCATGCCGATCAGCGAATATCCCTATGATCCAAGCTGGGGCTATCAGACGCTGGGCCTCTATGCGCCGACTGCGCGCTTTGGCGATCCGGCCGGGTTTGCGCGCTTTGTCGATGGCGCGCATCGTGCGGGGGTGGGCGTGATCCTGGATTGGGTGCCGGCCCATTTCCCGACCGACGCGCACGGGCTGGCCTATTTCGACGGCACGGCGCTGTATGAACATGCCGATCCGCGCAAGGGTTTTCACCCCGACTGGAATACCGCCATCTATAATTTCGGGCGGCGGGAGGTGGCGCAATATCTGGTCAACAACGCGCTGTTCTGGGCCGAACGCTATCATGTCGACGGGCTGCGCGTGGATGCCGTCGCGTCGATGCTGTATCTCGATTATTCGCGCAAGGCGGGCGAATGGGTGCCCAACGACCATGGCGGGCGCGAAAATGTGGAGGCGGTGGCCTTCCTTCAGCAGATGAACAGCGCGCTTTATGGCACCCATGCGGGCGTGATGACGATCGCGGAGGAATCGACCAGCTGGCCCGCCGTGTCCGCGCCGGTCCATGGCGGTGGGCTGGGCTTTGGATTCAAATGGAATATGGGCTTCATGCACGACACGCTGCGCTATTTGCAGCGTGATCCCATCCATCGGTCGCACCATCATGACGATGTGACCTTCGGCCTGACCTATGCTTTCAGCGAGAATTTCGTGCTGGCGCTCAGTCATGACGAAGTGGTGCATGGCAAGGGTTCGCTGCTGGAAAAGATGGCGGGCGATGACTGGCAGAAGTTTGCGACGCTGAGGGCTTATTATGGCCTGATGTGGGGATATCCGGGCAAGAAGCTGCTGTTCATGGGGCAGGAGTTCGCGCAGCGCCGCGAATGGAGCGAGGCGCGGTCGCTGGACTGGGAATTGGTCGAAAGTCCCGCGCATCGAGGGGTCCAGCTATTGGTGGGCGATCTCAATCGACTTTATCGCAGCCACCCGGCGCTGCATGCGCGCGATTGCGAGGGCGAAGGGTTCGACTGGGTGCTGGTCGATGCGGCGGACGATTGCGTCTTTGCCTGGGCACGCCGCGCGCCCGGCGCCATGCCGATTGTCGTCATCAGCCACTTCACGCCTGTCTTGCGACACGGCTACCGCATGCGGCTGCCATCGGGAGGGAGCTGGCGGGAAATATTGAACAGCGATGCGGTCGGCTATGGCGGCGGCGGTGCGGGCAATATGGGCATGGTTACAGCGGACGAGGAAGGGTGGGCCAACATCACCATCCCGCCGTTCGCGACATTGATGCTGGAACTGGATTTTTAGGACAAACGACGGGCGCGATCAGCGACGATAAGGAGAGGCCAGGATATGCAGCAGACGAGACATCAGCCGATAGCCCGCGACGCCATGGCCTATGTTCTGGCCGGGGGGCGAGGCAGCCGTCTGGCCGAGCTGACGGACAGGCGCGCCAAACCGGCGGTGCATTTCGGGGGCAAGGCGCGGATCATCGACTTCGCACTGTCCAACGCGCTCAACAGCGGTATCAAGCGGATCGGTGTCGCGACCCAGTATAAGGCCCATTCGCTGATCCGCCATTTGCAGCGTGGCTGGAACTTCTTTCGCCCCGAACGCAACGAAAGTTTCGACATACTGCCAGCCAGCCAGCGCGTATCGGAAAGCCAGTGGTATGAAGGGACGGCCGACGCGGTGTTCCAGAATATCGACATCATCGAAAGCTATGCGCCCGAATATATGGTCCTGCTGGCGGGCGACCATGTCTATAAAATGGACTATGAAATCATGCTCCAACAGCATGTGGACAGCGGCGCGGACGTGACCGTGGGCTGCCTGGAGGTGCCGCGCATGGAAGCGAGCGCCTTTGGCGTCATGCATGTGGATGAACAGGATGTCATCACCGCCTTCATGGAAAAGCCCAAAGACCCGCCGTCCATTCCCGGTCAACCCGACCTCGCGCTGGCGTCCATGGGCATCTATGTGTTCCAGACCCGCTTCCTGATCGAACAGTTGAAGCGCGATGCCGCCGAACCGGGCAGCAAGCGGGATTTCGGCGGCGACATCATCCCCTATATCGTCAAGCACGGCAAAGCGGTGGCGCATCGATTTTCGCGCAGTTGCGTGCGCGCCGAAAGCGAACTGGAGCCGTACTGGCGCGATGTCGGCACGATCGATGCCTATTGGCAGGCCAGCATCGACCTGACCGATGTCGTTCCCTCGCTCGACCTGTATGACCGTAGCTGGCCGCTCTGGACCTATTCCGAAGTCACGCCACCCGCCAAATTCGTCCATAACGAAGACGGGCGGCGCGGGTCGGCGACATCATCGCTGGTCGCGGGTGGTTGCATCGTGTCAGGATCGTCCCTGCATCGCAGCCTGCTATTTTCTGGCGTGCGCACGCACAGCTTTTCGTCGGTGACGGACAGCGTCATCATGCCCGACTGCACCATCGGTCGAGGCGCGCGGCTGCATAAATGCGTGCTGGATTCGGGGATTAGCATCCCGCCCGGCCTCATTATCGGCGAACATCCAGAAGAGGACGCCAGGCACTTTCGCATGACCGAAAGCGGCATATGCCTGGTGACGCAGCCGATGATCGAACGGATCGTCGGCTGACACCCATGACCATCAAGCTGCTGTCGGTCGCGTCCGAACTCTATCCCCTGATCAAGACCGGTGGCCTCGCCGATGTGGCGGGCGCGCTGCCCGGTGCGCTGGCGACGCAGGATGTGGCGGTGCGCACGTTGCTGCCCGGATACCCCGCCGTCATCGCTAAGCTGGGCAAGGCGAAGACGGTCAAGCGCTACCCCGCGCTGTTCGGCGTGTCGGCGACGCTGCTGGCAGCGCAGATCGACGGGCTGGACCTGCTGGTGCTGGACGCGCCGGATTTCTTTGCGCGCACAGGTGGTCCCTATGGCGACGATGCGGGCAATGAATGGCCCGACAACTGGCGACGCTTTGCCGCGCTGTCGTGGGTCGGGGCGGATATAGCGGCGGGCGGCCTGAAAGGATGGACGCCCGATGTCGTTCACGCCCATGACTGGCAGGCGGCGATGACTGCGGCTTATATGCGTTTTGGCCCTGCCCATGCCGTGCCTAGCGTCGTGACGATCCACAACCTCGCCTTTCAGGGGAGGTTCGACGCGGATATTTTCGTCGCGCTGGACTTGCCGCAGCAGGCCTGGGGCGTGGATGGGGTGGAATATTATGGCGGCGTGGGTTTCCTGAAAGCCGGCCTCGTGTCCGCCGACGCGATGACGACGGTCAGCCCGACCTATGCCGAAGAAATTCGATCTCCCGTCCATGGCATGGGGCTGGATGGCCTCATCAATGGCCGGGGCGATCGGTTGCATGGCATATTGAATGGTATCGACACCGGCATGTGGAATCCGGCGGACGACACATGCATCGCACGGCGATACAGCGCGCGAGCGATTGCGGGACGATCGGCCAACCGGCGCGCGCTTGAAAACCGCTTTGGGCTGGACCATGACGACGCGCCACTGTTCATCATCATCAGCCGCCTGACCTGGCAGAAGGGCATGGACCTGATGATAGAGGCGGTGGATCATCTGGTCGGGCAGGGCGCGAAGCTGGCGCTGCTAGGGTCGGGGGATCGCCCGATGGAAGGCGCTTTTCTGGGCGCGGCGGATCGGCATCGTGGGCGGATCGGTGTGCGCATCGGTTATGATGAGGCTCTGTCTCACCTGATGCAGGCGGGTGGCGACGCCATATTGATCCCGTCGCGGTTCGAGCCGTGCGGGCTGACCCAGCTCTACGCGCTGCGCTATGGCTGCGTGCCGGTGGTGGCGCGTGTGGGCGGGCTGGCCGACACGGTTATCGACGCGAACGAAGCGGCGCTGGGAGCCGGGGCGGCGACGGGCATCATGTTCGCGCCCGCCGATCCGCTGGCGCTGCATGGCGCGATCGGGCGGACGGTACGACTGCATCGCGACAGGGCGCTGTGGCAGGGAATGCAGCGCGCGGGCATGCGCACCGATGTGTCGTGGGATCATAGCGCCGCGCGCTATGCCGCGCTGTATCGCGCTCTGTTGGTGCAGGCAGCCTGAGCATGTTGCCGGGGCCGCCCCTGCTGACGCAGACCGGCACGCGCTTTTCCATCTGGTCGCCCGACGCCGAACAACTCTGGTTGTGCCTGTTTGACTCGCTGGATCAGGAACGGCGTGTCCCTATGCTGCGCGATGCAGCAGGGGCGTGGCATGTCGAGGTAGCGGGCGTCGGCGCAGGCGCGCGCTATGGCGTGCGTGCGGACGGGCCCTATGATCCGGGCGCTGGGCTGTGGTTCGATCCTGACAAGCTGCTGCTCGATCCCTATGCGCAGGCGATCGACCGCGCCTTTGCCTATGATCCTGCGCTGGCTGCCCCGCGCGGCGAGGGCGGCGACACCGCGTCGTTGATGCCCAAGGGGATGGTGATTGCGCCCTTGCCGGGTCTTGCCGCAGCGCCAGACCGTTTTTCGCCGGGTGGCCTGATCTACGAACTGCATGTGCGTGGCTTTACGATGCTGCATCCCGATGTGCCTGTGGCTCAGCGCGGCACGATCGCCGCGCTCGCCCATCCATCGATCATCGCGCATCTTCAGCGACTGCATGTGTCGGCGATCGAACTGATGCCGATCAACGTCTGGATCGACGAGCGGCATCTGGGACCATTGGGGCTGACCAACTATTGGGGCTATAATCCGGTCAACTGGTTCGCGATCGATCCGCGACTAGCCCCCGGCGGCATGGCCGAACTGCGCGCGACCGTGGCGGCGCTACATGCGGCGGGCATCGGCGTCATCCTCGACATGGTCTATAATCATGATGGGGAAAGCGATGCGCAGGGACCGACGCTGTCGCTGCGCGGGCTGGATGCGCGCGGCTATTTCCGGCACGCGGCGGACGGGACGCTGATCAACGACACCGGCACCGGCAACAGCGTGGCGTGCAACGCGCCGGTTGTGCGGCGGATGATCGTCGATTCGCTGCGCCATTTCGTCACGCAGGCGGGGATCGATGGATTCCGATTCGATCTTGGCCCGGCCTTGGGACGCAGGGAGGATGGGTTTGATCCGCACGCCCCATTGCTGGAAGAACTGCGCGCCGATCCGATCCTGTCCGACCGGGTGATGATCGCCGAACCATGGGACATCGGGCCGGGCGGCTATCAACTGGGACAGTTCAGCAATGGCTGGCTGGAATGGAACGACCGCTATCGCGATGATATGCGCCGGTTCTGGCGCGGCGATTCTGGCATGCTGGGGGCGTTTGCAACGCGGCTGACCGGATCGTCGGACATTTTCGGCGGCGATACGACCCGCAGCGTCAACTTCCTGGCCGCGCACGACGGCTTTACCCTGGCTGACACGGCTGCCTATGCGCAGCGGCACAATGACGCCAATGGCGAGCAGAACCGCGATGGCCATGGCGAAAATTTCAGCTGGAACAATGGTGTCGAGGGGGTGAGCGACGATTTAGCTGTCACCGATGCGCGCCGTCGCGATGTCATGGCGCTGTTGAGCACGCTATTTTGTTCGCGTGGGACCATCATGCTGGCCGCTGGCGATGAATTTGGCCGCAGTCAGCAGGGCAACAACAATGCCTATGCGCAGGATAATGCGATCGGCTGGGTCGATTGGGCCGGGCGGGACGTGGCGCTGGAGGCGTATGCCTTTGCGCTGGCGGCGCTACGGGCGCGCTGTGCAGTGTTGCAAGGGGATCGCTTCCTGACCGACGCGGACGTTGCGTGGCTGGATGAGGAGGGTTCGCCTCTCCATAACGGGCAATGGGAAGACCCGGCACGTCGCCGTCTGGCGCTGCATTTCCGCGCGAGCGGACTGACGCTGTGCCTGAACGGGGCTGGTGAGGCGTGCGATTTTCACTTGCCCGATGTCCGCATGGTCAACGTCGCTGCGCGGACTTTGCTGCCGATCGAATGAGGAAGTGGTGGGCTCGCCGGGATTCGAACCCGGGACCTACAGATTAAAAGTCCGTTGCTCTACCGACTGAGCTACGAGCCCTAACCAATTCCTTTTTTCGCTATCCGGGCCGATGCCCGAAGCGGCGGTCGGCACCCACTAGAGGCGGCAGGCGCGCCGGTCAACCTCTGGACGCAGCTTTTGCAAGACGCGCGGCAAGATGCCGGACGGTCAGGCCCGAACGCGGGTCGCGCCAGTCAGGGACGATGTTCAGCAAGGGCGTCAGGACGAAGGCGCGGACGCGAAAGGCGGGGTGTGGGATGGTAAGCGCGCGGCTGTTCCACGCCCCGCCCGACCACAGGATGATGTCGATATCGATGCTGCGCGCGCCCCAGCGGCGGAACCGCCTGCGCCCCAGATCGCGCTCTATCGCCTGAAGCGCGGCGAGCATTGCGTGCGGCGCCAGCGGGCTTTCGATGAGCAGCGCGGCGTTGGCGTAGCGACGCAGCGATGGGCCGATCGGCGCGGTTTCGATGGTGGGGGATCGCGCCAGGACGGGGCCGATGCGCCCCATCAGCGCCGCCGCTTCGTCCACCAGTCGTGCGGGCGTCCGCCGGGCCGATAGCGGGCGGTTGGACCCCAGCGCCAATGCGTAAAGATAAGCGGGCGTGTCGACCATGGCTGTGCGCCTATCGTCTTGCTGCGATACTGCAAAGCGGTTTGAACAACGAAAAAGGGCGGCTCCTTGCGGGGCCGCCCTTTTTAACTCTGTCGCAGAAGCGATTAGCGCGAATAGAATTCGACGACCAGATTGGGTTCCATCTTCACCGGGTAAGGAACCTCGTCCAGCGTAGGTACGCGGACATAGGTCACCTTGGCCGCACCGTCAGGGGCGACATAGTCAGGGATGTCGCGCTCGGCCAAAGCCTGTGCTTCCATCACCAGCGCCATTTCCTGCGCCTTCTTGCCCAGAGTGATTTCGTCGCCCGGCTTCACCAGACGCGACGCAATGTTGCACTTCACGCCGTTCACATAAATGTGGCCGTGCGAAACGATCTGACGCGACGAGAAGATGGTAGGCGCGAACTTGGCGCGATAGACCACGGCGTCCAGGCGGCGTTCGAGCAGGCCGATCAGGTTCTGACCGGTGTCGCCCTTCATGCGGCTCGCTTCGAAATAGTTCTTCTTGAACTGCTTCTCGGTGATGTCGCCATAATAGCCCTTGAGCTTCTGCTTGGCGCGCAGCTGGATGCCGTAGTCGGACACTTTGCCCTTACGACGCTGACCGTGCTGACCGGGACCATATTCGCGCTTGTTGACAGGCGACTTGGGACGGCCCCAGATATTCTCGCCCATACGACGGTCGAGTTTATACTTGGCGCTTGTGCGCTTGGTCATGATAATTCCTTACAAATGCTAACGACTAAGCCCGCCCTGAAAGGGTGAGCATCATTCCCGGTATCGCCTACGTCCATGTCGCGCCGAAACGCTCAGGGGCAGGGTCGCTGCTTCACCGGGATGCAGGACCAATTGCGAAGGCGCGCCTATGGCCAGAAGGGGGCGGCATGTCAACCCTCGACAGGGCGGCGAGGGCGGCTTAGTCCCATGCCATGAACCCTGAAAGCTATTCTACGATGACGCAGGTGCGCGCGGGCGTCGATAATCTCGATCGGCAGATCGTCGCGCTGCTGGCCCAGCGATTCGCCCACATGCGCGCCGCCGCCCGGATCAAACCGGATCGCGCCGCCGTGCGGGATGAAGCCCGCAAGGCGGAGGTGATCGCCAATGCCTGCGCAGAAGCCGAGCAGTTGGGCGTCCCGTGCGACCTTATCACCGACGTTTGGGAGCAACTGGTCGAAGCGTCGATCGCCTATGAAATGGCCGAGTTCGATCGCACGCGTGGCTGACGGGGGTGGGAGTGTGCGGGCCTTATCGCTCGCGTGGCCGGTTGAGGTGGGACAGGACGCCGCGCAGCGTGCGCACTTCCAGATGGTTCCAGCCCGGTTTGGTCAGCAGGTTGCGCAGCGTCAGCCGAGTCGCGTTCGCGCGATCGGGCGGGAAGAAATAGCCGACCTTTTCCAGCAGCATGTTGAACTGGCCGATCATGCCTTCCAGTTCCTCCTGCGGGGCTGGCTCGCCCAGGTCGGTGAGGGTCGGCTGGGCCAGATCGGCTTGTTTGGACCATTCATAGGCGCACAGGATGACCGCTTGGGCAAGGTTGAGTGAGCCAAATTCCGGGTTGATCGGCACGGTCAGGATCTTGCGGGCCAGCGCGACGTCCTCGGTCTCCAGCCCCGATCGTTCGGGTCCGAACACATAGGCGCAGCGCCCCTGCGCACCATGGATTTCGCGCGCGGCCTCTTCAGGCGTCACGACCGGCTTGGTCACGCCGCGCTTGCGCACGGTGGTGGCATAGACATGCGGGCAATCCGACACGGCTTCGGCCAGCGTTTCGAACACCTGCGCCTTGTCCAGGATGAAGTCCGCGCCAGCCGCCGATGGGCCGGCGTCAGGATTGGGCCAGCCATCGCGTGGCGACACCAGCCGCATTTCAGTCAGCCCGAAATTGAGCATGGCCCGCGCCGCCTTCCCGATATTCTCGCCCAGTTGCGGGCGGACGAGGACGATGATGGGGTTGGCGGACTTGTCCATGTTATTCTTCTCTTCAGCAGCCCCATCCTCCGTTCGCCCTGAGCGAAGTCGAAGGGCGTCACTGAGCGCAGGCGAAGTGTGCGATACAGCCGCTTTCTTCAACCTCTCCCAATCTTCCGCGATAAGGGCTTCCTTTTTATGCCGTGACCAACCTTTGATCTGAAGCTCGCTAGAGAGCGCTTCGGCGCGTGTCTCGAATTCAGCGGACCAAACGAGTTCGACAGGGCGGCGGTCAAAAGTATAACCTTTGATCGCGCCGGATTGATGCTGAGCAATGCGTGTTTCAAAGCTGTCTGTGTGGCCGGTGTAGTAGGAACCGTCGGAGCAGCGCAGCATGTAGGTGTGAAAGGTCATCGCGAATAATGACCTCGCTGTGCTCGGCCTAGCCCCTCGACTTCGCTCAGGGCGAACGGAGGGCGAGTAAACACTCTCTCACTCACGCCCCACTTCCTTCACGGTCCCGGCAAATTCCTCAAAATCCTTCGCGTCGGTAAAGTCCTTATACACGCTGGCGAAGCGGATATAGGCTACGCTGTCGAGGCGCTTGAGGCCTTCCATCACCATTTCCCCGATCGCGCGGGCAGGGACTTCGCTGTCGCCGCTGGTTTCCAACTGGCGCTGGATGCCGGAAATCAGCTTTTCGATGCGGCTGGGTTCGATCGGGCGCTTGCGGCAGGCAATGCCGATCGACCGGGCCAGCTTGTCGCGCTCGAACGCTTCCTTGCGCCCTTCGCTCTTGACCACCCAGATGTCGCGCAACTGGATACGCTCGAACGTGGTGAAGCGCGCGCCACATGCCTCGCACTGGCGGCGACGGCGGATGGCGTTGCCATCTTCCGTCGGCCGGCTGTCCTTCACCTGGCTGTCTTCATGCACGCAGAAGGGGCAACGCATTATATTATCATACTCCGTTCGGGCCGAGCTTGTCGAAGCCCCTTACGTGCTTGAACAAGAAAAGTCCTTCGACAGGCTCAGGACGAACGGAATGCGCTTACCCCTCGTAGATCGGGAAGCGCGCGCATAGCTTGGCGACGCGTTCGCGGACATTGGCTTCCACGGCCGGATCGCCATGTTCACCATTGTCGCGCAAAGCCGCCAGAACATCCGCGATCATGTCGCCGATATCCTCAAACTCCGCCACGCCAAAGCCGCGCGTCGTTCCTGCAGGCGAACCTACGCGAATGCCGCTGGTCTTGGTGGGGGGCAGGGGATCGCCCGGCACGCCATTCTTGTTGCAAGTGATGAAGCTGCGTTCCAGCGCCTCGTCCGCGTCCTTGCCCGAAATGCCATAGGGGCGCAGGTCGATGAGTGCGAGATGCGTGTCGGTGCCGCCCGATATCACGGCCAGCCCGCGCTGTTCCAGCCTTCCCGCCAGCGCTCGTGCATTGGCGACGATGGCAGCGGCGTAGGTCTTGAACTCTGGGCGCAGCGCTTCACCGAACGCGACCGCCTTGGCCGCGATGACATGCATCAGCGGGCCACCCTGAAGACCGGGGAAGATGGCCGAATTGATCTTCTTGGAAATCGCTTCGTCATTGGTCAGGATCATGCCGCCGCGCGGCCCGCGTAGCGTCTTGTGTGTCGTGGTGGTCACGACGTCGGCGTAAGGCAGCGGCGAAGGATGCGCGCCACCGGCGACCAGACCCGCAAAATGCGCCATGTCGACCATGAGCAGCGCGCCGACCTTGTCCGCGATGGCACGGAAACGCGGGAAATCGATCTCGCGCGGATAGGCGCTACCGCCTGCGATGATGAGTTTGGGCTGGCACTCGACGGCTTGCCGTTCGAGATCGTCATAATCGATCAGATGCGTGTCTTCGCGCACGCCATATTGCACGGCGTTGAACCATTTGCCCGACATGCTGGGCTTCGACCCGTGGGTCAGGTGGCCGCCCGCATCAAGGCTGAGACCCATGATCGTCTCACCTGGCTTCACCAGCGCCAGCATCACCGCGCCATTGGCCTGCGCGCCCGAATGGGGCTGCACATTGACGAAGTTGCAGCCGAACAGTTCCTTTGCGCGGTCGATGGCAAGCTGTTCGACCACGTCCGACGGGGCACAGCCCTGATAGTAGCGCTTGCCCGGATAACCCTCCGCATATTTGTTAGTGAAGACCGACCCCTGCGCTTCCAGCACCGCCTGGCTGACGATGTTTTCCGACGCGATCAGTTCGATCTGGTTCTGCTCGCGCTTCAGTTCCTGCTGCACGCCAGCGAAAACCGCCGGATCGGCGTCAGCGAGCGAGCGGGTGAAATAGCCTTCCGAACGGATGTCGGACAGGTTGGGCTGGTCGAGGGTTGCGGTGCTCATGGGGCTTGCTCCTTACAGCGCGGGATGGGTGAGTTTTTCGACGCGGCCGCTGTGGCGGCCTCCGCCGAAGTCGGTGGTGAGGAAAGCGGTGACGCAGGCCTTGGCCATATCGATGCCGGTCAGGCGCGCGCCCATGGCGATGACGTTGGCGTCATTATGTTCGCGCGACAGGGCGGCGGAGAGCGGTTCGCCTACCAGAGCGCAGCGGCAGGCAGGGTTGCGATTGACCGCGATCGAAATGCCGATGCCCGATCCGCAAAGCGCGATACCGCGTTCCGCTGCGCCTGATGCGATCGCCGTCGCGAGTTTGTAACCAAAGTCGGGATAATCAACCCGGTCGTCGGTGACGGGGCCAAGGTCGTCGACCTGATGCCCTTCATCGCGCAACCATTGCGCCAGTTCGGCTTTCAGTGCGACGGCAGCATGGTCGGATGCGATGGCGATCTTCATGACGGGATGCGTCCCTTCACCTGTGGGTGATTCGTTTCCCGCGCGTCATAGGGGCACTATCGTTTGATTGCCACCGTCGTCCGCGCCGCTTAAGGGCAAGGCATGACAGGCACGATACTTTCCATCCTGATGCTGGCAGGCACGATATTGGTGGCGGGCGGCATTTTTGCGATTGCGAAGAAAAAGGATCGCAAGCGCGGCGCCTTGATGATTCTATGCGGGCTGGTGATGTTCGCCAATGTCGTCATTTCGACCGTGCCGATGGGCTAATCCGCCCGGCGTGCATCTCATAACGTTGATTTCCCTGTCTATTTTGTATGTTTTTGTAAACGGTCGCAGCCTGTTCAGCAGCGCAGTCGCTAAAATTCCTGCATTTCATCGCCCGCGTTGCACGGCCAATCCCTGCATTGCAGCGCAGCAATATTATGTCACGCGTGGCTTATACGCAGTTACGAATGATCGACCATATTGGCGTTGCAATGCAAAGGAGGTCGAATATGCGCCAATATAATGATGGGAATGACAAGGCTTCGGCCAGCACCGTTCGCGGCAACCTGATGCTGATGGCCTTTGGTCTGGGCGTGCTGGGATTTCTGGTGTCGATCGATCATCCTGAATGGTTTCATCTACGTCCCATGACTGGCACGGCGGTCGCCATGTCCTATGCGTCCGACACGAACCAGGGTAACGGCTTTTAAAATTCGCAACCTTTCAACGATAGGCACGTTCGTTACGCGCCCGTTATAGAGAGACTGTGGATCCTGCATGATTGTTACCGCCGCACCGAGCGTTCGCCATGTCATCCGTGAAGTGTGGAAGCCGCTGACGCTTCTGTTCGTATGGGACGTGATCGTCACGATCGTCTATTACGTCCTGCCCTTCAAGGCGCCTGAATTGCCGCTGACCCTGTTCGGATCGGCGGTGGCGCTGTTCCTGGGCTTCCGAACCAACTCCGCCTATCAACGCTGGTGGGAAGGGCGCGGGCTATGGGGGCTGATGATCAATGCCAGCCGAAGCCTGGCACGCGCGGCCCGCAATTTCCTGCCCGACCCTGAAGCGGTGGAAATGAAGCGCACGATCGTCCTGCGTCAGATCGCCTATGTCAACGCCTTGCGCTGTCAGTTGCGGCGGCAAAGTGTCGATGCGGAAGTGAAGCGTTTCCTGAGCAAGGGGGATGCGGATTTCGCACTGGCCCGCACCAATGTCGCCAACGGCATATTGGATGGCACTGGTCGGCGTATAGACATCGCGCGCCGCAGTGGGTGGATCGACACGATTCAACAGTCGCGGATGGAAAGCGTGCTGATCGACATCGCCAATGCCCAGGGCGGGATGGAGCGGCTGAAAAACACGCCGCTGCCCAATCATTTCCGCTTTTTCCCGACCATCTTCGTCCACCTGTTCTGCATCCTGCTGCCGTTCGGGCTGGTCGAAACGCTGGGCTTTGCCACACCGCTTGGCTCCACCATGGCGGGTCTGATGTTCCTGGCCGTGCTGGCGATCGGCGACGATCTGGTCGATCCGTTCGCCGACAGCGTGCATGACGTGCCATTGAGTGCGATGTGCCGGACGATCGAGATCGACCTGCTTCAGGCGATCGGCGATCCTGCCCCCACGGCGATGGTGCCGGATAAATATGGCGTGCTGTGGTGAACTTCGCGTCGCAGCAGGCATAAAAAAGGGGTCGCCTTTCGGCGGCCCCTTTTTCGTTGCGGGCGCTTTAGTTCAGCGGATCGGTGAATCCGGCGACAGGCGCATGTCGAGATAATTGTCGACCGACTTCATCAACTGGTCGAGTTCATGTTCGAAGAAGTGGTTCGCGCCACGAATTTCGTCATGATGGATGGTGATGCCTTTTTGCGTGCGCAGCTTGTCGACAAGTTTCTGCACGGCGCTGGCGGTCACCACTTCGTCCGACGTGCCCTGCACGATGATGCCCGACGATGGGCAGGGGGCGAGGAACGAGAAGTCGTACATGTTGGCTGGCGGCGCGACGGAAATGAAGCCGCGAATTTCCGGGCGGCGCATCAGCAACTGCATGCCGATCCACGCGCCAAAAGACATGCCTGCGATCCAGGTCGTTTGCGCTTCCGGGTGGAAGCTCTGCACCCAGTCGAGCGCCGACGCCGCATCTGACAATTCGCCGATGCCGTTGTCGAACGTCCCCTGGCTGCGGCCCACGCCACGGAAGTTGAAGCGCAATACGCCAAAACCGCGCTTGACGAATGTCTTGTAGAGCGCCTGCGTGATGCGGTCGTTCATCGTGCCACCGGCCTGCGGATGCGGGTGCAGGATCATGGCGATCGGCGCGCGCGGGCGCGGCGGGGGGCTGAAACGGCCTTCTAGGCGGCCTTCGGGTCCGGGGAAAATAACGTCTGGCATGGCACCTGTTATCGTTCTGGGCCGCCATGTCCAACGAAGGACTGGCAGCGGTTGGGTGCGCAGTTGCGGGCACAAAAGGGATGTGCTGGCGCCGCGCGACAGACCGCCTATATAGAAGCCGCCGCCATTTCCGCAATCAGTGAGTATCATAGCCCTTGGCCGCCGACCGCCTTTACCTCGATCACGCCGCCACGACGCCGATGTTGCCCGCAGCGCAGGCGGCAATGGTGGAGGGGATGCGTCACTGGGCCAACCCGTCCAGCCCGCACGGCGATGGCCGTGCCGCGCGCGCCGTGCTGGAGCAGGCTAGGGCGCGGATCGCGATGGCGCTGGGGTGGGATGGGCATGTGATCTTCACGTCCGGCGCGAGCGAGGCGATCGCCATCGGGCTGGGTCGGGCAAAGGCGCAGCGGATTCTGACGTCGCCAGTCGAGCATGATGCCGTGCTGCGGGTAACGAAGGACGCGGTAAGGCTGCCGGTCGATTCACAAGGTATCGTTTCCATGCCCCGTTACCCCAGCGAAAGCCGGGATCTCACTTCTTCCTCTTCCGTCCTAACGGAAAAGAGAGATGCCAGCCTTCGCTGGCA
The DNA here is from genome assembly GCF_049304695.1 of Sphingobium sp. GTDB lineage: Bacteria > Pseudomonadota > Alphaproteobacteria > Sphingomonadales > Sphingomonadaceae > Sphingobium. The sequence continues at coordinate 70,501 of NZ_JBAQOK010000068.1, forward strand.
TGACGGAGAAAAGGAGACCCCGCCACTCCTCGCCATTCAGCACGTCAATAACGAAACCGGCGTGATCCAGCCGCTTGATGCCATCGACCGCGATGGCGCGATGCTGTTCGCCGATTGCGCCCAGAGCGCGGGTAAGCTGCCGCTGCCGGATGCGGACATGATCGCGATCAGCGCGCATAAATTCGGCGGACCACCCGGCATCGGCGCGCTGCTGATCCGCGACCTCGCCCTGATCGAACCGACCGGCGGGCAGGAGCAGGGCTATCGTGCTGGCACCGAAAATGTCCCTGCGATCCTTGCCATGGCCGCAGCGCTGGAGGCGCAGGAGGACTGGTTGCCGCGCGCCGCCGGTTTGCGCGCGACGATTGATGCCGGAATAGAGGCGGAGGGCGGAGAGATCGTCGCGCGCGATGCGCCGCGCAGTCCCGTGATCGCCAGCTATCGCATGCCCGGCCTGTCGGCCCGCGCACAACTGATCCAGTTCGACATCGCAGGTATATCGGTCTCGGCGGGCAGCGCATGTTCGTCGGGATCGCTCAAGACCAGCCATGTCCTGCATGCCATGGGCTGGGACGAAGCGGCGGCGGGCGAGGTCGTCCGCGTCAGCCTTGGCCCACAAACGAACGAGGCAGATGTCGCGCGCTTTCTGGCGACATGGACCGCCATGGCGGCGCGGGCGCGGCGATGATCTATCTCGATTATCAGGCGACGACGCCGCTCGCCCCCGAAGCCTTCGACGCGATGGTGCCGCTGCTGCGCGACCATTTCGGCAATCCGCACAGCGCGCATCGGCTGGGCCGGGCGGCGGCGGCGCAGGTGGAAGTCGCGCGGGACGAGATCGCACGCCTGCTGCCTGGCGGCGGGCGACTGGTCTTCACATCCGGCGCGACCGAGGCGATCAATATCGCCATGCAGGGTGCGCCGCCCGGCGGCATCGTCACCATCGCAACTGAACATGCCGCCGTGCTGGATACGGCGGAAGCGATGCGGCGCAATGGGCGCGACGTCACCGTCCTGCCGGTGGGCGCGGACGGCTTGGTGGACATGGCGGCGGCGCGTCAGGCGATCCGGCCCGGCGTCGCTCTCGTTGCGGCGATGCTAGTGAATAATGAAATCGGCGTGATCCAGCCGATCGAATCGCTGGCGCAACTCGCTCATGAAGCAGGCGCTTTGTTCCTGTGCGACGCTGTGCAGGGCTATGGCCGGGTGCCGATACCGGGCATCTGCGACATGGTGGCAATCAGCGCGCACAAGATCCACGGTCCCAAGGGCGTGGGCGCGCTGTGGCTGCGCGACGGTGTGACGCCTGCTCCGCTGATCCATGGCGGCGGGCAGGAAGGCGGGCTGCGATCCGGCACGCTCTCGCCAGCTCTGTGCGCCGGTTTTGGGGTTGCCGCGCGATTGATGCGCGAACGGGCCGACGCCGATCGCGCGCATGTGGAGGCGCTGGCGTTGCAGGCACGCGCCCTGCTGCCCGATTGGACTCTCAACGGCAGCGACACGGTGCGCTACCCCGGCAATCTCAACCTGCGCCGCGACGGGATCGACGGCGCTCGGCTTTTGTCAAATTGCCGAAATATTGCTTTTTCGCTCGGCAGCGCTTGCGCAAGCGGGTCCGGCAGGCCTAGCCATGTGCTGCGTGCCATCGGCCTGACGCAGGGCCAGGCGCGCGGATCGGTGCGGATCGGTTTTGGCCGATACACGACATCGGCGGATATGGAGAGTGCTGCACAGATCATAAACGAGGCGGCAGCCGCACAAGCGGCGTCGTAAAAGGGAGCGTCGCATTCATGACAAGGGTCACATTCATCAGCGCCGACGGAGAGCGACGACAGGATGTCGACGCCCCGGCCGGATCGGTGCTGCTGGACGTTGCGCAGGCGGCGGGTCAGCCGCTTGAGGGCACATGCGAGGGGCAGATGGCCTGTTCGACCTGCCATGTCATCGTCGATGCCGCCGACTTTCCCCGGTTGAAAGGCGCGAGCGAGGATGAGGAGGACATGCTGGACCTGGCCGCCGCCGCCACCCGCACCAGCCGCCTGTCGTGCCAGATCGTGCTGGACGGCACGCTCGACAGCCTGACCGTTCGCATCCCGGCCGAATCCTATAATATGCAGGGTATGTGAGACAGATCATGATCCGTTCGAACCGCTGGGCCGCGCTGGCCATGATCCTGTTGCTGACTGGCCCTGCCTCTGCCGCCTCCAAAAAGAAGGCGGTTAAGCAACCCGCGCCCACCGGCAATCTGGAATCGCTGCTGCCGCCCGCGCCCCGCTACCTCGTGCCGCAATCGGTTCTGAGCGAAGTCCGCAATCCCAAGACGATCGAGGAAGAAACCGGCGGTAGGCTGGGCGTCGCGCTGGTCGATAGCAAGGGCGCTTTGCTGCTGGGCTTCAACCGCGACGAACGCTTCGCCATGTGTTCGACGTTCAAGGCACCGCTGGCCGCCGCCGTCCTGCTGGGCGTCGAAGGCGGCAAGTTCGGGCTTGAGGGGGAAATCCCGTTCAGCAAGACGGACATATTGGATTATGCGCCGGTGGTGAAAAAGAATCTGAAGCGCGGGCGCATGAGCATGGGCGAACTGGCCAAAGCAGCAGTGGAGGTCAGCGACAATAGCGCCGCGAACCTGCTGCTGCCCATGCTGGGCGGGCCGGAGGGGCTGACTGCTTTCATGCGCGCGCATGGCGACACCATGACCCGGCTGGACCGCACCGAACCCGCGCTTAACGAAAATGTCGAGGGTGATCCGCAGGACACTACGACGCCCGCCGCGATGGCGGGGCTGATGGGCCGCCTGATCTTTCGCGATATGAAGGCGGAGAGCGCGGACAAGCTGCGCGGCTGGCTGAACGCCAGCACCACCGGCGACAAGCGGATCAAGGCGGGCCTGCCCGAAGGCTGGACCTCGGGCAGCAAGACCGGCTCCTGCGGCACTGCCTATAATGATGTGGCACTGGTGAAATCGCCTGCCGGGGACGAATATATTCTGGCCGTCTATCTCGATCGCCCAACCGTCGATGCCAAGGCGGCAGAAGCAGCCATCGCCGAAACTGCGCGCGCGGCGCTGGATTTTGTCGGCAAGGCGCAGAAAAGCGGATTGGAATAAAAGTCATTCGGTGCTCCCGCGAAGGCGGGATTCCAGTCCCGCCGTTTGAACTGGCCTCCCGCCTGCGCGGGAGCACGCAGTTTTGCGCATCCACGCGATCGCCTGCACCGCCCCACTCGAAGCCCCTTGCCATCCCGATCCCCTTTCGCCATATGCCGCGCCGGGAGTCGGGCGGACGTAGTCGTCGCCAACCTGGTCAGGTCCTGACGGAAGCAGCCACAGTGATTTTGCTGCGGGTCGTTCCGGCTCCTACTATCCTCAACAGCTTCGACAATTCGAACCCGAACGGGTAGGACCAGCCTATGTCCGATTCCCCGCAGCCCTACCGCGTCCTTGCGCGCAAATATCGACCGCGCAATTTCCGCGAACTGATCGGCCAGGATGCGATGGTCCAGACGCTGGGCAACGCGATCCGCCGGGGGCGTTTGGCCCATGCGTTTCTGATGACCGGCGTGCGCGGGGTCGGCAAGACGTCGACCGCGCGGCTGATCGCCAAGGCGCTCAATTGCATTGGCGATGATGGGCAGGGCGGCCCGACGATCGACCCGTGCGGCATATGCGAACCGTGCAGGGCGATTGCCGAGGGACGGCACATAGACGTCGTGGAAATGGACGCCGCCAGCCATACCGGCGTGGACGATGTGCGCGAAATTATTGAGGCGGTGCGCTATGCTGCCGTGTCCGCGCGCTACAAGATCTACATCATCGACGAAGTGCATATGCTCTCCAAAAATGCCTTCAACGCTTTGTTGAAGACGCTGGAGGAACCGCCCGCCCATGTGAAATTCCTGTTCGCCACGACCGAAGTGAACAAGGTGCCGGTGACGGTGCTATCGCGGTGCCAGCGTTTCGACCTGCGCCGTATCTCTGCCGAGATGCTGGCGCGCCACTTCGCCCATGTGGTGGAATCCGAAGGCGTCGCGGCGGAAGATGATGCTCTGACCTTGATCGCGCAGGCGGCCGAAGGCTCCGCGCGCGACGGGCTGTCGATCCTCGATCAGGCGATCGCGCACGCTGAAATGGGCGATGGCGAGCCGGTCGTTACGGCGAGCCAGGTGCGCGACATGCTGGGCCTGTCGGATCGCGGCGCTGTGCGGCGGCTGATGGGACTGCTCCTGGCGGGCGACAATGCGGCGCTGCTCACTGCGGTACGCGACCAATATGCGCTGGGCGTGGAGCCGCTGGCGCTGATGCGCGGCCTGTTGGAACTGGTTCATGCGGTCACGCTGGTAAAGGCCGGGCGCGACATCGCCAGTCCGGGCCAGTCGGCCGAGGAGCGCGACGCGCTGGCCGATTGGGCGGCGGGTCTCGGTTTCGCGCCGCTGCATCGCCTGTGGCAATTGCTGCTCAAGGGCCATGACGAAGTGGCTGGCGCCGTGCTGCCGATCGAAAGCTGCGAAATGGCGCTGCTGCGGGTGATGTACGCCGCGACCATGCCCGATCCGGGCGAGGTGGCGCGGATATTGCGGGATGGTGGCGCGGCCAGTGCATCGACGTCAGCGGCGATAGCGGGTTCATCGCCGCCGCCTTCGCAAACGCCATCCGCCGCCTTGCCTGCTGACATGCAGGCGATTATCGATCTGGTCGATAAACAGAAACCGTCGCTGGCCAATCATCTGCATGATTGTGCGGTGCTGGTGTCTCTGGATGCGCCAGACATCGCCATTCGCCTGACGCATGCGTGGTCCCATGGCGATTTCAAACGGGATCTGGAACAGATTCTCAATCAGGCTACCCCCGGTACGCGGTGGCGGGTGCGGCTGGAGGAGCAGGGCGGCGACTTGACCCTGCTGGAACGTCAGCAGGTGGCAACGGCCAGCGAGCAGGCGCAGATTTTGGAAATTCCGGTGGTCAAGGCGGCTTTGGCCGCTTTCCCCGAAGCGGAGCTGGTCCATCAGGATCGGCCTGAACAATGGAGCAGACAGCTATGAAAGACTTGAACGAAATTCTGGGCATGGCCAGCCGCGTGCAGGAAGAATTGCAGCGCGCGCAGGACAATCTGGACAAGCTGGAGGTCGAAGGTGCGGCTGGCGGCGGTCTGGTCAAGGTGCGCGCATCGGCCAAGGGGCGCATATTGGGCGTTTCGATCGACGATACGCTGCTCGCGCCATCGGAAAAGCCGATATTGGAAGACCTGATTACCGCCGCGTTCAACGATGCGCGCAAGAAGGCGGACGAGATCAGCAATGCCGAAATGAGCAAGATGACCGCCGGCATGTCGCTGCCCCCAGGCTTCAAGCTGCCCTTCTGATCGGCGTGGCTTGATTGATAAGCTGCTGTTCATGCTTGTTACAATATGACGGGTGCCAATTGATTGGTGCGACGGGCATCCCCATAATGGCGATGAACCGTATGGCAGGGCCGCTTGTTCATGGCCCCGGAGACTGAATGACTATCCAATACCCCTTGTTGCCGTTGCGCGACATCGTCGTCTTTCCTCAGATGATCGTTCCCCTGTTCGTCGGGCGCGACAAGAGCGTCGCTGCGCTGGAAGCGGCGATGGAGAAGGACAAGGAAATATTCCTCGTGTCGCAACTCGACCCGGCGGAGGATGATCCCGATCGGGATGCGTTGTATGACACCGGCGTCGTGGCCGTCGTCCTGCAACTGCTCAAACTGCCCGACGGCACCGTCCGCGTGCTGGTGGAGGGCAAGCACCGCGCCAGTCTGCAGGGGATGGAGGCCAACGAGACCTATCTGGTCGCCGATGTCGAAACGGTCGCCGAAATTGCTGCCGAAGGGCCGGAGGCCGCAGCGCTCATGCGCTCGGTCGCCGAACAGTTTGAAAATTACGCCAAGCTCAACAAAAAACTGCCCGCCGAAACGCCGGTGCAGTTGCGCGAGATCGAGGATGCCGGGCGTCTGGCCGATGCCGTGTCCGCCAACATCAACGTGAAGGTCGCCGACAAGCAGTCGCTGCTGGTCGAGGCTGATCCGGTCAAGCGGCTGGAAATGGTCTTTGCCTTCATGGAGGGCGAACTGGGCGTGCTCCAGGTCGAAAAGAAGATCCGTGGTCGCGTGAAGCGCCAGATGGAAAAGACCCAGCGCGAATATTATCTCAACGAACAGTTGAAGGCGATCCAGCGCGAGCTGGGCAATGGCGAAGGTGAGGAAGGCGACGAACTCGCCGAGCTGGCCGAAAAGATCGCCAAGACCAAGCTGAGCAAGGAAGCCCGTTCCAAGGCGACGGCTGAGTTGAAGAAACTCAAGGGCATGCAGCCCATGTCGGCCGAAGCGACGGTCGTACGCAACTATCTCGACGTGCTGCTCGGACTGCCGTGGGGCAAGAAGGGTAAGGTCAAGACCGACCTCAAAAAAGCGCAGGACATCCTTGATGAGGATCATTTTGCGCTGGAAAAGGTCAAGGACCGGATCATCGAATATCTGGCGGTTCAGGCGCGCACCAACAAGTTGAAGGGGCCGATCCTGTGCCTCGTCGGCCCACCGGGCGTGGGCAAAACATCGCTGGGCCGCTCGATCGCCAAGGCGACGGGGCGTGAGTTCGTGCGCCAGTCGCTGGGCGGCGTGCGGGACGAAGCCGAAATTCGCGGCCATCGCCGCACCTATATCGGTTCGTTGCCAGGCAAGATCGTGACCAACCTGAAAAAGGCCGGGACGATGAATCCGCTGTTCCTGCTCGATGAAATCGACAAGCTGGGACAGGATTTCCGGGGCGATCCGGCGTCTGCGCTGCTGGAAGTGCTGGACCCGGAACAGAATAATAAGTTCCAGGATCATTATCTGGAAATCGATGTCGATCTTTCGGACATCATGTTCGTGACGACTGCCAACTCGTTGAATTTGCCGCAAGCCTTGCTCGATCGGATGGAGATTATCCGGCTGGAAGGCTATACGGAGGATGAAAAGGTCGAGATCGCGCAGCGCCATCTCGTCGCCAAGCAGATCGACGCCCATGGCCTGAAGGACGGCGAGTTTGTCGTGACGGAAGAGGCCGTGCGCGACCTCATTCGCTATTACACCCGCGAAGCTGGCGTCCGTACGCTGGAGCGGGAAATCGCGCGCCTCGCCCGCAAGGCGCTGCGCAAGATTCTCGAAGGCGTCTACGCGACGGTTATCATCACACCCGACAATCTGCCCGACTATGCCGGCGTGCGGAAATTCCGTCACGGCGTGGGTGAGGACGAGCATCAGATCGGTGCGGTGACGGGTCTGGCATGGACCGAAGTCGGTGGCGAACTGCTGACGATCGAAGCGGTCACGGTGCCGGGCAAGGGCATGATAAAGACGACCGGCAAGCTGGGCGACGTCATGACCGAATCGATCCAGGCGGCCTTTTCCTATGTGAAGGCCCGCTCGCCCGGTTACGGGATCAAGCCGAGCATTTTCAACCGCAAGGATATCCATATCCATCTGCCCGAAGGCGCAGTGCCAAAGGATGGCCCGTCCGCTGGCATTGGCATGGTGACGTGCATCGTCAGCACGCTGACTGGCATTCCCGTCCACAAGGATGTGGCGATGACCGGCGAAGTCACGCTGCGCGGGCGCGTGCTGCCAATCGGCGGTTTGAAGGAAAAGCTGTTGGCGGCATTGCGCGGCGGCATCAAGACGGTGCTGATTCCGCAGGAAAATGAGAAGGATCTGGCGGAAATCCCTGCCAATATCCGCGAAGGGCTGGAAATCATTCCGGTCGCTCATGTGGATGAAGTGCTGGCGCGTGCGCTGGTGTCGTTGCCTGAAGCGATCGCCTGGACCGAAGAGGATGATCTGGCCGCCCAACCGGGCAACGGGCCGGGCCGCGACGGAGACGCGACGTTGCGTCACTGATCTCCGCCAGGCGAATAGTTAATGAAAGCGGCGGGGAACTGCCGCTTTCATGCGTTTTGCGGATCATATTGCAGAATTGCGTCCGCGCCGGGGGCTTTGTCGCTTTCCCTTTGACAGCCGCGAAAAGCTGCGCCTTATTGCGCCGCCTACGCCGCGATTCCTATACAACCAAATAGCACAGGGGGTTCCCAAGGCATGAACAAGCAAGATCTTATCAGCGCCGTCGCTGACACCAGCGGCCTTAGCAAGAGCGACGCCACCAAGGCCGTCGAAGGCGTATTCGAAGCCATCACCACGTCTCTCAAGAAGGGCGACGAAGTTCGTCTGGTCGGGTTCGGCACCTTCTCCGTTTCTCAGCGTAAGGCATCGACCGGCCGCAACCCGCGCACCGGCGAAACCATGACGATCAAGGCGTCGTCGCAGCCCAAGTTCAAGGCTGGCAAAGGCCTCAAGGATTCCGTCAACTAACGCTCTGGACGCCCGCCGACAGGCAGGCGTCCGCGTTCGATGACGACAGGCTTCGCGGCCGCAAAGCGTTAGGAGAGTAGCGGCGCCACAGCGGATGACTGGGCGCCCATGTATGTCTGGGCAAAAGAGGTGAGGGCGGCAGCGTCCTCGCCCCTTTTCTTGTCGGTGGCATAGATATCATTTGGCAATGATATTGGTCTTGCGCCTTGCATGCCGTTTCGGTCATTCTGCCCCCACGCCTTCGGGAGGATGACCATGATCGCTCTATGGTTCTTGCTGCAACTGTCCGACGACATCGTCGTCACGGGCCAGCGCCTCAGGGACGCGCAGGCGCAATGTGTGCGTGGGGAATGTACCCCGCTGCGCGATGCGCAGGCGACGATCGCGCTGGCGGAGGTGGAGTTTCGGGACGGCGATTATCTGGACGCCAAAAGCCTGCTGAACGCGGCCATCGCGCGTAACAGGGACAAGGCGACGCAAGCCCCGCGCGCCGTCGCTGCCATGTATGAAGCCTATGCGACCGTGTCCCTGCATGAAGGGGATAAGGAAGCCTATCGCCAGGCCGTCCGCAATCAGGTGCGCACGCTGCGTGACAATCTGCCCGCCGACGATCCGTCAGTCGTCTCCGCCGCGACCGAACTGGGCGACATGTGGATAAAACTGGGTAATTACCGTCAGGCGGACGCGACATTCGAAGCGGTGGAGCGCGACGCCCTGACTCATGGATCGGAACGATCGGCGATGCTGGCGGGGATGAAGCGCGCCTGGCTCGCCGAAGCGCGCGGACGAAGCGAACAGGCCGTCGCCATGCTTGACGCGCTGGAAAAACGCCCGCTGGCGCAGGACGCCGGGTTCCGGACGGCGCTCCGTGTCTTGCGCATCCGCCTGACGGCACGGCGCGCCAAAGATGGGGAGATCGACAAGCTGATCGCACAGGTGGGCGACGGCCAGGGCGCAAGCCCCGTTCTGATCTGGTCGCCGCCCTATGGAATGGATGCTGTATCGACGGCAAACGCCAACGCCCGCGCATTTGGTGCGCCTGATCCGATTGTGACAGGGTCGAGCGATCTGAATGGAGTCCGCTGGATCGATATCGGATTTTGGGTGCGGCCCGATGGCAAGACCGATGGCATAGAGATATTGCGCGGATCGACATCGACCGCCTGGGCCGCGCCGGTGCTGCGCCAGATCGCCGGACGCCGTTATGCCGCGACTCAAACCGCCGGGCAGGGTGCAGCGGAACAGGGCGCCTATCGCGTCGAACGCTTCACGCCGCGCGCGGAATATCGCACGCCCGTGGGCAGCCATATCAAGCGGCGCATCGCGATCGGCGGCTATGAGGTGCTGGACCTGACACGGCAGGCTGACGCGCCATCAAGCTGATTGCCATGCCCTCGACGCACGGCACGAGCGAGGGTAGGAAGGCGGCATGAAAGAATGGGCAGGCGGCCATAGGCGCAGGACGACAGGGGCATTGCTGGCATGCGCGGTCCTTTCTGCCTGCGCCGGGGGCAATTATCGGCCGGTCAGCGATACGCCTGTCCGCGTCGGGCCGCCTTACGTCGTGCGCGGGGTCACTTATGTGCCCGCCCGCGACCCTGCCTATGACATGCTGGGCTATGCCAGCTGGTATGGGTCGGAATCGGGCAATCGCACCGCCAATGGTGAGCGGTTTCGCGCCAACTGGATCACCGCCGCGCATACCAGCCTGCCGCTGCCCACCTATGTCGAGGTAACGGCGCTCGATAGCGGACGCACGATATTGGTCCGCGTCAATGATCGCGGTCCCTTCGCCGGGCGTGGGCGCGTAATCGACCTGTCGCGCGGCGCGGCCGAGCAGTTGGGGGTCAAGGGTCAGGGCCATGTCGCCGTGCGCGTCCGCGCGGTGGCGCCACCGGAAAAGGACCGCGCCCGGTTGCGCCGGGGGAAAGCGGCGCAGGATCGGCCACGCGTGCCTGAACGCACGCTGGTTCGATTGCGGGCGCAGATGCAGGCGGCGGGGCTTTGATCGCAGGAAAGATCGTGCCGAAGCAATTGCCTGCTTGACGCCCGGTTATCCGCCGCATATGTGCCCAACTCTCTTGGGGCCAAGTGCCCCTGTGGCGATCGTAGCTCAGTTGGTTAGAGCGCCGGTTTGTGGTACCGGAGGTCGTGGGTTCAAGACCCATCGGTCGCCCCATTTTCTGGCTGATGCTGGAAAAAAGCCTTTCTCCTGTATGGAGAGGGGACTTCGCAGCGCAGCTTTTGCGTTCTATAGCGCGGACATGACCGACGCACGCGACACGGGCCTGGCCCTCAATCCGAAATATGACGATAACGGCCTGATTACGGCGGTCGTGACCGATGCAGTTGGCGGCGATGTGCTGATGGTCGCGCATATGAATGCGCAGGCGCTCGGGCTGACGGTCGAAACCGGCCTTGCCCATTTCTGGTCGCGCAGCCGCCAGTCCCTGTGGAAAAAGGGCGAAACGTCCGGCCATATGCTGCAGGTGCAGGATATCCGCATCGATTGCGATCAGGATGCGGTGTGGGTGAAGGCGATTCCCGCCGGGCCGACATGCCACACAGGCGCGCGCTCCTGCTTTTTTCGGCGGGTCGGGGCCGACGGTTTGAGTCTGGTCGATACGGGCGTCGATGCGGCGGACTAGCCTGGCTCTCCTCTGCCTGCTGGCGGCGTGCCAGCGTGAACCGATGGCGGGGGAAGGTGGAAACTCGCGTGCGGCCCCGGCGTCCGGGCTTGAGCGCGCGGCGATCGCCAGCGGCGTCATCGCCGACGCCACGAAAGTTTCACCGATCGGCCTGTTCCAGCGCAGCCACGAAGCCGGTCGCGATGCGCTGTGCGTCGTGCCGGACAAGGGCGGCGCAATGCGGTTCGGGCTGGAGGCCAATTTCGGGGACGAGCAATCCTGCCACGGGCGCGGCAGCGCCCGCCGCGCCGGTAACAAGCTGATCCTGCATTTTTCCGGCGGAGGCCGCTGTATCATCGTGGCGCAATATGATGGCGATCAGGTCGCGCTGCCCGGCGTTGTCGATCTGGCCTGCGCCGACCTGTGCGAAGGGCGCAGCTCGCTGGAGGGCGTCAGCTTCCCCCGCATCGCTGGCGACGCCGCCACGGCGTTGCGCGTACGGGACAAGGGTGGAGACGCGCTCTGTCCGTCCTGAACTATGCCTTCCTTCACCCCATCCGTTCGCGTCGAGCGAAGGCGAGAGGCAAAGTCACCGGCCACCAGAGCGGCATTCTATCAGGATGCTGGCGGGTGGCCCGCTGCTGGGAACGCCGACACAAAATGATGATGGCCCCGCTGGAAAATTGCCCCATCGGGGCTGGGGCCGTTCGGTCTTTACCGAAATATGGTCGGAATGGCTTGTCTGAGCCTCAAAAGGCGAACACGCCCAAACGCGCCGGTAAAGCCGAGTCAGATCAAGATGGTGCGGACGGCGGGACTTGAACCCGCATTTCCAGGGGAAGGCGGATTTTAAGGCCGCATTTTATCCCACTTTTTCAGTGTCTATTCCGTCAGATTTCCCTTTTGTTCGTGCGTGGCCCCCTTGAGGCTACAGCGTTTTGTCGGAATGGAAATGGTCCGCTTACGGCGTCCGCTGACATAGCATTTCGGGCGATCACCGGCATGGAAATATCTCGCAATATTGATCGACCGGCTCGCGCGGTGGATCGATCCGTTCGCGGCGGCGCGGCTGGGGCAGGGTGGGGGCGCTGCCATCGAAGGCGACCCGAATGACAGCTCCGAATGTGTCGGGCGATTGGAACACCGCGCGGGCAACCGCGACCTGCCCAGCGATCATGCGGACGTGTGGCCCATCGATACCGCCGATCTCAATGCCGCGTTCGGAGATGACGGCGACGGCCGGATCGCCGCGCCGTCCGCGCTCGCGTCGCAGGGCCAGGGGATCGCCCGGCCGACACCGCGCAATCTCTGCGCGGCGCACAGATGCGCGGGTGGTGTGGAGCGCGGCGCCGGATACGGGGAGGGACATCGGGGGTAGGGCCATGGGAGGAACATAATAAGAACGTGCGCCAACGGCAATGGCTCTGTGTTGTTGACTATATCAGTGGAGCGGCCCGACGGGGTCGCACCGTCCTCGCACGCGGGGGAACCGCGCTCGTCCGATGGACGGGCCGCTCTGATGCAGTGCCGCTGCTTGGCGGAAACTGCAACTGCATATTGCCCTCCCCAGCGCAGTCGCCCATTATCGCCTTAAATGGAGACGAACATGCGGCTGATTGATGAACTTAGGCGGCAGATGGCAGAGATTACGGCACGGCGCGCGCGCGTATCAGGTTGGCGCTTGGATGAGCGGGCGCTTGAACAGCTCAGGCGCGAAGCCGCCGATGACAACTTTGATATACCGAATATCACCACCCCCCCTACGTTTCTCGGCGTACCTATCGAAATTGTGTTCTTCGGCCCGGCTCAGGCTGACTTCATTCCAGAGCACTGCAAGTTTGCTCCATGCCAACGGCTGGACCGAGATTCAGCGCGGCAGTGGGACATTTTCGACTTGGACGCATGCGCGGCCCAAGACGTCTTTTATGCCACCAAGGATGACGCATCTCGCACCGCCGCGCGGTTAGATATTGAACGGGGTATCCATCCCATCGCTCACCCATAATTCGGCTTGGGGAACGGCAGCGCCGGGTATCGGCACCCCTTTGCGAAACGGGGTTTCAGAAACCGCAGATAGCGGAACTGGCGCAGCTTGTGACGTGTTGCCCGGTCCTGCCCTGCCCTGATAGCCATGGCGCGCGGGCCGTTGCTCTTCGAATTGGTGACGAGGCTATTGTGATAGAACTCGCCGTCCAGTTCCCAGAAGATGCCCAGATGCTCGCCGTGGAAGGTGAACCCAGCAGCCTGATACACCGTGCCGAATAGACCGCAGCGCTGATCGGCGAACGACTGTATCCACTTCACAGCCGGGCGGATGCGTCGAATCAACCGGATCGAGAATGCGAGCGCCTTGCTCTCGCTATTCCGGGGCGCGGCGTCGGACAGCCACATGCGGTTGAGTTCGAGATATTCCGACATTCCCGTCCCAGCAACCACGCTGTTTGCGCTGGCCGGGTTCATGGCGAACCCATATTGCAGGACGCCCACCATCTCCATGTCGATGAAGACGCCCAGGTGCAGCGTGGACGCGGAATACACCCGCCTGCTGTAGTGATTTGCCTTGATGATACGCTTGGCGATGTCGCGGTCGATGATCGCGACACTGAACGCGGCGTTGCCAAAGCCGATCGCCTCTCGATTGTTCAGCAGATCGGGATTGAACAGATAGCCGGTATCCTCGCCTGCGACACCAAAAGGCGTCGGGCCTGTTAATAACTCCATAAGGGAAAGGTCTCACATAGACCCCGCCTGTTGCGCAGGTGCGGGGCGATGCGGCTTCGCGAGCCGCTAGTAGCGAGTCCAACGCTCGCTGGTTCCCGTGTTGAAGCACGGAACCCCCGCTCGCGATAAACCTTACGACATGATGGTAAGGTTCGCGGCGGACGTGTTTCTAAAGGATGGATTTATGATCGCGGAATTCAGTCTGCTTGATGGCAACCCGGTAACGATCAATATGGATCAGATCGACTATTTCCAGCCGTCAGACGAGGGGACGCTGGTGGTGTTTTCCGATGGCCGGACGCTGGAACTGATCGACGCCTATGACGCGGTAGCGGAAGTTATGAACCCGGAACGGCAGGCGGGCTGTTAGATCAGCCGGTCGCCTGTCGGCGGTGCGGAGCGCTTAAACCATGGCGCGTCGGTTCGGTCCACGTCCAATAGGTCCGCCGGATAGGGCCGGTCGAAGCGATAGAGGTCATCCAGCGGCGCATTCAGCCACGTTGCCCAGTCCTCGGGATCGAGGATGACGGGTGAGCGATCGTGAATGTCGGCCAGCTCGATCGCGTTCGCGGTCATGACGCCTGTATAGCACGTTCCCCATTCGTCGCTGTCGGTCCATAGACCTGCCCACGCAAATATCGGCTGCGCCTTCACGGACAACCATGTTTCTGTCATCCGGCCCTTGTCGCCCACCGCCTCGGCAAAGCGTGCCGTCGGGATCAGGCAACGGTTGCGCGGCTCTATTGCCCATCGCTTCCAGAACGTGCCCAGCTTGTCGAACCGCGCATTATTGACCGGCTTAGGCTTCAGCTTGACGGAGGGATCGCGCTTGCTGCGCAGGGCGACCGGAAAGCCCCAGGTCATTTGCTCAAGCACCATCTTGCCACCCTGAAGGCGGATCACGCTGCCCGGTTCTTTCGGATGTACGATCAGCGGACCTTCATTGAAGCGCGCCCCCAGCTTCGCGCCGAACAGGTGCAGCACCTTTTGCGTGTCGCCGCGCTCTGCCCGATTGCACATCCGCGCAACGTGGTTCGCGATGGACCGAGTGTCAATCGCCTCACGTATGTTCTCATTTCGTTCTAATGATGAAGACGCGAATCGACGGAGAATTTTTGAGGATGGAACGGGAGACCCGCCTGCTAAGCGCACGCTATCGTGCCATGAAGCACCGCGACATGTTGCCGCCCCGCGCGCACCTGAACGACAAACAGGGCGGATTTGGCCAGGAAGATATGGACGTATTGTTGGAAGAGACCGCATCCCTGCGGCCGATTTCAGCGGATGATTTGCGGCATCACATGATCGTTCAGCTGACGGTCTATTACAAAGGCGTGATGAACGCGATGTCGGGTGTGAAGCGAAGGCATCCGGGCTATATTCCCGAGATCGTTGCCGCGATCACGAAAGGATGGGACAAGTATCGCATTCATGCGCAGCCGACTGACATGGACACATCGCGATTTACCGACCCGGGCAAAAATCAGGACAAATCGCCGACCTAAAAAGATAAGCCACTTATCACTTTCCGCTTGCGTGGAAATGATAAGTGGCTTATCAAATGCCTTGTCAGACGGCGAGACCAACCCGGTTAGCCCGCTGACAAACCCGAAAGGAAAGAGAGATGACCCTCTCGATCCGGCTTCGGATTTGGAAAGTGAAGTTCAGCTTCACAATCGAAATCTAGAAGCCCCCCGCCCCGGTAGTGAGACCGGGGCGGGGATAGGGTTAGAATAATGTAGGTGAGGCATAGATGCAACCGACCGAAATGAGGGACATTCGCAAGGCCGCTGGTTTGACGCAGGAGCAGCTGGCCGACGCGATCGGCGTATCCCGCGTGCTGATCGGCCAGATGGAGCGCGGCAATGCGCCAATCGAAAAGCGGACAGAACTGGCGATCCGCTACGTGGTGGATCAGGCTGGCAATGGCGATTAGGGCAGTGCCAGTACATCGAACGTCACGCCAGCGCCAGCGCTGCGAGGATCGCGAGGGCAAGTTGGGGCCTTACCATTGCAGCAACTCCGCGCCAGGTGTGATGGGCGCAGCGAGCCGATAGCCCAGCTTAGGGTGTAAACAGTCAGTATTATACCAGCCCGGCTTCACCTTTTGGCTGCCGGGGATCAGTTCCACTGCAGCGCGCACATCGACATAGCCCGTGAAGTTGATCGCATTGCCCGAAACGGCACCGAGTTTGATGAGGCCGTTCAGGGTGTCGATGATGCCGCTCGCCGTGGCGTTCAGCACCTGATCACTTCCGTCGAGAGCGACGCAAGCCGTGCCGCTTCCGTTGGCGGTCGGCGTAACGGTTGCCTGATAGAAGCGCTTCGTCGGGAAATATCCGCGAATCGTGCGCAGCGTCGTTGCGATCGTGGTCGCCGCTATCGAATTGAGCGCGTCATTGATGCCGTAGCCACTGATAATGTC
Organism: Sphingobium sp.; assembly: GCF_049304695.1. GTDB lineage: Bacteria > Pseudomonadota > Alphaproteobacteria > Sphingomonadales > Sphingomonadaceae > Sphingobium. Next base: position 86,633 of record NZ_JBAQOK010000068.1, read on the forward strand.
GGAAGCGTAGGCATTTCCAAGCGCGATCCGACGGGAGGCGTTCGTGCTGGTGAATTGGTTCGCCAGCACGCTCGGGCGTCCTGAGTTTACATAACCACGCCGTGGCCCGACGATACGCGCCAGGACGCCAAAGTCACCGCTGACATCCCGTTCGTCGGTGCCTTGCCCACCCGTGATGCTGTCGCCGATGATGAAGAACGATCGCTGCGTGATCGTCGCAATCACGCCAATCGGTCCTATGCCGACAGACCCCGGCGAACTCCCCGCCATGCCCGTCGTTGTCAGGTCTGCTGTCGTGGTGCCGGTATTGAAGGCATCGCCCGCGAGACCCGCATACTGGTTCGTGAAGACGTAGCCGTTCGGTGAATCGAACCAGTAATAGATGACATAGGTGGAGCCGCGCGCGATGCTGACGTTCGATGGTGCGTCGGGGCTAATATTTTCGCCGCCCTGACAGGTGCCGCTGGCATTCCCCCCGAACTTGTATGGAATGATTGTCCCGTTCGGCAGCTGGATCGACGCCTTGTAGGTGTAGGTTCCAGCCTGCACGATTTCGACGTTGTTCGATCCGACATACCAGCCGCAGGCGAAAACGGGTCTGGGATCAGCCATGTCGGCACGGGCATAGCGTAGGCTGCGCACCATGAATTGCACGGCGGACCCAGAAGAGGCCGCTGCATCAGGGATCATGCCACGGTTGTCGGCGAACCCCAGATAGGCGGGGATCTGGCCGCTCGCAGCGGTCGGCTGAGGATTGATGATCGTCTGCGCGCGCGCTGGCGAAGCAACTGCAAGCAGGGCGAGGATGGCGGTGAGAAACTTGCGCATTACTGATTACTCACAACAAAGGTTGCACCCGCCGTTGCCGACGTGACGCTGATTTCGTTGGTAATGACGATGCCAGCACCGCCACAGGCGAATGACCCGCCAGCACCGACAGGATTGGCGGCTGCAGCGGTCGCGCTTCCTGGCGCACCTTGATACACAAGGATAATCGCCGTCGACGTATTTTGGATGAGACATCCAGCACGATTACTATTGGATGCGAGGACTGATTGAAAGGTGTTGGCAGCCGCGATGGTGCCGCCCGCGACAGTCGATGCCACGGGCCTGCCCGCCACCGCGCCAGTGACCGCATGCGTCGCCACCGTCAGGGGTGCGGCCAAGAGCGAGCGGATCGACTCGAGGCGAGCGTTTGACGATCCTGTGGCCGGAGCGGTCACGTCGCCGATGCGGTCGCGGATCGCCTGTTCGGCCGTGATCTGGGTAGCTTGGTTCGCGGCCGAAGCATCACCTCCACCACCGCCTCCACCGCCGCCGGTTACAGGCAGAGGATTGGTCGCGCTGACGGGCAGACAGGTTCCATTGACCTGCTGGACGCAGGGCGCTTGCATCGGTGCCCAGCCAGCGGGAGCCTGAACGGACGTCCCTACGCTTTGGGCGACGCTGGCGCAGGGCGAGAGCATCAGGGCAAGCGCCATCGCGCCTGCCCACCGGAAGATTTTCATGTCGTTATCCTTCGTGCAATGAAGTCTGGATGAAGAAGTGGCTGCTAAGGCTGGAGGTGATCCTGTTCAGCGGACTGTCGCTCGCCGCGATCGGCGTAGGCCTCGTCAATGGCGGGCGGGAGATCTGGCGTCTGATCTTTTGACCGGCCGCGCAGGCGGTTGAAGATGGATGCGCCAAGGTCGAACAGCAGCAGTCCGACCTGCACTGTGGCAGCGACCTTGCCGCCGCCGCGTGCGATTTTACCGAGGCCCATCAGGTTTGCGCCCCAGTCGCCGGTGGATCGGACGGCGGCGCATTGGCAAGGCTCTGGCCCATGCGATCGACGCTCCGCTGAGTCCAGCGACCTTGCACCGCCTCAATGATGCGCTGGAGCACCAGCAGGAACGCAGCAACGTCGAATCCGCTACCGATCAGGTTGCGCTCGATCGCCCGCCACAAGAGGATCACGACGCCAATGGCAACCGCCGCCAATAGCGCAATTTCGCTGCCATGATCGGTCAGCCTCATGCAGGGCAGCTTCATGCCTCATTCCTCGATACCGGCGCGCCGCTCGCCAGCAGCTTCACCGGCGCGCCCAGCACGGGCCAGCCACGCGGCCAGCGCCGGGCGATGCAACGGCTCTTCGCCAGCCGCATGATGCTGACGCAGTCGCCCTGATTGCCGCCCAAAACATGATAGTGGCTGGCGTCCTCACCGACATAGAAAGCGACGTGTCCGCCGCCCTCCCGGTCGAACACAAGAATCGCGCCGG
>NZ_JBAQOK010000069.1:0-4350 GCF_049304695.1 Sphingobium sp.
CGCCTGCGGCTGCGCTATGCACCACACGGATCAACCCGGGTGGTCCGATCGGGCCGGAAAGCGTAAGGAGCATTGTGATGAGGCAACGCTACCATGCCTCGGGAACATCCTCTCGTGAGGCAACACGGTTCTCATCCTGATTGACGCCCAGCACAATGTCTTCATTGAACGCCTTTGGCGATCGGTGAAGTACGAATGCGTCTATCTCCACGCCTTCGAGACCGGAAGCGAAATGCGGGCGGGCCTCGCGCGATGGTTCACCTACTATAACCAGCATCGACCCCATTCCGCCCTTGCCGGCAGAACCCCGGCAGAGGCATATGGGCAAATCGACCCATCAGGTCATGGGGGGCATGCCCCCCCATGACCTGATGGCCAAACTCGCGGCATGACAACACCGGCTTGAGCTTAACTTTGCCGCAAACCTGTCCAGGAAGGCGGGACCACCTCAGGGGGCCTTATCGCTCGTCTCATTTTCATTACATATCTGAAAATTAAAACCGAATTATTGTGGATTGGATTCCGGCTCGGCCATCGTCAATTTTGTAAAACGCGGAATAGCGCGCCTTGATATACGCTTCGTGAGCAGCGGGGGACGATCTCTGAATTTGCGCGATACAGAAAAGCCCCGCAGGCCGTATGGCTTGCGGGGTTCTGGGTTCATATTGCTATGATGAAGTTATTATACTGACATTGGTTGCGGGAGCTCGCAACCATCTTAACTTGCATTTTCATCAACATGGGTTTGCCAAAGAGCATGGGTCAGCAACGATATCCAGATATCTACATTCTCTCCGTGTCGCATCTTCACTGTATCAAACAGCGGCCTAATCCAGCCTTCATTTAACATATCTATTATTATCAACCCGGTTTTTTGTAGGCGGCGGATTCTAGATTGAAGTGCGAATTCCTTGGATTTCTATGGGGTTTCCCCTTTTCAAGGAATGCGAATGATGGGCCGGTATCATCACCTCGGATTGGACGAGCGGCGAATATTATATCGTCTGGTGCAGACTGGGCGAAGCGTAAAGCAGGCGGCGATGGATCATCCGGGCTTGTGTCGCGCCGCCCTGGTCGACCCGGCAACCGGCGCTTGGATGATGCCATCAGAGATCAGATTGTCGCACTCGTTCGGACCCATTATCATGATTTTGGTCCTACCCTGGCTGCGGAGTATTTGGCGGAACGGCATGATCTCCGAATCTCGCGTGAGAAGCTGCGCAAGTTGATGATGACGCCGGTCTTTGGAAGGATCGTCAAGCCTGTCGTCCTCGCCCGTATCAGCCTCGCTATCGCCGGGATTGCCGTGGCGAGCTGATCCAGGTCGAGTGGATCGAAGCATTGGTGGTTCGGCTTGCGTTCGTCTAGCACGGCAATGGCTGTCGCCGGATGGCCCAAAGCATCAGGGCCGTTCCGCCAGCGATCATCGGGATACAGAGCCATTGCCCCATATGCAGCCCGGTCGCTGTCGTGAAAGCAATGAGTTGCCTGTCGGGCTCGCGAACATATTCAACGAGAAACCGGAACACGCCATAGCCAAGGACAAACGCACCGCTCAGCATGCCGGGACGCTGGCGTGCATTCGTGAAACGGAACAGGCACCAGAGCAACAGGAACAGACAGGGCCCTTCGAGCGCAGCTTCATAGAGTTGGCTCGGATGGCGCGGATAGGGGCCGCCGCCGGGAAAGACGATGCCCCAGGGTAAAGTCGTTGGCCGCCCCCAAAGCTCGCCATTTACAAAATTCGCAAGGCGGCCAAGCAGCAGCCCGATCGGGGCGCACATCGCGACATAGTCGATGATCCTAAGCCACCGCAGGCTATGGCTGCGCGCAAATATGATGATTGCGATCGCCACGCCGAACGCACCACCATGGAAGGACATGCCGCCCGCCCAGAGCTGGAAGATCTTCCAAGGCTGGGCCACGTAGGTGCTCAAGTCGTAGAAGAGAACATAGGCAAGACGCCCGCCGATGATGATGCCCGCCGTCACCCATGTTACCAAGCCGTCGGCTTGGTCACGCGTCATCGGTGCCCCATCTTCGGCGAGCAACCGGATCAGATAGAACCAGCCCAGTAGAATGCCCGAAATATAGGCGACGCTGTACCAGCGCAGCGCGAACGGCCCGATCTGAACCAGCACGGGATTGAGATGCAGCGACGAAAAATAGATCGCGGTTTGGGCATGACCCGCGAGACTCATAGGATAGTCCATTCTAAGGGAAAATGCCCCTTCGCATCTCCCTAACTCAGGCTCAAATGGTATCCTCGGCATGCTCCTCCTCCAAAAGTCCTTGCGCAGCAGAACGGCGCTCTGCGAAATCCGGGATGAGTGAGCGTTTCTTGCGTCCTGCGGGCATCGTGTCGGCGGCGCGCCGTATTTTTCGTTCCAGTGAAGCCAGCTTCATTCTCTTGGCAGTCGGCGTTGGCATTGCTGCGGGCCTGCTTGCGGCTATGCTCGGCGCAACTGCGCATTTTTTCCAGTCCACGCTCTACGGGTTTCAGGTCGATGATCGCTTGAGCGGTCTTGCGCACATCCCGCCCGTACGGCTTCTAGCGTTGCCGCTAGGCGGCCTGGTGCTTGCAGGGATCGTTCTCCTTGTCCGCAATCACAAGCGGACAGCTATCGACGTTGTCGAGGCGAACGCCCTCCATGGCGGGCGCATACCCTTTCGGGACACGATGCTGGTATCCGGTCAGACCTTGATTTCCAACGGTTGCGGTGCATCGGTGGGGTTGGAGGCAGCTTATGCACAGGCCGGAGGCGGCATTGCATCGCTCATCGGCCAATGGTTGAACCTGCGGCGCAACGACCTGCGCGTTTTGGTAGGGGCAGGGGCGGGGGCCGCGATCGGTGCAGCGTTTGGCGCGCCTCTGACCGGCGCTTTCTATGCTTTTGAAATCGTCATCGGCGCCTACACGCCGGCGAGCATCGCTCCCGTCGTGGCCGCGACACTAGCAGCCGTCGTGACCGCACGTACGCTCGGCGCCACACCGTATCTCATTGCCGCCACCAGCAGCCAGAGCCTCGAGACAGTGGACTATCTGCTTTACGCCATCCTGGGTCTCGCTTGCGCATTGGTGGGCATCGCACTTATGCGCTTGGTATCACTTGCGGAAGCTTGCGTCCGTCGAACCCCACTGCCGGAGTGGGCAAGGCCGATAGTTGGCGGGGCGCTGCTTATCCCGATTGCACTAGCTTCTCCTCACGCGCTTTCGGCCGGGCACGGGGCGCTGCATCTCACCATCGGTGGAGAGCTGGCGATCGGCGCGCTCGCTTTTATTTTTGTACTCAAATGCCTCGCGTCCGTGGTGTCGCTGGGCTTCGGCTTTCGTGGCGGTCTGTTTTTTGCATCACTTTTCTTGGGCGCCTTGCTCGGTCAAATTCTTGCCGGGCTATGGATGCTGATCCCCGGGGTTGTCTCACTATCGCCGGTGGACGCAGCACTGGTTGGGATGGCGGCGCTGGCCGTAGCGGTCGTCGGAGGGCCAATGACCATGTCCCTTCTGGTGCTTGAGGCGACGCATGATTTCGGCATCACCGCGGTGGTGCTCACCGCAACGCTGTGCTCGAGCGCTCTGGTCCGGGAGCGCTTCGGTTACTCCTTCTCGACCTGGCGCCTGCACCTGCGTGGTGAAGTGATCCGAAGCGCGCGCGATATTGGCTGGATGCGTTCGTTGACGGCACGCAAGATGATGCGCGCTGCCCCGGCGACCGCACTGCCGACACTTTCGATGTCCGATTTCAGGCAGCAGTTCCCGTTGGGTTCGACGAGCCGGGTACTCCTGCAGGACCGATCAGGCCTCTACGCGGGCCTGGTGCCGACTGCGGCCGTCTTTGCAGATTTGGGCTCGGCGGAGCGGGCCATCTCCGAGTTGGCTATCCTCCAGAATGTCGTGCTGTCACCTGAAATGTCGATCGCTTCAATCATGGAAGCATTCGACGTGAGTGGAGCCGACGATCTAGCCGTTGTCGATGAAGATCGACGGATTTTGGGTATGCTGACCGAAAAATACGTTCGCAAACGCTATGCTGACGAGATCGATCGTTCGCAGCGCGACCTTTATGGCGAAAACTGACTGCCTGTCGATATCAGGGCTTCAGCCAGAAGCGCAGAATCATCGATACTGCACCGAGCGCAACAACGCTCCCGGTCCAGATCAGCGCCATCCATCCCAGCCGCTTCCAAAAGGGCGTATACTTCATCAGTGATAGCCGTGCGTGCCAACTTTGCCACGAAAGACCCAATAGGCCCATCCAGTATAGGCAAGGATGACCGGCATGATGATCGCGGTCCCCACCAACATGAATATCTGGCTCCGCTCGGGCGCGGCGGCATCCCATATGGTGA
>NZ_JBAQOK010000070.1:0-12324 GCF_049304695.1 Sphingobium sp.
GGTTTCTGCACCGGTTCCTGGTGTCATAGAACCCAAGCGACCATCCCTTCTTTTTGACCTGATCCCTAAGTCGGTCGTTCGGTGCCTCCAACCCGCTCCCCTTCGGGCCGAGTTGCCGTGTGCCACGGCTGCCCGCACCACCCCTTGTGTCGGGGTTCCCCTGCGCTGCTGACGCGCTCCGGTGGAAGCACCGCCCATGCCCGCCTTTTTCGGGGGTCAGTCGAAGGGACGGTCCCTTCGGCACCCAAAAAGGAACCTCGACATGCAGAACCTCGTCATCCTCGCCGGCAATGTCGGCGCCACGCCGGAAGCCCGCACCACCCAGGGCGGCACCAAGATCACCCACTTCAGCCTCGCGACCTCGCGGCCCAAGCGGGACAGCAACGGCAAGACCATCAAAGACGATAATGGCCGTCGGATCGAGGATACCGAATGGCACCGGATCACCTGCTTCAACGGCGTCGGCAAGACCGTCGAACAATATGTCGATAAGGGCATGAAGGTGATGGTGCGCGGTCGCATCCACTACACCCGCTGGACCGACAACGAGAATATCGAACGCTACGGTGTCGAGATCATCGCCGACGAGGTGACCTTCCTGACCCGCGCCAAGCCCGCGGGCGGCGGCCAGGGCGGCAACGACAGCTCGGTGGATGACGACGAAATTCCCTTCTGAGAGCCGCAAAGGCCCGGTGGCATCAGCCACCGGGCCTTTTTGCTGTTTTCGGCTTTAGGGCGGTTGCAAGAAATCCATATATCCAATAATATCGATATATGAATAATGATTCTGCTATCGATGCTCTTGGCGCACTGGCGCAAAGTACGCGGCTCGACGCCTTCCGGTTGCTGGTGCGGCATGAGCCCGCCGGCCTCGCCGCCGGGGACGTCGCCCGCCAGCTCGACATCCCCCAGAATACGATGTCCTCGCATCTCGCCGGACTTGCTCGCGCCGGTCTGGTCCGAGCCGAGCGCCACAGCCGCCATATCATCTACCGCGCCGATCTCGACCAGCTCAAGGCGCTCACCCTGTTCCTCGTCAAGGACTGCTGCGGGGGCAGGGCAGAGCTATGCGAACCGCTGATCGCCGAGCTTATTCCCTGTTGCTGACGGAGCTTCTCCATGTCTGACCGGATTTATAATGTCCTGTTTCTGTGCACCGGCAATTCCGCGCGCTCGATCCTCGCCGAGAGCGCATTGATGAAATTGGGAGAGGGCCGGTTTCGCGCCTTTTCCGCAGGCAGTTTTCCCAAAGGTGCGATCAATCCGGACGCGATCGCTCTCCTGGAGCGGATCGAATATCCGATCGCCGGTCTACGGTCGAAAAGCTGGGATGAATTCTCCGGCCCAGATGCACCCGCCATGGATTTCGTATTCACCGTTTGCGACGACGCGGCCGGCGAAACCTGTCCGATCTGGCCGGGTCATCCGATGACGGCGCATTGGGGCATTGAGGATCCGAGCCATGTCCAAGGTCCGGCGATCGAGCGCGAACGGGCGTTCGTGACGGCGCTGCGCTATCTGGAAAATCGGATTAAGCTGTTCATCGCGCTGCCGTTCGACCGGCTCGACGCATTGGCGTTACGCGCCCATGTTCGGGAAATCGGCCAGGTCGAAGGCGCGAGCACTCGTCGCGGGGACGCTGCGTGATGCCGATCGACGTGATCATCTATCATAATCCCGATTGCGGAACGTCGCGCAACACGCTCGCGATGATCGAAAATGCCGGCATCGAGCCGCATGTCATCGAATATCTCAAAACGCCGCCGAACCGAACGCGGCTCGCCTCGCTGATCGGGCGCATGGGAATCACGCCCCGCGATCTGCTCCGCGAGAAGGGCACACCCTATCACGAGCTCGGCCTCGCCAATCTTGCGTTGAGCGATGACGAGCTGTTGGACGCGATGATCGCACACCCGATCCTGATCAACCGGCCGATCGTCGTCTCGCCGCTGGGCGTCAAATTGTGCCGACCCTCCGAGGAAGTGCTCGATCTGTTGCCGAGCCAACAGCGCGGCGCTTTCACCAAGGAGGATGGCCAACGGGTTACCGATGCCGCCGGCAAGAGGATCGAGGGATGAGCGCTGTTAACGCGCCGACCAAACCGGCGATCAGCGGTTTCGAACGCTATCTGAGCCTTTGGGTGGCGCTGTGCATCATCGTGGGTATCGCGCTCGGCTATGCGTTGCCGGGCCTCTTCGCCGCTATCGCCGCGGCCGAGATCGCCCGTGTCAATCTCGTCGTGGCGGCGCTGATCTGGCTGATGATCATTCCAATGCTGCTCAAGATCGACCTTGGTGCTTTGGGGTCGGTGCGACAGCACTGGAAAGGAGTCGGCATCACGCTCTTCATCAACTGGGCGGTCAAACCCTTTTCGATGGCGTTGCTGGGTACGGTCTTCCTGGGGTGGCTGTTTCGTCCGCTGCTCCCTGCGGGCGAGGTCAGCTCTTACATCGCAGGGCTGATCCTGCTGGCCGCGGCGCCGTGCACAGCCATGGTCTTTGTCTGGTCCAACCTCTGCGAGGGCGAGCCGAGCTACACGCTGAGCCAGGTAGCGCTCAACGACATCATCATGGTCTTCGCTTTTGCACCGCTGGTCGGGCTGCTGCTCGGCGTCGCCTCGATCGCGGTGCCATGGGACACGCTGCTGATTTCGGTGCTGCTCTATATCGTGGTGCCGGTCATCGTCGCCCAGATCGCGCGGCGCGTGCTGCTGGCATCCGGCGGCCAGCCCGCGCTGGATCGCCTGCTCGCAATGCTCGGCCCCGTATCGCTGGTCGCCTTGCTGACGACACTGGTATTGCTGTTCGGGTTCCAGGGCGAGGCGATCATTGCCCATCCGCTCGTCATCGCGCTGATCGCCGTGCCGATCCTGATCCAGGTCTATTTCAATGCGGGCCTCGCCTATTGGCTGAGCCGCCGGTTCGGCGTGGCTTGGTGCGTTGCCGCGCCTGCCGCGCTGATCGGCGCGTCCAATTTCTTCGAGCTCGCGGTTGCCGCTGCGATCAGCCTGTTCGGCCTCAACTCGGGCGCTGCGCTGGCGACGGTCGTCGGCGTGCTGGTCGAGGTGCCGGTGATGCTCTCGGTCGTGCATATCGTGAAGGCTACGCGCCCATGGTACGAGCAGCGGGCTACGACATGATCGCTACGCGCGTCGAACTTCACCAGCTGGCCGCGCTCGCGCCGGTGCTGGCGGAAGCAGGACTGCCGGCGAGCGATATCGCAGCGCCTGGCCGTCATTTCTACAGGTTCGACGATGAGGACGGTCTGATTGGCCATGGCGGTGTAGAAGGCGTTGGAGCCGATCGGTTGCTGCGCTCTTTCATCGTCGTGGAGGCGCGTCGCGGCGCGGGCCTGGGCAGCGCCATGCTGTCCGCGCTCGAACGCGCGGCTGCTAAGGATGGCGCGACCTGCCTCTATCTGCTGACCACGACGGCTGAGCCCTTTTTCGGCCGCTTTGGGTATGCCCCGATAGCCCGCGCCTCCGCGCCGGCGGAGATCGCCGACAGCGCGGAGTTTCGCTCGCTTTGCCCGGCGAGCGCCGCCTTTCTTTTCAAACGGATTTGCTGATGTCCCGACTGCGTACACTTCCCGATCCCGAACTCATGCCGGCGCTCGATCGCGCGATGGTCCGGCATGATCTGGCGGCGGGTCTTGGTTCTCTCAATCCACCTCCGCGTATCCTGCTGCTCTATGGTTCGCTGCGCGCGCGTTCGTTCAGCCGACTTGCGGTGGAGGAGGCGGCCCGCCTGCTCATCCTGTTCGGCGCCGAGGTGCGCATATTCGATCCGAGCGATCTGCCCTTGCCCGATCAGGTCGAGGGTGACGATCATCCGGCGGTCCATGAGCTGCGCGAGCATGCGCTGTGGTCGGAAGCGATGGTGTGGTGCAGTCCCGAACGGCATGGCCAGATCACCGGCATCATGAAGGCGCAGATCGACCATCTGCCGCTAGAGTTCGGCGGCAAGCGCCCGACCCAGGGGCGGACCCTCGCGGTGATGCAGGTGTCCGGCGGCTCGCAGTCGTTCAACGCGGTCAACACATTGCGGCTACTCGGCCGCTGGATGCGGATGATCACCATCCCCAACCAGTCGAGTGTCGCCATGGCCTTCAAGGAATTCGGCGAGGACGGCCGGATGCGCGCGTCCAGCTATTATGACCGTATCGTCGATGTGATGGAGGAGCTCGTTCGCTTCACGATCCTCACGCGCGGCCATACCGACCAGCTCGTCGATCGTTATTCCGAGCGCAAAGCAGCGATACTCAGGCGCGATGCGGACAAGGATCTCGCGACGCAGGCCGTTGGCTGACCCGAAGCGCGCTCTTACGGAACTGCCGTATTGAGCTGGTTCTGGAGGGTCGCGATGCTCTCGATGACGGCATCGAAGGCAGGCGCGTCGCCGAAGATCATCCCCGTCATGGCGCGATAGTCGCGCCGGAGATCATCGACCATGTCGCCTTCGGGGCATAGCGCGAAACTGCCTGGCACGGCGGTCCCCAGGTCGAAGGCCGGCCGGTTGAAGAACAGCCGGGCATGGGCGACGCAATCTCGGCCGAGCGCCGGATCAGCCAGCGCGCATTTGCCGGCGTCGGACTGCAACAGCGCGTGAAGATCATAATAATGGCGCGAGACGCGCTGGCCATTGCCGCGCAGGGCGCCGCGGATCTCGAACCAGCGTCGCAGCCCGTGCAGGATAACCACCTTGTCCCAGAAGGTCCGTTCCGCGTCGACGATCGTCACATTGGCGACGGCCAGATTGATCCCCGGCACGTCGGCTTCGAGATAGGGCGTGATTGTGTGGAGCGCGTGGGGGTCGAGCGCGGATTTGGCGCCGGACTCGATCTTCACCGCCTTGCCGACATAGGCATCGACCGGCGTGACCGTCGGGTAGCGCAGGGAAAGTGTCTGAGCGTCCTGCGCGTCGGGTTCGACCCGCCACTGCGCGGCGGCTATCCCCATCCGCTCGGCTGCTTCGCCGACGATCGCGGCGAGCTGGCTCTGCAAAGGCCCCTGGATATGGGCCTCGCAGGCTTCGCGGATCGCGTCGAGCGCGGCTTCTCGCTTCTTGCCGCTCATCGCCTCGAGCTCGGCGATCGAAGCGGTCTGCCCCAGATCGTCGCGAAATACGGTGACGTCGATGTCTTCGGAAAAGCGGCGGATCAAGCCAAAGCCCTTCGACAGCGATGTGCCGCCCTTGAACAGCAGCCTTGGACCTGGCGGGAGGCCGTTGAACAGCGCGTCGAGCGTCCAGCAAACCCAGAAATCCTTCTCGACATTCTGGGGCGTGGTGCCGATGCGTTGGGCCGTCGTGCTGAACACGCCGAGGCGGGTTTCGTCGTCCGCGCTGATGATGCGGTCATATTCGGGGTTCATCATGACGTGGCGGCCTTCTCGAACAGCATTGGCTTGAGGAAGGCCTGCATCCAGGCCGGCAACGCTAGGAGGCCGTCGGCCAGATCGTCGCGCAGCACCTTGCCCTGGCCGGGATCGTTCAACAGGGCTGCGAGGCGACGGTGGACCAGATCATCATCCTGCGGATCGCTGCCCATCGTGTCGCGCAGCCAGTGGAGCGCCTGGACGAGTCGCATCGCCGGTCGTCCCGCCCAGAAAAGTTTGCTGGCTGCGGTCAGCCGGAAGCTGATCGTGAGCCGACCGAGCTGGATCGTCTTCAATCGTGCGTCGGTATGGACGACGATCTTGGCAGGCACCGCGTTGGTGAGGCCGAGATCATTGGCGGCGGTCATCCCGTCGACCAGTACCCGGATCTGGTCGCGACGGGTGATGGCGTCGATCACCTCACGCGGATCGGGCGGGTTGCTTTGCTGGGTCAGGCTGTTGCGGGCCGGCTTGTCATAGAGCCCCCGGTGGATCCGCCGCAGCGCGTCCGTTTTCGTCAGACGTTGCAGCGTCTTGTCGACAGCGTCACGGCTGCCGAGGTCGAGAAAATCGGCCGGGGTCCATACCGCCTTGGGCGCGCGCGCGTCGATCCGTTGCAGGATCGCGGCTTTGAGATCGGGAACAGTGTCGGCCATGTCCGAAATCCGTACACAAATTTCGGACAGGAGTAAATGTGGCTGGTCCGAAATATGTAGGCAGATTTCGGACATATGCGGCGCGGTGGGATGCCGCTATTTCGCCCTTCGCGTCACCTCAACCACAGTGGCCCGCAGCATAGCGGTTCCACCGCAGCACCGTGCCGGTGGCAATCATGGCGCAGCTGATATCGCCGATCACCGGCGCCGCGCACCAGGCGCCGGTGCGATCGCCCTTCGCATTGCCGTTCGATCGGCACTGGAGCCTTGGGCCAGTGACAAGAATATGGCCGGTGCCGGCACGTCCTCTGGCGCCGCCGAGCAACTGCACCAGCGCGTCGCGCGCGGCGATGCCGCTGGCGCGTGGGCAGGGGTGTCCCTTGCGGCACGAGCCGTCGATCTCCCGCGCCGCTATGCCGGCAAGCCGGATGCGCGGTCCCTCGCGACACCAGACCGGGCCATCGCCGTCCCACACCCTGACGGGCGTGCAGATGAATGCTTGGCCGCTGGGTACGACCGCAACAGCCAGCAGAAATATAGCGAGCATCAGCGCTCAACCGGGGCGGTAGCGTGGGTCATGCGTCAGGAAAGAGCGGCAATGTATCGGACCGTGCCGCGGCCTCATCGGCGAGGATATCATAGCAGCGCAAACGCATAGCGAGGTGTCGCGCCAATTCGGCCGTCGCACGGCGACGCGCAACGGCGTCGCCGTATCGGATATTGGTCACGAGGGCCGGTTCGGCCGTTGCGAGGGACACCTCGAGATGGAGGGCCAGGCTATCTTCATCGACTCGGAGCATGGCCGTAGAATAGAACAAACAAAGAACAATCATCAAGCATCTCGTGCGCATCTTTTCTCGCGATGCGCGATAGGCGTCGCTTATGCGCCCAAAGACCGCAGCGGGGCTGGTGGAACCACGGTCTCGATCAAACCAGTCGCCACATCATAGACCAGCCCCGTGACCATGAAAGTGGCCGGCAGTTTGGGATTGGCCTTGAGCGCGGCGACGTCGATCGCGACGGCGGCGTAGGGGTCCGTGATCGCAAGCGCGTCCAGCGCCTCGAGCGCGACACCCATATAGGGCGCAAGAAGTTCGGGCGCATGATGGTAGCAGCCCTTGATCCCGCAATCGGTGTGATGAAGCACGATCAACGTCCAGCCTTCGCCGATTTCCTGTCCGGCGGCGTGCGACACGGTACGCAGGATCGTCAGGGTTTCGAGCAGGGCCGGGTTGATACGGCCGCCGACATTGCGGATGACCACCGCCTCGCCTGGCTCGAGGCCGAGCACGTCCATCGGATCGACGCGGGGGTCGACGCAGCCGATAATCATCGTCTTCCTGGACGGAATAATCTTAAGGTCGGGCGTAAAACCGTGCGCGGCAAAGTCGACATTGCGAGCGGCGATGGTTTCGAGAAAATCCATGATCCTATCCTTCAAATGAGAGTAGCAGGAGCGTCACGCGGCCTTTGGCTGGGCCGCATTCCGGGCCACGGGCAGCCGGGTCGACATCATCGCCTGCACGGCTTTGGGGTTGGCCGTGAACGCTTCATGGATCGTGTGGGTCTGGGCACCGGCGACGACTTCGTCACTGCTACCGGCCTCAAGCGCATCGAGGGCGTCGCTGACCACCTCATTGGGCGTCATGCGCGGCTCGGGCAGTTTGGCGCCCATCGCCGTATCCGTCTGGACGGCCAGCACGCCGATCACCTGCGTGCCCTGTGCGCCCAGTTCGGCGCGGATGCTGCGGGTGAGTGACAGCGCGGCGGCTTTTGATGCGGCATAAGTGCCGGCCACGGGCAAGCTGACCAGAGCCAGCATCGAAAGCATATTGATGGTCGCACCACCTCCCGATGCGGCGAGCGCTGGAGCGAAAGCGCGGGTCATCGCCAGCGTGCCGAAATAATTGACGTCCATCTCGCGGCGGGCGTCGTCGATATCCGGTGCGGCGATCGCGCCCTCGAACGCGGCATAGCCGGCGTTATTAATGAGCAGCGTCACATCGCTGGCGACGCCGGCGGCCGCCGCGACCTGATCGGGATCGGTGACATCGAGGGGAAGCGGCACCAAGCGGCGGTCACCGCCCTGCAGGAGGTCGCGCAGCGACGCGGTGTCGCGTGCGGCAACATAGATTTTCGCGGCGCCGCGCTTCAGCAACTCGGCGACGAACGCGCGGCCGATGCCGCCATTGGCGCCCGTGACGAGGGCGATCGAACCGTTGATCTGCATGTGACTATCCTTCCATCTCTGCCGGCCCGAGGTTGGACCGTTTCGGCGAAGGCAGTGCAGCGACACTGCGCTTCGGATCCGATGCCGCTGAAGTGGCGGATGTTTGGTTCAGTCGGTAGCCGTTCAAATCGGCTATGACCTATGCTAAGCCAGCATCAATATGAAAGATATCCTGACCCTGCGGCTCTACACCCGTGTTGCCCGGCTGGGCAGCTTCTCGGCGGCGGCCCGGGAGAACGGTCTTGCCCAATCGCAGGTCTCGCGCATGATCGCCGAACTGGAGGCGGGGCTGGGGACGCGCCTATTATCGCGCACGACCCGCGCCGTCGTGCCGACCGAAGCGGGTCAGGAATATCTGGTTCGGATCGAACCGATCCTGGCGGCGCTGGAGGATGCCGAGAACAGTATCCGCGAAACCGGCGAACTGCGCGGGCTGTTGCGCATCGGGATGCCCTCGACCATGGGCATCCGCGTCGTCATGCCACGATTGTCGGGGTTCGCCGAACGGCACCCACAACTCCAGATCGACCTGCTCCTCGACGACAGCTGGCAGGATATGGTCCGCGAAGCCGTCGATGTCGGCATCCGTGTCGGCAATCTGCCCGAAGGGTCGGGAACCGCCAAGCTGATCGGGCAGATGCGGCGGATGATCGTCGCCGCGCCGGCCTATCTTGCAAAATACGGCACACCGCAGGTGCCTGGCGCGCTCGGCGCGCACCGGATTGTCGGTGGCCCGGCCTCGACCCAATCGTCTTCCTGGCGGTTCGAGAAAGATGGTGAAACGGTAGTGGTCGATGTTCGTGCGCATGTGTCCACGAATGATACTGCTGGCGCGCTGGCGGCGGCAGCAGGCGGCCTCGGTATCACCTCGACCACCTCCTGGGCATGTAGATTTGAGCTGGAGCGAGGTGCGCTGGTGCAGATCTTCCCCGATTGGGAGACCGCAGCGCTGCCGGTTCATGCTTATTATCCAATGGGACGGGCGACCCGCATCGCCGCGCGGGCGTTCGTCGACTTTCTCAGCGCTGATCTGGTGCGCGATCCTCCTGCCTGAAGCAAGGTCGCGTCTAGTCTACGCCGCCTGATTCCCACGCATTGTCCGGCACGCTATAACGCAAGCATAGGCATGGCCGCGCTGCTATGGTAATCTCAGCCATCACTCGATTGCATCCGCAGGCGTCCCGTGACCGGGGGACGACCGTGCCTCCGCCTATAAGTGGAAGGCGCGTGATGATATTGAGCGATTCTTGCCCATTTGTGATGGGCTGACCGGAATGTCCACGACACTTCCCGTGCGAAACCTCGAAGAGGCCAATCTGCTGGCCCAGGCGATCGTCAATACGATCCCCGAGCCGTTTCTTGTCCTCGATGCTGATCTCCGCGTTCTCGAGGCCAGTCGCTCCTTCTATGAAATCTTCAAGGTCGAGCCGGCACAGACTCAAGGCTGCCTGCTCTATGCGCTCGGCCATGGGCAGTGGGATATTCCCGCGCTACGGCTGTTGCTCGAGACCATCCTGCCCGAGCGGGTCGCAATGGACGGGTTCGAGGTCGATCATGATTTCCCGGCGATCGGCCACCGCATCATGCTGCTTAATGCCCGCAAGGTCCTGTACGACGAGAGCGACACAATGGCGATCCTGCTTGCCTTTCGTGACGTGACGGAACGGCGCGCGATCGAGCACGAGAAGGAAGCCCTGCTTGAGCGCTCTGAAGAACTGCGGCGGCAGAACGAGATACTCCTGCAGGAGATGAAGCACCGTGTCGCCAACAGCCTGCAGATCATCGCCAGTATTTTGATGCTTAAAGCAAGGGCCGTTTCCTCTGACGAGACACGTTTCCATCTTCAGGATGCTCATCAACGCGTGATGTCGGTCGCCGCTGTCCAGCAGCATCTCGACATGACCGACGGCATCGATCAGATCGAGGTCGGCAACTATCTCGAAAAGCTCTGCGCCGGTCTCGGGGCGTCGATGATCGGCGACAACCAGCCGGTCGCCATCAAGGTCATATCGGACGCGGGCATGATCCCGTCAGCCAAGGCTGTCAGCCTGGGATTGATTGTCACCGAGCTCGTGATCAACGCGCTTAAATATGCTTTTCCCGAGCAACGCCGCGAAGCTGCGATCGATGTGCGCTACGCGATCGACCGGGACGACTGGATGCTGATCGTGTCAGACAATGGCGTCGGCAAGGCCGCCGACACACCGCCCAGAATCGATGGCGGCCTCGGCACCACGATCGTGGCGGCGCTCGCCAAGCAATTGGATGCCACAGTCACGATGATGACTGGCCCGGCAGGATTCACCGTTACCGTCGCACGGGCCGTGGCGGCTGCACCGCTGCTAGAAGCAGCTTGAACCGGCAAAGCCTGTCCCCCTTTGCGAGATTTACCCAGCGGGTGCGGATAGTTTGCAGCCTGGCTGCGTTGAGCAATTCTATCGTATAGGTGCGGAGCGTTCCGTTCGAACACCAACAAGGCACCACCGATTTTGACTGACTCAGTTTTGATATTGGTGGTGGAGGACGAGACATTGATCGAGGAGGTCGTTGTCTCGGGCCTGGAAGATGCCGGCTATGCCGTGGCGACTGCTCAAAGCGCCGAGGATGCCATCACTTTATTAGAGAAAGCGGACTCGGTCGTCCGGGCGGTCGTCACCGACGTAAATCTTGTACCGAATAAGCTGACCGGTTGGGATGTCGCACGACGCGCTCGCGAACTGACAGCGGATATTCCAATCGTCTATATGTCGGGCGCGAGCGGTCATGACTGGACCTCGCATGGCGTCCCCAACAGCGTGCTGATCGCCAAGCCCTTCGCGATCGGCCAGATTGTCACGGCGGTTTCGCAGTTGCTCAATGCCGGCGGCTCGACTGTCGGCGAATAAGGCAGTTCGCAAGGATCAACGCAAATATGCCGGTCAGGCGCGATCAGCCATAGAGCCGGTCATCCCACCAGATTGGTTCGGGCAGATCGAAGCCGATGGCTTGCGCGTCGGGATGTGCTGGATTGATCAGGATGTTGCGTTCCACCCGCGCCGGGATCGAAGGCACCAGCAACAGCGCCGAGCGTTGCGCCGCGAACCACGCCTCGCCAAAGGCCTTGCAGATATCTTCGCGCTTGCCGTCCCACCCGGAGAATTTCGCGGTCGGGAAGACTTCGTAGCTGACGCCGTTGGGGATGGTGATGCGGATATAATGCTGGTTGGGCGGCATCACCGTGTTCGCGTGGACGAGCTTTTCCAGCATCGCCGTCGAATAATGTTCTGACGTGTAGATGATCGGGCTGGCCGCGGTGTTCCACCGTCCCGGATAGAGCCGAGCGCCCTCGCTGTCATAGATCGGATGCGCGCCATCGGGATCGCCGATCCGAAAACAGGTCAGCACGCGGTCGGTGATCTGGGCGCTCACGCCCCGCCGCCATACGCCGCCCGTCCCAGCAGGTTGATGACGACATCGGCTCCCGGACCCGTCGCCAGCGCCACGTCGAGCGGCGGCTTGTTGTCGAGCATGGGATGCGCGCGGCCGAGAAAGTCGCGGACCTTGGCGGGATCCTTATAGATATCGAGCGCGAAGCTGAACACCTTGGCGATCCGGGCCAGCTTGTCGCCTTCCTCGCTGGTCAGGCGCTTGGACGCCGACTTCTTGCGGCGATCAAGCGTCGCCTTGGAAATCAGGCGGAACTTGAAGCGGCTGTCGCCCGGCGCGACGGTGTCGGCAAGATGGTCGAGCGCGCCGACCGGCAGGCCTTCGAGAATCGAATAGCTCAGCCCCAGGCGCGTGTCGCCCTTGCGGGGCGCAACCCCAAGCAGGGTCTCGATCGTCACGGGCTGGCTCGCCATCTGCTGCTCCTGCCTCATCTGATGCAGATATGTGTCTCACATGAGGCAAACACAAGCAACCGGTGATATCTGTCCGGTGGGGCCATGACCTCTTCCGACCGGCAGCTTCACCCCGCTCTTTGAGGCGCAATCCTTGGTCCGGCGGGCGGCCTAATGCGATCAACCCGTAAAGGGTCCGGTCGCTTCGCTACGGCTTTTGGCCTGCGGCAAAAAGTGATCGCGGCC
>NZ_JBAQOK010000071.1:0-2539 GCF_049304695.1 Sphingobium sp.
TGTACGAACCCGCTGGCGCGGGATGGGCGCCTGGGTTTGAAGTGCCGCTGCCCCACTGACATCTGCGCTTTGGTTGAGCGTGCTGCGGCATAGGCAGAATATCGCGACTCCTTTTCAACCAAGGAGCGTACGATGATCACCAGTGTCTCTGATACCCCAGTCAGCGCATTGCGCCAGCGCATGATTGAAGACATGAACCTGCGACGGTTCGCTCGCAAAACCCAGTTCGACTATGTTCGCCACGTCGCGCGTTTTGCCGCCTTTCTTGGGCGCCCTCCCGACACCGCGACAGCAGAGGACCTGAGACTATTCCAGGTCGAACTGCGCGATGCCGGCTTGGGCGTGCCGACCATGAACAGTATCGTTTCAGCGCTGCGTTTCTTCTTCACGCACACGATTGATCGACCTGATCTTTCCCGCAAGCTTCATACGGTCAAGAACCCGCGTTCCTTGCCCATCGTTCTGAGCCCCGACGAGGTCGCGCAGCTGCTGGGGGCGACCACATGCCTCAAGCATAAAGCAGCGCTGTCCGTCGCCTATGGCGCGGGCTTGCGTGCCGCCGAGGTGACGATGCTCAAGGTCCGCGATGTCGATAGCAAGCGCATGCTCCTGCGGGTGGAGCGCGGCAAAGGCGGGCGATATCGCAATGCGCTCCTGCCCGCTGACCTGCTTACCCTGTTGCGCGAGTGGTGGTCCGTTGGCCGGCAACAGGGCGTGATGCATGCCGATGGCTGGCTGTTCCCGGGGATGCACTACCTCAAGCCGCTCAGTACGCGACAACTCCATCGCATCGTTGTCGACGCCGCAGAGTCCGCGGGCATCACCAAGCGGGTCGGCCCGCACACCCTGCGGCATAGCTTCGCCACGCATTTGTTGGAGGACGGGGTCGATATTCGCATCATCCAGGCGCTGCTGGGGCATGCGAACCTCGAGACCACCGCCTTTTACACCACGGTCGCCACCCGAACGGTGCGCGCTGTCATCAGCCCGCTCGACAGGTTGGCACCGCTGCCCGATCCACAAGTGGCGCCAGACGGCTGAGCCGTTGCGCACCTCACTCGAGGTCGCCGACATCTTTCGCACCGCCGGACCGGCCTATCGGGCCGCCCATGCCGGGCATCTGAGCCTCACCCAGCTCAAGGTGATGACGGCGATCGAGAACTGCCGCACCGCAGCCCTTGGCGGTCATGTCGAGGCCTGCGAGGACTGCGGGCATTGGCGGATCGCCTATAACAGCTGTCGTAACCGGCACTGCCCAAAGTGCCAGGGCGCGGCGGCGCGCACCTGGCTGGCAGAGCGCGAAGCCGACCTTTTGCCGGTCGGATACTTCCACGTCGTCTTCACGCTACCGGCGGAGATCGCCAGCGTCGCTTTCCAGAACAAGGCGGTGGTCTATGATCTGCTGTTCAAGGCAGCGTCGGAGACTATGCTGACGATCGCGGCCGATCCGAGGCATCTAGGCGCCAGGATCGGGATCACCGCCGTGCTCCACACATGGGGCTCGGCCCTTACGCACCATCCCCACGTCCATATGGTGGTGCCGGGTGGCGGCATCGCACTCGACGGAACGCGATGGATATCGACGCGCCCTGCCTTCCTTTTGCCGGTGCGTGTCCTAGGCAAGCTGTTTCGCCGTCTGTTCCTGACCCGGCTGATCCAGCTTTATGACGCCGGCAAGCTCGCCTTCTTCGGATCGCTCGCATCACTTACCGAACGGCGCGCCTTCCTGCGTCATCTGGCGCCGGTCCGGAAGACGCGATGGGTGGTTTATGCAAAGGCGCCCTTTGCGGGCCCTGAAGCGGTGCTCGCCTACCTGTCCCGCTATACCCACCGGATCGCCATCTCGAACCGCCGGTTGATCAGCTTCGACGAGAAGGGCGTCACGCTGCGCTACAAAGATTACCGTCGCGATGGACCCGAACGCCAAAGCGTTATGACACTCGCCACCGACGAGTTTATCCGGCGGTTCATGTCGCACGTCCTGCCTCGTGGCTTCCATCGTATCCGGCATTACGGTCTGCTGGCCAGCTCATCGCGCAAAGCCAACCTCGCGCGTGCTCGCGCGTTGCTCGAGGTAGCCGCGCCGCCTGACGAGGCTATCCTCGAAGAGCCCGTCGATCTGCGACCACCATGCCCTTGCTGCGGCGGGCATATGATCATCATCGAGACCTTCGAACGCTGGCGACAGCCGCGGGCACCGCCGGACATCCTGATGCCGATCCCGGAGTTCGCGCCATGATCCGGCATGGCCTGCACCATATTCATCCTGCCCAAGCACTGTGGCGGGAAGCGATGACGCTCGCGCCCCGCATCGCCGATGCCACACCACATTACCAAAACGATGCGCGCTGCCGCCGGCTGGATCGTTTAAACCGGGCAAAAGGTAGTCCGCCTAGTCCGCATGAATCCCACCGAATCAGCAATAGCGCCAGGGCGCTTAACGGCTCAGATCCGAAATCCCCATAGCCCAGCGCCTGAGGCCCCGCGGGTCGTACATGTAAGACTTTCGTACGCCTGCCGGCGCCCGAAACCCTTCGAC
>NZ_JBAQOK010000072.1:0-150765 GCF_049304695.1 Sphingobium sp.
CCACCGAAGCCACCACGGTCGCCGCCACCACCGCCGCCGAAGCCGCCGCGATCACCACCAAAGCCGCCGCCGCCGCCGAAGCGATCACCGCCGAAGCCACCACCGCCGCCAGCAAAACCGCCGCCGCCACCGCGACCGCCGCCCTGGTCATAAAAATTGTCGTCGCCGAAACCGTCGCGCTTGTCCTTGCCGCGCCCGCCGCGGCGACCTCTGTCAAAACTCATGCCCTGTTAGTCACTTTCGCTTCGCCCCAAGACCAAAATCGGACAAAACATGTCGGGCGAATGACATGCGCAATCCACCGCAAAGGCGGGTTTGGGAATCACTATATCAAATTTTCGGGGCAGAGCGAATGATTTTCGCCGCTATTTCAAATGAGGTTGGAACGACAGCCAGCGGGTGCGTCCACGCTCCCCCTGTCACGCACACCAAAGCGCCGATTGCGGGACGCCCGCTTTGCGCATAGGGGATGCATATGACCGTCCATTTCCATGAAGAAGATCTGCCCGCAGGCGTGCTTGCCCCCGGCCCGATCGCCGTCGATACCGAAACCATGGGGCTGATCACCCCACGCGACCGGTTGTGCGTCGTCCAGCTGAGCGATGGCAAGGGCGACGAGCATCTGGTGCGGTTCATGCCCGACAGCGATTATGCCGCGCCCAACCTGCGCGCCGTGCTGGCGGACCCGGAACGGCTGAAACTCTATCATTTCGGGCGTTTCGATATTGCCGCGATCCAGCATTATCTGGGCGTGGTCGCAGCCCCCGTCTATTGCACCAAGATCGCCTCGCGCCTCATCCGCACCTATACCGACCGTCATGGCCTGAAAGAACTGGTCCGCGAACTGCTGGGTCAGGACATCAGCAAGCAGCAGCAGAGCAGCGACTGGGGCAACCCGACCCTGTCCGACGCGCAAAAGGATTATGCCGCGTCGGACGTGCGCTTCCTCCATGCGCTGCGCGCCGAACTGGACAAGCGGCTGATCCGCGAAGGCCGCATGGAACTGGCGCAGGCCTGTTTCGATTTCCTGCCGCACCGCGCCGCGCTCGACCTGGCCGGATGGCCGGAAATCGACATCTTCGCGCATATGTAAGCGAAACGGAAAGTCCGCCCATGTCCGTTCAGGCCGATCAGCAACGCAATGTGCGCCGCCATTGGGCGCGCCCCGGCGGCAGCCACGACCGGCTGGTCCTGCGCCTGAAAAACTGGCTGCCGGTCGCGGTCGGCGTGTTCAGTGCGCTCCTCTTCACCGCGCCCTTCACTGGCGGCGATAAAGTCAGCTTCGTTCTGGATAAAAAGAAGGTGGACGTCGCCACCGAACGGATGCGCGTCACCGAAGCCCTCTATCGCGGGCAGGACAGCAAGGGGCAGCCCTTTTCCCTGCGCGCCGGGTCCGCGGTGCAGAAAAGCTCGCGCGAACCGATCGTCGATCTCAACAGCATGTCCGCCCGCATCCTGCTGACCGACGGTCCCGCCGTCCTCAATGCGGAAAAAGGGCGCTACGACATGGAATCGGAACGCATGGGTATCGAAGGTCCGGTCCAGTTCGAGGCAGCAGGCGGATACCGGCTGACCACGCGCGACGTCGGCATCGACCTCAAAACCCGCAGGATGCGCAGCGCCGGGCGCGTGGATGGGCGGATTCCCATCGGCACGTTCAGTGGCGACCATCTGGAGGCTGACCTGGCTACGCGCACGGTAACGCTCAATGGCCGGGCGAACTTGCGCATCGAACAAAATGGCCTCAAAGGGCGGAACTGATGAAAGCCTCTCTTATCCTGTTCGCGATCGGCTCCGCAGGCGCGGCCGGTATGATGGTCTTCGGCGCTGGCGCGCAGGTGATGCGCAACCATGACAGCAACGCACCCGTCAATTTCAACGC
This sequence comes from Sphingobium sp., assembly GCF_049304695.1. GTDB lineage: Bacteria > Pseudomonadota > Alphaproteobacteria > Sphingomonadales > Sphingomonadaceae > Sphingobium. The sequence continues at coordinate 1,883 of NZ_JBAQOK010000072.1, forward strand.
CGACCGGATCGAGGTGCAGGACCGCGCCGACCGTGTCGTCGTGTCCGGCAATGTCGTGGTGACGCAGGCGGGCATGACGCTCAACGCCGCGCGCATGACGGTCGCCTATCGCAAGCAGCCCAATGGCCAGACCAGTACCGGTCCCAGCGGCGTGGAGATCGACCGGATCGACGCGTCGGGCAGTGTCGTCGTGACCAAGCAGGACCAGACAGCGCGGGGCGATGTCGCCATCTACGACCTCAACAGCAAGCTGATTACCATGCTGGGCAACGTATCGCTGACGCAGGGCGCCAACAGGCTGAACGGCGGACGGCTGGTGATGGACCTCAACAGCGGCCGCTCGACCGTCGATGGCCGCTCCTCTGGCGGCGTACCGGGCGCAGCAACGGGTACGGGCGGACGCGTGTCAGGCACCTTCATCGTGCCGCAGCGGACCAACAATTAGAGTTTAGCACCCGTTATTGCGAATGAAACCAGGGCCTGACTACCCACCACCTCCGTTCGCTTCGAGCGAAGTCGAGAAGTGTATAGCGCTGGGCCTTGGTTTCTCGACTTCGCTCGAAACGAACGGAGGCGGGTAAAGCATTAAGCATCAAGCTGCCCCAGCCCCCTACCGCAAACTCAACATCAACCCCGCCAGCGCCGCACTCATCAGGTTAGCCAGGCTCCCCGCGACCAGCGCCTTCAACCCCAGCCGCGCGATCATGGGCCGCTGGTTGGGCGCCAGATTGCCGGTAACGGCCATCTGGATCGCGATCGAACTGAAATTGGCAAAACCGCACAGGGCAAAGGTCACGATGGCAATCGTCGTGGACGACAGACTGCCCTGCACCTGCCCCAGATTGATATAGGCCACGAACTCGTTCAGCACGACCTTCGTCCCGAACAGGCCGCCCGCCACCTGCGCCTCCGTCCACGGGATGTTCAGCAGATACATGACCGGCGAAAACACATAGCCCAGCAGCATCTGAAAGCTCAGGTTGGTGAGGCCGAACCACGCGCCGATCCCGCCCAATATGCCATTGGCCAACGCCACCAGCGCCACGAACGCCAGCACCATCGCACCCACCGCCACCGCCAGCTTGACGCCGGTCTGTGCGCCTTGCGCTGCCGCCATGATGAGGTTGGCGGGCCGTTCCTCGTCATGCGTCGCGACTGGCATCGGTTCGCCCGGCGTGCCTTCGGGCAACAGCGCGGCAGGGCCAACGCCGCTGATCCGTGTTTCGGGCAGGGTCAGGTCGGGATTATCGCCCAACGCCAGTTCACCCTGCACCGGCACGCGTGGGTCAGGCATCATGATCTTGGCCATCAGCAATCCGCCCGGCGCAGCCATGAAGCTGGCCGCCAGCAGATAATCGATGCGGATACCCATGGAGGCGTAGGCAGCCAATATGGTGCCAGCCACGCCCGCCATGCCGCTGGTCATCACGGTGAAGAGTTGCGCGGGCGTCAGGCCCGCCAGATAGGGGCGAATGACGAGCGGACTTTCGCTCTGCCCCACGAAGATATTGGCTGCCGCGCACAGGCTTTCGACCTTCGACACGCCCGTCACTGCCTCGATCGCGCCACCGACCCAGCGGACGATGAACTGCATGATCCCCAGATAATAAAGGATCGACACGAGGCTGGCGAAGAAGATGATGACCGGCAATGCCGCGATGGCAAAGCTCGCCCCGCCAATTTCCGGCCGGGCCAGCGGGCCGAAGATAAAGTCCGTCCCCGCCTGCGCATAACCCAGCAGATTCGCCACGCCGCGCGACATGCCCGCGATGATCGAACGCCCCGCCGGGACGTATAGCACCAGCAACGCGATCCCCGCCTGCAATATGAATGCCGCGCCGACCACGCGCGGCTTGATGGCGCGGCGATCAGACGACAGGGCGAAGGCGATGGCAAGGATCAATAATATGCCGGCAAGGCCGATGAGCAGGTGCATGAAACGCTTTCGCGGAAAGGGACTTATCGCGCGACTATATGGACGGGTCGCGATCATGGCCAGCAGGTTCGTGGGCGAGCGTGGCCGGGCTAAAAGTGTGATGGCGTTGAGCTAACTCCCCACCTCCGTTCGTTTCGAGCTTGTCGAGAAACCAAACGCAGCGCTATCCGCTTCTCGACACGCTCGAAGCGAACGGATCGACCCTAGCCCTCGCCCTTGCCCGCCTGCTTGGCCTTATGCGCCGCCAGCAGCGCATCGATCTCGACAATGCGCAACCGTTGCGGCGTATCCTTCGCCAGCCCTTTCAGGCGACATTCGGCCCACAGGGCGCGGCGTTCGGCGTTCAGCGCCTTGAAATACAGATCGGCCATGATTGGCTCCTACGTCTAAAACGGAAAAGGGCCGGCGCCTCGCGACACCGGCCCTTTGATTATCGTGCTACCTTAGAATCAGGCAGCCTTGGAACGGCTCATGCGCTTGCGCTCGTTCGGGTCCAGATACCGCTTGCGCAGACGAATGGTCTTGGGCGTGACTTCGACCAGTTCATCGTCGTCGATATAGGCGATGGCCTGTTCCAGCGTCAGCTTCCATGGCGGGGTCAGGCGAACGGCGTCATCCTTGCCGCTGGCGCGGAAGTTGGTCAGCGCCTTCGACTTCATCGGGTTCACTTCCAGATCGTCGGGCTTGGCATTTTCGCCGATAATCATGCCTTCATACAGCGCTTCGCCCACGCCGACCATCAGGATGCCGCGCTCTTCCAGCGGTCCCAGCGCGTAAGCGTTGGCTTCGCCCGCGCCGTTGGAGATCAGGACGCCATTCTTGCGGCCTTCGATTTTGCCCTTATGCGGACCGTACTTCTCGAACAGCCGGTTCATGATGCCCGTGCCGCGCGTGTCGGACAGGAACTCACCATGATAGCCGATCAGGCCGCGCGAGGGGGCGGAGAAGGTGATGCGCGTCTTGCCACCGCCCGAAGGACGCATGTCGGTCATTTCCGCTTTGCGCAGGTTCATCTTTTCCACGACCGTGCCGGAAAATTCATCATCGACGTCGATCATGACGACTTCATATGGCTCGGTCTTGCCATTTTCGTCTTCACCAAACAGCACGCGCGGGCGGCTGATCGACAGTTCGAACCCTTCGCGGCGCATCGTTTCGATGAGCACGCCCAGCTGCAATTCGCCGCGCCCTGCCACTTCGAAGCTGTCCTTGTCGGCGCTCTCGGTCACTTTGACGGCGACGTTGGATTCGGCTTCGCGCGCCAGACGGTCGCGGATCATGCGGCTCGTCACCTTGGTGCCTTCGCGGCCCGCCATCGGCGAATCGTTCACGGCAAAGCGCATCGACAGCGTTGGCGGATCAATCGGCTGCGCCTGAATCGGCACGGTGACCGACGTGTCGCAGATGGTGTTGGCCACGGTCGCGACGGCCAGACCGGCCAGCGAAATGATGTCGCCCGCCTTGGCTTCATCCACTGGCACGCGATCGAGGCCGTGGAAGGCCATGATCTTCGACGCACGGCCGGTTTCGATCACCTTGCCGTCCATGTCGAGCGCGTGGATCGCCTGATTCACCTTCACCGAACCGCTGGTCACGCGGCCAGTCAGGATGCGGCCGAGAAAATTGTCGCGGTCAAGCAACGTCACCAGGAAGGTGAAGGGCACGCCATCGACTTCCACGGCGGGTGCAGGCACATGATCGACGATCTTCTGGAACAGCGGGATCAGCGTGCCCGACCGCAGCGTGGGATCTTCATTGGCGTAGCCGTTACGGCCCGACGCATAGAGAACGGGGAAGTCGAGCTGCTCGTCGGTCGCGTCGAGCGACACGAACAGGTCGAACACTTCGTCCAGCACTTCCTGGATACGCTCGTCGGGGCGATCGACCTTGTTGACGACGACGATGGGCTTCAGGCCCAGCGCCAGCGCCTTGCCGGTCACGAACTTCGTCTGCGGCATCGCGCCTTCGGACGAATCGACCAGCAGGACGACACCATCGACCATCGACAGGATGCGTTCGACTTCACCGCCGAAATCGGCGTGTCCGGGCGTATCGACGATGTTGATGCGCACGGGCTCGCCACCTTCGGGGGTCCATTCGACCGAGGTGGGCTTCGCCAGGATGGTGATGCCCCGTTCCTTTTCCAGGTCGTTGCTGTCCATCGCGCGCTCTTCGACGCGCTGGTTGTCGCGGAACGTGCCGGACTGGCGGAAAAGCTGATCGACAAGGGTGGTCTTGCCGTGATCGACGTGCGCGATGATCGCGATATTACGCAGGGACATATTTTGCCTTCGGGATATGGTTTCCCCTGGCAGACACTAAGGCCGCGCAGAGGCTTCGGGCGCGCCCCTACAGGAAATGACGCGATGCGGCAAGGGCGGCGCGCCCCTGATCGGACGCTTGATCGGTCGCCCGACTGCTTTATGGGCGTAAAACAGGTTCGAATAAAGGAAATACCCATGCGGCTGCCCGCCCTTCTCACCTTCACTGCGCTCCTTGCCCTGTCCGCCCCTGCGCTGGCGCAGAAAGACGCGCCCGACGCGGCCAGGTCCCATGCCGAAAAAGTGGCTGAGGATGTCGCGGCCAACTGGGCCAGCGCCCCGGTCGAGGAAGTCGTGAAAAGCGGCAAAGGCACCGCCCGCGTCGATGGCCGGGCGATCGCCTACACCCAGAGCGCCGGCACGCTGACCATCCGCGATGAAAAAGGCAAGCCCGTCGCCAGCATGTTCTACACCGCCTATACCGCAGCGGGTAAGAACCGCCCGCTCACCTTCTTCTATAATGGCGGCCCCGGTTCCTCATCGCTGTGGCTGCGCATGGGCAGCTTCGCGCCCGAACATGCCCGCACCGGCGATCCACAAGCGGTCAGGCCCGCCCCCTTCGATGTCGGCCCTAATCCCGACAGCCTGATCGGCAGCACCGACATGGTGTTCCTCGACGCGATCGGCGCGGGCTATTCGCGGCCCTTGGGCGATGCCAAGCCCGCCGATTTCTACGGCGTGGATCAGGATGTCGACGCCTTTGCCAAGGCGATCATGCGCTACACGACCAAGTTCGGCCGCTGGGCATCGCCCAAATATATCTTCGGCGAAAGCTATGGCACCACCCGGTCAGGCGCACTCGCCTATCAGTTGGAGGACCGCGGACTGGCGCTCAACGGCGTCGTCCTTCTGTCTTCCATCATGAACTATGGCGTGCGCCAGTCGGGCTTCGACACCATCCATATCGGCTATATCCCCAGCTATGCGGCGACCGCCTGGTATCATAACCGCGTGCCCAACCGCCCCGCCACCTTGGAGGAATTTGTCGAGGAAGCGCGCATTTTCGCCAACGGACCCTACGCCACCGCGCTGCTCAAAGGACAGGACATCAGCCCGCAGGAAATGGACTCCATCGCCACCCAGATGAGCCGTTTCACCGGACTGTCGGTCGATTATATCAAGCGCGCGAACCTGCGCGTCAGCCTGTCGCGCTTCCGCAAGGAAATCCTGCGCGACAGCCGTGAAACGGTGGGCCGCTTCGACAGCCGCTACAAGGGCATCGACGATGACGCAGCGGGCGAAACGCCAGACTATGACGCATCCAGCACCGGCATCACCGGCCTCTATGTCGGTAGCTTCCTGGATCAGGTCACGCGCCAGATGGGCTATGAAACCGACCTGTCCTACCGCCTCAGCGCACGCGAAGGCGGCGATTTCAAATGGGACTGGACCCATGAAGCCCCATCGGGCGGGAAGCAGAATGTCGCCGACGTGACCGCAGACCTCAGCGCCGCGATGCGGACCAACCCGCATCTGCGCGTCCTGTCGCTCAACGGCTATTATGACATGGCGACGCCCTTCTTCTCCACCGAGCGCGATCTCAAGCACATGATGCTGGAACCGGCGCTGCGCCAGAACCTGCAATTCCATTATTATCCCGCCGGGCACATGGTCTATCTGAACCCGGTGGCGCTGCACCAGATGCGCCTCGACATGGAACGCTATTATGCGGAGGGCGCGCGCTAAACCCCGTCCGTCATCCCCGCGAAGGCGGGAACCCATCTCCCAACCTGGCATCCAGCATCAAGGTTGGGAGATGGTCACAAACGCTCAATGGTCACTCGCCGCAAAAGCCCCAATCCCCGTTTCCGCCCGCACCCGCTGCGCCGGATAACCCGCCTTATCGACCGCCGCGCGCGGTGAGCGATCCAGCCGCGAAATCAGCCAGATCGCGATGAAGCCAGCCGGGACCGAGAAGATCGCCGCCGAACTATAGGGGAAGGGCGCGACGCCAAAGCCGAATGTGCTGGTCCACACCGCTGGCGACAGCAGCGTCAGCACAAATGCGGTCAGCAAACCGATCCCCCCGCCCCATGCCGCGCCCTTCGTCGTGCAACCACTCCACAGCAACGACAGGATCAACACCGGGAAATTGCCCGACGCCGCCAGCGCAAAGGCGAGCGACACCATGAACGCCACATTCTGCTTTTCAAAGACCAGCCCCAGCAGCACCGCCAGCGCACCCAGCGCCAGCGTGGTCAGGCGCGATACCCGCAATTCGCTGGCCGAATCCGCCTCGCCCTTCTTGATGACGGTAGCATAGAGATCATGGCTGACCGCTGATGCCGCCGAAAGTGTCAGCCCCGCGACCACCGCCAATATGGTGGCGAAGGCGACGGCGGAAATGAACCCCAGAAAGGCGTTGCCGCCGATCGCATGGGCCAGATGGATCGCGGCCATGTTGCCGCCCCCGCGCAAAACCCCCTTCGCATCCAGATAGCTGGCGTCGGTCCCCACCAGCACGATCGCGCCAAAGCCAATGATGAACGTCAGGATATAGAAATAGCCGATCCAACCGGTCGCCCACAGCACCGACTTGCGTGCTTCCTTGGCATCGGGAACGGTGAAGAAGCGCATGAGGATATGCGGCAGCCCCGCCGTGCCGAGCATCAGCGCCAGCCCGAACGAAATCGCCGACACCGGGTCTTTGATGAAATTGCCCGGCGCCATGATCGACCGGCCCTGCGCCGCCGCATCGGTCGCATCCGCGCCACCCGCCAGCGCCGCCTGCGTCTTGACCTCCACCGCGCGCGCGAACAACGCTTCCAGTGAAAAGCCGGTCTGCGCCAGCACCATGACCGCCATGAAACTGGCCCCGCCCAACAGCAGCACCGCCTTGATGATCTGCACCCATGTCGTCGCGCGCATGCCGCCGAACAGGACGTAGAGCATCATCAGCCCGCCCACGATCACCACGGCGACGGCGTAGGGCAGGCCGAACAGCAATTTGATAAGCTGCCCCGCCCCGACCATTTGCGCGATCAGGTAGAAGGATACGACCAGCAGGGTCGATACCGCCGCAAAACTGCGCACTGCCGGCTGCGCAAAACGATAGGAGGCGACATCGGCAAAGGTGAAGCGCCCCAGATTGCGCAACCGTTCGGCCATCAGGAACAACAGGATCGGCCAGCCGACCAGAAAGCCGGTGGAGTAGATCAGCCCGTCATAGCCATCGTTGAAAATCTGCGCCGAAATGCCCAGAAACGACGCCGCCGACATATAATCGCCCGCCATCGCCAGCCCATTCTGGAACCCGGTAATGCCCCCGCCCGCCGTATAGAAATCCGACGCCGTGCGAGTCCGCGCCGCCGCTGCCTTCGTGATCCACAAAGTCATGCCGACAAAGGCAACGAACATGGCGATAGCGACCCAGTTGATCGGCTGCTGCTCCGCCTGCCCCTCCAGCGCAGCGGCGAAAGCACAGCCCGGAAACGACAGGGCGGCGATGGCCAGCAGGCCGCGCATCGTCCTCATGCGCCTTTCGCCTTCACACCATGGTCCCGCAAAATCGCGGCCATCTGCGCATCATGATGCCGGTTGGCGTGAAAGACATAAGCGCCGGTCAGCGCAATGGCGAAGAGGATCAGGCCCAGCCCAATCGGGATACCCAGCGAGGTCACGCCATCGCCGATCGGCATCCCCAGCAATGTCTTGTCGAACGCGATCAGCAGCAGATAGCCCACGAACGCCCCGACGATCGCCGCCGTCAGCCACCAGCCCAGCCGCATCCGCCGCGCCACCAGCGCGATATAACGCGGATCGGCCGCAACCGCGCGGATCACCGGATCATCATCGCCGTTCGCCATCCACCCGTCCCCTTATTTTCGCCATCGGCGGCTATGCCAGAGCGCGATGACTCCCATTCGGCACACCCCCATCCGTTCGTTTCGAGCGAAGTCGAGAAACGCCAGCATAGCGCTACGGCGTCTCGGCCTCGCTCGAAACGGACGGATCAGCCTAGAGGCATCATGCTTTGGGGCCAAGGGAGATGATTGCAATAGCGCGGCGGGACACCGTATAACGACGCACGCACTTGCAGGGCCACTGTTCTATCGACATATAACAGTGACGCCCGACACAGGCTTTTTCCGGAGATGACATGGCTTCGACCGCGCCCACCGACACGGCTACCGCCAACCCTTTCAACCTGACGCCGCCCGACCCGGTGCCGGTTGTCGCGCCTGACAGGGCGGCGGGTTTGGTGCCGATCGACGATGAAAAACGCAGCAAGCTGGACGAAAAGGTCGATGCCTTCGTTGACGATCTGGTGGCGCAGGACGCCAACAGCCCTGAATTTGGCCAGCGCGTCGATCAACTCACCAATATGGGCCGCAAGGAAATCGCGGAGGCGGCGGGCCACTCCAACCGCTTCCTCGACCGCCCCGTCCGCGCGATGGACAGCGATACGAAGGTCGGCGCGGACCTCGCCGAACTGCGCCGCACGGTGGAGGATCTCGATCCGGGCAAGCGCGGCAACCTGATGGCACCCAGGAAGCTGTTCGGCATCATCCCCTTCGGCAACAAGATGCGCGACTATTTCGACGGCTATAAAAGCGCGCAGGGCCATATCAATTCGATCCTGGGGTCGCTCGCCAGCGGCAAGGATGTCCTCATAAAGGACAATGCCGCCATCGATGTCGAACGGCAGAATATGTGGGCCACCATGGGCAAGCTGGAACAGATGGTCCATATCAGCAAGACCATGGACGCCCGGCTGGAAGCCAAGGCGCTGGAACTGGATTCGTCCGACCCGGCCAAGGCCAAGGCGATCCGCGAAAGCGCCCTCTTCTACATCCGCCAGCGCACGCAGGATCTGCTGACGCAACTGGCCGTCACGGTGCAGGGCTATCTGGCGCTCGATCTGGTCAAGAAGAATAATGTCGAACTGGTCAAGGGCGTGGACCGCGCCAGCACGACCACCGTCGCGGCGCTCCGCACGGCAGTGACGGTGGCGCAGGCGCTGGCCGGGCAGCGGCTGGTGCTCGAACAGATCAGCGCGCTCAACACCACGACCGCCAACATGATCGACCGGACCGGCGAACTGCTCAAGAGCCAGACTGCGCAGATCCACGAACAGGCCGCGTCCAGCACGATCCCGATCGAAACGCTGCAACGCGCCTTCCAGAATATCTACGACACGATGGACAATATCGACGCGTTCAAGATGAAGGCGCTGGAGAGCATGAAAACCACGGTCGGCACGCTGTCGAACGAAGTTGAAAAGTCCAAGGGCTATATCGCCCGCGCCCAGGGACAGGCGCAGGCAGCACAGGAAGCGCGGGTGGATAATCCATTATTGAGCGCGATCGAGGGCTAAGGATGACCCCCTCCCTCTTTTCCACAAATGCGCAAAATGTGTGGTCCTCATTCAGGGAATTGGGGTCGCCAGATGAGCCGATCTGATCGCACCCTAGCCGACGCCGAAGCCGTCCTGCGCCGCCACAGCGATCGCGGAAAAAGCCTCTCCACCCGCGCCCGTCAGCGCCGCAATGCCGGTGTGCTGCGCAAGGTCAAATATGCTTTCTGGGCGATACTGGCTGTCATATTAGGCAGCGCCGTGGCAGGCTTCATCCTGCCGCTCGGCACCACCGGCGTCATGATCGCACTGGGCATCATGATCGCCGCCCTGCTGCTCATCGCCCTGATCCCCACCGAAACCCGCGTCAGAACCGAAGCGCTCGCCTCCACCGAACTCACCGCCCTGCCGCTCCAGACCGAAATCTGGCTGGAAAACCAGCGCAAGGCTTTGCCTGCCCCCGCCATCACGCTGGTCGACAGCATCGGCGTCCGTCTGGAAACGCTCGGACCACAACTCGAACGCCTCAACCCGCAAGACCCCGCCGCGCAGGAAGTCCGCCGCCTGCTGTCGGACCATCTGCCCGAACTGGTGACCGGATACCAATCCATCCCCGAACCCATGCGACGCGAAGAACGCAATGGCCGCATCCCTGAGCGCCAACTGGTCGATGGACTATCCGTAATCGACGCGGAAATCGCCCGAATGAGCGAGAGTCTGGCCAGCGGCGACCTGGACAAGCTGGCGACGCAGAACCGTTTTCTCGAACTCAAATATCAGGAGGCGAAGGAACTGGGCCAATAGGTCCGTCTCTCCTTCTGCATGATCCATCTCACCCTCATCATCGTCGATTTCCTGACCGGCCTGCTGGCGGCTGGCGCCTGGGCGCTCGCCAGCGCCGGCGGCGCCATCGCAGCGGTCATCGGCGGCGGGGTGCTGGGTGTGTCGATGTTCCGCCGATGGCGACGCAAGGAATAACCTAAGGTCCTCCCTGTCGCGCAGCGATGGGGAGGTCGCAGGGCGCAGCCCTGACGGAGGGCCAAAAGCGTCGCTCCCTTACTCCGCTTTCATCGCACATGGCACAATACTGGCCGGATCAGGCCGCGCCGTGATCCGCCGAAACCGCACCAGATACCCCCCGGCCGTCGGCTTGGGGACCAATTCCTGCATCCGAAATCCCATTGCCGCCATTTCGCACATCAACAGGCGAGGCGGCGTGCCATGCTGGTCGGTCGGGCGATCTGCATCGACCACGATCAACTCGCCATCCTTCTTCAACGCCGGGCTGAGATGCCAGAGAAACGCATATGGCTCCGCGATCTCATGATACATATGGACCATCAATATGCGATCGAAGCTATTGGGCGGCAGGCGGGGATCTTCCGGGGCGCCCAGCTTCACGCTGACATTGTCCATCTTTTCCCGCGTGATCCGGTGCGACAGCGCCTCAATCACTTCGGGCGTGATGTCTTCGCCCAGCACGCGCCCTTCCGCGCCGACACGCTTGGCGAGGCGAACGGTATAATAGCCCTCCCCCGCGCCGATGTCCGCCACCGTCATGCCCGGACGGATGCCTGCCCGGTCCATAATGTCTTCGGCCTCATTGACCCGATCGCGCGCCTCTTCGCTCGACCAGCGGGTCGACACGATCGGCGCGACGGGACGGTCGGCTTGCGGAAATGGTCTGGCCGCAGCGGAACGCTGCGTCTGGTTGCCGCCGCCCAGTTGATCGCAGGCGGCCAGCAGGACGAGCGCACCCGCCAAAGCCACCCGGATCATCAGTCCACATCCTCCACGTCGACCGCCTCGCCCGTCACCTTCTGGCTGAGCGCCGCCGCCATGAACGGGTCGAGCGCACCATCGAGCACATCATCGGGCGCGGTGGAAGTGACGCCGGTGCGCAAATCCTTCACCAGCTGATAGGGTTGCAGGACGTAGGATCGGATCTGATGGCCCCAGCCGATTTCGGTCTTGGCCGCATATTCGCCCGCCGTCACCGCTTCGCGCTTGGCCAGTTCCGCTTCGTACAGACGGGCCTTGAGCATGTTCATCGCGGTGGCGCGGTTCTTGTGCTGCGACCGGTCATTCTGCGACGCGACGATGATGCCGGACGGAACGTGGGTGATGCGGACGGCGGAGTCGGTCGTGTTGACGTGCTGACCGCCCGCGCCCGACGCGCGATAGGTGTCGATCTTGAGGTCGGATTCCTTGACCTCGATGTCGATGTCGTCGTCGATCACCGGATAGACCCAGACGGACGAAAAGCTGGTGTGCCGCCGCGCCGCACTGTCATAGGGGCTGATGCGGACCAGCCGGTGGACGCCGCTTTCGGTCTTGGCATAGCCATAGGCGTTCTCGCCCTTGATCAGGAAAGTGGCGGACTTGATGCCCGCCTGATCCCCCGCCTGATAATCGACCAGTTCCACCTTATATCCGCGCCGTTCGGCCCAGCGGCGATACATGCGGCTGAGGATTTCGGCCCAGTCCTGGCTTTCGGTCCCGCCAGCGCCCGCATGGATTTCCAGATAGGTGTCGCTGGCATCGGCCTCACCCGACAACAACGCCTTGATCTTGTCCACGTCGGCCCGATCGGCCAGCGCCTTCAATGACGCAACGGCCTCGTTCACCATATCCTCGTCACCCTCGACCTCGGCCATCTCGATGAGTTCGGCCGTGTCCGACTTTTCGGTGGCGATGGCGCGGGTCGCGCCAATGGCGCTGTCCAGCCGCGTGCGTTCCCGCATGACCTCCTGCGCCAGCTTGGCATTGTCCCACAGGGTAGGATCCTCGACGCGGGCGTTCAGCTCGTCCAGCCGGCGCAGCGCGCGGTCCCAGTCGAGTGACTGGCGGAGCAGCGCCAGCGCGGCGTCGATACGATCGATATATTGCAGCGCTTCGGCGCGCATGAGGTGTCTCCAGACATTCGGCTGTTCCCGATCAGGCAGGAACGCATCAAGGCACTGCCCCTATCGGAGACAGAAGATTTTGCAAAGAATCATTCCTTCCCCATGTGGGAGGGGGGGACCGTTTGCGCAGCAAATGGTGGACGGGCGTTCCCCTATCATGAGGGGGTGGCACCCCTCGGTCCGCCTGCGACCAGCCACCTCTCCCACAAGGGGGAGGATGGGACATGTCACGCCCTCAATAGATGCCGCCCTGATCCTGAATGAAGTCCGCGTCGCTGCGCGCCCGCCCGCGCGCGCTGGCTCGTGCCGCTGCGACCTTGGCCTGCGCTTCCGCTTCATCCTTGCGGATGGTGCGCCGGGGTTCGGATTCGGGCTTGAACGCTTCCCAGATGACGGCCGCTTTTGGCTCGCTGGTGGGCCATGCGCCATAGACGCGCTTGCCCGACCGGCGATCGATCGGCACCATGCGGATACCCGCTGGCGCGACGAAGGGCGTCTTGGGCATCGTTTCCAAAATCGGCGCCATCGCGGCCTTCCAGATCGGCGCGGCGATGCGCCCGCCCTGCGCCCAGCCGCCCAGACTGCGCGGCTGGTCATAGCCAAGATACACGCCAGCGACCAGATCGGGCGAACCACCTACGAACCAGACGTTGGTCGGGCCGTTGGTCGTGCCGGTCTTGCCGAACAGCGGGCGCTTGAGGTCGGCCAGCACCGTGGCAGTGCCGCGCTGAATGACGCCTTCGGTGATGTGGACCACCTGATAGGCGGTCATCGGGTTCATGACCTGCTTCCCCTCCATGCCGAAGCGGGGCATGGGCTTGCCGTCCCAATTGGCCATGTTGCATCCGTCGCAGGGCCGCCAGCGTTCGGGCCAGATCACCTTGCCGCGCCGGTCCTGCACATAGTCCATGACCTTCGACGGGAATTGCCGCCCCTGATTGGCGAGCGTCGCATAGGCATTGACCATGCGCTCGACGGTCGTTTCACCCGCACCCAGCGCGAAGGAGAGATAAGGCTGATAATCGCCAATCCCCAGCGCCTTGATCGTCCGCACGACGCGTTCCATGCCGGTCTGGCTAGCGGCGCGCACCGTCATCAGGTTGCGCGATTGCTCTACGCCCCAGCGCATCGTCTGCGGCCCCGCGCTACCGCCGGAGAAGTTGCGGAAGCATTTCTGGCCCAGACTTGCGGTCTGATAGACGCACAAGGGACCATCCACGATGATCGAGGCAGGCGTCATGCCATTGTCGAGCGCGGCGGCATAAACGAAGGGCTTGATGGTCGAGCCGGGCTGCCGCAGCGCCTGCGTCGCGCGGTTGTAGGAGGACAGGCGCGAATCGAATCCGCCCTGCATTGCGCGGATGCGCCCCGAATGGACTTCCTCCACCACCATGCCACCCGACACCGACGGGATGCTGCGCAAAGCCCAGCCGTCCCCGTTGCGCGTGACGATGATGAGGTCGCCCGGCGTCATCGCGGAAAAGGCAGGACCGCCGGTCTTGCGATAGGGCGTCTGCGCGGCGCTGGCTGGCAGTGTGCCGGTAGTGCCATCGGAAAAGCCGATCTGCGCCTCGGACGACGTGCGGCTGATGACGACGGCAACGCGCCAGTCAGCATAATCGACGGAGATATAGCTGGCAGCCAGTTCGCGTTCCCAGCCATCGCCTGCCTTGATATGACCGACCGGACCGGACCAGCCACGGCCGGCGTCGAACCGCAACAGACCTGCGCGCAAGGCGTTTTGCGTGCTGTCCTGCACTATCGGATCATAGGGGCTGCGCACCCACAGTCCGCCTGCATAGACGCTGTTCGGACCATCGCTGGCCTTTTCGCCGAACAGGCCGATCAGGCGACGGCGCACTTCTTCCATATAATAGCCACCGGCGCGGGCGTCGAAATTCGATCCGTGGGCGGCAACGGTGCCAAGCGGCAGCGCCACGGCAGCGGCGCGCTGAGCGGACGTGATCCAGCCGTTCTTGAGCATTTCGCCCAAGGCCCAATTACGACGGTCGATCGCGCGCGCAAGGCCGGTCGGACTTTCCGGGCGATAGTTGGCCGGTCCCTTGGGCAGGATCGACAGATAGGCCATTTCGTGCAGCTTAAGATCTGCGACATCCTTGTCGAAATAGGCGCGCGCCGCTGCCTGCACCCCATAAGCATTCCGGCCCAGGAATATCTGGTTGAGATAGAGTTCGAGGATCTGCTGCTTGCTCAGCACATTTTCCATGCGCCAGGCCAGGATCATTTCCTTCACCTTGCGCGTGGGCGAATATTCGTCGCCGATGAGCAGGTTTTTGGCCACCTGCTGCGTGATGGTAGAACCGCCGCGCGCGCGCTGCCCCGACCCCAGTTTGCTGGCATAGTCCACGACCGCGCCTGCAAAGCCGGGGAAATCGACGCCATGATGATCAAAGAATGTCTTGTCCTCCGCCGCCAGATACGCGCGGATCAATAGCGTGGGATAATCGCTATATTGCAGCTGCACCCGGCGTTCGCGGGCATAGCTGTGTACGGGCTGGCCATTGATGTCGCGCACGATAGTGGGCAGCGGCGGCTCATATTCCAGCAGCGTCGCCGCATCAGGCAGGCCGCGTGCGAAGATCAGCCAGAAGGCGAGGCAGAAAAGCAGGAATCCGCTTAAGAGGATCGCGGCCCAGCGAAAAAGGCGGCGGCCCCATAAGGGGCGCAAGCGCCCCAGAGCCCCTCCGGCGTCGCGGCGCAGGCGATAGGCGAAGGACGATGCGGGCGGATTGGAACTGGCCTCTTCCATGACGCAGAGGCTCTAGGGTCAAAATCGGCACAATGCCAGAGCGATCGTAGAGAGGGTGCTGCAACACATCTGAAAATCCTCCCCTTTCCAGGAGAGGGATTTTTATAATTTACCCACCCGCCGTGTCACCCCGCATCGCCAGCTTTCGCGCGAAATGCACTTCGACCGCGCGGGCCACACCACGCGCGATCTTCTGCTGTCCCTCACGGGAAGACAGAAACGCAGCGTCGTCCACATTGGAAATATAGCCAGTCTCGAACAGGACGGACGGCGTATCGGGCGCTTTGAGCACCATTAGAGACGCAAAGCGATGAGCCGCGCTGCGGAAAGGAACAAAGGGCGCTGCTTCGCGCTGAAGCAAACGGGCAAAGTTCGCCGATATGTTCATTGATTCGCGCTGGGTCAGGTCGATCAGGATCGAGGACACATCGCCCGACTGCTCGCCCAGATTGACGCCGTTGATGATGTCGGCCTTATTCTCCCGCGCCGCCAGCCGGGACGCTTCCCGGTCGGACGCGGTTTCGGATAGGGTGTAGACGGTCGCTCCATGCGCCTGCGCATTTTCCGCCGCATCGGCGTGGATCGAAATGAATAGGTCGGCACCCAGCTTACGCGCGATGCCATAGCGTTCCTGGAGAACCAGAAACTTGTCGTCATCACGCGTCAACGCCACGCGCACGCGGCCGGATTTCACCAGTTGATCGCGGATCGCCTGCGCGATCGCCAGCGTCACATCCTTTTCCCGCTTGCCATTATCCTTGTTGATCGCGCCGGGATCATGGCCGCCATGCCCGGCGTCGATGACGATCAGCGGCCGTGCGCCATCGCGCACGCCTTCAATCTGCGGCAGCGACAGGCCGCGCGATGCCGCCGGGATGGCCACGGTAATCGAATGGAGCCGCTGGCGCGGCCGCGCGGCCATATCGGCGGGGGCGTCGAAGCGGATGCGCCCCTTGCCCACACTATTGTCGCCAGCGTTGCGCGTTACGAAGTTTCGCGATCGGCCATCTGATGCCTTTTCGGGATCGCCCGGCGTGGATAGATCAAGCACCAGGCGCGACGCCCCGCCCCTGGGCGGTTGCTTCAAACCCTCAACCGGACCTCCCCGACCGACCTGCGCCTTACCGACACTCGACCCAGCCCGATCGTCAAAACGCACGACGAGGCTATTGTCGCGCAATTCCACGCCCGACAGGCCGCCTGCGCCGCCCGACGTGCCGGTAAGCAACGCGGTCATCAGGGTCAGGCCATGTAGCATCGACCGCTTGTGCAACGCACCGGTGGCGACCGTCCAGCGCAATCTCATATGCTTAATCCGTCAGGCGTCCCCACGCTGAATGACCGATTAAGCAATTCCCCCTTGTCGTCCGGTGTAGCGAGAGGGTTAATCCAATCTTCACCAAGTTCCCGGACAAGCGGGATGGGGCGTCCATACCGCCGCATTATATTTCCTGCAGCCGTTGCCCCGTGGGTCTTTGACTGCTAACCATTCACATTCCCGCAAGATATGCCCGCTCCATGGGCGCCTGGCGGGGTACAAAGAGGGGCATCGGCGCGCGCCATTCGCGCGGACGGATGCCATGAACAGGTTGACGCTGCATGAGGCATGATTTCCATTCCACGCTTGCCCCGGTAACGGGCGATGCGGCGTGGATGGTCCGGCCCGGCGATTTGTCCGGCCCTGCCGACGCAGCAGACGCGCAACATTTCCTTCAAACCCGGACGACCCCGCAATCCGCGCCTTTATCGGCGCGTACGCGGCCGTCCTTTCACTATCGCGTAGCAGCCCGGCCCAGCGCCGCTGGCCGCCATCGCCGGAGACATATAAATGACAATGCGTATGCTGATCGACGCGCGCCACCGGGAAGAAACCCGTGTCGCGGTCGTCAAGGGTAACCGGATCGAGGAATTCGATTTCGAGTCCGCTGAGCACAAGCAGCTCAAGGGCAATATCTATCTGGCCAAGGTAACGCGGGTCGAACCCTCGTTGCAGGCAGCGTTCGTCGATTACGGCGGCAACCGCCACGGCTTCCTCGCTTTCAGCGAAATCCACCCCGACTATTATCAGATTCCGCGCGAAGACCGCGAAGCATTGCTGCGCGAAGAACGCGCGCATGCCGAGGAAGAGGCCGCCCTGCGCGCCGATTTCGACGATGACGATGATGAAGACGGCGAAGGCATCGTCGAAACCGTCGAGGCAACCCATCATCATGACGATGGAGAGGGTGAAGAAGGTGCGAGCGGTCACGACGTCGCCGAGGGCGGCGAAGCGGAAGGCAGCGGCGTTCGCGGCAATGGTCGCGGGCGGGGCCGTGGTCGCGGCGGCGACGAGGCTGCCGACGAGCTACGCCGCAAGCGCATGGCGCTGCGTCGCCGTTACAAGATCCAGGACGTCATCAAGCGCCGTCAGGTGCTGCTGGTGCAGGTCGTCAAGGAGGAGCGCGGCAACAAGGGCGCTGCGCTGACCACCTATCTGTCGCTGGCCGGGCGTTATTGCGTACTGATGCCCAACACCAGCCATGGTGGCGGCATTTCACGCAAGATCAGCAACGCTGCCGATCGCAAGCGTTTGAAGTCGATCATTTCCGACATGGCGCTGCCATCGTCGATGGGCTGCATCGTGCGCACCGCCGGGCTGCAACGCACAAAGGTCGAGATCAAGCGCGACTTCGATTATCTCGCCCGTCTGTGGGACGAAATTCGCGAAGGAACGATGAAATCCGCCGCGCCCGCGCTGATCCACAATGACAGCGACCTCATCAAGCGGGCAATCCGCGATATCTACAATAAGGATATCGAAGAAGTCATCGTCGAGGGCGAGCATGGCTATAAGGCCGCCAAGGACTTCATGCGCCTGCTCATGCCGACCCATGCGCGCCGCGTGAAGGGTTATGCCGATCCGGTGTCGCTGTTCCAGCGCGCCGGTGTCGAGGACCAGCTCGCCGCGATGTACAATCCGGTCGTGCAGCTGAAATCCGGTGGCTATCTGGTCATCAATCCGACTGAGGCGCTGGTGTCGATCGACATCAACTCGGGTCGTTCGACACGCGAACATGGCATCGAACAGACCGCCGTCGCCACCAATCTGGAAGCAGCCCGCGAAATCGCGCGCCAACTGCGCCTGCGCGATATGGCTGGCCTCGTCGTCATCGACTTCATCGACATGGAGGTGAACTCCAACATTCGCAAGGTCGAGAAGGCGATGAAGGAAGCGCTGAAAGACGACCGCGCGCGCATCCAGGTCGGCCGGATTTCGGGCTTTGGCCTGATGGAAATGAGCCGTCAGCGGCTGCGCACCGGCGTACTCGAAGCCTCCACCCGCCAATGTCCGCATTGCGAAGGCACCGGCCTTGTCCGTACCGCTTCGTCGGCAGGCCTGTCCGCCCTGCGCATGCTGGAGGAAGAAGCGGCCCGTGGTCGCGGCGATTGCATCACCCTGCGCGCCAGCCAGGAAGCGGCTTTCTACGTCCTCAACAACAAGCGTCAGGGACTGGACGAGATCGAACAGCGCTATGGCGTGACGATCGTCGTGCTGCCCGATGGCGAAGTCGAGGGCGCACGCATGTCGGTGGAGGCCAGCGGCCCCCGCCCCGAACGCGTCGTCACCTATGCGCCGATGGTCGATGAAGATGACGAATTCGACGTGATCGAGGACGAAGACGAAGAAGACGACATCGCCGCCGAAGCGGAAGAGGAAGCCGCTTCCGCCGAACGCGAAGAGCGTGGCGAGCGCGACGGTGAGGATCGCGATGGCAATCGCCGCCGTCGTCGTCGTCGTCGTCGTCGTGGCGGACAACGTGATGAAACGCGCGAAGAAGGCGCGGCTGAAACTGACGCCGATGGCGAAGAGGACGAGGCCGAGCCTGCAATCGCGGAAGATGGCGAGGAGGGCGATAGCGTCGCCGTTGAAACCGCACGGGCCGACAATGACGAGGAAGGCGGCAATCGCCGTCGCGGTCGTCGCGGTCGTCGTGGTGGACGTCGTCGTCGCGAAGGCAGCGAAGGCGCGGCATCGGAAGCTGGCACGCAGGACGGCCAGGCCGAAGACGCCGAGCCGATCGAAGCGGTCGAGGCGCTCGAAATCGAAGCACTCGTCGAAGCTACCCCGGCCGAGGACGCACCCAAGACCCGTCGCCGCCCCCGCGCTCGCAAGCCCAAGGTCGATGAAGCGCCCGCAACGGAAGCGGTCGAGACAGCGCCCGAAGCCGTTGTGGAAGCCGCGCCGGAAACGCCTGCGGAGGAAGCCCCGGCCAAGCCCAAGCGCACCCGTCGCAAAAAGGCCGACGTCGCAGCCGAAGCCGCACCCGAAACCGCTGTCGTCGAAGCACCGGTTGCCGACGAAGCCCCTGCCAAGCCCAAGCGTACTCGCCGCAAGAAGGCCGACGTCGCAGCGGAAGCCGCGCCCGAAGCTGTTGCCGTCGAAGCGCCGGTCGAGGTTGCGCAGGCAGTCGAACCAGCAACCGCCGATGGCGATCAGGATGGCGGCACCGACGAAAACGGCGCGCCTCGCCGGGGTTGGTGGCAACGGACCTTTGGCCAGTAAGCGCCAAAGGCCCGCCAGTCGTTGACCGTTGGAGCCTGACACATGCAAAAGCGCCGCCGTTCGTCCGGCTCGACCCAACGGGTCTGATCCTGACGTGCGGCGGCGCTTTTTCTATTCTGGTCGGCTTCACATCCCGTTCAGGGCGATCATGGCATCGCCCCGCGTCAATGTCCCGACCCTGTCCAAGCCCCCTGCCCCGCTGGCGTCGTCCATGATGCGGCGATCGCGGCATCTGGCGATCCTGATCGCGGCGATCGCCTGCCTGGCGCAGCCCGCCCACGCGCAGCAGATCCTGCGCGACGCAGAGACCGAAGCCTTCATGGCCGATATGTCAGGCCCGCTGGTCAAGGCCGCGGGCATGGAGCCGCGCAACGTCCAGGTACTCGTCATCAATGACCCTGAAATCAACGCCTTCGTCGCTGGCGGCCAATATGTGTGGGTGCATAGCGGCCTGATCGCGCAGGCCGACAATGTGAACCAGCTACAGGGCGTCGTCGCGCATGAACTGGGCCATATTGAGGGCGGCCATATCATTCGCTCGTCTGAGGGCATCAAGGCGGCCACCAGCGTTAGCCTGCTCTCTCTGGTGCTGGGCGCGGCGGCGATCGCAGCAGGCGGCGCAGAAGCGGGCCTGGGCATCATGGGCCTGGGCCAGCAAGCGGCGATGAGCAATTTTCTCGCCTTTTCGCGCGCGCAGGAAAGCTCTGCCGATCTGGCGGGCGCGCGCTACCTCAGTGCAGCCGGCGTCAGCGGCCGGGGCAGTCTGGAATTTTTCAAGAAGCTGCAAAATCAGGAATATCGCCTCGCCATTCCGCAGGACAATAGTTACGGGCGCACCCACCCCCTGTCCGGCGAACGCATCAATGTTTTGCGCGAAGTCTATACCGTCGATCCATCCTGGCAGAAGCCGGTCGATCCGGCGCTGGAGGGACGGTTCGAGCGGATCAAGGCGAAGCTGTTCGGCTTTGCGTCCGAACCTAACCAGACACTGATCAAATATCCCGAGACCGACCAGACCATCCCCGCCCATTATGCGCGCGCCTATGCCTGGCACAAAAGCGCCTATCCGCTAAAGGCGTTGAACGAAGCCGATGCACTGCTGACCGCCTTACCGCACGATCCTTATTTCCTGGAGCTCAAGGGGCAAATCCTGCTCGAAAGCGGACGCCCAAGAGACGCGATCGCACCTCTGCGCGAGGCGGTAAGGCTTACAAATCAGCCGCTCATTTCCGTCCTGCTGTCCCACGCGCTGATCGCAACGGAGGACGAAGCGAATTTTGCTGAAGCCGAACAGGTGCTGCGCGTGGCTGTCGCGCGCGATCGGGAAAACCCCTTCGCCTGGTATCAGCTAGGCGTCGTCTATGAGCGGCGCGGCGATACGCCGCGCGCCGCGCTGGCTACGGCGGAACGCTATGCGATGATGGGCGAAAATCCGATGGCGCTGCGCAGCGCCGATGCCGCGATGCAGGGTTTGAAACCCGGCACGGTCGATTATCTGCGCGCGCAGGACATCGCCATGGTATCGCGCGCCGCGATCGAGCAGAAGCGGAAGAAACGATAGCCATGACCGACCCACACCGGCCCGAATTTCGCGCCGCTCTATCCAACAGGATGATCCAGATGACCATCGGCGTATTCGCCTTTATCGCCGCCGCAGCGGGCACCGCGCTCGCCATGCAGGCGCCCGCCCCCGTCAATGCGGCCGACCGCACCGCGATCGAAAAGATCGTGCATGACTATATATTGGAGCATCCCGAGATCATCCCGCAGGCGATCGAGAAGTTGCAGGCCAATCGCATGACCAGCACGATCGAAGCGAACCGCGCAACGCTGGAAAAACCCTATGCCGGCGCATGGGAAGGCGCGGCCAATGCTGACGTCACCGTGGTCGAATTTTTCGACTATGCCTGTGGCTATTGCCGCGCCTCGCTGCCCGACCTTGCAAAACTGGTTGGATCGGATGCCAAGGTCAGGATCGTCTATCGCGAACTGCCGATCCTGTCGGAAGCCAGCAACGACGCGGCGAAGGTCTCCCTGCTGGCGGCCGAACGCAGCCAATATATGGCCTATCACAAGGCCCTCTATGGCGCGGGCAAGGTCAGTCGCGACACGATCGTGGCAGCAGCGGCCAAGGCCGGTATTACCAAATCCGAGGCGGAAGCCGCGATGGCATCGGCCAAATATGACGCCGAAATCCAGTCCAACATCGCGCTCGCTCAGGAACTTAAGGCCAGTGGCACTCCGACTTTCGTCATCGGCAATCAGGTGCTCAACGGCGCGGTCGGCTTCGACGCGCTCAAAAGTGGTGTCGCGACGGCGCGGGGCAAATAATCATCCTCCCTTGCAAGGGGAGGTGGCTGGCCAAAGGCCAGACGGAGGGGTGTTGCCCTCTCGATAGGCCAACCCCTCTCCCCTCAGGCTAAGCATCCCCAACATGATATGCACGCCTCCACCCATTGACTTCCCACCCCCTTTTGCCTATCGGACGCCCCCTGACGGGTGGCCGCTGCTTTGGCGGCCCTTTTTTGTCACGCCCGATTCTCTAGTTGTTTTTTGAGGAATGAACGATGAAGCGCACTTTTCAGCCGAGCAATCTGGTTCGGAAGCGCCGTCACGGTTATCGCGCCCGCATGGCGACCCCCGGCGGCCGCAACATCATCCGCGCTCGTCGCGCGCGCGGCCGCAAGAGCCTGAGCGCCTGAGCGACGGGCCGTCGTCGTCCCTGCCTGCGATCATGAGCAGGCGGGCCGATTTTCTGGCGGCCAATCGTGGCAAGCGCGCGCCCATGCCAGGATTCGTCCTGCTGGTGCGTGAGCGGGCCGATGGCGATCCGGCGATGCGTTTCGGCATCACGGTCACGAAAAAGATTGGCGGCGCGGTCGTCCGTAACCGGATGAAGCGCCGCTTTCGCGTTCTCGCGCGCGAACTATTGCCTCTGCACGGCTATGCGGGTGCAGATCATGTGCTGATCGGCCGCGATGGCGGGATAGAGCGCGACTTTACGCTGCTTCGTGCCGAGCTGGAAAAGGCGCTGGGCAAGATCGCGCGCGCAACTGCGGGCGACAACAGACCGCAGCGCGCCGCTCATGGCAGGGGCAAGGGCGCGTGATTGCCCGCCTGCTCATCCTGATCGCCCGCATCTGGCAAATCGGCCCTTCGCGCATCCTGCCCCCAACCTGCCGCTACGCGCCGTCCTGTTCTGAATATATGATTCAGGCCGTGCGCAAATATGGCGCGATCAAGGGTAGCTGGTTGGGGACCAAGCGGCTAATGCGATGCCACCCATGGGGCGGGTCGGGGTACGACCCGGTCCCCTGACACATAATCTGACGGCGGAGCGCAAGCGCGTGGACGACAAGAAGAATATCATTCTGGCGGTGCTACTGACCGCAGCGATTCTGTTCGGCTGGCCCTATGTGTCGCATTATGTCTTCCCGGTCGCCAATCCACCAGTGACCCGGATCGAGGGCGGCAAGACCATGCCGGTCGCCAATCCCGCAGCAGACCCCGCCGCTGACAGCGTGTCCGCGATTCGCGACCGTACGATAGTCTTGCGTGAAAGCCCGCGCGTTCCCATTCGCACACCCAAACTGCTCGGGTCGATCAATCTGAAGGGGGCGCGCATCGATGACATCGTGCTGCCGACCTACAAGGAAACGATCGAAAAAAATTCCGCGTCCGTCCGTCTGTACAGCCCCGCCGGGACGCAGGACTCCTATTTCGCTGGCTTCGGCTGGCAGGGCGAAGGCCTGAAAACGCCCAACAAGGACACATTGTGGACCGCGCAGGGTAGCGCGCTGACACCCACCAGCCCGGTGACGCTCACATGGAATAACGGCGCGGGCCAGCTGTTCGAAATCCGCCTGACCGTCGATCAGAACTACATGATTTCCGCCGCGCAGAAGGTATCGAACACCGGCGCTGGCGCGGTCGGTGTCAAGCCTTATGCCTATATCAGCCGCATGGGTCCGTCCAAGGACGTATCGACCTGGACCATCCACACCGGTCCGATCGGCGTGTTCAACGGCGCGGCCAATTATGGCGTGAATTTCAAGGATCTGGACGAGGGGCCGTCGAGCCAGCAGTTCCAGTCGACCGACGGCTGGATCGGCTTTACCGACAAATATTGGCTTTCCGCGCTGGTTCCCGATCAAAAGACCGCTTTCGCTGGTCAGTTCCAGAAGGGTGCTGGCACGCAATATCAGGCCGATGTCGCACTGAACGCCACGATGCTCGCGCCCGGCAAGGCCGCAACGCAGACGCTGCGCCTGTTCGTGGGCGCAAAGGAAGTCAAGACGCTGCAAGCCTATGAGCGCGATGGCATCAAGCTGTTCGACCGGGCGATCGACTGGGGCTGGTTCTACTGGTTCGAACAGCCGATCTTCGCGCTGCTCCACTGGCTGTTCGAGACGCTCGGCAATTTCGGTGCGGCGATCATCTGCCTGACCTTCGTCGTGCGCGGCCTGATGTTCCCGGTCGCCCAGCGCCAGTTCGCGAGCATGGCGGCGATGCGCGCGGTTCAGCCCAAGATGAAGGCGCTTCAGGACAAGTACAAAGACGACAAGCCCCGGCTCCAGCAGGAGATGATGGAACTGTACAAGAAGGAAAAGGTCAATCCGCTCGCCGGATGCCTGCCCATCTTCATTCAGATTCCGATTTTCTTCGCGCTGTATAAGGTGCTTCAGCTGACGATCGAAATGCGCCACCAGCCATTCGTGCTGTGGATCAGGGATCTGTCCGCGCCCGATCCGCTGCACATCGTCAACCTGTTCGGCCTGTTGCCCTTCACCCCGCCTTCTTTCCTGGCGATCGGCGTGCTGGCAGTGCTGCTGGGCATCAGCATGTTCTTCCAGTTCAAGCTGAACCCGGCCCAGATGGACCCGATGCAACAGCAGATCTTTTCGATCATGCCGTGGATGATGATGTTCATCATGGCGCCGTTCGCGGCTGGCTTGCTCGTCTACTGGATCACCAACAACTGCCTGTCGATGGCGCAGCAATGGTGGCTGTACAAACGCCACCCCGTGCTGAGCACGGCGACGGCGAAGTAGACCAAACCATCATCCGTTCGGGCTGAGCTTGTCGAAGCCCTGCACTTTCGTGAAGGGAAGAACGGCCCTTCGACTGGCTCAGGGCGAACGGATTTTTTAGTGACAGACCAAGACCATGCCGACCTGATCGAGGAAGCGCGCAAGACCTTTTCCGGTCCGATCGCTTTTCTCAAATCCGCGCCCACGCTGGAGTTTCTGCCCGACATGTCGGTCAATGAAGTCGCGTTTGCGGGCCGGTCCAACGTCGGTAAATCCTCGCTGCTCAACGCGCTGACCAATCGCAACAGCTTGGCGCGTACGTCCAACACCCCCGGTCGTACGCAAGAACTCAACTTCTTCGACGTGGGCGAACCGCTGCGCTTTCGTCTCGTCGATATGCCGGGCTATGGCTATGCCAAGGCGCCCAAGGACGTGGTGCGCAAATGGAAGTTCCTGGTGAACGACTATCTGCGCGGGCGCGCGGCGTTAAAGCGGGCGCTGGTGCTGATCGACAGCCGCCATGGCGTAAAGGACGTCGATACCGACATGCTGGACATGCTGGATGGTGCAGCGGTCAGCTATCGCATCATCCTGACCAAGGCAGACAAGATCAAGGCCAGCGAACTCGCCACCGTGCGGCAGTCGACAGCCGATGCGATCCGCAAGCGCCCCGCTGCCCATCCCGACATCATCGCCACGTCGAGCGAAAAAGGCATGGGCATCCCCGAACTGCGCGCCGCCGTACTGGAAGCCGTAACCCAAGGATGACACCGCGCGCTGAGTCAAATATTTGATTCTAGTGCGGTTGATGGATTTGAAATAGGCTCCGGATCATGCCGCCACAATATGGCGTATTTCAAATCCACCACATTAGCGCCCCACTTCCCTATCCAGTGCCCCGGCAATCGCGGTCATGGCCGCCAGATTCGGATGATAGGGCGAGAAGTTCGTCACCCCGTTCGGGGGTGCGAAACCCGATGACCAGCTATCGGCTGTGCAGGCTTCATGGCCGCGCGACAGGTCGGAAGCCCTGACCAGCCCCGCACCTGCCCGACGGGCGACCGTGGCAGTCACATTTGCCAGCCGCAGGGCGATGGTTCGCGCAGTATCCGCGCTGACGGGGTTATTGAACGGCGCGGATACACATCCCTTCGCCGGGACGATGCGAATATAATCGACGAAGACAAGCCGCGCGTTGGGCGCGCGCCGCTTCACCTGCTCTCCAATGCTATCCATCGCCGCTTCGAGCTTTGCCCATGTCGCTTCATCCGCCGTCGCCTGCATGGCGGCGAACTGCTGGGGCTTTTCCCGCGCATAGGCTGCCATTTTTCCGCACATCGCCGACGCGGCCGACGACAACAGGTCCACCTGCCCGTCGCAGGATGCCTTCATCAGGCTGCCAACGAAACCGACATCATTGCCCCCGATCGTCACGGTCACGAGCCGCGCATCAGGCGGGATCGCCTCGATCTGCGGCGGCAATTCCTTCCATGGCCCCAGAATATGCGCCGTCGTCGCGCCACCGCAGCTGACATCGACCAAATGGAGGCCATGCTGGCGAGCGAATTGATGGGCATAATTGTCAGCCGATCGCTGGCAGCGTGTCGGTGGCGTGTCAGCAGATGTCGTGACGCCCGGCCCCGCCGCATAGGAACTGCCCATCGCGACATAAATCGACCCGACCGGAACAGAAAAGGCTGCGGGGCCGGACTGCGCGGCGCACCCCGCCAACAGCAAAGCCGACAGGCCGTTGGCCAGGTGAGCCACGGCATGCGTGACTCTGCTAACGATGGTCATCCGTGATTTCCTGCAATAATCGATACGCGCGATAAGCCTGTGCGATGTTCCCATAACCCACAACTTCGGACATCTGCATGGCCATAGCACGAACAGTCTTCATCCGTCGCGCCGCTCGACATGGCGGCCTATCCACGCCATGGGCTTGGATCAGCATTAGGGACGGGAAGCATCATGGCCGACGACGATTATGTCTATGACGAAGCGAGCGGGGAATGGGTCAGCGCGGCTGATGCGCACGTTACGACAAGCGGCGCTGATGCAGACCCAATCGAGGTGCGCGATTCGGTTGGCAACCTGCTGGCCGATGGCGATCAGGTAACATTGATCAAGGATCTGACGGTCAAGGGCGCGGGCCAGACATTGAAGCGCGGCACGTTGATCAAATCCATCCGCCTGACCGGCGACGCGCAGGAAATCGACTGCCGATACGACGGGATCAAGGGGCTGGTCCTGCGCGCGGAGTTCGTGCGCAAACGCTAGGATGAAATCGACGCCGGGAACCTAACCGGATGTGTGCCGCGTTGTGGCTGCACATCACAGGAGACGGACCATGGCCGAACAGACGATCGCCACGCTGGCGGAAAAGATGAAGCAGATCGATTTCACGATGCTGTCGACCCATGCGCAGGGCGGCCACATCGCCGCGCGGCCCATGAGCAACAATCGCGACGTTACATATGAAGGCGACAGCTATTATTTCACCACCGACGACACGCTGATGGTCGGCGACATCGCACGCGATCCGCGCGTCGGCCTGTCCTTTCAGGGCAAAAGCGGTTTGCTTGGCCAACGCCCGTTGTTCATCGCGATCGAGGGCCATGCCGAACTGATACGCGACCGTGCAGCGTTCGAGGCGCATTGGAACGCCGACCTGGACCATTGGTTTGCCGATGGCGCGGATACGTCTGCTTTGGTGATGATCAAGGTAGAAGCGCAGCGCGCCCACTATTGGGATGGCGAAGATGAGGGTGAGTTAACGCTCTGACGAAATCCGCACTTTCGGCCCGCATCCGCACCGCCGCCCGCATCCTGCTGGCGGCGGCATATCTTGTGGCCGGGATCGCGCATCTGACGCGCCCCGCGGGTTTTCTTGCGATCACCCCGCATTGGGTGCCGATGCCCGAAACGGTGATCGCCCTGACTGGCGTCGCCGAACTGGCCGGCGCCATGGGACTGATGACTCAGTGCCTGCGCCCTGCTGCCGGTATTGGCTTGGCTTTATATGCGCTGTGCGTCTGGCCAGCCAATATCCATCATGCAATCAACGACATTCCGCTGGGCGGTCTCCATTTAAGCTGGTGGTATCATGGCCCTAGACTGGCGTTGCAACCGGTGATCATCTGGTGGGCGCTATGGGCCAGCGGTGTGACGGATTGGCCCTTGGGCAGGAAGGCGCGCTGATCCACGACCGACCCGGCCCGCCAACGGTTGTCTTTCGGAGCTGAACTCTTACTGTGCGCGCTTCCCGGAGCAGCAGGACGCGCAATGACACGGCATATTCCATGGATCCTGATCGCCCTCGTCGGCGCGGCGGCACTGACCGTCGTGGCGGTGTCACGCGGCGAAGCGGTCAACGCGCTCTGGATCGTGGTGGCAGCCGTAAGCAGCTTTCTGGTCGCCTATCGCTATTATGCGCTGTTCATTTCCCGTCACGTCATGGGCCTAGACCCGGCACGCGCCACCCCCGCCGTCCGCCGTGCCGACGGACTGGACTATGTCGCGACCGACCGCAGCGTCCTGTTCGGCCATCATTTCGCGGCGATTGCGGGCGCGGGGCCGCTGGTCGGGCCAGTGCTCGCCGCGCAGATGGGCTATCTGCCTGGCACATTATGGATCATCGCGGGTGTCGTATTGGCGGGCGCGGTGCAGGATTTCATGATCCTGTTCATCTCGATGCGCCGCGACGGCAAATCGCTGGGCGAACTCATCCGCATGGAAATGGGGCAGGTCGCGGGCACGATCGCC
Source organism: Sphingobium sp. (assembly GCF_049304695.1). GTDB lineage: Bacteria > Pseudomonadota > Alphaproteobacteria > Sphingomonadales > Sphingomonadaceae > Sphingobium. The sequence continues at coordinate 30,450 of NZ_JBAQOK010000072.1, forward strand.
CTGTTCGGTGCCTTCATGATCATGGTCATCATATTGGCAGTGCTGGCGCTGATCGTCGTCAAGGCGCTCGCCGAAAGCCCTTGGGGCATGTTCACCGTGGCGGCGACGGTGCCGCTGGCGCTTTTCATGGGCGTCTATACCCGCTGGATCAGACCGGGTCGGATCGGCGAAGTTTCCATACTGGGCCTTGTCGGCCTGCTCGCCGCCATCGTCTATGGGCAGGCTGTTGCCGCTTCCCCCGTCTGGGGTCCGATCTTCACCTTCACGCCGGTGCAACTGTGCTGGATATTGATCGGCTATGGCGCGGTAGCGTCAGTACTGCCGGTCTGGCTGCTGCTCGCCCCGCGCGACTATCTCTCCACCTTTCTCAAGATCGGAGCGATCGCCGCGCTCGCCATTGGCATCGTCATCATGGCACCGCCATTGCGTATGCCTGCGCTGACCCAGTTCATCCATGGTGGCGGACCGGTCTGGTCGGGCGGACTGTTCCCCTTCCTCTTCATCACCATAGCCTGTGGCGCGGTGTCGGGCTTCCACGCCCTCATCGCCAGCGGCACCACCCCCAAGCTGATCGCCAGCGAAGCCCATGCGCCCGTCATTGGTTACGGCGCGATGCTGATGGAGGCGTTCGTCGCAATCATGGCGCTGGTCGGCGCGTCGATCCTGGATCCGGGCATCTATTTCACGATGAACAGCCCGGCCGCGCTGATCGGCACAGACGCGGGCAGCGCTTCCGCCGCGATCACCGCGATGGGCTTTCCCATTAGCCCTGAACTCATCACTCAGACGGCAAAGGATGTCGGTGAGCACAGCATCATCAGCCGCGCGGGCGGCGCGCCGACGCTGGCCGTCGCAATGGCGGAAATATTCTCCCATGTCGTCGGCGGCCCCGCCATGAAGGCCTTCTGGTATCATTTCGCCATATTGTTTGAGGCGCTGTTCATCCTGACCGCCGTGGATGCAGGCACGCGGGCGGGGCGTTTCATGTTGCAGGATCTGATCGCGCTGGCCGTGCCGTCCTTCAAAGACACGAGCAGCCATATCCCCGGCCTCATCGCGACCGGCCTGTGCGTCGCTGCCTGGGGTTTCTTCCTCTATCAGGGCGTGACCGATCCACTCGGCGGCGTGAATACGCTTTGGCCGGTGTTCGGTATTTCCAACCAAATGCTGGCCGCCATCGCCCTGATGCTGGCCACCGTCGTGCTGTTCCGCATGAAGCGCGACCGCTTCGCCTGGGTGACGGTGCTGCCGACCGGATGGCTTTTGGCCTGCACCCTGTCCGCAGGCTGGCTCAAGCTGTTTTCGACGGATCCCAAGGTTGGCTTCCTCTCTCACGCGACCAAATTCGCCACGGCGGCGGATCAGGGAAAACTGCTAAACCCCGCCAAATCGATGGCTGAAATGCAGCGGATCATATTTAACGACCGGATCGACGCGGCACTGGTCGCACTGTTTCTTGCCGTCGTTCTGGCATTGCTGGTCTTTACCGTGCGGACATGTCTGGCGGCGCGCAGGTCTGCAACACCGACGGCGCATGAAATTCCCATGCACATGGTTCCGGCGGAATGAGCGGTTTGATCGACACATTGCGGCGCACGGCGCGACTGATGGTCGGCATGCCGGACTATGACGCCTATCTGAGCCACCGCGCGCAACATCATCCGAACGAACCAGCGATGGACCGCATCACCTTCTTCCGCGATCGACAGGAGGCACGCTATGGCGGCAGGAATGGCGGACGATGCTGCTGAACATCTGTAATATTACTGCAATGGCGGTAATGTCTGTGTAATAAAAATTCAAATATAACCCTTTTGGGGTATGGTAAAATATCAGCTATAGTTTTAGAGGCCACTCGTCCTTTATGCCCGACAGCAAGAGGATGTGCCCCCCGCCCATCCCTTGCGGCGAGGGGCACTTTCATTTTCAGCTTGTCGTCAACGGTTGCTGTTGAAACCCGCGACCATCCCCGCGCAAATCGACAACGCAATTTCCGCCGCACCGATCGCGCCGATATCCAGCCCCGCTGGCCCGTCTATCCGCTTGAGATCATGATCCGAGAAGCCCGCTGCTGCGAGCCGCTCCAGACGGGCGGCATGACTTTTGCGCGATCCCAAGGCCGCCACATAGCCGGTTGATGCACTAAGCGCCGCCGCCAATGCCGGATCGTCGATCTTGATATCATGGCTGAGCGTTACGACAGCAGTCGACTCGCCGGGGAAGCGGGCGGCTATGGCATCGTCTGGCCAACGGTCGTCCAGTTCTACACCTGGGAAGCGCTCGGCGGTCAAAAACCGCCCCCGCGGGTCGATCACCACCGAGGTCACACCGATCGCCTGCGCCAGCGGCACCAGCGACTGGGCGATCTGCACCGCCCCGACGATCAACAGGCGGCGGGGCGGATCATAGCGATTAAGGAAATCATCCGCCCTTTCGTCATGCACCCCGCTTTCGCGCGTCATGCCGGTGGTCAGGTCCGTCGCCAGCGTCAGCGCCCTGCCCCGCGCGCTTTCCGCCTCTATCCGGTCGAATAGCGCCGTCGGGAAACCCGCTTCACCGACTGACTGCACCAGCACGCTGATTTCTCCGCCGCACGGCAGGCCGACTTCCCACGCATCGCCGTCGGCCACGCCATAGCGTTCGACATGGCCCACCCGTCCCGCGATCACCTCCGCCGCGCGTTGCAGCACGTCGGTTTCGACGCAGCCACCTGAAATGCTACCCTCGAACCGGCCATCTTCATGTACGATCATATGGCTGCCACGCGGGCGCGGAGCCGATCCCCAGGTCGACACGACGGTTGCCAGCGCCAGTCGCGCGCCGCGCCATTCCACCGCCTTGCGGATCACCGCACCATTATCGTTCAAGACCTAAACTCCTTTGGCGCACAGATAGGGATGGCGGACCCGCTAGACCAGTCGCCTGCCGGTCCAGACGACCCGACCGACGATAGCGACCAACCTGGGGTCGATATCTGTCCAATCAGGATAATGGGCATTGTCGCTGATGACGCTGAAACGTCCGCGCAACGGACCCATGGCGATCCGCTTAACCATCAGCACCCCATCTAGCCGCAACACATAGACACCGTCGCGCAGTCGCATGGCGTCGTCGTCATGATCGACCATGATGTCGTCGCCATCGCTGAGCGTCGGGGCCATCGATTCGCCATCGACCCGAATGATCGAAACCCGTTGCGGTCGCACGCCCAGATGGCGCAACCAATGCGCGTCGAACGCCATGATACCGGCTGTCTGTTCGTCTACGTCCAGCGTGCCGCCGCCAGCCGACGCGCCCAGCGCGAGGCGCGGCACCGCCACGACCGCCGGGACCGAACGCATTTGCCCCCCGCCCGGCATGATCGCCACAGGCGCAGCGACCCCGCCCAGTGCCTGTTCCGCCACGCCGAAATAGCGTGCCAGCACGCGCCGGTCCTCCTCATCCAGTTTGCGTGGCGTGCCGCGCTTGATGAACTGCTGGATATAGGCCGGGTTGCGACCGATCAGCCGCGACAGATCGGCGTAATTTTCCCCACGATCGGCGATCAGCCGGTCCAGTGCGATTCGGGCATCTTGGGCTTCATCCATGGCCGATCCATAGCAATAGGATTTTTCCTAGACAAGTAGGAAATAGGGTTAGAAATAGGAATGCGCTTGACGATTCGCAGGGCGCGAGTCGAATCAACAGGGGAGACTGAAACGGATGCTGTTGCGCACGATCGAGAAATTTCTTCGCCATAACGGTATGGCACCGACGACCTTCGGGCGGGCCTCGACGCGTGATCCGCGCCTTGTCTTCGACATGCGCAGCGGGCGCGAGCCAGGGGAACGGGTGAAGAGGCGTGTAGAACATTTCATGAACACATATCGCAGGAAGGTCAGATGATGACAAGCATGGATCATGGATTTACCACGCATCGTACCGCGCGCACGGGCGCGATCGGCCAGCGGTCAGGCGATCCCCTGCCCCGGCTTTTGACGCAACTGCTGGACCGGGCGGGAGCGCCCACGACTATCGAGCGTGCCGCCAGCCGTCCATGGGCCAGCGCCCTGTTTGAAGGACGTCGTCACGTCGTCACGTTAAGACTGACGGGCGATGACATGGCCGCCCGGCGCGCGCGCTTCGTGAACGGCCTTGCCGACGCGCAATGGTTACTGTCGGGTCATTTCGTGGCCGACATCAGTATCGATGAAGACCGGCAGGATGGGGATGACTATCTGCTCGAAATCTCTGCCCTGACGATCGAAGACTGGTGATCGTCGGCTGTCTGGGTCAGCGCGCGCGGCCGGCCATGGTGCGCAACGCGCCAAGCGCCGCGCGCAGAGCGTCATCTGCATCCCGTGCCACATGATCGCGCACCGGCACGGGCGCGGCGACGGGCATGTCGGCAAGGACGCGTGCGCTGGCCGTGGCAGGAGCGCGGCTGCGCAGGGACAGGCCGCGCTCCAATCTCTCGGTCAACTGAGTGATCGTCAGGCCATGGGTCGGCGCAGGATCAAGGAAAACAGGTTCAGCCTCGACTTGCGGTGCAAACCCGTCCTCCTGCAGCACGGCGCCCTCGCTCTTGACCGACAGAGCCGCTTCTGGTTCAGCCTCTGACGCACGCAGAAAAGTCGGTTGCGCCAATTCCTGCACCTGCGGAGCCAGAACGACGGGTTCTTCCTCGGCCGACATCTTCCATTCGACACGCTCGATCCGATCGGGCCGGGCAAAAATATCCAGGCCGCTAAAATCGCGGCTGGCAAAAATCGGCGCACGGGCCGGTGCATCGGGATGCGCGTCGGCACGTCGCAAGGCAGGCGTGGGCCGCTCGACCGGCGCAGGTGGCGTTCCAGTGATGCGGCCCCTTGCCAGTGCAGTCAGCTTGGAAAATGCGAAACCCATCTGTCTTGCTCCTTGCGGACGCGACATGCGCCCTTCTTCGTCCATCGCCGCCGCATCCGTCCGGGTGCGGCGCATCATATCCATCAGCCCCATCGTCATCAGCGCGGCAAAGCCCGCCAGCACCAACCGCGCCTTCAACCCCAGCGGCGGGGCAGCGGCGGGCAGCGATTCGCTGATGCCGCTTGACGCTACGAGCGTTTCGATCAGTCCGACCGGGATCGATAGGACCAGCAACGCAGCGCCCAGACCGCCCAAGGCGATCGTCGTCCACTTTCTGCCCTGCCCGGCTCGTCTCGGCACGCTGCGTCAAACCTTCCGTTCAGGCGGCCGCGCGCGACCGAGCAGGACGCGCCAGCAGCCGCTGGTAAACAGGTTCGTAACGCAAAATGTTTGACGACCAGTTACGCTCGCGCTCGACAAAGGCGCGCGCCCTCGCGCGGCGTTCGTCCCAACCAGCGCGCTGCGCGAAAAGCCCCGCCAATGTCGTCGCTATGCCTGCCGGGTCATCGGGCGGGAACAATGCGCCGGTGACGCCATCCTCGATCAACTCGCGATGCCCGCCGACGCTGGACGCGGCCACCAATCGCCCCTGCGCCATGGCTTCCAGCGGCTTGAGCGGCGTCACCAGATCGGTCAGCCGCATCGCCTTGCGCGGGTAAGCCAATATGTCGATTTGCGCATAATAATGTTCGACCTGATCGTGCGGCACCCGGCCAACGAAGACGATATGGTCGGCAAAGGGCGATGCCATCGCCTGATCGCGCAAAGCCTGTTCACGCGGACCGCCACCGACCAGCAGCAGCTTGGCGCGCGGACGGGCGCGGACGAGTCGCGGCATGGCGGCGATCAGGTCGTCCAGACCTTCATAGTCATAGAAGCTGCCGATGAAGCCAACTACGTCCGCTCCTTCAAGCCCGAGTTTGGCGGCGAGTACCGGGTCGCGCGGCACCGGCGCGCCAAACTGTTCCATGTCCACGCCATTGGGGGACACGACGATCTTGGCCGGGTCGATACCGCGTGCAGCCAGATCGCTGCGCAGTCCTTCGCAGATGACAGCGACCGCATCAGCGGCGCGCACGGCATGAGTTTCAAGCTGGCGGGTCAGCCAGTAGCGCGGGCTGCCCTCCGTCCCTGTCCCATTGCCGACTGCCGCATCTTCCCAAAAAGCGCGAATTTCGTAGATAAGCGGAATGCCATGCCGTTTCGCCACGCGCTGCGCCGCCATGGCGTTCAATACCGGCGAATGGGCGTGTATGATGTCAGGCCGCCATTGCTGCACCAGCGCCTCGATCGCGTCGGCATGGGCTGCGATGTCGCGCCATTCGCGCAGGACCGGGTTGCCCGTCGCCGGTTCGCCCGGCGTGCGGTAAAAGGTCAGGCCGTCAATCTCCTCCTCCAGCGGGCCGTCGCTCATTCCCGTGGCCACGCCGTGGCGATGCCCGGTGATGCCGCGCACGTGCCATCCTCTGGCGATCTGCGCGCGCAGGATCGCACGAGTCCGAAAGGTGTAGCCACTGTGGAGCGGGAGGCTGTGATCCAGCACATGAAGGATACGGGTCATACCCCTGTTCTTTAGGGGAAAAGGTTTAACGGCCCGTCAACCGTACGGCGTTATGCAGGCCGAGTGTACAAGGAAGCCCCGACCCAGCGATGATCGACACATTATCCCTGCTGATCAGCCACTGCGCGATTCTGCTCGCCGCCTGGCGACTGATCCCGCGCGCCGATCTGGATCGCGATCCCGATTCGGCCGCGATCCCGTTGGAAACGCACGGCGATGCGTGACCTGTTCTTTATCGCCTTCCTTGGCCTATTCGGTCTTCTTGGCCTGCGTCGCCCGTTCCTGCTCGTCGCCGTCTATGCCTATATCGACATCGTCTCACCCCAGCGCTTGTCCTATTTCCTGCTCAACTCCATCCCCATCTCCGCCATCGCCTTTGCTGCGATGGTTGGCGCGTGGCTGGCGGTGGATGACAAGGAGGATTGCCGTTTCTCCGTCAGGCAGGGACTGATGCTGTTGCTGCTCGCCTGGTGCGGCTACACGACGATGACCGCCGATTTCCCGGTCGAGGCGATGACCAAGTGGAATTGGGTGTGGAAGGCGATCATCGCTGGCGTCTTCCTCCCGCTGGTCTTGCGCACTCGGCTAAGGATAGAGGCGCTGGCCGTCTTCATGATCCTGTGTGCCAGCACCATCATCATCAATGGCGGCTTGAAAACAGCGTTATCAGGTGGCGGCTATGGCGTGCTGAACCTGATGGTCGACAATAACAGCGGCCTGTATGAAGGGTCGATCATCAGCTGCGTCGCCATATCCCTGATCCCGTTGATCCTGTGGCTGACACACCATGGCACCATCTTTCCGCCTGACTGGAAAGTGAAGGGTTTTGCCTACTGCCTGTGCCTGGCCTGCATGTTGATGCCGATCGGGACGGAGGCGCGCACGGGCCTCGTCTGCCTCGTCATCCTGATGGGCATGATGCTGCTGCGCTCGAAACGTAAATTCGTCTACGGCCCGTTGCTGGCGGTCGCCGCGCTCTGCGCCGTCCCCTTCCTGCCCGCCAGCTTTACCCAGCGGATGCAGACGATCGAAAACCATCAGGGCGACGAAAGCGCGTCCACTCGCGTGGCCGTGTGGATGTGGACGCTCGACTATCTCAAAACTCATCCGGGCGGCGGCGGCTTCGACAATTATCTCCAGAACAGCTTTACCTATTTCGCGCAAAGCACCGTCACTGACAGCGGCGGCACACGCGTCGAACGCAGGCTCGTGACGGACAGGGGCCGCGCCTACCACAGTGCCTATTTCGAACTGCTGGGGGAACAGGGCTATTTCGGCTTCCTGCTTTGGCTATTGATCCACGGCACCTGCTTCATCCGAACGGAAATGATCCGGCGCATCTATCGCAACACCACCGCGCCCGATGAAACATGGATTGCCCCGCTCGCCATCGCGCTGCAACAGGGGCATGTCGTCTATATGATCGGATCGCTGTTCGTGGGCATCGCCTACCAGCCGTTCGTGTTCATGCTCCTCTCGCTCCAGATTGGGCTGGATACCTATCTCACACGTCGGCGCAAGGCGGTGGCGCGCGCGGGTCTCGCCGCTGCCCTCGCGGCACGGCACGGCGTCCCGGCATGACGGGTGAGTTACGCGCATTGGGCCTCGCCCACGGCCTGTTGATCGGATTGCTGCTGGCAGGTCCGTTGCTATCCCCCGCGCTCATGCCATGGGGTCTGGAAGCGCTGTTCATCATGGGCGGTTTCCAGTTGCGCCTTATGGACCGGCGCAGCACGCTGCGCGGCAGGCCGGGCGACTGGACAAGCCACATCCGCATGGCCCCCTCGCGCATTCTGCCATGGGCGGCGGTCGCCATCGTCACGCTGATCGCCGGGGACGCCTATCGCGCGCTGGCGGTGCTCATCGCAGCCGCTGTCGGCGAACTTCTACTCTATCCGGTTGCCATGATCGTCACGGGGAGGTTGCCTCACAGCACGGCGAAGCCACTGTTGATTCTGCTGCTCATGCTGGGCGGCGTTGTTGCGGGAGAGATCGGCAGATATATGATCGCTTTTGCGATCGGCATAGCGGCGTGCCTGGTCTGGCTACGCGGACCAGATGGCGATTTTCAACGACTTGGCTTGGCGCTGGCCGCCATGGCGACAGCCATGCTTTGCGCGACGATGCTCCCGTCCAGCCAGTCCTTTGCCATTCCCGTATCGATCGTCTGTGCCACGCTGGCATTGGCGCATCTGTCCATCCTGCGTCGCCGCCCGGTGCCTTGGCAGGCAACGGGCAGCGTTATGGTCAGGCTGCGATGGCTGCACTCTGGCTCACGGCCTTTTTGAAGGCTTCGACAAAGGCGGGAATGTCGTCCGGCTTGCGGCTGGTGATCAGGTTGCCATCGACTACGACTTCCTTGTCCACGACAGTCGCGCCCGCATTGCTCAGGTCCGTGCGCACCGATGGCCACGATGTTACGGTGCGCCCATCCAACACGTCTGCCTCGGCCAGCAGCCAAGGCCCGTGGCAGATCGCTGCGACCGGCTTGCCCGATTCGACAAAGGCCCGCACGATCGCCACAGCCTGCGCGTTGGTACGCAAAGTGTCGGGATTGGCCACGCCGCCCGGAATGATCAGCCCGTCATATTGTTCGATCCGCGCCGCATCGATGCGGATGTCGGGCGTGATCGTGTCGCCCTTTTCATCATGCTTCATGCCCTGGATCGGCTGAATGTCGGGCGAAGCGAGCGTTACCTGCGCCCCGGCGTCGATCATGGCCTGACGCGGGTCGAACAGTTCGGATTGCTCGAATCCGTCGGTCGCGATGATAAGGATACGGCTGTTTTCTAATGCTGGCATGGTCGGTTTCCTTGGGGCTTGGGGAAGAAGCCTGCTCAACGGACGACATGCGCAGCGGTTGCCGCATGTTCGGAACGAAGCGGCGAACAGCGGGTTTTTCGCCACGAGAAGGATAAGATGGCCCAAAATATGATCGTCCATGTCGACGACAGCATCCCCGGCATTTCCCGACGCGCGCTGAAACGCGGCTGGGCCTATTACCGGCACGACGGTGATCGCATCACCGATCGGGCGGAGATCGATCGGCTCAACGCCATTGCCCTGCCTCCCGCCTATCGCGACTGCTGGTTCTGCGCGGATTGCAACGGGCATATTCAGGCCACTGGCTTCGACGATCGGGGGCGCAAGCAGTATCGCTATCATGTCGATTTCCGGTCGGCACGTGACGCCGAAAAATATGCCGGCTGCCCTGATTTCGGTCGCGCCCTGCCCAAATTGCGCACGCGTATGGAGGCCGATCTGTCCAGACGCAGCCTGCGCAAGGACCGCACCATCGCCGCCGTCGTCCGCCTGCTCGACCTGGCGAAGCTGCGCGTGGGCAACGAACATTATGCGACCACGAACAAGAGTTTCGGCGCAACGACGCTGCGCCGCCGCCATCTCGACCTGTCGGGCAAGTCGCTTACACTTTCCTACCGTGCCAAGTCAGGCAAGCAGCACAGTCTGACCATCACCGACGCCCGCCTGTTGCGCTTCGTGCGACAGGTGCAGGATCTGCCCGGCCAGCATCTGTTCCAATATCTGGACGAAGATGGCGCGCCGCACCCGATCACCTCCAGCGACGTCAACGCCTATATCGCGGCGGCCATGGGCGGCGCCTTCACTGCCAAGCATTTTCGTACTTGGGGTGCATCGACCATCGCGTTCGAAACGCTGGCGGCGGGCCATGTCTCGCTCAAGGAGATGATCGCGCCCGTTGCGGCCGCACTGGGCAATACGCCCGCGATCAGCCGCAAAAGCTATATCCACCCCGCGCTCATCGCATTGTGTCAGGAAGGGCAGGATGAATGGCGCAAAGGGCTTCGCCTGCCGCGCCAGACACGCTATCTGTCGCGGGGGGAACGCGGACTCATTGCGTTTCTGGACAATCTTGACGAAGAGACACCGCGCACGGCCGCCGCCTGAGCGCCAGGATGACAAACAAGATCTAGGACGACATGGCCAAGACCAAAGACCCCGCCTTGCCCGCCATGGATGTGCGGCCGCCCAACATCGCCGAAATGTGGCGATCGACAGGCCATTGGCTGGAAGTCCATTATCTTCAGATATTGATCGCTCTGGGCGCTGGCGTCCTGATTTATCTCGCGCTCGCTGCGCTGCGGCAATATGGGAAAAAATGGCGCGGTACGCGGGGCGACCCGATGGGCTACGCCAATGTGCTGGGTCGCGCAGTGTCCCGCACCACCCATTTCTTCATGTTGACGGTCGCCGCCCGACTGGTCGCCGGTTACGCCAGCCCGCCCGAAACAGTGCTCAAGACTGTCTCTTTCCTGTTCACCATCGCGGCGGTCTTGCAATGTGCGGTATGGGCGCGGGAAATCATTCTGGGCCTGATCGAGCGCAAGACACTGGCGCAGGATGGCGGTGGCGAAACGCTGGCCAACGCGATGGGCCTTATCCGCGTGCTGGTGACGTTTGCACTGTTCGCCATCGCGACGATCGTGGTGCTGGACAATCTGGGCGTCAACGTCACAGGGCTGGTGGCGGGTCTGGGCATCGGCGGCATTGCTATCGGCCTGGCCGCGCAGGGTATTTTCTCCGACCTGTTCGCCGCGCTCTCGATCATATTCGACAAGCCATTCCGTCGGGGCGAGATCATCCAGTTCGACCAGACCACCGCGCGGGTGGAGCGCATCGGCCTGAAAAGCACGCGCCTGCGCGCCATGTCTGGCGAACGTAAAGTGGTGTCCAACGCCAACCTGCTGCAAAAGGAAATAACCAGCCTTCAAACCCTGACCCAGCGCCGCGTCACCTACGCCATCGGCATCATCTATCAGACGCCGGAGGATAAGGCCGATGCCATTCCCGACATGCTCAAAGTGATCGTGGAGGCGGAAGGGCTGATCTTCGTTAACGCAGGCATCATCGCCTTCGGAGCCAGTTCGCTCGACTATCAGCTCAATTTCGACGTACCCGACCCCGACCATCATGACTATTTCCAGATGCGCCACCGCATCGGCCTTGCCATCTGGAAAAAGTTCAACGCGGAAGGAATCGAATTCGCCTATCCTACCCAGACCAGTATCACCGCAGGGCCGGATGGTAAGGCGATCATGCCCTATGCCGAAGTCCAGCCGGTGCGATCGGTCGAAGAAGGCTAACGAGACGGAGTTACAGCATTTTGTTCCCCGGCGAACACAAAAGGGCGATTCCCGACCCACATCATCGCGCCTGCGACTCGCTTCGTCCCCACACCCTTGCCGACACAGTGGGTACGCCTTAGCCACCGCCGCATGATATTCTCCCGCATCCTTCTCGCTCCCGCAGCCCTGCTGCTCGCCCTCCCAGTCACCGCGCATGCGCAAGGGTTGGGCGCAGAGGCGGGCTATGGCCGCGCCGATGGCGGCTGGGGGGCGGAACTGGGTGCGGGCTATGCGCTGGGCTTGGCAGGATTTCGCCTGACCCCCGGCGCGGGCGTTCATCTGCGCAATGGGGACGTCCACCCCTATGGCCGGGTCGAGGCCAGCTATACCATTCCCCTGTCCGCTACGCTCGGCGCGGGCGTGCGGATAAGCGAAGACAATGTCCGCCCCTACGCGACGGTGGCCCTGCCCCTGTTCCCCATGTTGCGGGCCAAGGCCAATGTCGGCCCCAGATATTATGCGCTCGGCCTGACGGTCGGTTACTGACCGGGCGGCTTGCCCATCCCCCAAAGCGTTCCCGGCGCAAGCAAGCCGTCCGCCATCATCAGCGCGCCCGGACGGTCCTGTGCCAGCAGCAACGCACCGTCCAGGTCGATCCAGTCAGCCCCGCGCGCCAGTAGCGCAGCAGGCGCGATCCCCAGCGACGTACCCAACATACACCCGACCATGATACGAAATCCCCGCTCGCGGGCATCATGCGCCAATGCCAGTGCCTCGGTCAGCCCGCCCGCCTTGTCAAGCTTGATATTGACCGCTTCAAAGTCACCCAACCGGTCGAGATCGGCGCGCGTGTGACAGCTTTCGTCCGCGCATAGCGGCACGGGCGCGCACACCCCAGCCAGACGCTCCTCCTGCCCATGCAGCACGGGCTGCTCGACCATTTCGACGCCCAGTTCCGCCAGTGCCTGCGCCTCCGCCGCTATGTCCAGATCATGCCAGCTTTCATTGGCGTCCACGATCAGCCGCGCATCGGGCGCCCCCGCCCGCACCGCAGCGATCCTTTCGCGATCGCCCGTCCCCGTCAGCTTGCATTTCAGCAGCGCGAATCCTTTCGCCGCCGCCACGCGCGCTGCCTCCTCCATCTCTACCGGATTGCCCAGACTGATGGTGAAGGCAGTGGGAAGCGGCACAGGCGGCTCCAAACCTGCCAATTGCCAAACGGGCGCGCCCTGCCGCTTCGCTTCCAGATCCCACAACGCACAATCCAGCGCATTGCGCGCGGCCCCGCGTGGCATGGTGGTGAGCAACGCCGTCCGCTCCAGTGGCCCGTTATAGGCTTGGATCGCCGCGACGCAGCTTTCTGCACTCTCGCCTTCATAATAGATCGCGGTGCCCTCACCCCGGCCCACAAACACGCCGTCGCCCACGGTGCAAACGACCACATCGACATGTGTCTTGGCCCCGCGGCTGATGACGAAAGCGCCCGCCACTGTCCAGCGTTCGACCGTCGCGGAGATAAGTTGGATCATCGCTCTTTCCTGCGGAATGTCTCGACAAGCATTGGGCCGTCTATGCGCGAAACCAGTCTGCGGGAACAGGTCCGCAGTACAACCATTTTCCGCACAGGCAATTCCACCTTACCATGAAATGGTCTAAGCGCCGCGCATGGTGGATACTCCAAACTCTTCGTCGTCAGCACAAGTGCCGGCTCCTGCACGGGCCGCTGTGAACAATCTTGCGATGTTGTGGCGTTTCGCGCGTCAGTATCCCGGCCGCATCGCGGGCGCTATTGCTGCATTGATCGTGTCATCGGCGGCCACGCTTGGCATCCCCAGCGGTTTCCGTCTCGTCATAGATCGGGGCTTTACCGGAGGTGGCGACATCAGCCGCTGGTTCGAATATCTGCTGATGATCGTCATCGTTCTGGCGATCGCCACCGCGCTGCGCTTCTATTTCGTGTCGTGGCTGGGCGAACGGGTCGTCGCCGACATACGCAGCGCAACCCAGGCCAATCTGCTACGACAGGCACCCCGTTTCTTCGAGGAAAACCGCCCCTCCGAAATCGCGTCGCGCATGACCGCCGACACTGCCATTGTCGAACAGGTGGTGGGATCGACCGTTTCGATTTCGTTACGAAATCTGGTGACTGGCATAGGCGGTCTTATCTACCTCTTCGCTCTCTCACCCAAGCTGGCGGCCATGCTGCTGCTCGGTATCCCCTTCATCCTGCTTGCCCTCATCAGCCTGGGCCGTAAAGTGCGTGGCCTTTCCCGCGCCAGCCAGGACAGATTGGCCGACGTGGGCAGCGTGACCAACGAAGTGCTCGGCGCCATGAAAATCGTGCAAGCGTTCGGTCAGGAAGGCCGGGAAGCAGCGCGCTTCGACGCTACGGTAAACAGCGGCTTCGATACAGCCCGACAGCGCATCCGCCTGCGCGCACTCATGACAGCTGTGGTGATCACTCTGGTATTTGGGTCTATCACAGCCGTCATGTGGCAGGGCGCGCTCGATGTAGCGGCGGGCCGCCTCTCGGGCGGCAGCATCGCAGCGTTCGTCCTCACCGGCGGCCTTGTCGCAGGCGCGTTCGGATCCTTGTCGGAAAGCTGGGGCGACCTGCTACGCGGCGCGGGTGCAGCCAGCCGCTTGCACGAACTCATGACCGCCGTGCCTGACATCCTGCCACCAGTCGCGCCCATCGCCATTCCCGCCGCCAATAACGGCGCGCGCCTGACATTCGATAACGTGCATTTCCATTACCCCACCCGCCCCGATCACGCGGCGATCAACGGCATAACGCTCGACGTCGCCCCCGGCGAAACGGTCGCGGTAGTTGGACCTTCGGGCGCTGGCAAATCGACACTAATCCAGCTCGCTCTGCGCTTCTACGATCCAGCTTCGGGCCGCATCAGCCTGAACGGAGTGGCCTTGCCGGAAGCCGATCCCGCGCAGTTGCGCGCGATGATGGCGATGGTGCCGCAAGATAGCGTCATCTTCGCCGCCTCCGCCCGCGACAATTTACGCTATGGCCGTTGGGACGCGACCGACGAGCAGATCTGGGCAGCCTCTCGCGCCGCCAATGCCGAATCTTTCCTTCGCGCCCTGCCACAGGGGCTGGACAGTTTCATGGGCGAAGGCGGCACTAGGCTGTCAGGCGGACAACGCCAGCGCCTATCAATTGCCCGCGCGCTCCTGAGGAACGCGCCGATATTACTTTTGGATGAGGCGACGTCGGCGCTGGATGCCGAGTCCGAACGACTGGTGCAGGATGCGCTCGCCAAGTTGATGAAGGGTCGTACCACCATCGTAATAGCGCATCGATTGGCCACCGTGCGCGCAGCAGATCGTATCATCGTGCTGGATGAAGGCCGCATCGTCGAACAAGGCAAGCACGCTGCGCTCGTCTCGCAGGGCGGCCTCTACGCCCGCTTGGCCAGCCTACAGTTCCAGGATTCACCGTCAGCGCCAGATGAGCCGGGACAAAGCGATACGGTGGGCTGATAGCTTCGGCTGATATCCAGACCTTACTAGTGCCGACCCTAAAAGTTAACTATCGTTCGGACGGGGTCATAACCGGACTAGCGATTCGTAATATTGGAGGGCAGCGGCCAAGGAACGTCGGTTTCATGTCCCGACCGGCGTCGTTGACCGATAATGAGCGATGCTAAATCAGCCCGCGATCAAATTGCGGCACATCAACCGCTTGAGATGTTTGATCCTGCGATGCCCTGTAATTCGGATACGGCAAATGATCCGCCACGGCTGGAAATTGCTCTGAGCCGATAAATCAGCCAATGCATTGGGACCGATCCAATAGTCAGCGATCAGATCGACAGCAATTGCGGAGCTACTTCCGCCGATCGATCAACTATTTTCACGAATGATGTAATCTAAAATTGCCGGGTGGAGCGGTCGTTCGAAGGCACAGCCAGATTCGTGCGCACGGGTCCATAATATGCGCGCGCGGCGGCCTTCGAACCCAGGCAGCATAATCCACAGGTCACTGCCGACCGACAATTTCATGAAACTTTGCAAACGAAATCCATCGACCGATACATCGGCAATCTGGCTTTTGAACCAGGTTTCACCGACACGACGGATCTTAACACCGATCTGCGCATATTTGCGCTCGGCCGCTCGGGCTGTTCGATCTTGGCCGCGATGGAATTCTGCATTCATTGGATGTTCTACAGGCCTATCATTCGTCCTGATTATCGCCAATCGCGGTAAGCAAAAGGTTAATGCGCCCTTACTTTGCATCACAAAAAAAGGCCGCCCGAAGGCGACCCTTATTCATAACGCATCTATAAGTTTCGCCTATGGCCCGGCATCGCGGAAAATGGGAAGTCCTGATGCGATGCTCGTAGCCAGGGCTATGCCTTAGAACCTGCCATATTGTTCATTGCCAACGAAGCCCAGCTTCGTAACGCCAGCCCGCTTGATCTCGGCCAGCACCTCGTCAACGGTCACATAGCGGGTCTGCGCGTTCGGCTGGAACTGAAGTTCCGGCTCGACGGGCAGGCGCAACGACTGCTGGAGATACTGACGCAGGGTCAGCAGGTCGATCGGCGCACCATTCCAGGTGATGATCCCGGCCGGATCGATCGCGACCTTGTTCTTGACAGGATCGATCACGCTATCGGTAGGCGGCGCGTTTTGAGGCAGATCGATCTTCACCGCGTGGGTCTGGATCGGAATGGTGATGATGAACATGATGAGCAGAACGAGCATGACGTCGATCAACGGCGTCGTGTTCATTTCCATCATCGGTTCGCCATCATCAGAACCGGCGCTCATTGCCATTGGGCGATACTCCTAGAAATTCACATATTATCGACGGCCGCTGGCAGTCGACGGTTACAGACGGACGGTGCCCTGACCCGGTTCAGGCTCGGAAATGAAGCCAACCTTGGGGAAACCGGCGCGCTGCATCGTATAGATGGTCCCGCCAATGCAACGGTAAGGCGTGTTGATGTCACCGCGGATATGCACTTCGGGCAAATCTTCGGGCGTCATCTTATCAATACCGCCAACCTTCTTGATATCCGCTTCCAGCTTGGCAACTGCGCGGTTCAGCAAGTCGTCGGAATTGACCTTGGTCATGTTCCAATAAACGGTGCAGGCGCCTGCTCCATCCGTCGTAACCGACAGCGAAACATTTTCCGGCTTCGTCGTGGTCGGTTCGAACCGGACTTTAGGCAGCTGGAGATCGACCGTCTGCAGCACGACTGGAACGGCGATCAGGAAGATGATGAGAAGCACCAGCATGACGTCGACGAGCGGCGTCGTGTT
Source organism: Sphingobium sp. (assembly GCF_049304695.1). GTDB lineage: Bacteria > Pseudomonadota > Alphaproteobacteria > Sphingomonadales > Sphingomonadaceae > Sphingobium. The sequence goes on from NZ_JBAQOK010000072.1 coordinate 47,289, forward strand.
GATATCTGTGATCGGCTTTTCTTCGCCGGAGCCACCAACGCTCATTGCCATTGATCAGTATCCTAACATGTCTGTCATATTCGACCGCGAGCCACATGCCGCGGCCGGGGAACCGAAGGCGCTTATATGCGCCATTTCGGCTCCCCTTCTTGATCAGGCCTTGGTGGGGGCGGCAGGAACCGGCTTGCCAACCTGGGCAGGTGCCGGGGCACCAACGACAGGCTTCACAGCGCCGTTCGAAACCATGTAACCCAGCAGATCGGTCGAGAAGGAAGACAGGTTCTCGGCGATCGCCTTGTTACGGCGCTGCAGGAAGTTGTAGGCAAGCACAGCGGGAACCGCGACGACCAGACCCAGAGCGGTCATGATCAGTGCTTCACCGACTGGACCGGCAACCGCGTCGATCGACGCCTGACCCGATGCACCGATCTTGATCAGCGCGCGGTAGATGCCGATAACCGTACCGAAAAGACCAACGAACGGCGAGGTCGAACCAACGGTCGCAAGGAAAGCGAGACCACCACCCAGCTTCCAGTTGATCGCATTTTCCGAACGGGCGAGCGAACCGTGCAGCCAGTCATGCGCTTCGACCGGATCGGTCAGCTTGGAATGCTGGTCCTGCGCAGCGATGCCGTCATCGACGATCTGCTTGTACGCGCTGTTCTTTTCCAGCTTGGCCGAGCCTTCCTTGAGGTTGGCCGAACGCCAGAAGGTCGTGCGAACCTTCTTATACTGGTTGATGACCTTCTGCTGCTCGATCAACTTGGTGAACAGAACATAGAAGGTGCCGACCGACATGCCGACCAGAATGATAAATACGGTCCATGCAATGACGCCACCCTGTTCGAGCGCTTCCATGAGGCCGTATGGGTTGGCGGCGGCTGCCGGAGCAGGTGCGGCAGCGGCCGCAATGATGGAGTTCAACATGATCAAGACTTCCCTCTCAATGAGATCAAGCGCGGAAGAGGCGGCGCTCAGCGCACGCTCTTCCTGTTTGGATTATTCAGGCAGACGCCAGGTAATACGGCCGTTATACGTATCGGACATGTCTTTACCATCGGAACCCTTGGCCGGCTTGAAGCGCGCACGCTTCGGCAGCAGGCGGCAGGTGGCTTCGTCGAGATCGGGATGTCCGGTCGATGAAGTGATGGTGCAACTGGTCACCCGACCATCCGCGCCGATTTCCAGACGGAAACCAGCAGTGCCCGAACGCTCTTCACGCTGCGCGCGGCTAGGATAGTCCGCATCGCTGACCCAGCTGCCAGGAGCGCCACGCGGCGTCGCACGCGTCGCAGCCTGAGCCGGTGGCGGCGGAGCTGGCGGCGGCGGCGGAGCAGCGACCGGGACCGGATTAAATACGGGCGGCGGCGTCCGAACCGTCTGGATCGGAGGCGCAGGCGCCGGGGTCTGCACGATCGGCGGCGGAGCAACAACCGGTGGCGGCTCGATCGGCTGATCAGGCGGCGGCGGTGGCGGCTCCTCGTCTGGTGGCGGCGGCTCTTCCTTCACGTCGACCACATTCAGCTGTTCTGCCGCTTTTTTGACATATTTCATGCCAAGGCCGGAGACAAAGGCATAGCCAAGAACAGCGTGAATCAGGGCAACGATGACGATCGAGACGGTCCGACTCGATCCTTCCGAGTGGTCAGCATAAGCCATTCAGCAACGACACTCCTTAACTCATCTTACCAGTGGTTTATACAAATCAGCCAAAAACGACCCAAGCTGTCCGGGCTTCCCCGAGCACCTTTGGCCCCTATCCGTCATTTGCTACCGTTCAAACTCCTATCGCGGCGCATCGTGGCACGCAAACGCTTTATCGATTTGTTCATTTGCGTTTACCATTTCATATCGGAATGACTTGCCTGTGACATCCTTGCCACTGGCTAAATTTACAGGACGAACCAGATCATGAAATCCCCCATCCACTTTCGAATGGCGCTGATCCCATGCCTCATTGCAGCCGCAAATTTCGCGGTTTTCCCGGCTTTAGCGCAACAACAAAAATTGTTATCGCAATCATCCAATGTCGCGATGACGATGTCCTACGCCGATATTGTGGACCTTGCCGATGGGGCACCGCTGATCGCGGATGTGCGTATTCGCAACATCATAATTTTGAAGGATGCCCAGGCGGGCAATGTTCCAGCGGGACATAAAAGACTGTTTCTGGAAGGCGACGTGTCGGGTTTGATTCGCGGGGAAGCGGGAATCAGTCCTCTTGTAAGCTGGCTGTACGATGCACCGGTCGATGCTCGTGGCAAATTACCAAAGCTGAAGAAGGCCCAGGTCATTCTGTTCGCCCGCACGGCCACGCAGCCAGGTCAGATCCAGCTCGTGGCCCGCGATGCGCAGATTGCATCGACTCCCGCTGAACTGGCGCGCGTGAAGAGCGTCGTGTCTGCATTGGTCGCGCCTGACGCTCCGCCGCGCATATTGGGATTGGGGGATGCGTTTCATGTGGCTGGCACCGTTGCGGGCGAAGGCGAGACGCAAATCTTCCTGCGCACCGAAAATGGCGATCCGGTGTCACTCTCTGTCCTGCGTCGTCCGGGGCAGGAGCCGCGTTGGGCCGTCGCTCTGGGCGAGATCGTGGACGAAGCCGCCCGTGCGCCTGCCGCCGGCAGCCTGCTATGGCATCGCCTCGCCTGCACCCTGCCCCCTGCCCTGCCCGCCATATCCGTTCGCACCCTGTCCGTGCAGGATGCAGAGGCTGCGCGCGCCGATTATGATGTCGTGATCAATGCGCTTGGCCCTTGCAGCCGCATGCGGAAGGCCAGCTGATTCGCATGATGGTCAGCGCGGCGACCCGTCAAGTCAGCTTTTGCTTGGACGGGCACGCGCGGGCGGCTATCAGCCCGCGTCATCATCGTCAGGAAAGAGGTACGCCGCCATGACCAATCTGCACCGCCATGCCCCGCTGCGCGTCGCGCTGGTTGGCCTCGGCACGGTGGGCGGCGGCGTGATCCGGTTGCTCAACACAAATGGCGCGCTAATCGCGCGGCGAGCGGGTTGCCCGATCCAGATCGTCGCCATTTCGGCGCGGGACCGAAACAAGGATCGGGGCGTCGATCTGTCCCCTTATGAATGGGTCGACGACATGCACAGCCTGGCCACACGCGACGACATCGACGTGGTGGTGGAACTGATCGGCGGATCGGATGGCCCGGCGCTGACGTTGGCGCGCCAATGCCTGACCGTCGGCAAGCCGTTCGTGACCGCCAACAAAGCGATGCTGGCGCATCATGGCCTGGACCTTGCCCGGCTGGCGGAAAAGGGCGGCACGGCTTTAAAATATGAAGCAGCGGTGGCAGGCGGCATTCCGGTCATCAAGGGCATGCGCGAAGGGGCCGCGGCGAACGAGATCGCGCGGGTCTATGGCATCCTCAACGGCACCTGCAATTACATCCTGACCACGATGGAAAAGGAAGGGCGCGGTTTCGATGAAGTGCTCAAGGAAGCGCAGGAACTGGGCTATGCGGAGGCCGACCCCAGTTTCGACATTGATGGTGTGGATGCCGCGCACAAACTGACCATCCTTGCCAGCCTGGCGTTCGGCACCGAACTGGACTTTGCCGCCGTCGCGACCACCGGCATCCGCCACGTCATCGCCGCCGATATCGCCGAAGCCGCCGCGCTGGGCTTTCGCATCCGGCTGGTCGGCATGGCGCAAAATGGCGCGGACGGCCTGTTTCAGCGAGTCCATCCGATGCTGGTGCCGCTCGACCACCCGCTCGCCCATGTCGATGGGTCGCTCAACGCAGTGGTGGCGGAAGGGAATTTCGTCGGCCGCCTCTTCTTTCAGGGACGCGGCGCGGGCGATGGCCCTACGGCATCAGCCGTGGTCGCCGACCTGATCGACGTTGCGCGCGATGAATATGGCGACGCATTCGCCATGCCGGTTGCTGCGCTGACGCCGCAGAACACGGCCGACGCAGGAGGTCGCATCGGCCGCACCTACATCCGCTTCATGGTGCAGGATCGCCCCGGCGTGCTGGCAGAGATCGCAGCGGCCACGCGCGACGCGGGCGTGTCAATCGAAAGCATGATCCAGCGCGGCGCGAATCAGGCAGACGGCGTGTTGGTCGCGATCGTCACCCATGCCGGCGAGGAACGCTGGGTACGCGATACGCTGGAGCGGCTAGCCGGGTCGGACAGCTTGCTCGACACGCCAATGGTCATGCACATCCTCGATTGATTCGCCTCAATGCTGCCCGGCGCCCTTGTAGCGATCGGGCAGCGGTGGCGGCGGAGCAAGATCGGCACCGGGATCGATAATCGCGACGATCCCCTTGGCCGCATCGGACAGGATCTTGCGCGCGTTCAAGCCGCCAACGCACCCGCCCCCCTGCCCGCCGACAACTCCGCAGCTCCCTTGCTTCACCGGCGCTGACGACGCGCGGGGCACATCGCCGCGCGGCGGCGCGCTATCCACCGACTCACGCGGCAGGGACAGGCGTTCGCGCGCATTGCGCTCTTTCTGCGTCCCGCAGACCACGATAGCGTCGCCGCTGCGATCGCAGGGCCGGATGACCTGCGTCTTGCTGCGATAGGTCACCATCAGCGAGTCGTCGGCGACCGATTGCGCACTGGCGGGCAAGGCCGTAGCGGACAGAATAAGGATGATGGGCGCTCGCATCATGCGAGGCAAAAAGCACCCAATCATGGCCGCATCATGTCGGCCTCCGGACAGCGTCGATATGATCTCTTTACGGGCCTTCGCGCCTCGACAAGCCAGTCGGTTGCTCCTATCGGGTGACCGATAAAGACACCTGAAAAATGGGCAGAGGAATGATGATGGCGCAGCCAAGCTCGACACTCGATCGCGTGCTGGTGCTCGAAATGGTGCGGGTGACGGAAGCCGCCGCCATCGCTGCATCGAAGCTGATCGGACGCGGCGATGAAAAAGCCGCCGATGCCGCCGCCGTCGAGGCCATGCGCCTTGCCTTCAACAACCTCGCCATCGACGGCACCATCGTCATCGGCGAGGGCGAACCCGATGAAGCCCCTATGCTGTATGTCGGTGAAAAGGTCGGCAACGCCGCTGGGAGCGGCCCGCGCATCGACATCGCGCTCGATCCGCTTGAAGGCACGACCATCACGGCCAAGGCCGGACCAAACGCACTGTCCGTGCTGGCGATCTCAGAGGAAGGCGGGCTGTTGAACGCCCCCGATGTCTACATGGACAAGTTAGCCGTCGGGCCGGGCTATCCCGATGGCGTCATCGACCTGAATCGGTCGGTGCGCGACAATGTCGAGGCGGTCGCCGCCGCCAAGGGGGTGGAGCCGGCCGACATCATCGTCTGTGTCCTCGACCGCCCGCGCCATGAAAAACTGATCGGGCAACTGCGTGCGATCGGCTGCGGCATCATGCTGATCCCCGATGGCGACATTGCAGGCGTCATCGCCACCACCAACCCGGAAACCGCGATCGACATCTATATGGGTTCGGGCGGTGCGCCGGAGGGCGTGCTGGCCTGCGCCGCGCTGCGTTGCGTGGGTGGCCAGTTCAAGGGCCGCCTGCTGTTCCGCAACGATGATGAGAAAAGCCGCGCGCGCAAATGGGGCATCGCCGACCTGGACAAGATTTACGACCTGAAGGAACTGGCCAAGGGCGACTGCATCTTTGCCGCGACAGGGGTAACGGACGGTTCGCTGCTGAGCGGTGTCAAACGCTTGCCGGGTGGCAAACTGACGACGCAGAGCGTGGTGATGCGCGCCAGCACCGGCACGGTACGTTGGGTGAAAGGCGAGCATCGCGTCGAGCCGAAGCGGTTCTAAGCAGATGATAGTCGATCGCTGTCACAGGCGATCCCTATCCTCACCGATGCTATCGGCCCGCACGATGATTGAGGTCGTGGCCGAGCGCCAGGATAGCGACTCCGATCAGCGTGTAGACGCTTTCCTGCAAACCATGATCCATCGTCATCGCACCGGCCATGACGCCAAGGCCCAGTGAACCGATCGCCGCTGGCATCATATAGCCATGGACGACGGCGCCATGACCCAGCGCAACCGCGCCGAGCAGGATCGCCAGAACCAGCCCGACCTCATGAAAAATCGGATTGTCGAACACCCCGCCTGCCGACGCCAGCAGACCCAGCACGACGGCGGTGAGGAAACAATGCGCGACGCACAGTCCCGACAGAGCCATGGCAATGCGATCGATGCGGCCGGTTAGCAGGGCATGGCGGATGGTCGGGTTCATGGTCGCCATGACATAGGCCAGACCATCATAAGTTACAACATTACATCGGCATTTTTTGCGAAGGGGATTACAGTGCCTGTGCGCCGCGCCCGATATGCCTAATTCAGGCGGCCAGGCGCAGGCAGTTGCGCCCGCCATGCTTGGCCCGATACAGGGCCTTGTCGGCGGCCTCCAGCATGGCCGTTTGTGTCGCATGACCGTCCAGTTCGACCAATCCCGCGCTGAAGGTCACGGCGATGCTTTCGCCTGTGTCCAGCCGGATCGGTTCGACCAGCCGAGCGCGCATGCGTTCGCAGACCATGCTGGCGCGATCGATGTCGCTGTCCACCAGCAGGATCGCGAACTCTTCGCCGCCCAGCCGTCCGATGCTGTCGATGCCGCGCATACCGGGTCGCAGGCGTTCGACGAACGCGGTCAGCACCCGGTCGCCAGCCCCATGGCCATGAGCGTCGTTCACGGCCTTGAAGAAATCGATGTCCAGCAGCAGCAAACTCGACCGTGCGCCGTTGCGGGCGCGAATCATTTCCGCGTCGAGTTTGTCGAGAAAGGCGCGGCGGGTGTCCGCACCGGTCAGCGAATCGCGGGCGGCGACCTGTTGCAGCGCCCTTTGCCGCGCCTTGTGCCGCGATATGTCGCGGACGGTGCTGATCACGCCGATCGGCACGCCCCGTTCGTCGAGGACCGCACGGACGACCATTTCGCACCATTGCAGGTCAATGCTGGTGATCAGCGGCCGGAACTCCACGATGTGCGATTGACCTGCCTGCGCCAGCGCCTTGCGGTGCGCCGCCGCGACCTGCGCGCGATCGACCGGATCGACCAGATTCGCAGCCATCTGGCCCATCAGCAGTTCGGGCGCGCAGCCGATCTGCTCCATCGCCGATGGCGAGGCATATTGGATAACGCCGTCGATGCCGATGTTCAGCACCACGTCGCCATTATGTTCGGTAATGGCACGATAGCGGGCTTCGCTGTCCCGCAGCATCTGGAACAGGCGACGGCGTCCGTTCAGTTCGGCGGCGATCGGCATGGTCAGCAGGAAGCTGAGCGCCAGATAGAATTGGAACGCCTGCACCCGATCGCCCATCGACCCGCCGATCAGGACGAGTGGCCCGTCGCCCGACAAGGTTGCCAGCCCACCGATCACGCCCAGGATCACAATGGAGGCGGCTGCGCCCAGATGGCCGACTCGAAAGGCGATCAACACCAGCGGCAGCAGCGGCGCGAAGAGCATGGGGTAGCGGGCGAAGTAGAAGATATGGATCGTCGTCGCGGCAAACAGCAGCAGCAGCAAGCCAGCCTCGACCTTTATGGCCGGAGGGGTTTCACGCACCCACCGGCCCACTTCTCCCTGCAGCAGCAGGATGAGGATGGGCGTGCAGGTCAGGCCCCCCAGCGCATGGCCGGTGTACCAATGCAGCCAGGACAGGCCAAAACCGACCGGTGTCAGCCAGGATGCGATCGCCGCGGCGGCGATGCCAGTGACGATGTCGGCCACCCCGCACAGCGCCAGGATGAACACGACCAGCGGATGGATCGACCCGATGACGCCGTCGCCAGGGCGGCGATAGTGACGGCAGATCAGCGCGACGATCAGCGATTCGGCCAGATTGATCGCCGCCATGGGAATCGCTGCGGCCGGTCCCATGCCGAACAGCGTGGTCGAGGCGGCGCTGGCCACGCCGCAGGCGATCATGGCGGCGGGCCAACTGCGGCGGCGCGATGTGAGCAGGACAGCCATCAGGAAGGCGTTGGCGATCCAGATGAGGGCCAGCCCCCCCTCGAACCGGGAAGAGAGCAATGCTGCGGAGGCCGCCAGAAAATAGCAGCCGCCGATCGTAACCGGCAGGAGAATTTTGGCGGGATGGAGGGACGGTCTCGGCATGGTCGCGCTGAGACTAAAGTCTTAGGGTTAAAAATTGCTCACGATGACGCGCTTTTGGAGCAAGGCGATTTCCAGAGTGAGCACCACAGCTTTTGCGCGCTGGCACCAAATTCCTACTTTTAACGTGCTGAAATAGTTACGCTTTTTCTAATGTGCATTGGAGCGGATGCTGGTTTTGGCGCGCAAAGTCCATCACCTGGTTGACCTTGGTCTCGGCCACTTCATAGCTGAAGATGCCGCAGACGCCCACGCCGCGCTGATGGACGTGGAGCATGACGCGAGTCGCTTCCTCCATATCCATGCGGAAGAAGGACTGGAGAATGTGAACGACGAACTCCATCGGCGTATAGTCGTCGTTGAGCATCAACACTTTATAAAGCGACGGTTTTTTGGTCCGGGTCCGGGTGCGGGTGGCGATGCCCACATTGGGGCCGCCGGGGCCGTCGCCCTGATCTTCCCGGTCATCGCCCGCCATCGTCGCGGGCTGCGCAGTGTGTGTGGCAAAGCTGATCATGATGACGCAGGATATGGCGATTTGGCGCGCCATGGCAAGGGGGCGAAGGGACAGCCCGTCCGATCCGGCCGATATTTTAGAGCCGGATTGCGTTGAATACACTTACTCTCCGTTCCGTTCGCTTCGAGCGAACGGGGGTGAAGTGGACGGGACTGCGGTCACGCAAAAGGGCGCGCCTCCGTGGGGAGACGCGCCCTTTTACATAGGCAGGCAAGCTGGACCGATCAGGCGGCCAGCGACTTCACCTTGTCAGTGACGAGCGAAACGCGCGCGGTCAGCGGGCTGGCGACTTCGCTGGCCAGCTTCATCATCGCTTCGCTGCTCTTGGCGGCTTCCTTGGCGAAATCGTCAAAGCTGCTCGACATCATCTGGCTCTGCAGCTGGAAGAATTCGGTCGGGGTCTTGATCGTGGCGAAGCTCTTGAACGAGGCAGTCGCCTTTTCAAGGCTCTTGCGGCTGTAATCGACAGCTTCCTGACCCAGCGTTTCCATGCCCTTGGCAGCGATCTTGCCGGATTCCACCAGCGCTTCGACATTGCCCTTGGTCAGGTCGCTCAGTTCCTCGATCGCCTTGGTCGACTTTTCGACGCCCGACTTGGCCTTCTCATTAAGGTCGGCATAGACGGTTTCGAACTTGGCCTTGGTGTCTTCAGCGAACTTCTTGCCGGTTTCCATCATGTCAGTCATGCTCTTGGTTCCTTCTGCTATCTGCACGGTATGCGTTGTTTCGGGTTCGGACGCGGGAGCCGCATCGACCGCAGTCGTCGCCGCAATGACAGCGATCGGATTGGGATCGACAGGATCAGCCACCGCAGCCCTGGGCGTCGCCGGTTTGGGCGGTGCAACCTTGGGTGCGGCTGCCTTGGGCGCTACCGGCTTGGGTTGAGCGGCCACCGGTTTGGCTGGAACAGACTTTGGCGTGGCAGGCTTTGCAGCGGCTGGGGGCGCAATCGCCGCTTCTGCTGCTTTCAACGCCTGGCTGGCCGACAATGTCGCCATACCCGCCTTTGCAGGCGCCTTGCCCCGTCCCATCTTGGGTGTAACGGCCATGGACCAATCTCCCTTTGTTGCGCTGCACAATATAGCGACTAACAAGAGATTGCAAGCATTATTGTGCAGTGCAGCAAAACCGTCACATCCCGGCCTGCCATGTTGCCGGAAACTGTCGAAGCAATACGACCTAACGCTGCTTTACGTAACGGCCCGGTGCATCTTCAATGACCTTGAGTGCGCCCTTCCCCGGCACACGCCCGCCCTTAACCGGCACCGTCCCCGCATCCACCTGCTCCAGCCAGTCGCGCCAGTCAGGCCACCAGCTTCCCTTCGTTTCTTTCGCATGTGCAACAAACTGTTGCAGGTCGGATTGCGGCGCATCGCAGGTCCAATATTGATATTTCTGCGCGACCGGCGGATTGACCACCCCGGCGATATGCCCCGACCCCGCCAATATAAAGCGGACCGGACCGGACAGATGCTCGGTAATCTTCCACACGCTTTCGAGCGGGGCGATATGATCTTCTTTGCCCGACTGGACATAGGCGGGGGTTTCGATGCGACGCAGGTCGATGGGCGTGCCATCGACACTGATCGCGCCCGGCACCACCAGCAGATTGTCGCGATACAGTTGGGTCAGATAATCCCGATGCCAGCGGGCGGGCAGATTGGTCGTGTCGCCATTCCAGTAGAGCAGGTCGAAGGGCGGATAATCCATGCCTAGCAGATAATTATTGACCACATAGTTCCAGATGAGGTCGCGCCCGCGCAGCAGGTTGAAGGTAAGCGCCATATAGCGCCCGTCCAGAAAACCCTTGGACGATAGCTGGTCCACCAGCTTCATCTGTTCATCATCGACGAAGAGGGTGAGGTCGCCCGCCAGCGCGAAATCCACCTGCGCGGTGAAGAAGGTCGCGCTGGCCACCTTGTCCGCTTCGCCCCGCGCCGCCAGCAGCGCGAGCGTGGCGGCCAGCGTCGTGCCAGCCACGCAATAGCCGATGGTGTGGACGCTTTTGACCTTGAGCAGCGCGCGCACCGTGTCGATCGCGTCGATCTGGCCCCGCAGGATATAATCGTCCCACATCAGATCCTTCATCGTGGCGTCGGCGGATTTCCATGAGACGAGGAACACGCTGATTCCCTGATCCACCGCCCATTTGACGAAACTTTTTTGTGGGCTGAGGTCGAGAATATAGAAGCGGTTGATCCATGGCGGGAAGATGATGAGCGGCGTTTCCAGCACATTTTCAGTGCTCGGCGCATAATGGATGAGTTGGTACAGCGGGGTTTCGTGGATCACCTTGCCCGGCGTGGCGGCGATGTTGCGGCCCAGTTCGAACTGGCTGCCGTCGGTGTGGGTCAATTGCCCCTTTTCCAGATCGGCCAGCATATGCTGCAAGCCCTTCACCAGATTTTCGCCGCCGGTCTCGATCGTTTTCTGCATCACCTGCGGATTGGTGAGCGGGAAGTTGGAAGGCGAGAGCGCATCCACCATGCTGTTGGTGGCAAAGCGCAGCTTGGCCTTTTGTTTGGGATCGACGCCATCGACCGCATCCGTAAGGCCCAGCATATAGTCGGACACGAGCAGATAGCTTTGCCGGATGAGGTCGTAAAAGGGATGCTGCGTCCAGGCGGGGTCGGCAAAGCGCCGGTCTTTGCGCGCCGCCGGGCTGTCGGCGGGCGCAGGCGCGGGCTGATCGCGCAGCAGGCCGCCCGAATCGAGGAAGCGCTGCCACAGGGCCAGCCCTTCGTCGGCAAAGCTGCTCTGGATACGGCTGACCATATCGGGGTCGAAGGACAGGCTTCTGGCGGTTGCGCCCGCTGCCTGTTCCAGCATCAATTGCTGCGCGCGACCCAGCGTGTCGGTCCATTGCTGCATCTGGTCCAGCGTCGGCAGATAGGCCTCCAAGAGGTTGGTCTTTTCCATAGCCACTGTCCTTCTCCTGGCCTTGCCTGCCTGCGCGGCTTTTTCTGGCGCGGCGCGAGCGTGCCGGTTATAGCCAGATTGTGACGCGGCGACTGCCGTGCCGCGCACTATTCCTTACAGAGAGCTTTCAGGAAAGCCCCTATAATGTCCGAAGAATTTTACCGCATGAAGCGCCTGCCTCCCTATGTCATCGCAGAAGTCAATGCGATGCGAGCGGCCGCGCGCGCGGCGGGCGAGGATATTATCGACCTTGGCATGGGCAATCCCGACCTGCCGCCGCCGGACCATGTCATCGAAAAACTGATCGAGGTGGCGCGCAAGCCCGACGCCCATGGCTATTCCCAGTCCAAGGGGATTCCGGGCCTTCGCAAGGCGCAGGCCAATTATTATGGCCGCCGTTTCGGCGTCGATGTCGATCCGGAAACCGAGGTCGTCGTGACCATGGGGTCGAAGGAAGGCCTCGCCAGTCTGGCCACCGCGATTACCGCGCCGGGCGACGTCGTGCTGGCCCCCAACCCCAGCTATCCGATCCACATGTTCGGTTTCATCATCGCTGGCGCGACCATCCGGTCGGTGCCGACCACGCCGGACGAGCATTATTTCACGGCGCTCGACCGGGCGATGGCCTTTACCGTGCCGCGTCCATCGATATTGGTCGTGAACTATCCATCCAATCCGACGGCCGAGACAGTGGACCTGGCATTCTACGAACGGCTGGTGGCGTGGGCGAAGGAAAATAAGGTCTGGGTGCTGAGCGACCTGGCCTATTCCGAACTTTATTATGACGGCAATCCGACGCCCTCCATCCTGCAGGTGCCGGGCGCGAAGGATATTGCGATCGAGTTTACGTCGCTGTCCAAGACTTACTCCATGGCCGGATGGCGCATGGGCTTTGCGGTCGGCAACAAGCAGTTGATCGCAGCGATGACGCGGGTGAAATCCTATCTGGATTATGGGGCTTTCACGCCGATTCAGGCGGCGGCCTGCGCGGCGCTGAACGGGCCGCAGGACATCGTGGCCAAGAACCGCGAACTCTATCACAAGCGGCGCGACGTGATGGTCGAGAGTTTTGGCCGTGCCGGGTGGGACATTCCTGCGCCCAAGGCGTCGATGTTCGCCTGGGCACCGTTGCCCCCTGCGCTCAAAGAGATGGGCAGCCTTGAATTTTCCAAGCAGTTGCTGACCCATGCCAAGGTCGCGGTCGCGCCGGGCGTGGGCTATGGCGAGGATGGTGAGGGCTATGTGCGCATCGCCATGGTCGAAAATGAGCAGCGCTTGCGACAGGCGGCCAGAAACGTGAAGAAATATTTGCAATCTATGGGCGTCAATACGCCTGCCAAGGGCGCAGCCTGAAACGCCACCGGGGGAAGCGGGCATGACGGGGATCGCGGGGATATTGCCGTTGCCGCAAGTCACCCATATCGCGCAGACCATCCAGCTGGCGGTCGCGCCGGTGTTCATGCTGGCGGGGATCGGCGCGTTCCTGAACCTGTGCGCCAGTCGGCTGGCGCGGGTGATCGATCGCGCGCGCGTGGTGGAAAAGGGCGTGCTGGAAACGCGCGGCAAGGAACATGACCGGCTGGTCGCGGAAATACGGATGCTCGACCGGCGGATGAGCGTGGTCAACAGCGCGATCTTTCTGTCGGTCGCGTCGGGCTGCGCCATCTGTCTGGTGGTGATCCTGCTGTTTGCGGCGGAACTGTTCCGGGGGCATCTGGGCAATACGATCGCGGTGCTGTTCATCGTGACGATGGTGCTGCAGGCGGCGGCATTCGCCACGTTCATCCAGGAAATCCGGCTGGCGTCGCGCACGATCCATATCCGCAACGAAGTGCTGTATCATAAGGCGGACGTGGCAGAAGCGGAGGAGGCATGACCCGCTTCACCGTCAATGATCGCCCGGTGCAATATCGCATGGACCCGGACACGCCGCTGCTGTGGGCGCTGCGCGATGCGTCGAACCTGACCGGCACCAAATATGGGTGCGGCACCGGCGATTGCGGCGCGTGTACAGTGGACATCGACGGCGAAGCGGTTCGGTCGTGCCAGGTGACGATCGGCAAGACGGAGGGGCGCTTCGTCACGACGATCGAGGCGCTGTCGCCTGATCGCGGTCACCCGTTGCAACAGGCATTCGCCGCCGACAATGTGTCGCAATGCGGATATTGCATCCCCGGTATCATCATGGCCGCATCGGTGCTGCTGCGCCGGACCAATGATCCCGACGATGCGCAGATCGACGCGGCGATCACCAATATCTGCCGTTGCGGCGTCTATCCCCGGCTGCGTGGGGCGATCAGGCGCGCTGGGCGGATCATGCGGGGCGAGGAACAGGTCGCTGCCGCGCCGCCGCCGGGTATTACGCCCGAGGATGCGGCGCGGACGGTGCCAGCGCTGCGGCGTTAACCGAAGCGGTAGCCCGACACCGCCCAGCCCATGACGATGCCGTGGAAGTCGCGAACCGCCGGATCGTCGCCCCCTGCCCCCAGCGCGACCATCAGGGGAAGCAGATGCTCCTCGCGTGGGTGCGCGAAATGGGCGTTGGGAAGATCGGCCCAGTCGGCTACGCGGGCGGCGCGGCTGGCTGGGTCCGGGTCTGTTACGGCGGCGGTCAGCGCGGCGTCCCACAGCTGTGATGGCGCGGTGGCCTGCCCGCCACGGACGCGCAGATTGTGGAAGCTCATGCCCGATCCGACGATCAATATGCCTTCGTCACGCAGCGGGGCGAGCGCGCGCCCGGCGGCGATATGCGCCTGCGGGTCGAGATCATGGCGCAGCGAGAGTTGGGCGAGCGGGATGTCGGCGTCGGGCAGCGCGACCTTCATGGGAATGAACACGCCATGGTCCCAGCCCCGCGTTTGCTCCTGCGCGGTGGCGAAACCGGCTTGGGCCAACAGATCGGCGGCGCGATGGGCCAGATCGGGCGCGCCGGGGGCGTCCCAGCGCAGGGTGTATGTGTGCGGGGGGAAGCCGTGATAGTCGAACAACAGGCTTGGCCGATCACCAGTGTGGACCGTGAAGGCGACCTCCTCCCAATGGCCCGACACCAGCAGGATGGCGCGCGGGCGTTCGGGCAGGGTCGCGATAAGGCCAGCGAGATAGGCCTGCATCGGATGCCACATGGGGTCGCTATGCGGATGTTGCGGGTCGGTCGGGTCCATGAAGAAGCAGGGTCCGCCGCCATGGGGGATGAGGAGCGTGGGTTGTGTCATGATGCGCATATCGCCCCGCCCCTGCCGCGCGACAAGGAACAGGGCGGAAACCGATCGTTTCGGGCGAGCGTCAGGACGCGGTCGAACAATTGGTCCCACAGGAGGGATGGTTTGATCGGCCAGCCATGCTATGGCCCGCGTCATGCTTCATAATCCAGCCAATAGCGTCGATGTCGACGGCCTCACATATGAATGGGAATTGCGGCGCGAACCGCAATGGAGCGACGCGGAAGGGTGGAAGGGAATGACCATAGCCCTGCTGCAAAAGGATACGCAGCGCGCGGCCCTGCTGGAGTTTCCACCGCCCAAGCGCTTGCTGAAAGGATTGCAGCGTGGCCGTCTCCAGATCAACGACGCGATCATCGCGCGCGGCATCCGGTCGGCCTTGCTTGCGGGGTGGGAACCGGAATCGCGCGGGAAGCCGATGGTCTTCACCGTCGATGCGGAGGGTAACTGACATAGGGGCAAAGCCCGGTCAGTTACCCAGTATCGGTTCCAGCGCCTGCGCCAAAGTCGCGCCGGAATAGGGTTTTTTCACCAGCACCATGTCACGGAAGCGGATCGGGAGTTCCAGGCCGTCGCCATAGCCGGTGGCGAAGAGGAAGGGGATGCCGCGTTCGACCAGCAGGTCAGCGATCGGCAGGCTGGTTTCATTGCCGAGGTTAAAGTCCAGCACGGCCAGATCGACGGGTCGAATCGCGATCGCTTCGCGGGCGCTGGCGACGCTGGCGGCGGTCATGACGTCAGCGCCCAGATCGCGCAGCGCGTCCTCCCCATCCATGGCGATAATCATATTATCTTCGACCAGCAGGACGCTGCGCCCCTTGAGCAGGCCGGGGGTCGCGGCGACGGGCGCCTTCGCCCGCTCGGTGCCGATGCGGTCGGGCAGGACGGATACGACATGGGTGGAGGGGATGCAGAAATGCGCCTCTATCCCGGCCAGCCTGTAATGGATTTCGGCATGGCCGCCCAGATCATAGGGGATGGAGCGTTCGATCACGGTCGATCCGAAGCCACGGCGCGTGGGCGCGATGACGGCGGGGCCGCCGCTTTCGGTCCAGTCGATCAGCAGGCTGCCATCCTCATCCACGCGCCAGTCGATCGACACGGTGCCGCTGTCCGACAGCGCGCCATATTTGGCCGCGTTGGTCAGCATTTCATGAATGACCAGCGCCATCACGGTAAAACAGCCCGGCGTCAGCAGGACGTTGGGACCAGTCAGGCGGACCTGCTCCGACTGTTCGCCCAGATAGGCGCCCGCCTCTACCTCTATCAGGTCATAAAGCCGTGCGGGCGACCAGCGGTCGGCGGTAATCTGGTCATGGGCGCGGGCGAGCGCATGGATGCGGCTTTCCAACGTGCCGATAAAATCCTCCACGCTGCCCGCATTGTCGCGCGTCTGCGACAGCAGGCCACGGATCAGCGCCAATATGTTGCGCACACGATGGTTGAGTTCGGCGATCAGCAGTTCCTGCTTTTCATGCGCTTTTTGCCGCTCGACATCCGCCGAATCGGACATGCGCAGCACCACTTCGAGCAGGGCGGTGCGCAGCGCTTCGGCGACGCGCAGATGCGCGGGCGCAAAGGGAAGGGCAGTGCCTTTGACCAGTTGCGACCAGGCTTCGAAACTTTTGCGTGGGGACAGACGCGGGCCATTAGGACCATGTTCGATCGTCTTGTCCTGCTTGCCCGCCCAGCGCACGGAGCGCAGCTGTTCGGCGCGGAACAGCACGACATAATCGCGCGGACGGCGTGACAGCGGAATGGCGAGCAGGCCGGACACGCGGTCGGCATAGGCGGCGGCTTCGGGCAGCACCTGCGACAGGCAGTCGGTCGTATAAACCTGACTGGCGGCAACGCGGTTCATCATCGTGACGATCGACGCGAAGGCCGGTTCGGTGGGGTGCAGGCCCGACAGGCTCATCCGCCCGTCGATATAGACGCCCACGCCATCGGCGGGAATCGTGTCGAAAATAATGTCGCCCAGCCAGGACGCGTTGGTGAGCAGTTCATGATCCTGCGCCACGGCGGACATCAGGCGGTCGGCCACCAGCCGCGCTTTGCCTTCATATTCTGCGGTTTCGGCGCGCTCACGGCTTTCGAGCATCATCGAGAAGATCTGGCCGAACAGTTCCGCCGCGCTGCGTTGCGCAAAGGTCGGCAGGCGCGGTGCATAATGGTGGCAGGCGAACAGACCCCACAGCCTGCCTTCCACCACGATCGAGATGGAGAGCGATGCGCCCACGCCCATGTTACGCAGATATTCGACATGGATCGGCGACACCGCGCGGGTGAGGCACAGCGACATGTCGAACGCCACGCCGTCGGGATCGAGCGTCGGGACGACCGGCACCGGCTGCGCGTTCACGTCGGCGATCACGCGGAATATGTTGCGCAGATAGAGGGTGCGCGCCTGCGCCGGTATGTCGGACGCGGGATAGTGGAGGCCAAAGAAACTGTCGGTGCCGGGTCGTAGCGCTTCGGCCACGACTTCGCCATCGCCGCCATCGGCAAAGCGATAGACCATCACCCGGTCGAAGCCGGTGAGCGCGCGCACCTGCCGCGCGCCATCGCGCAGGAAGGCGGCCATGCCATCGACCTGGGCCAGCCGGGAAACCATGGAGCGGACGGCGCTGCTCGCCTCAATCTCATCATGAGCGGCGGGTTCGCCCTCTATCACCACAAGCTGGCCGGAAAAATGGACGGCGACGTCGAAGGCGGGACCGCCCTCGGTCAGGGCGAGCGAAAAGACGCGCTCGACCGAATCAGCCCCGCGTAGAAGCGTGATGCGATTGCGCAGCGTATGGATCGCGTCGCTGGTGAAGAAGGCGCTGATCGGCTGGCCGAGCATCCGATCGACGGAGACGCCAAGCATATCCGGGCAATTGGCCGATGCACGCGACACCAGCCAGTCAGCCGTCAGCGCGATCAGGAAACCGAACGGCTGAATCAGCGCGGGAATATGGATCGGTTCACGATCGCAATTGGTCAGATCGACGGCGAAATCCGCCGCATCCTGATCGTGCCGATCATCCATGGGCGCGTGCCGGGACTACGGCCTGTGCCGCGCCGGCAAAAAGGGCGAAGGCAGCGCGCGCACCCTGCACGGCGGCGTCCAGCCAGCCTTCGCCGCCCTCCATCCCGGCGACGTCCATCGCGGTCTGGAAGGCTATCCAGTCTCCCTTGCCATGGGTGGCCGACAAATAGGATTTGGGCAGGTCAGCGCCGACCCGGCGGGCCAGCATCGCGCCGCCCAGCCGTGATCCTTCGAGTGCGTAGAGCAGCCCCCAGCGATAGCCGTCTCCGCCGTTTTCCATATTGTTTTCAGGCAGTACCATCGGCGCGGGCATGGGCGTATCGAGCGCGTCAAGATCGCGTTCCAGCAGAGGCAGCCGGGGCGCTGCGGGCCGGGCGGCAGGCTCCAGCGCGCCCAGCGCACGGGCATGGGCGATCAGGAAAGCGCGATAGTCCCCCTTGTCGTCCAGAGCATGCGGCGAAAACAGCGCATCTACCCTGTCATGATCTTCCATCGTCGCATCGCGCAGGGTTTGGCGGATGCGGCCGGCACCGGGGGATTTCGTCACGCTGTCGTTCCTATCGGGCAGGCCAGGGTGCTGCACTGATCTGCATTAACTTTATGCGCTATTATTTTCCGCCTGTCGCGCACCAGAAACAGTCAGTCGCGACCGATACGGTCATATTCCTTTCTGATTGCTGACGGACGAGTTCAGCATCGCGACATCGCCATCCATGCAAAACAGCCATATCACGGGGCGGTGGCCCCATTTACGAAGAAAGTCACGGCGATGTTCAGGACGATGATGCTGGCGGGGTTGATGGGCGCGACTATGTTGGGCGGCATCGCCCCTGCCTATGCGCAGACTATGGAAAATGGCCGGGGCGATCGCACCGAGCGTTCGGCGCGCGACGGCGACCGTCAACGCGGCGACGCGCAGCGGGGTGGTGTTCAGCGGGTCGATGGGCAGCGCGGGGGCGGGCAGTGGCGGGGCGACAGGCCGCAGCAGCAAGCCCAGACGCAGCCCGTGCAGCGCGATGGCGGTAATGCGCCGCGCTGGCAGGGACGCAGCGACGATCGCGGAGCGCCGGGCCAGCCAGGACCACAGCGGCCAGACCGCCGCTGGGAAAATGATCGCGGGCGGGCCGATGTGAACCGGCCCGATATGAACCGGCCGCAGCCGGGGTCGCAACAGCAGGGCCGCAGCGACGATCGCCGAGGCTGGACCGATAATGACCGCCGCCCGGACCAGCGTGGCGATTGGCGTGACAATCGGCGCGGGTCGGTGAATGGCGGCTGGGCGGCTGGCAACAACTGGGATCGGGATCGGGACCGCAATGGCGGCAACTGGAACAACGGTCGCCGCTTTGACGATCGCACCCGGTGGAGCACGCAGCAGCGGTGGAACAATGGCTGGCGGCAGGACCGGCGCTATGACTGGAACAGCTATCGCAGCCGTTATGGCGATCGTTACCGGTTGGGCGACTATCGAGCGCCGCGTGGGTGGAATTACGGCTATCGGCAATTTTCGGTTGGGATCGTGCTGGACCGATTGCTCTATTCCAACAGCTACTGGCTGAACGATCCATCCAGCTATCGCCTGCCGCCCGCTTACGGCACGCTGCGCTGGGTGCGCTATTATGACGATGCGATGCTGGTGGATATTCGCGACGGATATGTCGTCGATGTGATCCATGACTTCTTTTGGTAACAGCCCTTCCTGAACTGGCCTTCAGGAATCACTGACCCCGGTGCGGTAACGCGCCGGGGTCTTTTCATGGAGCGCGATGCTGTGGCAAAGGCTGCGTCGATGGCTGACGATGATGACGATGGCGGCGCGCCCTCCCCCGCCCGTGCGCGGATTGGCGATGCGGTGCGCGCGCGACTGGACCGCAACCCGATGGTGCAGCGGATCGGCGATGCGCCGGGGTTTGAGATTTACGGGCGGCCCGATTTCCTGAACGCGGAAGAATGCGCGGACCTGCGCGCGGTGATCGATGCAGGCGCGCGGCCTTCGACGCTGTTTTCAGGGAGCGCGAATGCGGACTATCGCACCAGCCATAGCTGCAACCTGACGCCGTGGGATCCGCCGGTTGCGCTGGCGAGCGATCGCATCTGCGCGCTCACTGGCCTGCCATCCGACCATGGCGAGACGTTGCAGGGGCAGCGTTACACGGTGGGCCAGGAATATAAGGTCCATTGCGACTATTTCCCCCCGACCGCCGATTACTGGCAGGCGATGCGCAAGACCGGGGGGCAGCGGACATGGACGGCGATGATCTATCTGTCGCCGGTCGAGGCCGGGGGCGAGACGCATTTTCCCAACTGTGGCTTCATGGTGCCGCCGGTCGAGGGCATGATCCTGATCTGGAACAATCTGGACCGGGATGGCGCGCCCAATGAGAATAGCCTGCACGCGGCAAGGCCGGTCGAGCGTGGCGCCAAATATGTCGTGACCAAATGGTTTCGCGAGCGGCCTTGGACCACCTGAGTTGTCGCGACTGCTGATACACTTTGCGACATAAATGACTGAAAACTGACAGTCGCATTTTCGATCCGTTCAGGCACATAGGCGCATATCCTGTGGCACGGCATAAGAGGAACCAGTCGACGACGACCGGGTTTTCTTCGCCACAATATGGGAGATATAACCATGCGTAAGCTGATCATTCTGGGCCTGTTGGCCGCCACCGTCGCGCCGAGCGTCGCATCCGCTCAATCCTATGGCGAAGCGCGCCGTAGCGAACGCAACCTGCGCCAAGAACAGCGCGACCTGCGTCAGGCGCAGCGTCATGGCGACCGCCGCGACGTGCGCGAGCAACGACGCGATGTGCGCGATGCCCGTCAGGAAGCGCGGGAGGACTGGCGCGATTATCGCCGGAACCATCGCGACGTGTATCGCGGCGGCAACTGGCGCGCGCCATTCCGTTACAGCCAGTGGAATGTCGGGGCGCAACTTCGCCCGGCCTATTATGGATCGCGTTACTATATCAACGACCCCTACCGCTATCGCCTGCCCGCCGTGGGCGCGAACCAGCGCTGGGTACGCCACTATAACGACGTGATGCTGGTCAATGTCCGTACCGGTCGCGTGATGCAGGTGCATCGCAGCTTCTTCTGGTAAGATACAAGAACGGCCCCGGAAATGATCCGGGGCCGTTCCTATAATGCCCCCGATTGGCCGCGCCGCCCGTTGCCGGACGGACGCGGCCGATAGCGCACGCTAGGCGCGCCATCAGTCCGAAAGGGGGGTGGACTGAAGCGGCAAACGCCCTGCCGGGACGATGGTTCCGGCGCCAAGTTGCGCGCCTAGGCGGCGAGTGCCTGCGCGATCAATTTACGGCTGTTGGCGACGCCGTAGAGGGCGATGAAGCTGCCCATGCGTGGCCCCTGATCCGCGCCCAGCAGCGTCTGGTACAAGGCCTTGAACCAGTCGCGCAGTTCGGCAAAGCCGAACGCGTCATCCTTGCCGATGGCATAGACGATATTCTGGATATCCTCCGCCGTGGGATCGGCGGGGAGTGCGGCGAGTTGGGCGTCGAGCTGGCGCAGGGCCGCAGCCTCATTTTCCGTGGGCGCACGGCGTTGGAGCGTCGGCGCGACGAAATCGCGATGATAGGCCATGGCATAGCCGATCAGCGCGTCGAGTTCGGGATAGGTCTGCGCCGATGCGTCCGGGACATAGTTGGCCAGATAGCCCCAGACCTGTTCGCGCGTCGCTTCGCCCATCACGCCGACCAGATTGAGCAGCAGGCTAAACGTCACCGGCAGCTTGCCTTCGGGCAGCTTGCCGTCATGGACGTGGTGGACCGGGTTGCCCAATTGCTGCTCAATCGCCTGCGTCGGGTAGTTGACGCGGAACTGCCAATAATCGTCCACCGCGCGCGGGATGACGCCCATGTGCAGTTGCTTGGCCTTTTTGGGTTCGCGATAGGCGTAGAAGGACAGGCTTTCCTGCGGCCCATAGGTCAGCCATTGTTCGAGGCTGAGACCATTGCCCTTGGATTTGGAGATTTTCTCGCCCTTTTCGTCGAGGAACATCTCATAATTAAAGCCTTCGGGCGGGCGGCCACCCAGAGCGCGGCAGATTTTCGAGCTTTGCGTGACCGAATCGATCAGATCCTTGCCCGCCATTTCATAATCGACGCCCAGCGCATACCAGCGCATCGCCCAGTCGACCTTCCATTGCAGCTTGGCCGCGCCCGACAGAATCGAGTGTTCGACCATCTCGCCCTCATCTTCATAGCGGACGATTCCGGCTTCTGCGTCAATCACCTCGATCGGCACCTGAAGAACGATGCCGCTCTTCGCGCTGATCGGCAGGACGGGCGAATAGGTTGCCTGCCGTTCCTTGCGCAGGGTCGGCAGCATGATGTCCATGATCGCGGAATAGCGCCGCAGCACCTGACGCAGGGCGTCGTCGAACACGCCCGCACGATATTCCTGCGTCGCGGACACAAATTCATAGTCGAAGCCGAAGCGGTCGAGAAATTCGCGCAGCATCGCATTGTTATGATGGGCGAAACTTTCGAACTTTTCGAACGGGTCGGGCACCTGCGTCAGCGGCTTGCCCAGATGCTGCGTCAACATCGCCTGATTGGGGACGTTATCGGGCACCTTGCGCAGGCCATCCATATCGTCGCTGAACGCCACCAGCCGCGTGGGAATGTCCGACAAGGCATGAAAGGCGTTGCGCACCATCGTCGTGCGCAGCACTTCGTTGAACGTGCCGATATGCGGCAGCCCTGATGGACCATAGCCGGTTTCAAACAGGATATGCCCTTTGTCGCCCGCGCCGTTGGGATAGCGCTTCAACAGCTTGCGGGCTTCCTCATAAGGCCAGGCTTTGGACGCGAGGGCGGCGGTGCGGAGGGTGTCGGACAGGATCATGCAAAAGCCCCTAGCCTCGGACAGGGTGAAAAGAAACTGGGTTGATGGCGAAACAACCCTGTGAATCGCTCGCGCATTTAGAGTAGATTAACCCTATAAGTGGATAATCGCTGTTCAGGAGGCTCCATGCACGTCTTGCGCAACCGCGAACGCATCATCGTCGACATACCCATCGTCATCACGACGGTACTGGACTGCCTGGAAGGCGCGATCGTGGATTTGAGCGAGGGCGGCGCGCAGGTGGTCGGTTGCACCCTGCCCGCAGGGTCGCAGTGTCAGATCGATCTGGACGGTCATGTCACGTTCGGCACGGTGCGCTGGTCCGAAGAGGATCGGATGGGCATCCGCTTTCCCTATGAGATGACCGACGGCCCGTTGTTCGACAAGCTGGAACAGGCCCGTGCTGCGTTGCGGGCGCCCGCCCCCTTCCAACCCCGCGTGCGCCCCGCGCAAGCGATGGCGGGTGGCAGCGGTTTTGGCGGTGGTAGTTTCGGCGGTGGCGGTTTCGGCCGTCGGACTGGCTGAAACAGGTTTTCCTTTTGTTCCCGTTCGCTTAAAGCCGACGGGTGATCGACCCCGCTTCCCTGCCTGCCCTGCACGCCAGCCATGGCGGGATCTGGCTGTCCGATGAGGGGCAGACACGCGAAGTGGCCAAGGGTCGCGCGATTGCGCGGGCGGCGGAAACGCCGGTTCTGCTGCTCAATGCGCCGTTGACTGGCCAAAGACTTGGCTATCCCGATCTCAATGGCCTGGACCTGCTGGAATTTTGGGCCTTCATCCACCCGGCCCGGTTTCTGGTGCCTACACCCAAAGGGCTGGCCGCCGCGCTGGGCCTGCCTGCGCCGACGAGCGAGGGGGAGATTCCGCGCCTGCTTCAGACGGCGACGCAGGCGATGCTCGATCGATTAGCGTCATCCGACTGGGCCGAACGGGAGGGCGGATGGACCGCCGCGCAGGGGCTGCACCGGCTGCGCTGGGCATGGGCGCCATTGGTGGCGCAACGGATCGCGCGCCCGGCCGAAGCGGAACGATGGCTGTTTTCCAAATTGCCCGAATGGGAAGAGACGCAGCCCCGCCCCGCCCCGCGCACGGTGTCGCTGAACGATGCGCAGGTGCTGGAACGGCTGGACATGCTGACGGGGCAAGGGGCGGAACCACGCCCCGGCCAGCGCGCCTATGCCACCGCCGCCATCGTTGCTTTTCGTCCACGGGCGCATCGCGACCAGCCCAATATGCTGCTGGCCGAAGCGGGCACGGGCATTGGCAAGACGCTGGGTTATCTGGCCCCGGCCTCGCTTTGGGCAAAGGAAGCGCAGGGGACGGTGTGGGTATCAACCTATACCAAGGCGCTGCAACGGCAGCTTGATCGCGAATCGCTGCGGCTGTTCCCCGATGCGGCGGTCGCGGCCAAGCGGGTGGTGGTGCGCAAGGGGCGGGAAAATTACCTGTGCCTGCTCAATCTGGAAGATGCGTTGCAGGGCGGCTTTACCGGGCGGGCGGCGATATTGGCGCAACTGGTCGCGCGCTGGGCCGCGTTCAGCAAGGATGGCGACATGGTGGGCGGCGACCTGCCCGGATGGCTGCCCACGCTGTTCCGGCGCAACGGATCGACGGCACTGACCGACCGGCGGGGCGAGTGCATCTATGCCGGATGCCCACATTACCGCAAATGCTTCATCGAACGGTCGGCGCGCGCGTCCGCCGACGCCGACATCGTCATCGCCAATCATGCGCTGGTGATGATCAATGCGGCGCGCGGACGTGAAACCGGACAGCGGCCGCAACGCATCATCTTCGATGAAGGGCATCATCTGTTCGATGCGGCCGATTCGACATTCTCCGTCGCGCTGTCGGGGCAGGAGACGATCGAGCTGCGTCGGTGGATCATGGGACCGGAGGGCGGGTCGCGCGGGCGCAGGCGGGGACTCGCGGCGCGCCTGTCGGATCTGGCCAGCTATGACGAGGAAGGCGGCGAAGCGATCCGCGCCGCTGCCGAAGCTGCGCTGGCGCTTCCCGCCGACGAGTGGTTGAAGCGGGTGGTGGCGGGTGAGCCGTTCGGACCGCTGGAAGCGCTGCTCGCCGCCGTGCGCGGCACCGTCTATGCGCGTGCCGCCGACGCGGGCGAAGCGGATGCGGGCTATGGGCTGGAAACCGAGCTGGCCGAACCGGACGGGCCACTGGTGGAGGCAGCGCAGGAAGCGGCGCTTGCGCTCGACGCGCTGCTGCGGCCGCTCACCCGCCTGTCGCGCAGGCTGGAAGCGGTGATCGAGGATGCGCCCGACTGGCTGGACGGCGCGGCGCGGGCCCGGATCGAGGGGGCGGTGGCGTCGCTAGGCTGGCGGCGCGATCTGATCGCGGCATGGCTGGCGCTGCTGGCGCGGATCGGCGGTCCGGCGGACCCCGACTATGTCGACTGGATGACGCTCGACCGGATCGAGGGGCGCGAATATGACATCGGCATCCACCGCCATTGGCTGGACCCCAGCCGTCCGCTGGCCGAAGCGGTGTTGAAACCCGCGCAGGGGGTGATCGTCACCTCCGCAACGCTGAAAGGCGGCGGCGAATGGAGCAATGCCGAAAGCCGCAGCGGCGCGAGCCATTTGCCGCAGGGGGCCGCGCGGTTCGAGGCGGCCAGCCCGTTCGATTATGCGGCGCGCGCGCAGGTGCTGATCGTCACTGACATCAAGCGGGGCGATATTGCGGCGCTGTCAGGCGCCTATGGCCGGTTGATCGAGGCGTCGGGCGGTGGGACATTGGGGCTGTTCACTGCGATCCGGCGGCTGCGCGCGGTCCATGCGCGTATTGCTGATCGGCTGGCGCGCGCAGGGTTGCCGCTTTACGCGCAGCATGTCGACCCGATCGACACCGGCACGCTGGTCGATATTTTTCGTGATGATCCGCGCGCTTCGCTGCTGGGAACCGACGCCTTGCGGGACGGCGTGGATGTGCCGGGCCATTCGCTGCGGCTGGTGGTGATGGAGGGGGTGCCATGGTCGAAGCCCACGGTGCTGCATGCCGCCCGGCGCTTGGCCGCCAGTAAACAGCGGGGCGGCGGCAATGCCTATGACGACCGACTGATTCGCGCGCGGCTGGCGCAGGCGTTCGGGCGGCTGATCCGGCGGGCGGAGGACAGGGGCAGTTTCGTCATCCTGTCCGCCGCGATGCCCAGCCGCCTGCTGAGCGCCTTTCCCCCCGGCACGCCGATCCGCCGCGTGACGCTGGACGAGGCGATCATCGCCGTCAGTGCGCCTGTTCGCGACGAAATGTTGGGCGAACCGCTTGGCGCGCCAGCCGCTTTGGGGCATCAGGGGGTCGAATCCGGCTTGCCCGATCAGGAGTGATAATGAAGCGGCTGACCCTGTTGCGCCATGCCAAGTCGGACTGGGACGATCCGGTGTCCCGCGATTTCGACCGGCCGCTCAACCGCCGTGGCGAAAAGGCGGCGATGTTGATGGGGCAGTTCGCCAAGTCGCGGAAAATGCAGTTCGACATGCTGGTCGCATCGCCCGCCGTGCGCGTGGTCGAAACGCTGGAGACGTTTTTTCAGGGCTTTGGTCAGGTGCTGGACGCGCATTGGGACCGGCGCATCTATCTGGCCTCCTCCGCCACTTTGTTCGATGTCGTGCGCGATTTGCCCGACAGTGTGAACAGCGTGCTGCTGGCGGGGCATAATCCGGGGCTGGAGGAATTGATCCTCGACTTCGTGCCTGACGATGGCGCAAGCCAGTCACGCGAGGATGTGGAGGCAAAGTTTCCGACCGCGAGCATCGCCGTGCTGGACCTGCCGATCAATAGCTGGCGCGCGGCGAAGGAAAATATCGCGATGCTGGCCAGCTTCACCCGGCCACGCGATCTGGACCCTGCGCTGGGGCCGGAAACGCGCTGAACGAGGCGGAGCGATGACGCCGATCATATGGCGGCGCGCCACGGTGGAGGATGCGCCCGCGCTATCCATTCTGGGCGCGGCGACATTTCTGACCAGTTTCGCGTCCGATCATCCGGGGTCGGCACTGATTGCCCATATCCGCAAGGCGCATCATGAGGACTGGTATCACGCCGCGCTGTCCGACCCGGCGCAATGGGTGGTGATCGGGGAGACGCCGCTGGGCGCGCCGGTCGGCTATGCGATCCTGACGCCGCCCGACCTGCCGATTGATACCGACCCGGCGCACGATGTCGAACTCAAGCGCGTCTATCTGCTGCATGGATGGCAGGGCGGCGGGCATGGCGACACGGTGATGACGCTGGTGCTGGACGAAGCGCGGCGGCGCGGGGCGCTGCGCCTGCTATTGGCGGTCTATCCGCGCAATGAACGCGCGCGCCGTTTTTATGCGCGGCATGGCTTTGCGCATGTCGGCGAGCTGACCTTCATGGTGGGGGACGTGCCGTTCCGCGACCTGATCTATGCGCGGCCGCTGTAGCGGATCATGCACCCAGCGCGCGGGCCAGATCGGCGCGAATGCTTTCGAGGCGGGGCAGCAACGTTTCGGCCTGCGCAGCCGGGCCAGTGTCGATGGCTGCGCCACTGGTCACGCCCAGCGCCTTTTGCGCGCCCTTGACCGTGAAGCCTTCCACATTGAGCAGCGCGTTGATGCGATGGGCCAGCGCAACATCGTCAGGCCGGTAATAGCGGCGATTGCCCGACCGTTGCAGCGGGCGCAGTTGGGGGAAACGCGTTTCCCAATAGCGCAGGATATGCTGGGGCAGACCAAGCTCGCCCGCCAGCTCGCTAATGGTCAATAATGCACCCTCGGCTTTTTTCATGACAATGATGTTGCACATGGAAATATGCGAAGGTCAACCATGTGCAATGAATGACTAACCGGAGAAAAAGCATAAATGCGCAAGTGTCAGCGCCACGGCCGCACGTATCGATGCAAAGCCGTAAGTGGTGATCCCAACGGGATTCGAACCCGTATCGCTGCCGTGAAAGGGCAGTGTCCTAACCGTTAGACGATGGGACCACATGCTGAGGCCGACCAGGCGGCGCTGCGAAGCGAAGGCGGCATTAGGAGGCGACTTGCCCCCGGTCAACCCCTTTTTGCGTCACAGAAATACAAGCTGGCTCAATCGATCCAGGCCGCATCCTCCAGATGCAGTTCGGCGGCGGGGCGGTTGCCCCAATCGTCGATCTTCACCCGGCCCGCGACCCACAAGCGGCGATCGCGGGGCGCGGCCAATATTGCTTGCCCAAGGTCCGTCTCCGCCTTGCGAAAGGCGATGGTCTTGATCGATCGCCCGTCCGCGCCCGCCATGATCGCGCGCAGATGGCCGTTGCCCACCACATCCGCCTTCACCACGCGCATCGGCCCGGCAGCGATCAGCGGCGCGGGCCAGCCAGCACCATAGGGACCGCCCGCCTCGATCGCGGCGACGAAATCGGGGTTCACGCCCGATGGCGCCAGCACCGCGTCGAGCAGCAGGGCGCGGTCGTCGCGGGCGCGGGCGACGGAGGCGGACAGGCGTTCGTCCAGATAATCGGCCAGCGCGTCGATCTTGTCCGCCGCCACGGTCAGCCCGGCCGCCATCGCATGGCCCCCTCCCGCGATCAGCAGGCCGCTGTCCTTGGCGGCCATCACCGCCGCGCCCAGATCGACGCCGGAGATGGAGCGGCCCGACCCCTTGCCCACGCCATCCTCGTCCAGCGCGATGACGATGGCCGGGCGGCCCGCCGCTTCCTTGATACGGCCAGCTACGATGCCGATGACGCCGGGGTGCCAGCCTGCCCGCGCGATCACCGCGACGGCGCGATTGCCCTGCGCCGCGAGCAGTTCCTGCGCCTGTTCCTGCACGCTCGATTCGATCGCGCGCCGTTCCTCATTATATTGTTCCAGTTGCGCGGCGATCTGGGCAGCCTCCAGCGGGTCTTGCGTCGTCAGCAATCGCACGCCCAGGTCCGCCTGCCCCACGCGCCCGCCAGCATTGATGCGCGGGCCAAGCGCGAAGCCCAGATCGTGGCACAGCGGCGCACGCGTCAGGCGGCTGCCGTCGATCAGCGCGGCGAGGCCGATATTGGCGCGCTTCGCCATCACCTTCAGCCCCTGCGCCACGAAGGCGCGGTTGAGGCCGCGCAGTTGCGCCACGTCGGCCACGGTGCCCAGCGCCACGATGTCGAGCAGGGCCATGAGATCAGGCACGGCGCGGCTTGCAAACCAGCCACGCCCGCGCAACACCCGCACCAGCGCCGCGCCCAGCAGGAAAGCGACGCCGACCGCCGCCAGATGGCCATGGGTCGCGGCCTCTTCCCCCTCGTCCAGCCGGTTGGGGTTTACGAGTGCGAGTGCGGTGGGCAGGGCGGCGGAGCATTTATGATGATCGACCACCACGACATCGACGCCCGCCCGCGCCGCCATGTCGAGCGCGTCGAACGCCTGCGCCCCGCAATCGACGGTGACGATCAGGCTGGCTCCCTCCCCCGCCAGCCGCACCAGTGCTTCGCCCGACGGGCCATAGCCCTCCATCAACCGATCGGGGATATAGGGGCGGGCAGTCAGGCCCAGATCGCGCAGCAGGCGTATGAGCAGCGCGGCGCTGGTCGCGCCATCCACGTCATAATCG
Source organism: Sphingobium sp. (assembly GCF_049304695.1). Classification (GTDB taxonomy): domain Bacteria; phylum Pseudomonadota; class Alphaproteobacteria; order Sphingomonadales; family Sphingomonadaceae; genus Sphingobium. The sequence goes on from NZ_JBAQOK010000072.1 coordinate 76,491, forward strand.
CCGAATATGCGCACATCTTCCTGGCGCTCCACGGCATCGGCGAGGCGTTCGGCGGCAACGTCCATGTCGCGAAACAGGCTGGGGTCGGGCATGAAGGCGCGGATGGTGGGGTTGCGATGCGCCTCCACCGCGTCGCGCGTGCAACCGCGCGCCATCAGCAATTGCGTCACCAGATCGTCGGGCATGTAGCCCGGTTCGCGGGCGTCCGCCCCCTGTCCGCGCCATTTCCATGGCTGGCCGGTGATGGAGCGGGCAACGTCGAGTGCAAATGTCATGGTGTCGCTTTAGAGCGGGGCGCGAGCGGAAGAAAGCGTCATGCCGTCACAGCTTATTGTCCCCCGGCGGGAACCGATGCAACTGTTTGGGCGTATGGAAACTTTGTCGGGCATGGTGGTGGCTGGCGTCGTAAAGGGGCATGGCAGCATTATGAGTAGAAGACAGGCGCATCATGTGCGGCACATGCTGGGTCTGATCCTCGCTGCAACATCCCCCCTGCCACTGATGGCGCAAACTGCAACGCCGCCATCCAATCCTGCCCTTCCCTCTGATGCTTCGGCCAGCGAAGAGCCGATCGTGCCAGACGATCAGTTCGAAGCGCGCCTGCCCAAGGTCGAGGGCGCTACACCGCAATCCTCCGCCGCTTCCGCCCCGCTGCCCTCGATCGATAGCTGGATCGACCAGCAAATGCCGCAAACCGGCACGACGACGGAATTGCCCCCGGCCACCGAACCGGCGCAGGAGCGGGAACTGGCCCAGCCGCTGCCCGCGCTGGACAGCGTGACCGTGCCTGCCAACGTCGCCGACGACGATACGCCAGAGACCAAGCAGCCCGACATCCGCTATGCCACCAGCATCGACGGGTTCGGCAAGACCGAGCTGGAAGACGAGTTCCGCGCCGAATCCGCGCTCATCAAGGGTAAGGGCAAGGCGGAGACCGCCGCCATGGTGCAGGCTCGCGCGAACGAGGATGAGAAGCTGGCCGTGCGGCTTTTCTATTCGCAGGGCTATTATGATGCGACCGCGCTCGCCTCGCTCGACCAGAATGGCGATGGCACGTTGAAAGCCGTGGTGTCGGTAACGCCGGGCAAGCGTTATACGCTGGCACAGATTATCGTAAATGCAGGTCCGACCGTGCCGCCAGACCTGGCACGCAACAGCCTGCCGCTCAAGACGGGCGATCCGATCGTCGCGACACTGGTCGAGGGGGCGGAGGCGAATGTCGCACTGCGCCTGCCCGAACAGGGCTATGCCTTTGCCAAGATCGGCGACCGCGACATATTGCTCGATGCCAAAACGGTGACGGGCGACTATACGCTGCCGGTCGATACCGGGCCGCGCGGCACGTTTCGCAAGATCACCACCAGCGGCGACAATCAGGCGTTCGGCGCGGATCATATGGAAGTGATCCGCCGCTACAAGCCGGGACAGGTCTATGACAGCCGCAAGGTGGATGACCTGCGCAAGGCGCTGGTGGCGACGGGGCTGTTTTCCAGCGTATCGGTCGATCCGGTGAAGACTGGCGAGCCGGGACCGGACGGGACCGAATATGTCGATCTGCACGTCGATCAGGAAGCCGGGCCGCCACGCACGCTGGCGGGTGAGGCCGGTTATGGTACGGGTCAGGGCTTTCGCGCGGAAGCGACATGGACCCATCGCAATCTGTTTCCGCCCGAAGGCGCGCTGATCGGCAGCGTGATCGCGGGCACGCAGGAACAGGGCGTGTCGGGCACGTTCCGCCGGTCGAACGCGGGCAGGCGCGACAAGACGTTTCAGGCAGGCGCGTCGATCAATCACCAGAATTACGCCGCCTATGAAGCGTTTACCGCAGGCCTGAACATGAGTTGGGCGCGCCAGTCCACGCCGATCTTCCAGAAACGCTGGACCTATACCTATGGCGCGGAAATCCTGTTGTCGAACGAACAGACGACGGTGGACGCGGCGACCGGGGCGCAGGATCGCCGGACCTATTTCATCGGCGCGCTGCCAGTGCAGGTGGGCTATGACCGGTCCAACGACCTGCTCAATCCCACGAAGGGCTTCCGCGCCAATTTGCGCGTGTCGCCCGAAGCATCGTTGCAGGGCAATGTGTCGCCCTATGTGCGCAGTACGTTCGACCTGACCGGCTATTTCCCCATATCCGACGCACTGGTCATCGCCGGGCGCACGCGGCTTGGCACGATCAGCGGCACGTCGCGCGACAATCTGCCGCCATCACGGCGCATCTATGCCGGGGGTGGCGGGTCCGTGCGCGGCTATGGCTATCAGGAACTGGGACCAAAGGACGTGAACGCAGACCCGATCGGCGGCCGGTCGGTCAATGAATTCGCGGTCGAAACCCGCTATCGCTTTGGCGATTATGGCGTGGTCGCATTTGTGGATGCCGGGCAGGTCTATAACAGTTCGATCCCGCAATTTTCCGACATGCGTTATGGCGTGGGGCTTGGCGGGCGGTTCTACACCAATTTCGGGCCATTCCGCGCGGACATCGCCATGCCGATCAACCGGCAACCGGGCGAATCCAAATTCGCCCTCTACATCGGCATAGGGCAGGCATTTTGATGGCGCAGGACGACGCCCTTCCTTTCGATGGCGAGACTGTCGTAGTCGGCGACAAGCGCCCGATGTGGCAAAAGGTCGCGATCGGCGTCGTCGGCCTGATCGTCGCATTGCTGGTGCTGGCGGGCGGGCTGCTGCTGGGCCTCAACACCCAGCCGGGGAAAAAATTCCTCATCAAGCAGATCGCCGCACTGCAACTGGAATCCGGCATGGGGATAGAGGTCGGGCGGATCGACGGGTCGATCTATAGCGACATGACGATCCACGACCTGATCCTGCGCGATCCCAAGGGCGTGTTTGCGGTGTCGCCGCGCGTCCATGTCGTGTGGAAGCCGTTCCAATATATCAACAAGCATATCGCCGTCAGCCTGCTGGAAACACCGCTGGTCGTGCTGGCGCGCAGTCCGCAGTTCAACCAGACCCCGACCGATCCCAATGCCCCGATCCTGCCCGACCTCGACATCGACGTCGATCGGCTGAAGATCGGCAAATTCGTGCTGGCCAAGCCGGTGATCGGGCAGAAGCGCGAGATCGCCATCGACGGCGTGACCCACATCGCCGATGGCCGCGCCATCCTGTCCGCCGACGCCATCGTGGACAGCGGCGACCGGTTGCAAGCCAGTCTGGACGCAGTGCCGTCGCAAAACCGCCTGTCGATGAAGGGGACGCTGACCGCGCCCAAGGGTGGCGTCATTGCCGCCATGTCGGGCCTGACCGACGGCATGACCGCGACGCTGGATGGCAAGGGGACGTGGCAGGCGTGGGACGGACGCATCGTCGCAACGTCGCCCAAGGGCGAGCTGGCGAACATCGCCTTGGCCGCGCGTGACGGCAATTTCACCGCCAGGGGGCCGGTGCGCCCCGGACTGGTGCTGGCTGGCACGGTCGATCGCCTGACGGCGCCGCAACTGGACGTGGACCTGTTCGCGGGCCTCAACGAACGGCGCGTCAATATCAAGGGGACGTTGCGCTCCCCTGCCCTGTCCGCCGATGCGCAGGGTCTGGTCGATCTGGGCACCAGCCGGTTCAGCGCATTGCGTATCAACGCCGCGCTGCTGACGCCCGGCGCGATCATGGAAAAGGTGCGCGGGCGGGACGTGCGCGCTTCCATCATCCTCGACGGGCCGATGGCGACGCCGTTCATCGACTATGACATCACGGCCAAAGCGATCGCATTCGACGCGACGGGTATCGAAAATCTGAAAGCCAGCGGGCGCGCGGTGATCGACGCCGATCGTATCCGCATTCCCGTCAGCGCCACCGCGACCCGCGTGACGGGTCTCAATGCCGCAGCGGGCGGACTGCTCCAGAATCTGAAAGTGAAGGGCGACTTCGCTTATGCCGGCGGGAAGCTCATCAGCGACAATCTCAAGATCGACAGTGACCGGATCGACGCGACCGCCATCGTTTTGGCCGACCTCGACAATGCCCTGTATCGCGGAGCGCTGAAAGGTCGGGTCAATGATTATAAGATCGATGGCGTCGGCATCGTCAACCTGAACACCGACGTGAAGCTGGTGCCCGGACCCAAGGGCGGCTTTGGCCTGTCGGGCCGGTTCGGGGTGAAAACCGCGCGCTGGGAAAATGCGTCGGTGCGCGACTTCCTGGGCGGCAACGCCATCGCCAGCGGGCGGATCGGCATGACGCCGCAGGGCAGGTTCACGCTCGACGGGTTGAAAGGCGCGGCGCCCAATTTCACCATCCATAGCGGATCGGGCAGTTACGACACCAACGGCCAGGTCGCGTTCGATGCGCGCGCATCCTCCAGACAATATGGCCCGCTGGCGCTGACCGTGCGTGGCACGATGGAACGGCCCCAGGCGGTGCTGCGCGCGGCGCGGCCCAATGTCGGCGTGCAACTGACCGATGTCGTCGCCAGGCTGAATGGCGAGGCGGCGGGCTATCGGCTCGAAACGACGGGTGGGTCGCCCTATGGTCCCTTCTTCGCCAATATCCTGATCCGGTCGGCCAAGGGTCCGTTGACGATCGACGTTACGCGCGCTCGCTTTGCCGGTGTCGATATGGCAGGCACCGTGCAACAAAGCGTGGCGGGGCCGTTCACCGGACAGCTCAGCCTCAACGGATCAGGCATCAATGGCGCTGTACGGCTGGCGGCCGTGGGCAAAGCGCAGGGCGTGGACCTCAACGCCACGGCCAGCAATGCCAAGCTGCCCGGAGACGCCGACATCGTCATCGGTCGTGCGATCGTGAAGGCGAACATGGTCATGACCGACCAGCCGCGTATCGTCGCCGACGCGCAGATCGCAAACGCTGCCTATGGCGACTATGTGGTGCGCACGGCGCGCGCCAAGGTCGATTATCAGGGCGGTCGTGGCAAGGCGCAACTGGTGGCCGACGGGTCGAGCGGCGTGCCCTTCTCCATCGCCGCCAACGCCGCGCTGCGCCCCAATCTCTACGCCGTGGCTTTGCAGGGGAAGGCAGGCAACATCCCCTTCCGCCTCGCCAACCCGGCGATCATCCGCACCGAACCGGCCGGATATCGGCTGGAACCGGCTACGCTGGTGCTGCCACAGGGCAAGGTCGATCTGGCCGGGCGCTTTGGCGACACGACCGCGATGCAGGCGCGGTTCAAGGATTTCGATCTCGCCATCGTCAATCTCGCTTCGCCGGGTCTGGGCATCGGCGGCAAGGCGACCGGGTCGCTGGACTATGCGCAAAAGGGCAGCGGCTTCCCCACCGCCTCCACGCGTCTGGCCATCACCGATTTCCGCCGGTCAAGCCTGACTGCGGTATCCGATCCCGTGTCGATGAGCATGGAGGGCAAATTGTCGAGCGCGGGCGGCGACATGCGCGGGCTTATCCGTCGGGGCAATGCGACGCTGGGCCGCTTCGTCGCCACGCTTGCGCCACCCGGATCGGGCGCGAGTTGGGCCGAGCAGTTGCAGAATGCGCCGCTGGGCGGTGGCATCCGCTATGCCGGGCCAGCCGACGTGCTCTTTTCCTTCGCGGGACTGGCCGATCAGCAGTTGAGCGGCGGACTGGCGCTGGCGGCTGATTTTAGCGGACGGCTGGCCCATCCACGCGTCAACGGAATCGCGCGCGCCAATGCGCTGACCTATAACAATGAAACATTCGGCACCCGCGTCACGCAGATGAAGCTGGATGGCCGTTTCACCAACGATCGGCTCGACATTCGCGACTTTTCCGGGCGCGCGGGCGACGGCACTGTACAGGCGTCCGGCACAGTCGGCCTGGCCGCCGACAGCGGCTTCCCCATGAACATCGCGGTCAAGATGGACCGCGCGCGTCTGGCCCGGAGCGAGGACATCACCAGCGTCGTGAGCGGGACAATGGCCATTACCAATGACAAGGCCAATGGCGGGCTTATCAAGGGCGACCTGTCGCTGCCCGAAACCCGCTATCGCTTCGCCTGGCAGGGCGGCACGGAAATCCGGCAGTTGCAGGGCGTCCGGCGCAAGAGTGACGGCACCGATCCCCTCGCCCAGCGGATCGCCGCGCGGCAGACGGCGGCCAAGCCAGCCGACTGGAAACTCGACATTCGCGTGCGGGCGGACAATGAAATTTACGTCACCGGCATGGGATTGGATTCCGAATGGAAAACCAACATGCGCGTGACCGGCACCACCGCCAATCCGCGCGTCATCGGCAAGCTGGAATCGATCCGGGGCCGCTACAGCTTTTCAGGCAAGCAGTTCGATCTGGAGCAGGGCGTCATCACATTTAACGGGCCGATGCTGAACCCGGTGCTGGCGATCAGGGCGACGACGCGGGTCGATACCGTGACCGCAGGCATTCAGGTGAGCGGGTCGGCACAACAGCCCGACATTGCCTTCATCTCCACGCCCACCCTGCCACAGGACGAGATCCTCTCACGCATCCTGTTCGGGGACAATGTCGCCAACCTGTCGCCGATGCAGGCGGTGCAACTGGCGGCGGCGCTTAACGGCCTGCGCGGCGGTAGCGGCGGGCTGAACCCGATGGGCAAGTTGCAGGGCGCGTCGGGCATCGACCGCATCGGCATCGTCGGGGGTGACGATACGACCGGGCGCGGGACTTCGCTTGCGGTGGGGCAGCATATTTCGAACAATATCTATGTCGAAGTGCTGACCGATTCGCGCGGCTTCACCGCTACGCAACTGGAGATCGCGCTGTCCAAGACGCTGAGCATCCTGTCGAAGACCGGCACCAACGCCGGGTCGTCGGCAAACCTGCGCTATTCGAAGGATTATTGAGGGTGCGGCACGGGTAGAGTGGACGTATGGATGCTTGCCTGTGCCTCAGACAGGCATCAATATGATCGCAGTGATGCTTTGATGAATGGCAAAACCCAGACTTTCATAAAGCGCGATCGCGCCCTTGTTTGTTGCGTAGCAGTGCAGAAACGGAATCTCGCCGCGATCGAGCATTCGTGACGCGATGACGCGCATGAGATATCCGGCATAGCCACGGCCGCGATAATCGGGATGGCAACATACCCCGCTCAGTTCCGTATAGCCGCCGGGCTTCATCCGCTCGCCTGCCATCGCGACAAGATTGCCATCATGTTTGATGCCGATGAAATGGCCGAGACGATGCGTGTGCCTGGCAAAGGGACCAGGCTGGGTCAGCGTCGCAAGCGCCAGCATCGCGGCGGCATCGTCATCGCCCAAATCGCAGAACGCGCAATCCCGGCCGCCGGGGATAACCGATCGCGCGATCATCTGAACGCACTCAGCGCTTTTAGCGATCGTCCAGCCAGGGGGTGGTGTCGGCTGCCGCTTTTCCATCAGCCATAATGCGTTGCAATCAGGCAGGGAGACGAGCGTGGCCAGCCCTTCGGCGGGATGACGAGACGCGGCGAACGGCCCATATTCCGGCGCGAAACGCAGGCCATGTTCATCGCCCTCCGCCAACGCCGCCTGCCGTCCCGTAAGTGCATGCCAAACCGGCCGATCAAGCACATCGGCCGGTGGCATGGGGATCAATGGTGACATGCTTGCCGTTAGTCCTCGACCTGCCGCACCGTGATCGACTGGGCGTTCATCATGCCGCCGCCGAAGATGGTCATGAAGGCGATGTCGGTCGCGTCGCGGCCTGCGGCGATGCGGACCATGGTTTCTACGGGCGCAAGGCCGGTCGCATCGACCAGATGCCATGCACCATCGAGCCAGACCTCCACCACCGCATGGAAATCCGGCGGGTCTAGGCCGAGGGCATAGACCGATACCAGACGCGCCGGGATGTCGCGCGAACGGATCAGCGCGGCGGTAAGATGGGCGTAGTCGCGGCACACACCCTGTTGCGCGACGAAGGTGTCGGCGGCGGTGGTCGAACCATCGGAACTGCCCGATACATAGGCCAGATTGTCATGGACCCAATCGACCAGTGCCTGCACCAGCGCGCCGCCCTCCAGATCGGGGAAGTGGCCGCCCACGAAGCTGGTGAACCGGTCGGCCTCGCAATAGCGGCTGGGCCAGATGAAGGGCAGCACTTCTTCGGGCAGGCTGGGGAGCGGACTGGTTTGGAGCATAGAAAGATCGACCGTTGGGCGATCGACATCGACGGTCGAACGGTAAGTGCTGACCATCCGGCCAACCCCGGTGCGTGTCCAGGTGCGTCGCCCGATACCGCTGCCGCCGCGCTTGTTCGTCAGCGGCCCGGCGTTGTTGATGATATGCGATTGCGCCACGATCCGCTGGTCAGGCATCGCGGCCGCCTCCACCGCCAACAGGACGTCGGCTGGCTCGGGGAAGTCATAGTCCAGTATCGCCTCGATCTCGACGCGCATTGCGGTGGGTCTTTCCAATGGGAAAAGGATGGGGAGACGCGCGACAGACTTTTCCGAATCCTGTCGACGTTGCAGGCAAGCATTGCTGGCGCGCAGGCACTGCACAAGAGGCCCGATGGGGCAGTCGCACCAGATGATCGTTTATTTCGCGCGCCACTAACCGCCTGTTGCTCCGGATCAGGCAGTCACCCCAATCCAAAGATCGACGCGGCCCGGACGGTAAAAGGCCCGCTGCGATCGGTGTCGCGGCGGGCCTTTTCGGTGCGTGAAGCGAAAGGCGGACGAACCTTACACCATGCCATGCCCGACTGATCCGGCCGGGCGGGCGTTTGGCGTCTCAGTCGTCATCATCCTCCGCTTCGGGTCCGGCCATCAGCGCTTCGGCAACCACTTCGGTCTTGCCCCGGATCGCCTGTTCCAGACGATCCGCCATTTCGGGATGCGCTTTCAAAAATGTCTTGGCGTTCTCACGACCCTGACCGATGCGGACGGAGTCATAGGAGAACCAGGCGCCCGATTTCTCGACGATACCTGCCTTCACACCCAGATCGAGGATTTCGCCCAACTTGGAGATACCCTCGCCATACATGATGTCGAATTCGACCTGCTTGAAGGGCGGCGCAACCTTGTTCTTCACCACTTTCACGCGGGTCGCATTGCCGACGATATCGTCGCGATCCTTGATCTGGCCAGTGCGACGAATGTCGAGACGGACCGAAGCGTAGAATTTGAGCGCATTGCCGCCGGTCGTGGTTTCCGGGTTACCGTACATCACGCCGATCTTCATGCGCACCTGGTTGATGAAAATCACCATGCACTTGGAGCGCGAGATGGAGCCGGTCAGCTTACGCAGCGCCTGGCTCATCAGACGGGCCTGAAGACCGACATGGCTGTCGCCCATCTCGCCCTCGATTTCCGCACGCGGCACCAGCGCTGCGACCGAATCGATCACCAGCACGTCGATCGCATTGGACCGCACCAGCGTATCCACGATTTCCAGCGCCTGCTCACCCGTATCAGGCTGCGACACGATCAGTTCGTCGATGTTGACTCCCAGCTTCTTGGCATAGCCCGGATCAAGCGCATGTTCGGCGTCCACGAAAGCAGCAGTGCCGCCATTCTTCTGCGATTCGGCGATGACATGCAGCGCCAGCGTGGTCTTGCCCGAGCTTTCCGGCCCGTAAATCTCGATAATCCGGCCCTTGGGCAGGCCGCCGATGCCGAGCGCGATGTCGAGACCCAGCGAACCGGACGAGATCGCTTCGATCTCGATCTTCTCCCGGCTGCCCAGCTTCATTGCGCTGCCCTTGCCGAAGGCGCGGTCGATCTGCGCGAGCGCCGCGTCCAATGCTTTCTGTCTGTCCATTGTCCCGTTCTTCTTGGAATCGATGAGTGAGAGCATTGCGGTCATCAGCCTACCTCCTGTCAAGCGGAGCCACCGAATCCATCGGCGTCTTGGGCATGATGTATCCTCTTTGTTCTACCAGAACAAGAGGGGAACGGAAATTTCCTATTCCGCGTTTAATATTTTTCCCAGCGCGCGTTCGACCGCGCCGATGGTGAAGGGCTTGGCGAGTGTCGGGCGGGCCGCGTGGGTGGGAGGCAGATCGTCAGCCATGCCGCCGGTCGCGAACACGAACGGCACGCCCCTGTCGGCCAATATGTCTGCGACAGGCCAGCTTTTCTCACCCTGAAGATTGCAATCGACCAGCGCCGCGTCGAACCCGCCTTCGCGTGCATGGGCGCAGGCTTCGTCCACGCTGGCGGCCACGGCATGCAGCCTGTAGCCCAGCGCATCGAGATAATCTTCCAGCATCATGCCGATCATCGCTTCATCTTCGACGATCAAAATACTCTTGGCTTCGGGCATGCCCACTGGTCCTCTGTTTTACACGCTTTATCCGCTACCGTATCGATCGCCGCTTGCCCAGCCCTATCGCCTTGATCGAGCGCAAGCGTCAGTCCGCAGCAGGCCGCGTCGCCAGCGCGTCGCGTGCCGCTTCGGCCAACTGGCTGACGGAAAAGGGCTTTGGCAGGAAAGCGACGTTGGCGATGTCGATCGACTTGCGCAATTGTTCCTCGGCATAGCCGGACATGAACAGCACCGGCAGGTCGGGGTGCGCGCGCCGGGCATGGGCGACCATGGTGGGGCCGTCCATATTGGGCATGACGACATCGGATATGAGCAGGTCGATGGCAACGTCGCCGGCCAGCACCTCCAGCCCCTGCTCCCCATCGGAGGCGGTCAGCACGGTGTAGCCCTGCCGCGCCAGCGCGCGTTCGGCGACGGCGCGGACCATATCCTCATCCTCCACCAGCAGGATCGTGCCGGTGCCCCATGTCTCGGCACGCTTGACCGGCACCTTGACCGGCGCGGGAAGCGCCGCGTCGGCCCCGGCATAGACGGGCAGGTAGATGACAAAGCTGGCCCCGCGCCCCAATTCGGATTCGGCAAAGATATAGCCGCCCGACTGTTTGACGATGCCATAGACGGTGGACAGGCCAAGTCCGGTTCCCTTGCCCAATTCCTTGGTCGTGAAAAAGGGTTCGAAGATTTTCGACAATATGTCGGGCGGGATGCCAAGGCCGGTGTCCGACACGCGCAGCGCGGTATAGTCGCCCACCGGCAATATCTGCTGGCGCATTTCGCGCACCTTGATCGCGGGGACGCCATAGGTCTGGATATTGACGGTGCCGCCTTCGGGCATGGCGTCGCGGGCGTTGACCGCCAGGTTGACGATGACCTGCTCCAGCTGGCCGGGGTCGGCACGAATTGCGCCCAGATTGCGCCCATGGCTGACGTCCAGCTTCACATTTTCGCCCAGCAGGCGTTTGAGCAGGTTGGACACGTCGGCAACGATATCGGGCAATTGCAGGATTTGCGGACGCAACGTCTGCTGGCGCGAGAAGGCGAGCAATTGTCGCGTCAGCCCGGCCGCGCGGTTGCTGTTCGACTTGACCTGCTGGATGTCGTCATAATCGCTGTCGCCGGGCGTATGGCGCATCAGCATCAGGTCGCAATGGCCGATGATGGCGGTCAAAATATTGTTGAAATCATGCGCGACGCCGCCCGCCAGCTGGCCGATCGCCTGCATCTTGGTCGCCTGCGCCACCTGCCGCTTGAGCTTGGATTCCTCGCTATTGTCCTTGAGCGACAGCAGTACCGCCGCCTCGCCCAGACCGCGCACGCCTGCCAGGCTGAGCGCGATCGGCTCGTCGGGCTGGTCGCGCATGCGCACGGCGATGTCGCCGGACATTTGCGGCCCCACGGCAAAGCGGCGCACCGCGTCGGCCACCGCCGCCTGATCTTCGCGCACCACAAGATCGCCGGGATAGCTGGGCTTGTCCCCGGATTTGATGCCAGCCACACGGGCAAAGGCATTGTTGACGAACAGCACGCGCCCGTCGCGGTCGGCCATGGCGAGGCCGAAAGGCAGCAGCGAGAGCAGGGTTTCGATGTAGGACAGCGCGGACGTGCCACCACCGCCCGCCGGTTCGTCGATCAGCAGCAGCAGCATCGGGCCGTCCTGCGCATTGGATTGTGCGCCGTTCAGCGTGCCGACGGGCTGGATCGCGCGCTTCAACGGCACCTGCAACAGGCGCAGCGGCAGGCCGCCCTGCTCCTCCCGCGCCAGGAACAGTCGCCCCTTGTCATCTACGCGCATATGGGCGGCGAAGTCGCGCCCGGTGATGTTCGCGTCGATCCGTCCGGCCGCGCGCAGCAGGAACGCGCCATTGGCAGCGCGGATGCGCCCTTCCCCGCCGATCATGACGGCCATGATGCCTGCTTCGCCCATCTGCCGCCCGGCTTCGCCAGTCAGGAAGCGATGCACGTCGTCCAGCGCGCTGGGCTGGCGGACGGGGGTGAAGCGCCAGAGCAGATAATCCTCCGACCGACCCGTCCGCGCAATGTCGATGTCGAGCCGCAACGCGCCCTGCGCCACGCCCTCCACCCGCGCTTCGCCATCGCGCCATGCGGCGCGGGCGGCGGCAGACAGGCTTTCGGTCAAAGCTGCATCGCCCGATACGCCGGGCGGGGTGGGAAAGCCTGCAAACCATTCGCCGAACAGGTCGCTGGCGCACACCAGCCGCCCGCCGCGATCAGTTACGGCGATCGCCATGCTGGATGCGTCGGCGGCGGCGCGGGCCACGGTCCAGTCCGGCACTGCTTCGCCAGCGACCGCCTCCGCAGGATAGAGCCGCCGGAACCATGACATAAGGGCCGCGATCGTCAGGGTGGCGGCAGCGAAACCGGCGGCCAGTGGCCAGCTGCCAGTCGCGTGGATCAGCAGGCCCGCCGACACCAAAGCCGCGACCAGCAACAGTGGCAGGGCGATCCGCGACGTGGGCTGCGTCGCCCAGGCATCCTGTGTGCTATTTGCCCGCGCGGCCATGACCGGCCCTTACCCCCTGCATTAACACCGAAATCCGACGCGCCGACCGTCAGACCGGAGCGACTTCCTCCAATGCGCTGCTTTCATGGATCTTGCCAATCCTCAATTTACGCGCCTGCCATTTGCGGCCCATGCGATGCCGCCAGAACCAGTCGGCGATGACATAGCCGACGATCGCCGACACGACGGATATGATCGCGAGGCCCAGCAGCATAGCGGGCGCGGCTTCGGACACCAGCCAGGCGGTCCATTGACCGATCGACGCATGACCATCGACCAGCGCCATGAAGCCCGACGCGTCGGCGCTGCGCCCCAGCATCCAGTTGCCGATATAAACCGACGCCCACAATATGAGCGGCGTGGTGGCCGGATTGGACAGAAAGGTCATGGCGGCGGCGACCGGGATGTTCGCGCGAAACGGCAGCGCCAGCAGAGCGGCCCCCGCAATCTGGATGCCGGGGATCAGCAGGAATATCCCAACGAACAGCCCCAGCGCCACGCCACGCGGCACCGAACGGCGCGTAAAGCGCCATAGCGACGGTTCCAGCACACGATGCGCGACGGGCGCAAGGCAACGGCTATTTTCCAGCGATTCGCGCGTCGGGGCATTGGCGTGCCACCAACGGACCAGACGCCCGCGATGCTCGCCATGACTCATTACCCGTGCGCCTTCATGATGCGCTGCTGATCGCGCTTCCAGTCACGATCCTTGATGACGTCGCGCTTGTCGTGGTTCTGCTTTCCCTTGGCCAGCGCCAGTTCGATCTTGGCCCGGCCTTGGCTGTTGAAATAGATCATCAGCGGGACCAGAGTCATGCCCTTGCGCGACACGGCGCTGTGCATCTTTTCGATTTCGCGTTCATGCAGCAACAGCTTGCGGGGACGTTTGGGTTCGTGATTCTCGCGGTTGCCATGGCTATATTCGGGGATGTTGCTGTTCACCAGGAACACCTGCGTGCCCTTAACCTCGGCATAGCTTTCGGCGATATTGCCCTCGCCACCGCGCAACGCCTTCACCTCCGTGCCTTGCAGGGCAATGCCTGCTTCGAACACGTCCTCGATAAAATAATCGAACTTCGCGCGCCGGTTTTCGGCGACGATCTTCTTCTTGTCGAAAGTGGCGGTACGGGGGCGGGCCATGACAGTCTAACTACTCACTTCACTATATGGGGCCACGACATATGGGCCACCGGCCACGACTTTACACGAGGCCTGCAATTTCCAGCGCGCGTTCCACCGCCGCCCGGCTTGATTCCGATGGCCAGGTGATCGGCAGACGCAGATCGCCGGGCATGTCGGGCCGTATGCGGGTGAGCGCATATTTGACCGGGCCAGGTGAAGAATCGCTGAACAGAGCGTCGTGCAGGGGATAGAGACGATCCTGCAACGCCAATGCGCCATCCCAGTCATGGGCCGCGCACGCCGCCTGAAACTCCGCGCACAAACGCGGCGCGACGTTGGCGGTGACGGAAATGCACCCTTTGCCACCCATGGCGTTGAACCCCAGCGCAGTTTCGTCATTCCCCGACAACTGGCAGAAATCCGGGCGGCAGGCGAGCCGTTGCGCGGTGACCCGCCCCAGATTCCCGGTCGCGTCCTTGATCCCGACGATCGTCTGATAGGCTTCGGACAGGCGATGGATCACCGGCACGCCGATGTCGGTAATGGTGCGGCTCGGCACATTATACAGGATGATCGGCAGGTCGCAGCGTTCGGCCAGATAGGCGAAATGCTGATAGACGCCATCCTGATTGGGCTTGTTATAATAAGGCGCGACCACCAGCGCAGCGTTGGCGCCAGCGCCCTGCGCCGCATACATATGGTCGAGCGCGATGCGCGTGTCGTTGGACCCGCAACCCGCGATCACCGGCACGCGGCCCGCTGCCTGATCGACGCAGATGGCGATGACCCGGTTATGCTCCTCCACCGTCATGGTCGCGCTCTCGCCGGTCGTGCCGCAGGGGACGAGCGCGCTCGATCCTTCCGCGATTTGCCAGTCCACCAGTGCGCGGAAAGCGGCCTCATCGACCATTCCGTCGCGAAACGGGGTCACCAGAGCCGGAATCGAGCCGGAAAACATGATTAAACTCCTTCAATTCTCCGGGCGGCCGGGGCATAATCGGTCAAGCGGCGCGCTATAGCGCGTCATTCAGGGCGTGATAAGGATGCATTTGCGATAATGTCCAGCATGGCGACGTCACCCATTATCGAAAGTTATCTGATCCGTATGCCCCTTATCGCCATCCTGTTGTTCGCCGCCGGTGCCAGCGCGCAGACCGAATCGCTCGCCCAGCTTGGCGCGCCCGCCTACCCGCCCGGCGCGGTGGTGCAGCCGCTGCCCGGACAGGGCGGCGGCCAGGGTAGCGCGCCGAGCCAGTGGAATCAGGTCGCGGCCCGTGTCGGCCAGCCCAGCGACGCTTCCATCGTATCAACCATCAACCAGTGGCGCGCCTTGCAGCAAAGCGACGGGTTGGGCTTTTCCACCTATGCCAATTTCATCATCGCCAATCCCGGCTGGCCGGGCGAAGACCGGATGCGGCGGCTGGCGG
This sequence comes from Sphingobium sp., assembly GCF_049304695.1. GTDB lineage: Bacteria > Pseudomonadota > Alphaproteobacteria > Sphingomonadales > Sphingomonadaceae > Sphingobium. The sequence continues at coordinate 91,739 of NZ_JBAQOK010000072.1, forward strand.
AGGGCGGGATCAATCCCGACAGCTTCGACCCACGGCAGGTCGCTGCTTTCTTCGCGCGCTTCCCCGCGCGCACGGCGACCGGCCATGCGCGCAATGCGATGGCGCTGGCGCAGCTTGGTCGCATGGGCGAGGCACGGATCGCGGCACGCAGCGCGTGGATCGGCGGATCGCTCGGTCCCAGCGACGAAGCGCGATTGCTGTCGATGTTCGGCACTGGCCTGACGCCTGCCGATCATGAACAGCGCGCCGACATGCTGCTGTGGGGCAACGACATATCCGGCGCTGAACGCTCGCTCGCCTATGTCTCGCCCGCACGTCGCCCGGTGTTTCAGGCGCGCATCGCGCTGCGCCGCAAAAGTCCCGACGCCGCCGGGCTGATGCAGGCGGCCGAACCCTATGGCGCTAACGATGCGGGCTTCGTCGCTGACAAAGCGCTGTGGATGCGCGACAGCGGCAACTGGGTCGGCGCGCGCCAATATCTCGCCAACCGCGCGGCGCTGACCTACCGCCCGGCGAACGCGGAAAAATTCTACGAAGTGCTGCTCAATCAGGCGCGCGCCGCCGCCAATGACAGCCAGTGGAGCTTCGCTTACGGCATCGCCAGCAAGATTGACGATGCGGTTCCGCCGGGCGTCGATGTCAGCGATCAGCCGATCGGCGTACGCGACGATTATACCAGCCTTGCCTGGCTGGCGGGCAGCACGGCCTTCTACAATCTCAATCGGCCCACCGACGCGGCCATCATGTTCCGCCGCTATGCCGATGCGGCCAAGTCGCCACAGACCCGGTCGAAGGGCTATTATTGGGCGGGGCGCGCCGCGCTCCAGTCCGGCGACGCGGCCACCGCCAACAGCTATTTCGCGCAGGCAGGTGCCTATGCCGACCAGTTTTACGGCCAGCTGGCGCTGGAACGGCTGGGCCGCCCGATCCCGGCGCCCGCCACGGTGGAGCGTCCTGTCCCGATTTCCGCCGCCGAACGCGCCGCCTTCGACCAGCGATCAGTGGTGCGCGCGGTCAAGGCGCTGGGGCAGATGGGCTATTGGGAGGACCAGAGCAAATTCGTCCGCGCCATCGCCAACAATGCCGACAGCGACGCCGACCATTTCCTGTCCGCCGAACTGGCAGAGGCAATCAATCGCCCCGACATGAGCGTGATGGTCGGCCGCCGCGCCGTGTCGAGCGGCCTGACGGGCTATGGCAGCGCCGCTTTCCCGCGCGTGCCGGTGCCGCCGACCGCGCAATATAACTGGACGATGGTCCATGCCATCGCACGACAGGAAAGCCAGTTCGACAAGCAGATCGTCAGCCATGCCGGCGCACGCGGCCTGATGCAGCTGATGCCCGGCACTGCGCGGGAGCAGGCGGGCAAGCTGGGGCTGGGCTACAACCCCGCCTCGCTCAACGACCCCAGCTACAACATCATGCTGGGTTCGGGCTATTTCCAACGGATGCTCGACTATTATGGCGGCAGCTATCCGCTGGCCGTCGCGGCCTATAACGCTGGCCCCGGCAATGTGAACAAATGGCTGCGCGCCAATGGCGACCCGCGCATGCCGGGCGCGGACATGCTGCGCTGGATCGAACAGATCCCGCTGTTCGAAACCCGCAACTATGTGCAGCGGGTGCTGGAAAACGCGGTCGTCTATGAAGCGATGAACCCGGAGCGGGCGAAGTTCCGGGGGACTACGGCAGTGCTGAGCCGCTATCTGGGCAAGCAAACGCCGGGTTAAAGCTCACGCATCACCCTCGTCATCCCGGACCTGATCCGGGATCCCGCTTCTTCGATCCAACGTTGATAAAAAAGCGAGATCTCGGATCAAGTCCGGGATGACGAAAATGAAAACAGGGGTAAGGATCGCGGAATGACCACCCCCTATCCCAACTATATCTCTCCCGAAGGCTTCGCGAAGCTGCGCGCCGAATATGACCATCTGCTGGGCGTCGAGCGCCCCGCGATCGTGGAGGTGGTCAGTTGGGCGGCGGGCAATGGCGACCGGTCGGAAAATGGCGACTATCTCTATGGTCGCAAACGGATGCGGGAGATTGATTTCCAGCTCAAGCGGCTGTCCAAAAAGATGAAAGACGCCAAGGTTGTCGATGCGCGGGTCCAGCCCGACAAGGGCCGCGTCTATTTCGGCGCGACCGTCACCATCGCGGACGAGGATGACGCCCATCGCACCGTCACCATCGTCGGCAATGACGAAACCGACATCGACGCAGGCCGCATTGGCTGGTCATCCCCCATCGCGCGCGCATTACGCGGCGCGACGGTGGGTGACCTGCGCCGGGTGATGCTGCCAGCGGGAGAAAAGGAATATGAGGTGATGGCGATCGCCTACCCCAACTGACTCGCCCGCCAGCACAGCCGCTATTCGTGCGGGCGCAGCGCCCGGTTCAGGCTGTCGAGCACTTCCTCGATCGGTTCGGTCACGGTGACGCTGCGCCCCTCGCCAAAGCGGATGCGGGTGCCGTCGTTGATCGACGATACGAATGTGACCTGATTGGGATTGACCGCCGTCTGGGTGCGGTCGGCGCCGACGAACATGACGAGCATCACTGTCTCTCCTATATTATGGCTATTGGTATGGATAGGCAGCCTAACGCGATTTGCCGCGTATGCCAGCGCTTTAATGGGGTCAGGCCGCGCCGATCGCCGCAATGAAACCGCCCGCGCGCGTTTCCAGCCGCCGGGCTTCATCCGCCAGCCGTTGCGCGACCGTTTCCATCGCCACCGCGCCCTGCGCCGTCGCCTGCGCATTGTCGCTGATCGCGCGCGCCCGGTCGCGAATATGGTCGCTGGACGATCCCGCCTCCGCCACTTCATCGGCAATTTCGCGGCTGAACCTACTCTGCCGCGCCATCGCGTCGAACAGGGCGGTGGACAGCCGATCGGCCCGCGCCATCGCCGCATCGACCTGCGCCTGTCCCGCTGCCACATCGCCCGCCGTCATGCGGATATGGTCGATCCGCCCGGCTATGCCCGCCGCCGCCGCGCGCGTCTGCGTCGCGAGCGACTTGACCTCCCGCGCGACGACGGCAAATCCCGCTTCCCCTGCCCGCGCCGCCTCTATGCCCGCGTTCAACGCAAGCATGGCGGTGGCCGCCGCAATCGAATCAATCAGGGCGACGACCTCGCCAATCCCCTCCGCCTCGTCGCGCAGCGCCGCACTTTGTGCTGCACCAGACCGGCTGCGCGCTGCCGCGTCACGCATCGCGGCGCCCGCGTCATGCGCTTCGCCCTCCATCGCCTGAAACAGTTGCCCCAGTTCGCTGCCGCCCATGGCGATATGTCCCAGCCGGTCGGCGGTCTGCACCGCCGCGACCGCCATCGCGGCGCAATCCGTCTGGTCGCCTGCCGCCCGGTGGGATACGCCGGTGGACAGGATCGACAATTGTTCGGCCATCGCGACCATGTCCGCGATCAGCGCCGCTATATCCTGCCGGAACTGTGCGCTTTCCTGCGTGATCCGCTCGACTCGCGCCATGCGTTCCATCGTCGCGCGCGCATCCCGATCGGCGGTCAGGCGCAGCAGCAGCGGCCCGCCCAGCACTCCGGCATAGCGGCCTTCGTCCGTGACGATCAGCCCGTCGCACCCTGTCCCCTGCGCGGCATAGAGATCGACCAGTTCCGCTACGCTCGCCGTCCGTTCGACAATCGGACAGGGCCGGACATGATCGTCCAGCCGCCCGCCAAAGCTGGGATTGCGCAGCAGCGCGTGGCCATAGGGGTTGAAGAGGATGCGGCGCATTTCCCTTTCATAAATCGCGCCGACGGGCCGCCCGCCTTCATCCAGCACCGGCAACAGCCGCAATCCGGCATCCTGCTGAAAATGATCGACCGCCTCGCTCAATGGCCGCCCCAGCGCGATCGCGGCGCTGCGCTGTGCCAGCGGCAGATCGACGCTCGCGCTGTCGTCGTGATGGGGAACAGAGGCCAGTAACATGGCGGACGCTCTATCTGCCCAATGGTAAACGCCGCGTTAGAATTTGATGACGCTTTTGTTACAACAGTCTGTTTTATTTCGCTTTTATCTGCCCTTCGGCTTATAGCCAAAGGCGTCCTGCGCCAGTTTCACCACCGCCGGATCGGCGGCGGGGAAGTCCATCGGCACCGCCGCTTCCAAACGATCCGCAACATAGGTCAGTGCGGCAATGCGCCCGGCCTTGCGATGACCATTGTCGATCACATGCCAGGGCGCATATTTCGTGTCGGTCTTCTTGAACATGGCGTGCATCGCTTCAAGATAATCGTCCCGCCGCGCGCGGTTGCGATAATCGTCCGCCCCCGTTTTCCAGCGCTTCCATGGCGTGTCGAGCCGCTGGGCCAATTGTTCGTCCTGTGTTTCCTGCGTGATGTGGACGAACAGTTTGACGATGGTCATGCCCACATCGCTATGCTGTTTTTCGAACGCGTTGATCTCGTCATAGCCGCGTTTCCAGTCGGCCTTGGTCGCAAAACCCTCGACCCGCTCCACCAGCACCCGGCCATACCAGCTACGGTCGAAAATGCCGATGTTGCCGCTGGCGGGCAGGCGCGTCCAGAAACGCCACAGGAAATGATGGTCGCGTTCTTCCTGCGTCGGGGCGGAAATGGGATGGACCTGATAACAGCGCGGATCCCACTCGGCGGTCATCCGCTTGATGATGCCGCCCTTGCCCGCCGCGTCCCATCCTTCGAACAGGACAATGCTGCGGCGCTTGTGCAGGATATGCGCGACCTGAATCTTGGCGAGCCGCTCCTGAAGCGCCACCAGATCGGCGTCATAATCGCCCTTATACTTTGCGCCGTTTTCGTAATCCGTCAGGTCGATGGTCATGGCTCAACTCCGTTCGGACCGAGCCTGTCAAAACCATTGAAAAAACGCAATCCTGACCATGCCAAAGCGTTCCCCGGCACAGGCCGGGGAACAGTAGCGCTTATGCCTTCGCCTGCGGCTCCACCACGCGCACATGCAGTTCGCGCAGCTGCTTGAACTCGGCGGCGCTGGGCGCGCCCATCAGCAGATCTTCGGCCTTCTGGTTCATCGGGAACAGCGTGATTTCGCGCAGGTTCTGCGCCCCGCACAGCAGCATCACGATGCGATCGACGCCAGCGGCCATGCCGCCATGGGGCGGTGCGCCGTACTGAAACGCGCGATACAGGCCGCCGAAGCGTTCTTCCACATCCGCCTTTGACAGGCCGACCAGTTCGAACGCCTTGACCATCAGGTCGGGCGACTGGTTGCGGATCGAACCCGATGCGATTTCGAACCCGTTGCACACCATATCATATTGATAGGCGTTGATGGTCAGCGGATCCTGATCGTTCAGCGCGTCCAGCCCGCCCTGCGGCATGGAGAAGGGATTGTGCGCGAAGTCGACCGACTTCGTATCTTCGTCATATTCATAGAAGGGGAAGTCCACGATCCAGCACAGGTCGAACCGATCCTTGTCGATGAGGTCGAGCGTTTCGCCGACCCGCGTGCGCGCCAGGCCCGCCAGCTTTGCGGCCTGCGACTCTTTGCCAGCGGCGAAGAACACGCCGTCGTTCGCGCCGAGACCCAGCGCCGCGATCAGCTTCGCGGTCGCCTCTTCGCCATGGTTCTTGGCGATGGGGCCGCCCGGCACGCCATCCTTGATGTTGATATAGCCAAGACCCGAATAGCCCTCGCCCCGCGCCCAATTGTTCATTTCGTCAAAGAATTTGCGGCTGCCAGCGCCAGCGCCCGGCGCGGGGATCGCGCGGATCACGCTGCCGCTTTCGACCAGCGAGGCGAAGATACCAAACCCTGACCCATGGAAATGATCGGTCACGTCCATAATCTCGATCGGGTTACGCAGGTCGGGCTTGTCGCTGCCATATTTCAGCAGCGCCTGTGCATGGGGAATCCGGCGGAAGCTGCCTGCAGGCGTCACTGGCTTGCCGTCGGCGAACTTCTCGAAGATCTGGGCGATCACCGGCTCCATCGTGTCCCACACTTCTTCCTGCGTGACGAAGCTCATCTCCAGATCAAGCTGGTAGAACTCGCCCGGCAGGCGGTCGGCGCGCGGGTCTTCGTCGCGGAAGCAGGGGGCGATCTGGAAATAGCGGTCGAAGCCCGCGACCATCAGCAACTGCTTATATTGCTGGGGCGCCTGCGGCAGAGCGTAGAATTTGCCGGCATGAATACGGCTTGGCACCAGAAAGTCGCGCGCGCCTTCGGGGCTGCTCGCAGTCAGGATCGGCGTCGAATATTCGGTGAAGCCTGCGTCTTCCATGCGGCGGCGCATGTCGGAGATGATCTTCGTGCGCTTGACGATATTGCCATGCAGCGTTTCGCGCCGCAGATCGAGGAAGCGGTAGCGCAGGCGGATGTCTTCGGGATAATCCTGCTCGCCCGCCACCGGCAGCGGCAGCTCGGCGGCGGTGGACAGCACGGTCACGCTGTCGGCCACGACCTCGATCGTGCCAGTCGCCATCTTGGGGTTGGTCGCCTCGGGACCGCGCGCGACCACGATGCCGTCGATCGTCACGACCGATTCGGCGCGCAGCCCGTCGAGGATGCGCAGCGCTTCGCTATCCGCCTTCGCCACCACCTGCGTCAGGCCATAATGGTCGCGCAGGTCGATGAACAACACGCCGCCATGATCGCGTTTGCGATGCACCCAGCCGGAAAGGCGGACGGTCGCGCCGACGTCGGCTTCACGAAGGGCGCCGCAGGTGTGGGTGCGATAGGCGTGCATGGCGTTTTGCTCTTTCAGCTTCGTTTTACGGAAATGACAAATTGGTGCAGTCCCGCTATGGCCTGCCTTGTCGATTATCGACCAGCCCGCCGGGGCGCGGGCCAGCCCATAATAAGATCGAAGACCATATGCAAATCCATCCGCTGATTACCGACAGCAAGACTCTAGCCGATTTCTGCGCCCGCATCGCCAAATCTCCCTATGTCGCGGTCGATACCGAATTTATGCGTGAAAACAGCTATTGGCCCGAACTGTGCCTGGTTCAGGTCGCCGACCCGCATGAGGCCGCCGCGATCGACCCGAAGGCACCGGGTCTGGACATGACCCCCCTGCTCGATTTGATGTGCGAGAATGAGGATGTGCTCAAAGTCTTTCATGCCGGTGGGCAGGACATCGAAATCGTCCACAACCTGACTGGCAAGACCCCGCACCCGATGTTCGATACGCAGATCGCGGCGATGGCGCTCGGCCTTGGCGAACAGATCGGCTATGGCAATCTGGTCGAGGCATGGATGGGAGTGCAACTGGACAAGGGCGCGCGCTTCACCGACTGGGCGCGCCGTCCGCTCGACAAGCGGCAGATCGACTATGCGATCGGCGACGTCACCTACCTCATCCAGATTTTCCCCAAGATGCTGGAAGAATTGCGCAAGACCGGGCGCGGTGACTGGCTCGATCAGGAAATGGAGCGCATTTCCGATCCATCCAACTATGAAAACAACCCAGCCGACGCATGGAAACGCGTCCGCATTGCCAGCCGCAAAGCGGACGTGCTGGGCCGATTGAAGGCCCTGGCCGCCTGGCGCGAACTGGAGGCACAGGACAAGAACCTGCCGCGCGGCCGCATCGTCAAGGACGAGACGCTGGCGGACATCGCCAGCCACCCACCCCGCACGCAGGACGATCTGGGCAAGGTGCGCGGCCTGTCCGCGACGTGGCGCACCAACGACATCGGCGCGCGGCTGATGAACGCGATCGCCAATCAGCAGCCGCTCGACAAGGACGACATGCCCGACCGCGAACCGCGCCGTCCGGGGCTGGGCAAGGACGGCGCGCTGGTCGCTGACCTTTTGAAACTGCTGCTCAAAATCCGCTCGCGCGACATCAACGTGGCGTCGCGCCTGCTGGCCCGTTCCGACGATATAGAGGCGCTGGCAGCGGGCGTGCGTGACGATTTATCCATCCTGGAAGGATGGCGTTATGAACAATTTGGCCGCGACGCCGTTGATTTGGTGGAAGGGCGGCTGGCTTTCGCCGTCAAAAATGGCCGCCTGAAAATGACTCGGACGGAATAAGGCTCCCATGAAACGCTTCCTGATCCTGACATGCGCGCTGGCAACGGGTGCCTGCGCCACGATGCCCCCACAGGGGGTGGATGGCGCCTGTCGCAACGACCGGCTCGACCGTTTCGTGGGGCATAAGGCGGATGCGAATATAGGGGCTGCGTTGCTGGCGGCGTCCGGCGCGAAGACGCTCCGCTGGGGCGGTCCGGGGATGGCGATGACCATGGATTTCCGTCCCGACCGACTGACCGTCAGCTATGACGCGGCGATGGTCATCACATCGGCGCGTTGCGGCTGACCGCCTGCCCGTTCGCCAGTCCGGCGGACGGACCCTCCCATCGGGATACTCCATGGCCGACATGTTCAAGGCGTTCCTGAAAGCGACGCGCCTCGCCCGCAAGCGACAGGCGCGCACGGCCAAATTGCTGTTTCCTGCCCTGGCTCCGCCCAAGAAGGCGCGGGCCAAGCGCGTGACGCCAGCCAAGCCCCGACCTGTCCGCGTGGCCCGCCCCGCCGCCAGCCGCGCCTTGCCGCGCCCCACGCCGGGCAGCTTCATCAGCGACGATTTCACCTGCGCGCATGGCACGATGACCTGCCGGCTCTATACCCCGACCGGATCGGATCGCCGCCGGATGCCGATGGTCGTGATGCTGCATGGCTGCACGCAGACCGCGTCGGATTTCGCGACCGGCACCGGCATGAACGCGCTGGCCGATCAGTTGGGCTTTCTCGTCCTCTATCCGCAGCAATCCTCATCCGCCAACATGGCGCGCTGCTGGAACTGGCATGATCCGCTGCATCAGGGGCGCGACCATGGCGAACCGGCGGTCATCGCCGCCCTGACCCGCCACGCCATGGCGCTGGGCCGGGCCAATCCGGCGCGTGTCTATATTGCGGGCATATCCGCTGGCGGCGCGGCGGCGGCGATCGTCGGTGCGGCCTATCCCGATCTGTTCATGGCCGTCGGCGTCCATTCGGGTGTCGCGCGCGGAGACATTCGGACCGTGGGCGGCGCACTGGCGGCCATGAACGGGCGGGCGGGGCCAGCCTCCACCGCCACTCTGCCGCGCCAGTTGCCCACCATCGTCTTTCATGGCGATGGCGACCGCGTGGTTCATCCGTCCAACGCAGCCGGATTTCTGACCAATGTCGAGCGATCGGGCGCGGGACCACTGGCCATGCGATCCACCAGCGGACGATCGCCGGGCGGCCGCGACTATACCCGGCGCATCTATAAAAACCGCAGCGGCGACGTGCTGCTGGAGGACTGGACCATCCATGGCAGCGGCCATAGCTGGTCGGGCGGCAATCCGATGGGTTCCCACACCGACCCGGCGGGACCGGACGCTTCGCGGGAAATGATTCGCTTCTTCCTGACCTGCAAACCGCGCTAGAGCATTTTCCAAGCAGGTGAAATCACCTGCTGCTCTAGTCTAGCGGGGGCTAACCGTGGCCCGCGCTCCACGTACCGCCTCGGCAGACTGGCGAAAGGCTGCAATCTCTGCGCCGTCAAGGTCGGGAGTGAGGACGCGCTCGACACCCCCAGCGCCAAGCACGCAGGGGAGGCTCAGATACACATCATCGACCCCGAACTGCCCAGTCAGATGAGTGGAGACCGGCAGGATGACCCGCTCGTTGCGCACGATCGCCTCGCAAATGCGCACGATCGCCGTCCCGATGCCAAAGGATGTATACCCCTTGCCCTCCAGTATCCGATAGGCCGCCTGCCGCACCTGCCCGTTGAGCGATGCCGCCTCCAGCGTCCCGCCATCGCGCGCGAACCCGTCGATCGGCATCCCACCGACCTTCGCGATCGACAAGGCGGCAAAGGATGTGTCGCCATGTTCGCCCAGGATCATCGCGTCGATCGATGCAGGCGCAATGCCAAGCTGCCGCGCCAGCAATGTGCGCAGGCGGTTGGAATCCAGCAACGTCCCCGTCCCGATCACCCGTTCAGGTGGCAGTCCACTTGCTTCCCGCGCGACCATCGCCATGACATCGACAGGGTTGGCCGCGACCAGGATGATGCCATCGAACCCCGCCGCCATCAGTTGATCGACGCATTGCCGCACGATATCGGCGCTGCGCCCCGCCACCGACAGGCGGCTTTCATCGCCATGGGTCGCAGCGCCAGCGGTCAGGACGACGATGCGTGCCGACGCTGCATCGGCATAATCGCCCGCGCGCACGATCGCCGGACGCGCCAGTCCGCCCGCATCGGCGATGTCCGCAGCTTCTGCGGTGGCCAGCTCGGGATTGTTGTCGATCAGGATGATCTCGCGAAACAAGGCCCGCAGCATCAACGCATAGGCCGCCGTCGCGCCGACATGGCCCGCCCCGATGATCGCAATACGTCCCTGATCCTGTGCCATGCTCGATCCTGTCGTTAAGGCTGCACCGTGCGCCACGTCCCCGGCTCTACCCCGTCCAGCGACCAGTCGCCAATGCGCCAACGCACCAGCCGCAATGTGGGATGCCCGACCGCCGCCGTCATGCGTCGCACCTGCCGGTTCCTGCCTTCGCGGATGGTCAGGCTGATCCAGCAATCGGCCACGGTCTTGCGAAACCGCACCGGCGGGTCGCGCGGCCACAGCGCCGGGTCGTCGATCCGCTCAACCTCTGCTGGCAGCGTCCGCCCATCCTTCAGCGTCACGCCCTTGCACAGCGCATCTATGGCCGCTGCGTCCGGTTCTCCTTCTACCTGCGCCAGATAGGTTTTGGGCATTTTGAACCGGGGATCGGCGATCCGCGCCTGCAACCGTCCGTCATCGGTCAACAGCAGCAGCCCCTCGCTATCGGTATCCAGCCGCCCGGCTGGATAGACGCCCGGCACGTCGATAAAATCTTTCAGCGTCGGGCGCACCGGCCCGGTCGTTTCCGGGCTGAACTGACACAGGACGTTAAAGGGCTTGTTGAACAGGATCAAAGTCATCGGCTCATTCCTCTTCAAACGCCAGGCTGCCCTGATCGAGCAGCGCCGTGACCAGGGTGATTGCCGGACCGGACCCCGCCAGCGCAGGGTCGAGCAACACGGTCGGCTCTGCGCATATCTGCACGGCCAGCGCGGCCATGTCGCCTGCGCAATCGAAACAGACCCCATCGGCAAACAGCATCACCGCGCCCTCGTCCCCCCGAATGAAAGACAGACGGCTGGCCGGATTGCGGGCCAGCGCGATGCCTGCGGCGATCAGCGCGCGCACATCCTCCCGCGCGACCGGCTCTTCGGGGCGCCAGTCGGCTTCGGCATATTTGGGCTGGCTGTTATACTGGCCGAACCAGCGGGCGAAGGCCGCGCGATCCGACAAGGCGTCCATCATCATGCCATGCAGCCGGTCGATCGCGGCCCCACGGATTTCCCCGGCATTGTCCTGTCGCGTCAGATCCGGGTCTTCATACCGGTCCTCGTCGCCATAGGCATCGGCCTGATGCGCGCTCCAGTCGTCGATCAGTTCGGCGCGGGACGGTGCGCGAAAGCCGATGGAATAGGTCATGCAATCGTCGCCGACCGCTACCCCGTCATGGCCAAAGCGCGGCGGCACATAGAGGATATCGCCCGGCTCCAGCACCCATTCGTCGGTCGGCGTGAAATCGGCGAGCAGGCGCAGGTCGTCATGGGGCAGCAGCGGTGTGTCCGCATCGCACAATGGCCCCACCCGCCAGCGCCGACGCCCCAGCCCCTGTACCAGAAACACGTCATACTGGTCGTAATGCGCGCCCACACCGCCGCCATCGACAGCATAGCTGACCATCACATCGTCGATGCGCCAGTCCGGCACGAAGCGGAAGGGTTCGATCAGCGCGGCGACGTCAGGCACATATTGGTCCACCGCCTGTACCAGCAACGTCCAGGGACTGCGCCCCATCGCGCCGAACCGGGTTTCGGGCAACGGCCCGTTTTCCAGCGACAACCCCTCACCCTGCAAGGTGATAAGCCGCGATTCCACGCCATCCTCGCACGCCAGCCCGGCCAGTTCATCGGGTTCGAGCGGATTGCGCCACTGGCCCCATGGATTGCGGATCAGCGCCGGGCGTTTTTGCCAATGGTCGGCCAGGAAGCGGTCTATATCGAAATGGGTCAGTTGCATGCTGCGCCCTACGCCCGCGCGCCTGTGCCTGTCAAAGCGCGCTCACATCTCCAGCCCGATCAGCGTGCCGCTGCCAATGCGATCGACATGGCGCTTACCGTCGATCTCCAGCCAGTCGGGCGTCACCTCCAGCCGTCGGCCCCGGATCGTCGTGCGCAGATGCTCTACCGCGATCTTATTGCGCGCAACGATGCGCAGCACGGCCAGACCGTCGCCGCGCGCCGCCATCATCGAATAGCGATCGCCGCGCAACAGGAAGTGCCAACTGCCGTTGGTCGGCATCCATTCATTGCCATCGATCACCTGCACCGGTTCACCTTCGCTATTGCCCAGCCGCACGCTGATCCGCGTCGCGCCATTGGTCCGGCGCGGCGGGGCGAACACCAATATCGGTTCGCCATCCAACGTGATGGGGATGGGCGTGTCGCGCAGCACGCGCGCGCCGCCGACGATCAACTGCGGCAGGTCGGCGGAAAAGGGCAGGCGATCACGCGCGAAATGGCGTTGCCGCACGACGGGGTTCGCATGGAAACTCTGCACCTGCGTCGCGGTCAACCGCCCCTCTTCCACCAATCCATGACAGGTGGGGCATAGCAGGGTCGCGCCCGAATGGTCAGGTAGCGCCAGATAGCGATAGATCGTCACTCCGCATCGCACGCAGGCAAATCCGCACGCCTGCCGGATATCCGCACGCTGCTCGGCCGTCAGATCCGGTAATGACGGCATCACGCGCAAACTCATGCAGACGTCCCCTTATATCGCACGACGCCGCATGATGCGGGTCGGCGTTGCGTTCAGACGTCCTCCTGGCAACCGGGTGGGAACTCTATCGGCTCCCCAACCCCCTATCGTTGAAATAAATGCGGCAAAGTCAAGCACGACGGCATGTCAGAGCGCCTTCGCCGACCGTTGCGGTAACAGGTCCATGTTGCGCGATGCGGCAATCGCACGGATGCGGCCGGGGCGCGGCATGTTCTTGATCGCGATTTCGGCGACGTCGCCTGCACTGAATAATTCGACATGGCCGACATCGAAAATCCGCTGGCCAAGGCTCTGTGTAATACGCACGCTGCGAATGCTCGACAGCGCGACTTCCGTCCGCTGCTTGGCCAGCAGGCCGCGCTCCATCAGCACATCCCGATCGGACAGCGCCAGCCGCTCGCCCTTTTGCGCGATCCACCAGATCGCAATTCCCACGATCCCCACGACCGACACGAGCAGCAGCACGAACAGCAGGGGATGCGCCCGAAACATCGCAGGATGCTCATCATATAACCAGGCTTCGTTCACGCCGCTCATGCCTGTGCCCATTCGTCCGCGCTAACCATCGCCGCTTTCACCATGCCGCACCGCATCGCGTCAAGCCGCACGACCCGCAACCGTCCCAATAGGCACCATTTCGGGTAGTTAACGAAATCTTTGCACGGCCCATGCTACACCATGTCTGATCATCATTGGACATCGACATATGGCCGACACGCTCCACGAACAAGGCGATCGCAACATCCATCGCGGCAATGAATGGCACATTCCGCGCGAAGGCAGTTCACGCATCCTGCCGCAGGGTCTTCTCCTCATCGCGCTGGTCATCGGCGTCGGAGCCGTCCTGCTCGTGGGTCCGACCCTGACCGGCAGCGGAGGCGTGACGCAGGCCAGCGCCCCCATGACGATTTCCGATGCCTTCACCGTCTGCGGCGATACCGGCGGCAATGCCGATGGCCATGCCTGCGTCCTGTCCGCCGACACCTATGTCTGGCGCGGCCAGCGCTACCATGTCGCCGACATGCGCGCGCCGACGCCCGAAGATGCGCATTGCGATGCTGAAAAGACTGCCGCGCTGGCGGGGCGCGACGGTCTTCTCACCATGCTCAACGGCGGCACGGTCGAGGTCTGGCCCGGCCCCGCCGATGCCGATCCCGCCGCGCGCCTGTTGATCCGCGATGGCGTATCGCTGGGCCAGTTGATGATCCTCAAGGGCTATGGCCGTACCCCGACCGCCGAACCGACGGACGCCTGCGCGACCTGACTCCTGATCGGCCGGGCGGACCAAAAAACGCGGCCATCCTTTTATCATATGGCTTCGCCGCCTCCCTGCCGTTAATAGCCGCGCACAAGGACATCATTCCGCGACGGTTGGGAGGGAACGGCATCGACATCAATCTCCTCTATTCCGGCGCGGGCGTGCTGGTGGGCCTGCTGGTCGGGCTGACGGGCGTAGGCGGGGGATCGCTCATGACACCGCTGCTGGTGCTGGCCTTCGGCTTCCATCCCGCCACCGCCGTCGGCACCGACCTGCTGTACGCATCGGCGACCAAGAGCGTGGGGACCGGCATCCATGGGCTGAAAGGCACGGTGGACTGGAAAATCGTGCGGCGCATGGCGATCGGCTCCGTCCCAGCCACGACGCTCACGCTGCTCGCATTGTCCTATAGCCATGTCGAAACCAAATCCGTCGGCGCGATGCTTGCCACCATTCTGGGCACCGTGCTGGTGCTGACCGCGATCGCGATCCTGTTCCGCAAGCGCCTCGTCGATGCGCTGGCGCCGCGCTTTGCCAGGCTGGGCGACCGGCGCATCGGTCATGCAACCATTGCGCTGGGCGCGCTGCTGGGGGTCATGGTGTCACTGACGTCGGTCGGCGCAGGCGCGCTGGGCATGACGGCATTGCTGATCCTCTACCCTCACCTGCCCGTCAACCGGCTGGTCGGGTCCGACATCGCCCATGCGGTGCCGCTGACCCTGATCGCGGGCGCTGGCCATTGGGCGATGGGATCGGTCGATATCGGCCTGCTGCTCTCACTGCTGCTGGGATCGGTGCCGGGGATCATCATCGGCAGCCTGCTGTCCAGCCGCACGTCCGACCGCATATTGACGCCGATACTGGCGGCGACACTCGCCCTCGTCGGGATCAAGATGCTGCTTTAGCCGGTAGCCTGCACTACATCCATTAACCCGTCAGATCTCAGCCCGCGCTCCTACCGCCGCCAGGACATCGCCCGCCAGCCGCACATAGTCCGCGCAGGCGCGCTGCATCGCCGCCTCTGCCGCATCGCCACGCAATCGGCCGAAACACTGCCGGTTCTGCGCCGCCCGCATCTGGCGTAGACGCACCCGGTCCTCGATCGCCAGCCCCAGTTGCGGCCCGGCCCTGCGCCACGCTTCGGCAGCGCTGTAGACCCGCCGCCCCGGATGGATGCCGGGGTCGCGCCCGGCCCGCACGCCCAGCCGGTCGATCCGCCGCGCTTCCACGATCAGGTCGGTCAGGAACAGGTCCAGTTCGCGCAAGCCGTTGCCGATCAGCTTGGCAGGCATCGCCCCGCGCCGCCGCGCACCAGCATGCGGGCACGGGCATAGCGACATGCCATTGGCCAGAAACGCCGCCGCCCGCTCGATCCGAACGACCTGTCCGGCAAGGGCGGCGTAGTCGGGATTCAGCTGTCGTCGCCCATGCGCAGCGCGGCGATGAAGGCTTCCTGCGGAATCTGGACACTGCCATATTCGCGCATCCGCTTCTTGCCTTCCTTCTGCTTGTCGAGCAGCTTCTTCTTGCGGCTGATGTCGCCGCCATAGCATTTGGCGGTCACGTCCTTGCGCATCGCCGCGATCGTTTCACGCGCGATCACCTTGCCGCCGATCGCTGCCTGAATCGGGATCTTGAACAGATGGCGGGGGATCAGATCCTTCAGCCGCTCGCACATGCCGCGCCCACGCGATTCCGCCGTGCCGCGATGGACGATCATGCTCAGCGCATCGACCGGTTCTGAATTGACCATGATGCTCATCTTGACCAGATCGCCCTCGCGATAGCCGATCTGATGATAGTCGAAGCTCGCATAGCCCCGGCTGATCGACTTCAGGCGATCGTAGAAATCGAACACCACTTCGTTGAGCGGCAGTTCATAGGTCACCTGCGCCCGCCCACCGACATAAGTCAGGTTCTTCTGGATGCCGCGCCGGTCCTGACACAGTTTCAGGATGGAGCCGAGATATTCGTCGGGGCAATAGATGATCGCCTCGATCCACGGTTCCTCGATATCCGCGATCTTCGTCGGATCGGGCATATCGGCCGGATTGTGCAACTCGATCTCGCCCGCGCCGTAAGTCAGCTGGATCTTGTAGACCACCGACGGCGCGGTGGTGATGAGGTCCAGATCATATTCGCGCGTCAGCCGCTCCTGAATAATCTCCAGATGCAGCAGGCCCAGAAAGCCGCAACGGAAGCCGAAGCCCAGAGCCGCGCTGCTCTCCATCTCGAAACTGAACGACGCGTCGTTCAGGCGCAGCTTGCTGATCGAATCGCGCAGCTTGTCGAAATCATTGGCATCGACCGGGAACAGGCCGCAAAACACCACCGGCTGCACTTCCTTGAAGCCCGGCAGCGGCTTGGCCGCGCCGTTCTTCACCGTGGTGATCGTGTCACCGACGCGGGTTTCGGTGATGTCCTTGATCTGCGCGGTGATGAAACCGATCTCGCCCGCCGCCAGTTCGGGCAACGTCTCGATCTTGGGGCGCATGCACCCGACCCGGTCGATCAGATGTTCGGTGCCGCCGATCATGAACTTGATCGCCTGCCCCTTTTTGATGACGCCGTTGACGACACGGACAAGGATCACGACGCCCAGATAGGGGTCGTACCAGCTATCGACCAGCATCGCTTCCAGCGGGGCATCGCGATCGCCCTTTGGCGGCGGGATTTTCTTGACGATGGCTTCGAGTATCTCGTCGATGCCGATGCCCGACTTGGCGCTCGCCAGCACGGCCTCGGACGCGTCGAGGCCAATCACATCCTCGATTTCCTTGCGCACCTTTTCCGGTTCAGCGGCGGGCAGGTCGATCTTGTTGAGCACTGGCACGATCTCATGATTATGCTCGATCGACTGATAGACATTGGCCAGCGTCTGCGCTTCCACGCCCTGCGCCGCGTCCACGACAAGCAGCGCGCCCTCGCACGCGGCCAGCGACCGCGACACTTCATAGGCGAAATCGACATGCCCCGGCGTGTCCATCAGGTTCAGCTCATAGGTCTCGCCATCCTTGGCGGTATAATCCAGACGCACCGTCTGCGCCTTGATCGTGATCCCGCGCTCTTTCTCGATGTCCATATTGTCGAGAACCTGGGCGCTCATCTCCCGGTCGGTCAGGCCGCCCGTGCGCTGGATCAGGCGATCCGCCAGCGTGGATTTGCCATGGTCGATATGGGCGATAATCGAAAAGTTACGGATGTGGCTAAGCTGCGTCATCCCCGCGCCCTAGCAGGCCTTGCACGGCCTGTCAGCAGGATCGAACGACCGGGTAAAAAGGGTCATCCGACAGCGCCGCTTTGTTTGAAAGACGTAATGATTGTGTTAAGTCCCGTCGCCATAAACGGGTGGCTAATCGAACAACGATTTTCGCGAACATTGGGGGATGCATAACATGCGGATTTTCACGACAGTCATGGCGGCGACCGCTGCCTTTACGATGGCGGCCAGCCCTGTGCTGGCAGCGGACAAGGGGTCGTCGGGGCGACAGGCGCAGACGAAGAAGCAGATGGAAATCCCCCGCTGCACCAAGCGGCTGGGCACCGTCGCGATCGTCGAGCCGGACAATCAGTGGTGGCGCGAACTCAATCTGGGCAGCCCGGAAGCCATCATCAAACTGTTCGTTCAGCAATCCGGCTGCTTTGGCCTGGTCAATCGCGGCCGGTCGATGGCCAGCCGCAATCTGGAACGCGCCATGGCGGATTCGGGCGAATTGCAGGCCGGGTCGAACTTGGGCAAGGGTCAGGTGAAGGCCGCAGATTATTTCATCCAGCCCGACATCGTGACCACCAACAAGAATAGCGGCGGCAACGCCCTTGGCGGGATGCTCGGCGGGATGCTCGGCGGGCGCGTGGGCGGCGCATTGCTGGGCGGCATCTCGATCAAGAAGAGCGAGGCCAATGTCATGCTGTCGGTCGTCAATGCGCGCACGACCGAAGAAGAAGTCATGGCGGAAGGCTATTTCCGCAAGTCCGATCTCAGCTTCGGCGGCGGCGGCGGCCTTGGCTGGATGGGCGGCCTCGCGGCAGTCGGCGGCGGCGGTTACCAGAATACCGACATCGGTCAGGTCATCGTGCTGGCCTATCTCGACGCCTATACCAAGATGGTGACGCAGATGGGTGGCCTGCCCGAAAACGCAGCAGCAGCCGCGCCGGTCGCGCGCTAAAGCGATCGTCCGTTAAGGAGGGGCGCTGCCAGCGATGGCGGCGCCCTTTTTTCATGCCGGGGCGGTAGCGCTCGCCTTGCCCGCGCGCCGACGCTTCCACCAGCCAAGAATCGCTTCGCCTGCCGGTCGCTCCACCACGCGGTTGATCGCGGTCCCCAGCAATAGCGCAACAGCGAACGCGGCGAAAAAGCCGATCCACGGGCTATATCCGGCCCTTGCGATCTCCAGCATGATGACGAAGCCGACATGCTGGTGGATCAGGTAAAAGGAATAGCTGATCCCACCCAGCCAGATCAGCGGCCGCACCGCCAGGAATCGTAGCCACCCCGCGATCAGGCCCGCGAAAATGATGATGAGCAGGCAAGCCACCAGCACGATGTCCCAGCCTTCCAGCAGCACCACCGACAGCAACGCCAGCGCCAGATAGGGCAGTTGGTCGCGCCAGCGCCGCTTGCCCGCCCATATGCGGTAGGACAGCATCCCGATCACGAAGAAGGGCAGATAGCGCAGCACCAGTAGCATGATGACGCGTTCGGGCATGTCGGGCCACGCGACATATAACAGGCGGATGACCAGCCACCCAGCCAGCATCGGCTCCAGCCTTTTCAGGCCCGCAAATCGCCAGATGGCGACCATGCACACATAAAAGGCGATCTCGACCGTCAGCGTCCAATAGGCGCCATCCACTTCGGGAATGAAGGCGAACCCCTGCAACATCGTGAAATTGGCCAGGATCGCCACCGGCCCGATCAGCAACCGCGTCGCATGGGCCAGATATTCGATCGACAACGTGATCAGCATCGCAACCAGATAGGCGGGATATAGGCGCGCGAAGCGATTGACGACGAAATCGGCCACCGACCCGATCCGGTCCAGCGTGAAGAAGATGGAAAAGCCGGAAATCGCAAAGAACAGCAAGACCCGGTAATTACCCCCCAGAAAGCTGAAAGGCACATGGCTCGCCTGCGGGAATATCTCATGAAAGCGCGTCGAATAGTGAAACACCAGCACGCACAGCGCACCAATCCCGCGCAGCGCATCAAGCTCGGTCAAGCGCGTGCGGGGTAAGGAGGATGCGACCATGCAGCGTCGTAGCAATAATATAGCAACGAATCCGTTAACGGCGCGCGGACAAGACGCCCCGCATCCTATGCGCAAAAGTGCAGCAAATGACCGCAAACGGAATCACACTTCCTCCGTTCATTGCGAGCGAAGTCGAGAAACCCGGCACTGCACTATCGACATCCCAAAAAACAAATGGGCCAGCGCAGCCCTCGCTGCACCAGCCCATCCAAACGCATCTTATTTACTCGCCCGCCGTCGGGCGAGCGCCACCTGTTTATGCAGGCTTGCCGTCCAATATGGCAGCAACCGCCGCCGTCACCACGTCCATGTCCGCCATGCCATCGACACGCGATACGATGCCACGGCTTTCGTAGATGGGCAGGATCGGTGCGGTCTTGGCGCGATATTCGGCCATGCGGGTGCGCACGGTTTCCTCATTGTCGTCGGGACGGCGCTTGAACTCATGGCCTTTGCACTTGTCGCACTCGCCTTCGACCTTGGGCAGTTTGAAGCTGTCATGATAGCCCGCGCCGCAAGTGGCGCAGGTGAAGCGCCCGGTGATCCGCTCGACCAGCGCATCTTCGTCCACTTCCAGTTCGATCACATGATCGAGCGTGCGCTTGCGATCGGCAAGGATCGTATCGAGCGAATGGGCCTGTGCTTGCGTACGGGGATAGCCATCGAAGATGACCCCGGTATCGGCGCCCAGCCCGTCCAGCGCTTCGCCGATGATCCCCGACACGACTTCGTCCGGCACCAGCGCGCCCGATTCCATCAGCGCCTTGGCCTTCAAACCCACGGGCGTGCCCGCCTTTACCGCCGCGCGCAGCATGTCGCCGGTCGATAGTTGCACCATGCCGCGATCATCGACCAGACGACCGGCCTGAGTGCCCTTGCCCGCACCCGGCGGCCCCAGCAAAATGATGTTCATCGCGCGCATACTCCCCTGTTGTACGCCTTATAAGTCGCTGCGTTTAGCGCAGCCGGCCCTTCAGTTTCGCCTTCTTGATCAGATCGCCATATTGATGAGCGAGCAGATGGCTCTGGATCTGGGTCACGGTATCGACAGTGACGTTGACGACGATCAACAGGCTGGTGCCACCCAGATAGAAGGGAATGCCCGCCCGTGCGATGGCAAATTCCGGCACCAGACAGATGAACGCCAGATAGGCCGCACCGATCACGGTGATGCGCGTCAGCACATAGTCGAGATAATTTTCGGTGTTCTTGCCCGGACGGATGCCGGGAATGAAGCCGCCATTGCGCTTCAGATTGTCCGCCGTCTCTTCGGGATTGAACACCACGGCGGTGTAGAAGAAGCAGAAGAACACGATCCCTAAGCCGTAAAGGCCCATATAGACCGGACTGCCGTGCGCCAGATACTGGTTGAGCGTCAGGACGAAATCGCCCCATTTGCTTTCACCCGCAACCGTCTGCCCCGCGAACTGCGAAATCGTCAGCGGCATCAGCAGCAGCGAGGACGCAAAGATCGGCGGGATGACGCCAGCGGTGTTGACCTTAAGCGGCAGATGGCTGCGGTCCGCCTGCATCAATCCCTGACGCGTCTGGCGCTTGGGGTATTGGATCAGCACGCGGCGCTGCGCCCGCTCCATATAACAGATCAGCAGGATCAGGCCGAGCGCCATGACGATGACGAACATGATAAGCAGGCCGGAAATCGACCCTTCACGGCCCGACTTGAACAGGTTGCTCAGAGTCACCGGCAACTGGGCGACGATGCCTGCCATGATGATGAGCGACACGCCGTTACCGATCCCGCGCGAAGTGATCTGTTCACCCAGCCACATCAGGAACATGGTGCCGCCGATCAGCGATACGACGGCGGTCATGCGGAACAGCATCCCCGGATCGACCACGGCCTGCACGCCCGACTGCGCGCCGAAGCCTTCCAGACCCACGGAGATGAAATAACCCTGGATCGCGGTCAGGCCGACCGTGCCATAGCGGGTATATTGGTTGAGCTTCTTGCGCCCGCTTTCGCCTTCCTTCTTCACCGCCGCCAGTTGCGGCGACAGGGAGGATGCGAGCTGCACGACGATCGACGCGGTGATATAGGGCATGACGCCCAGCGCGATCAGGCTCATGCGCGACAGGCTGCCACCCGAAAAGGTGTTGAAGATGTCGAGGATGCCACCGTTCGTCTGGCTATACAGCTGCGACAGGGCCGTCGGATCGACGCCGGGCAGCGGCACGAAGCTGAGAAAACGAAACACGATCAGCGCGCCCAGCGTAAACCACAGGCGCTTTTTAAGGTCGGTCGCCTTGCTGAACTTCGCTAGGCTAAGATTGGATGCGAGCTGGTCGGCTCTCGATGCCATGGTGGCTGCCCTTCAAATCACTCTTGCCGGGATCACATGCCCCGGACCGGAATCGCTCATCCCTTAGCGGGACGGGTTCGGCATGTCGAACGGGGAGTTGCCGCCTTTGCGACAAGGCGCGTCCCCCGATATGCATGACCCCGCCAACCCATATCGGGCAGCGGGGCCACGCTTGCAAGTCTTAGGAAGGGCGAATCAGCCCTTCTTCGCAGCCTTCTTGGCAGCCAGGGTCGTGCCCTTCTTCGCCTTGGCCTTTTCAGCGGCCGGGATCACTTCGATCACGTCGACCTTGCCACCGGTCTTTTCGACGGCTTCGATCGCGCTCTTCGACGCACCGGCAACCAGAAAGCTGACCTTTGCGGTCAGTTCGCCCTTGGCCAGCAGACGGACGCCGTCCTTACCGCCACGGGTCAGGTTGGCAGCGTTCAGAGCGGCCTGATCGATGGTCGCATTGGCGTCCAGCTTGCCTTCGTCCAGCGCCTTCTGCACCGCACCCAGGTTCACGATCGCATAATCGCTGCCAAAGATGTTGTTGAAGCCGCGCTTAGGAATCCGCATGTGGAGTGGCATCTGGCCACCCTCGAACCCGTTGATGGCAACGCCCGAGCGCGCCTTGGCGCCCTTTTGACCGCGACCGGCGGTCTTGCCCTTGCCGGAACCGATGCCGCGTCCAACGCGCATCCGGCCCTTGCGGGCGCCATCATTGTCCTTGATCTCGTTCAGTTTGAAAGTCATGTCGTGCACTCGCTTTCGCTTGGTTCGCGCTAATAGGGTGAGCCGCGCGCGTTAGCGGAAGGCTTTCCCATTGTCACCCGCAAAATTGCGACGCTATCTTTACATGGCATGCACTGGCGCGTTGTTTGCCGGGCCTATCTCGGGTAATTTTGCTTTTCTATCAGCAGGATTGCGCATTTGGCCAATATCATAACCGCCCCGCCTCCCGGCAAACATGGCTTTCGCCCCGAGATTGAGGGGCTTCGTGCTCTGGCGGTATTGCCGATCGTTT
The DNA here is from genome assembly GCF_049304695.1 of Sphingobium sp. Classification (GTDB taxonomy): domain Bacteria; phylum Pseudomonadota; class Alphaproteobacteria; order Sphingomonadales; family Sphingomonadaceae; genus Sphingobium. The sequence goes on from NZ_JBAQOK010000072.1 coordinate 114,405, forward strand.
TTTCCCATGCGGAAATCAAGGGGTTTGGCGGCGGATTCGTCGGTGTCGATATCTTCTTCGTCATTTCCGGCTTCCTGATCACTGGCATCGTCCTGCGCGATATCGCGGACCGGAATTTTTCCTTCGCGGGCTTCTACCGCCGCCGCATCCTGCGTCTGCTGCCCGCGCTGTTCGCCACCCTGATCACCTGCGCCTGCATCGCGTTCATTGCGATGACGCCCAATGAACTTGTTGGCTTTGCCCGATCGCTGATCGCGACCTTGCTGTTCGCGTCCAACTGCTATTTCTACGGCCACACCGGCTATTTTTCGCACAGCGCCGCCAATGCGCCGCTGCTCCACACCTGGTCGCTGGCGGTGGAGGAGCAATTCTACATCTTCTGGCCGATGCTGCTGGCGTTCCTTGCGCCCCTGTCGGCGCGTTACCTGCGCCCCACCATCGCCGCGATCACCATCATCTCCTTCCTGCTGTCCGCATGGATGGTGAACCATGACATGACCGGCGCTTTCTACCTGCTGCCGTTTCGCGCATGGGAATTCGGCGTGGGCGCGCTCATTGCGGGACTGGCGCTGGAACGGCGGTTGCCGCGCATGTTCCGCGAAGTCGCTGGCGCGCTGGCGCTCATCGTCATCCTGGCCTGTGTCTATAAATATAAGCCGACGATCATCTTCCCCGGCCCCGCCGCGCTTCTCCCCTGCCTCGCCACCGTCGCCCTGTTGATCTGCGGTCCCGACAGCCTCGCCGGACGGGCACTCTCCCTCGCGCCAGCCCGCTTCATCGGCCGAATCTCCTATTCGCTCTACCTGTGGCACTGGCCGATCATCGTCTTTTCCAAACTCTGGCTGTTCCTGCCCACCACGCATCCAGTCATAGCCGGGCAGGTCGTGGCGTCGATCGTCGCGGCCACCATCTCCCACCGTCTGTTCGAGGAGCGCGGAAGGCTGGTCATTGCTCCCCTGCCCACACCAAAGCTGCTTGGCCTCACCGCCGCAGGGCTGGCGCTGATGCTCGGCGCCGCCGCAATCGTCATGGGCGCGCAGGGCTTTCCGGGTCGCTATGCCGCCGACAAGGTTCGGCTTGCCCGCGTCCTCGATCGCGATGAAGAGGTCGGCTATCGACGCGGCACCTGCTTCATCGTCAATGCCGACGATCGCTATCACGCCGACACATGCCTGCGTGCCCGCGCCGATCACCGCCCCACCCTGCTGCTGGTCGGTGATAGCCTGGCCGCGCATTACTGGCCGGGCTTCGCGCGCTACGGTTCAAACTATGATGTTTTGCAGGCCAATATGGTCGGCTGTGTGCCGGGCGTTTACGCGGGCGAGATCCGCTTTCCCTGTCAGCGCTTCTTCCGCAAACTGCTGACCCAGTGGGTTCCGGCACATCGGCCCGATGCCGTCCTGCTCGCGGGAAACTGGACCAGCGACATGCTGCCGGTGGTCGAGGAAACACTGATCGACATGGAAAGGCGCAGGCAACCCGTCATCCTGTTGGGACCAGTCCCGCGCTACACCCTCTCGCTGCCACGCCTGCTGTTCTTTTCGACGAACAAGGATCTGGCACAGCGCAACCTCGATCCCGAAATCTTCGCGGTCGATCACGCCATGCGCGACGCCGCTGCGCGTCATGGGGCGCACTATATTTCACTGACGGACATGCTGTGTTCGGCCAACCACGTCTGCCGCACCTTCGCCAGCCCCGGTGTGCCGTTGCAGTTCGACACCGCCCATTTCACCCATGAAGGATCGGCGGCGGTTGTCCAGATGCTGATGCCGCGCATCGATGCAGCCATGCGAAAGGCGCAGATACATCGCAGGACGCCAGACGCAACAAAGCCGCGATAGTGCGGGTCGCACCATCACGGCTTTGTTATTTTACGAGCCGTCGGACGATACCGCCCGACGGACAATCGCTTTAGTCTACAACCTGCACCATGTGCGGCAGCTTCTTGATCGCACCGCGGACTTCCGCCGTGTCTTCAAGTTCCACCACGCGATGCATCTTGCCCAGGCCCAGACCGATCAGAATCTTCTTCTGGTCGGCGGGGCGACGGATCGGAGACCCGATCTGCTTGATCTTGATGGTTGCCATGTCGGTTACTCCGCAATCGCTTCGGCATCGGCCTGCGCGACATCGGCGGAAGCACCACCACGACGCAGAAGGTCAGCGACCTTCTTGCCGCGACGCTGCGCCACCGACTTCGGGCTGGTCTGTTCACCCAGCGCCGCGAAGGTCGCACGGATCATGTTGTAGGGGTTGGACGTGCCGTTCGACTTGGTCACGACGTCTGCAACGCCCAGGCTTTCGAACACGGCGCGCATCGGGCCACCGGCGATGATACCCGTACCGGCCGGGGCCGAACGCACAGTCACCTTGCCGGCACCGAAATGGCCAAGGCCATCATGATGCAGCGTGCGGCCTTCCTTCAGCGGCACGCGAACCATTGCCTTCTTGGCAGCGGCCGTCGCCTTGCTGATGGCTTCAGGCACTTCGCGCGCCTTGCCATGGCCAAAGCCTGCACGGCCCTTGCCATCGCCCACAACGACCAGCGCCGCAAAACCGAAGCGCTTGCCGCCCTTGACGGTCTTGGACACGCGGTTGATGTGAACCAGCTTCTCGATCAGTTCTTCGCCCTGATCTTCGTCACGGTTACCGCCACGACGATCGTCGCGACGGCCACGGCCGCCACGCTCGTTGCGGTTGCGATCGCCGCCACCGCCACGGTTGCCACGACCGCCACGGCCGGGGCCGCGACCTTCGGTCGTCTCGACGGGCGCGCTCTCGACGGGCGTGCCTGTTTCGATGGTGTTTTCGTCAGCCATGATCAGAACTCCAGCCCGGCTTCACGAGCCGCATCGGCCAGCGCCTTGACGCGGCCATGGAAAAGGAAACCACCGCGATCGAACATGACCTTGGTGACGCCGGCCTTGGTCGCGGCTTCTGCCACGCGCTTGCCGACATCGGCAGCCGCCTGAGCGGTTGCGCCAGTCTTGCCCTGCGCCTTGGAACCGACATCCTTGTCCAGGGTCGATGCCGATGCAACGGTTGTACCCGCTGCGTCGTCGATGACCTGGGCATAGATGTGTCGGCCCGAACGGTGGATCGACAGACGCGGACGCGGGTTCTGGCCCGAGCGCGCCTTGAGGGCGGTGCGAACGCGGCGACGACGCCGCGCGAAGAGGGAAAGCTTTGCCATCTTACTTCTTCTTCCCTTCCTTGCGGAAGATGAACTCGCCGGCGTACTTGATGCCCTTGCCCTTATAAGGCTCAGGCTTGCGCCAGCGACGGATCTCGGCAGCAACCTGCCCGACCTGCTGCTTGTCCATACCGCTGATCTCGACCGTGGTGTTATCCGGGGTCTTGATCTCGATCCCTTCGGGGATCGCGAAATCGACGTCATGGCTGTAACCCAGCTGCAACTTCAGGGTCTTGCCCTGCGAGTTGGCGCGGTAGCCGACGCCGGTGATGAGCAGCTTCTTGGAGAAGCCCTCGGTCACGCCGGTGATCAGGTTCTGGATCAGGGTGCGCTGCATGCCCCAGAAAGCGCGTGCGCGCTTACCGTCATTTGCTGGCGCAACAGCGATGCTGCCGTCTTCGAGCGTATAGCTCACTTCGTCGACCATCGGCATGGCGAGGGTGCCCTTGGGACCCTTCACCGAAAGCTGACCGCCTTCGATCGACGCGGTCACGCCCGCAGGGACGCTGACCGGCTTTTTACCAGTGCGGCTCATCAGAACACCTCCGCGAGCACTTCGCCGCCGACGTTCTGGTCGCGCGCTTCCGCGTCGGACAGAACACCCTTAGGCGTCGAAACGATGGTGATGCCAAGGCCGTTGCGCACGATCGGCAGGTCTTTCGACCCCGAATAGACGCGACGGCCAGGCTTGGACACGCGGGCGACATGCTTGATAGCAGGCTGCCCTTCGAAATATTTCAGTTCGATGCGCAGGCCGGGGTGCTGGCCGAGGGCTTCCTCGGAATAACCACGGATATAGCCTTCGCGCTGAAGCACGTCGAGGACGCGGGCGCGCAGCTTGGAAGCGGGGGAAACCACGCTGTCCTTCTTTGCCTGCTGCCCATTACGGATGCGGGTGAGCATATCACCCAGAGGATCGGTCAATGCCATGAGATGATATCCTTACCAGCTCGACTTGGTGACGCCGGGGATCAGGCCTTTATTGGCCAGATCACGCAGCTGAATACGGCAGAGCCGGAATTTGCGGTAATAAGCCCGTGGACGGCCAGTCAACTCGCAGCGGTTACGCACGCGGGTCGGGTTGCCGTTACGGGGAATTTCCGCCATCCGCAGACGCGCCATCAAACGGTCGCCATCATCTGCGCTGGTATCATTCGCGATCGTCTTGAGCTTCGCATAACGGCCGGCATATTTCTTGACCAGCTTCTTGCGACGCTCATTCTTGTTGATCGAACTCAGTTTCGCCATGACTTAAGTTCTCTTCCTTAGCCTAAAGGTGGGGAAGAGAAGCGGGACCTTTTCAGGCCGCCTGCTTCTCTTCTTCCTGCGGGAACGGGAAACCGAACAGGCGCAGCAGCTCGCGCGCCTCGTCGTCCGTCTTCGCGGTGGTGGTCACGATGATGTCCATGCCGCGCACCTTGTCGACGCGGTCATAGCTGATCTCCGGGAAGATGATCTGCTCCTTGATACCAAAGGCATAGTTGCCACGGCCATCAAAGCTCTTGGGGTTCAGACCACGGAAATCGCGCACGCGGGGCAGCGCGATGTTGATCATACGGTCCAGGAATTCATACATGCGCTCACGGCGCATGGTGACCTTGACACCGATCGGCATGCCTTCGCGCAGCTTGAACTGTGCGATCGACTTCTTCGCCTTGGTGATAACCGGCTTCTGGCCAGCGATCAGTTCCATTTCCTCGGCGGCCGATGTGACCTTCTTCTTGTCCTGGGTCGCTTCGCCCACGCCCATGTTGAGCACGATCTTTTCGATCCGGGGAATTTCCATGACGTTCTTGTAACCGAACTTCTCGGTCATCGCCTTGACGATTTCAGCGTCATAAAGCGCCTTGGAACGCGGGATATATTTTTCGTCGGCCATTACAGCACCTCACCGGACTTGACGGCGACGCGAACTTTCTTGCCGTCGCGATCCTCGAAACGAACGCGCGTAGCCTTGCCGTCACTGCCGGCGACTGCCACGTTCGAAATGTGAAGCGGCGCGGGCTTGCGCTCGAGTCCGCCCTGCGGATTGGCCTGGTCGGGCTTACGATGCTTCACATGCACGTTGATGCCCTCGACAAGAACCTTGTCGGCCTTGGGCATCACTTGCAGCACGGAGCCGGTACGACCTTTGTCCTTGCCAGCCAGGATGACGACCTTGTCGCCCTTCTTGATCTTCGCAGCGCTCATTACAGCACCTCAGGAGCTAGGCTGATGATCTTCATGTGCTGCTTAGCGCGCAGCTCACGAACGACGGGGCCAAAGATACGCGTACCGATTGGCTCCTGATTCTTGTTGATCAGGACTGCGGCGTTACCGTCGAAACGGATGACGCTGCCGTCGGCGCGACGAATGTCTTTCGCCGTGCGCACGATGACGGCACGATGCACGTCACCCTTCTTGACCTTGCCGCGCGGTGCAGCTTCCTTGACGGACACGACAATGATGTCGCCCACGCCGGCGAAGCGCCGCTTCGACCCGCCCAGCACCTTGATGCACTGGACTCGCTTGGCGCCGCTGTTGTCCGCGACATCAAGATTGGATTGCATCTGGATCATGGATCCGGTTCCTTCTTATTTGGCCTACCGGGAAAATTCCCGGCGGTTCCGAATTTCGTGCCTGGACCCTATCAAGTCTTACGCGAAGCGCGGGCCTGTAACCCTTTCCAATCGAAAAGGCCAGCCCCGCGTCGCATTTAGACTCTCAAAAGTCGGTGAGCGTCCCTCAGGCTGCCGTTTCCGGCGACTTGTGAGTGTCCAACCGCTCGATGACCTTCCAGGTCTTGAGCTTGGAAATCGGGGCGGTCTCCTCGATGCGGACCGTCTCGCCTTCCTTGTAGACATTGCCCTCGTCGTGGGCATGATATTTTTTCGAACGACGAATGATCTTGCCGTAAAGCGCGTGCTTAACCTTGCGCTCTACACGAACCACCACCGTCTTGTCGGTCTTGTCGGAAACCACTGTTCCCGTCAGCACGCGCTTGGGCATCGTGTGTTTCCTTTACTTCGCGGCCGAGCGGTTACGCTCGGTCTGCAGGGTCTTGATCTGCGCGATCGACCGGCGGACTTCCTTGACGCGGCTGGGCTTTTCCAGCTGGTTGGTGGCCGCCTGGAAACGCAGATTGAACTGCTCGCGCTTCAGGTTGTTCAGTTCGGTCGACAGTTCGTCGTCCGTCTTGGTCTTCATATCAGCAACGTTCGCCATCGCTTACGCTCCCAGATGCGAGGTGTCGCCGAGGCGGGCGACAACCTTCGTCTTGATCGGCAGCTTCATCGCGGCGCGCGAGAAGGCCTCTGCTGCAAGCGGGCCTGGAACCCCGTCCAGCTCGAACAGGATACGGCCGGGGGCGACGCGGGCCGCCCAATATTCGACCGAACCCTTGCCCTTGCCCTGACGGACTTCGGCAGGCTTCTTGGTGACCGGCACATCGGGGAAGATGCGGATCCACAACCGGCCCTGACGGCGGATGTGGCGGGTGATCGCACGACGGGCCGCTTCGATCTGGCGCGCGGTGATCCGCTCAGGCTCCATGGCTTTCAGACCATAGGAACCGAAGTTCAGCGCAGTGCCGCCCTTCGCATCGCCCTTGATCCGACCCTTGAAGGTCTTGCGGAACTTCATTTTCTTCGGTTGCAGCATGACGCTATTACCTTCTTATTCTCAGCGCGCCGGACGCACGCCGGAGGTCTGAGCCTCCAGCATGAGACGGTCGGTGGCGAACGGATCATGGCCGAGAATCTCGCCCTTGAAGATCCAGACCTTGATGCCGCAAACGCCATAGGCGGTGTGCGCCGTGGCTTCGGCATAGTCGACGTTCGCACGCAGCGTGTGCAACGGCACGCGACCTTCGCGATACCATTCGACGCGCGCGATCTCCGCGCCGCCCAGACGGCCGCCGCAGGTGATCTTGATGCCTTCGGCACCCAGACGCAGCGCGGACTGAACCGCACGCTTCATGGCGCGACGAAACGCAACGCGGCGTTCCAGCTGATCGGCAATGCCCTGGGCGACCAGACGGCTATCGACTTCCGGCTTGCGGATTTCGACGATGTTCAGCGACACGTCCGACGTCGTCAGCGCACCCAGCTTGCGGCGCAGCTTTTCAATGTCCGCGCCCTTCTTGCCGATGATGACGCCTGGACGGGCGGCATAGATCGACACGCGGCACAGCTTGGCCGGACGCTCGATCACGACCTTGGAGATCGCGGCCTGCGGCATGGTCTTGAAAATGAACTGGCGGATCTTGAGATCTTCCAGCAGCAGCCGACCATAGTCGGCGCCTTCGGCATACCAGCGGCTGTCCCAGGTACGGTTGATCTGGAGACGCAGACCGATCGGATTGCTCTTGTGACCCATGGCTTATGCCTCCGCTTCTTCGCCAGCTTCACGCACGACGATGCGCACGCGGCTGTAGGGCTTGAGAATACGGGTCGACTTGCCGCGACCGCGTGCATGGAAACGCTTCAGCGTAAACGCCTTGCCGACCGATGCTTCCGCGACGACCAGCGAGTCGACGTCCAGATTGTGGTTGTTTTCCGCGTTGGCGATGGCGGACGCCAACACCTTGCGCACGTCGACAGCCATCGCCTTGGTCGAGAAGGAAAGGATGTTCAACGCATCCTCAACCTTGCGACCACGGATCAGCGTCGCGACCAGGTTCAGCTTCTGGGCCGAACCACGGATCTGCGCGCCGACGGCCAGCGCCTCATTGTCGGCGACGCGACGGGGAGCTTTTTCCTTGCTCATCAGCGCTTGCCCTTCTTGTCGGCAGCGTGGCCGGGGAAGAAGCGGGTCGGGGCGAATTCGCCCAGCTTGTGACCCACCATATCCTCGTTCACGGAAACCGGAACATGCTTGCGGCCATTATAGACGTTAAACGTCAGGCCAACGAACTGGGGCAGGATGGTGGAGCGACGCGACCAGGTCTTGATCGGGGCGCGGCCACCGGCGTCCTGCGCCGTTTCTGCCTTCTTCAGAAGGCTGAGGTCCACGAACGGACCTTTCCAGACGGAACGAGCCATCGCGGATTACCTCTTCTTCTTGGCGTGACGCGACCGGATGATCATCTTGTCGGTCGACTTGTTATGACGGGTACGAGCACCCTTGGTCGGCTTGCCCCATGGCGTAACCGGATGACGACCGCCCGATGTGCGGCCTTCACCACCACCATGAGGGTGATCGACCGGGTTCTTGGCAACGCCGCGCGTCAGAGGGCGAATGCCGTTCCAACGGTTGCGACCTGCCTTGGCAAGGTTGGTGTTGCCATTGTCCGGGTTGCTGACGGCACCGATGGTGCCCATGCAGTCCGAACGGATGTAGCGCTGTTCGCCCGAAGACAAACGCACCATTACCATGCCGCGATCACGACCAACCAGCTGTGCATAGGTGCCTGCCGAACGGCAGAGCTGTGCGCCCTTGCCCGGCTTCATCTCGATGTTGTGGATGATCGTGCCGACCGGCATCTGGCCCAGTTCCATCGCGTTGCCCGGCTTTACGTCGGTCTTCTTGCTCGCGATGACCTTGTCACCGGGGGCCAGACGCTGCGGCGCGATGATGTAGGACTGCGTGCCATCGGGATAGTTGACCAGCGCGATGAACGCGGTGCGGTTGGGGTCATATTCCAGACGCTCGACCGTACCTTCGACATCCCACAAGCGACGCTTGAAGTCGATGATACGATAACGCTGCTTATGACCGCCACCGATACCGCGCGAGGTCACATGACCCTTGTTGTTGCGGCCACCGGTCTTGCGCTTGCCTTCGGTCAGCGCCTTGACGGGCTTGCCCTTGTGCAGGCTGGACTTGTCGACCAGAATCAGGCCGCGCTGGGCCGGGCTGGTCGGGTTATAATGCTTTAGCGCCATTGTTAGCGCACTCCCTCGGTGATGTCGATCGACTGGCCTTCAGCCAGGCGGACGATCGCCTTCTTGACGTCGGAGCGGGTGTAGGGCTTGCCCTTCCACTTCTTGGTCTTGCCCTTGGTCACGAGCGTGTTCACGCTACGGACGTTGACACCCCAGATCGCTTCGACAGCGGCCTTGATCTCAGGCTTGGTGGCAGTGCCAGCAACCTTGAAAACCACGGCGTTGTTTTCGCTCAAAAGCGTCGACTTCTCGGTGATGTGCGGCGCGACGACGACGTCATAATGACGGTTGTCGACGGTTCCGCTCTGCTTTTTAGCCATTGAAACGGGCCTCCAGCTTTTCGACCGCAGCGCGGGTCAGCACCAGCGATTCGGCTCTCAGGATGTCGTAGACGTTGGCGCCAACGGCAGGGAGCAGGTCCACACCGATGATGTTGGCCGACGCCTTGGCGAAGCTGACATTGACCGCATCGCCGTCGATGAACAGCACCTTGGTGAGGTTCAGCTTGGCAAGGTTGGCGACCAGCGCCTTGGTCTTGCCTTCGGCAACGTCCAGGCTGTCGATGATGAACAGCGAACCGTCCTTCACCTTGGACGACAGCGCCATCTTCAGGCCCAGCGCGCGAACCTTCTTGTTCAGCGAAGGGTTGAAGTCGCGGACGCGGGCGCCGTGCGCCTTACCACCGCCGATGAAGATCGGCGCGCGGCGATCGCCGTGACGTGCCGTACCGCCGCCCTTCTGGCGACCGAACTTCTTGCCGGTGCGGGCCACATCGCTACGCTCGCGTGTGCCACGGGCGGTGCCGCGACGCTTCTCAAGCTGCCAGGTGACGACGCGATGCAGGATGTCGGCGCGAGGCTCGATGCCGAAAACGGCTTCGTTGAGCTCCAGATCGCCAGCTTCCGCCGCGTCGAGGGTCTGTACCTTGACCTTCATGGTTTAGCCCTCCTGGCCTGGCGTACCGTTGGCGTCGTCGCCATCGGTCGGGGTTGCGTTCTGCGGGTCGTTGACACCCTCTTCGTTCGCCTGAGCGTCCGAAGCGGCGACACCGGCCTTGACTTCATCGTCACCGGGCAGCGGCGCAATAGGATGCGCTGCAGCTTCCGGGACCAGACCTGGGGTCGTGTCATCCTCTTCATGGACGACGCCCTTGGCGAGCAGGCTGGCAGGATATGGAACGTCAGCCGGACGAGGCACCTTGACGGCATCCTTGACGGTCAGCCACGTTCCCTTCGCGCCGGGCACGCTGCCCTTCACGAAGATCAGGCCACGCTCCACATCGGTGCGCACGATTTCCAGATTCTGCTGCGTGCGCTCACGATCACCCATGTGACCGGCCATCTTCTTGTTCTTGAAGACGCGGCCCGGATCCTGGCGGTTGCCCGTCGAACCATGGGCACGATGGCTGATCGACACACCGTGGGTAGCGCGCATACCGCCGAAGCCCCAACGCTTCATGGCGCCTGCAAAACCCTTACCCTGGGTATGACCTGCAACATCGACCAGCTGACCGGCGATGAAATGGTCGGCAGCGATCTCTACGCCGACATCGAGGAGAGCATCCTCGGCGACGCGGAATTCGACCAATCGCGCCTTAGGCTCTACCTGAGCCTTGGCAAAATGGCCGCGCTGCGGCTTGGCTACATTCTTAACTTTCGCAATGCCGGCACCCAGCTGCACGGCTACATAGCCGTCGCTGTCCACATCCTTCCGAGCCACGACCTGGTTGCCTTCAAGGGCCAGAACCGTAACTGGAACATGGCGCCCGTCCTCTTGGAACAGGCGGGTCATCCCGACTTTCTTCGCGATCACGCCAGTGCGCATGATCCATACTCCCAATAGAGGCCCGCCACATGAGCGGGCGTATCCAACGAAAAAAACCGCTCAGGATAATTCCTGCGCGGCCAACCCAATGTTTTCAGATCACCCCGTCCGGGTTGGATGCCACCCCCTCTCGGGAATAGCGACGGGGGACCAGGACCGCAGATCATCTGGTTGCCCAGCGCTGCGCGGTATCCCTTGTGTCGTGTGAGCCGCCGGTCGCCCGGCGTACCCGATACCCTGCCCCTCTTGCGAGGGTCAGGAACTTGCCGGCTTAAGCCAGCTTGATTTCTACGTTCACGCCGGCAGCCAGGTCCAGCTTCATCAGCGCGTCGACCGTCTGGGGCGTCGGCTGCACAATGTCAAGCATACGCTTGTATGTGCGGACTTCGAACTGCTCACGCGACTTCTTGTCGATGTGTGGCCCACGGTTGACCGTGAACTTTTCGATGCGCGTCGGCAAAGGAATGGGGCCGCGAATAAGGGCGCCGGTGCGGCGGGCGGTGTCGGCGATGTCGCCGGTCGCCTGATCGAGCACGCGATGATCGAACGCCTTGAGGCGAATGCGGATGTTGCTGTCCATGTCCTGTTACCGATGCGAAAGAGCCAAAAACAAATCTGCCCCGTACGTGTCCTTCTAGCTCAGACAAGAGCCGGAGAAAGACGATCCGGGGCAGCGAAAACTCGAACCGCGCGAATCATCAGACCCGCGCGGTTCGTCGCCTATATTACTTGGAGATCGTTCCGACAACCCCTGCGCCGACGGTACGACCGCCTTCACGGATTGCGAAGCGCAGACCCGAGTCCATCGCGATCGGCGCGATGAGCTTGATGTTCAGCTTCACATTGTCGCCGGGCATAACCATTTCCGTGCCTTCTGGCAGGATGACTTCGCCGGTGACGTCCGTGGTGCGGAAGTAGAACTGCGGGCGGTAGTTGGCGAAGAACGGCGTGTGACGGCCACCCTCTTCCTTCGACAGCACGTAGATTTCAGCGTCGAACTCGGTATGCGGCGTAACCGAACCGGGCTTGGCCAGAACCTGACCACGCTCGACGTCTTCACGACCAACGCCACGAACCAGCGCGCCGATGTTGTCGCCTGCGCGACCTTCGTCGAGCAGCTTGCGGAACATTTCAACGCCCGTGACCGTGGTCTTGCGCGTGTCCTTGATGCCAACGATTTCGACTTCTTCGCCAACCTTGACGATGCCGGTTTCGACGCGACCGGTGACGACCGTGCCGCGACCCGAGATCGAGAACACGTCTTCGATCGGCATCAGGAAAGGCTTGTCCACGGGACGCTCTGGCTGCGGGATCCAGGTATCGACAGCTTCCATCAGCTTGAGAACGGCGTCATGGCCGATTTCAGGCGTCTTGTCCTGCAGCGCGGCAACAGCCGAACCGGGGATGACGGGGATGTTGTCGCCGTCGAAATCATAGCTGCTGAGCAGTTCGCGGATTTCCAGCTCGACCAGTTCCAGGATTTCAGCGTCATCAACAAGGTCGACCTTGTTCATGAACACGACCAACTGAGGAACACCGACCTGCTTGGCGAGCAGGATGTGCTCGCGGGTCTGGGGCATCGGGCCGTCGGTGGCCGAAACGACCAGAATCGCGCCGTCCATCTGGGCGGCACCGGTGATCATGTTCTTCACATAGTCAGCGTGTCCGGGGCAATCGACGTGCGCATAGTGACGGGCTTCCGTCTCATACTCGACGTGGGCGGTCGAGATGGTGATGCCGCGCTCGCGCTCTTCAGGCGCCTTGTCGATATTGTCGTAGCTGGTGAAGGTTGCGCCGCCGGTTTCGGCCAGCACCTTCGTGATCGCCGCGGTCAGCGAGGTCTTGCCATGGTCGACGTGACCGATGGTGCCGATGTTGCAGTGCGGCTTGTTCCGCTCAAACTTAGCTTTCGCCATTTTATCCTACCTTCTAATCAAATCCGATGGGTTTGACCGCTCGGCCGCGCCTTGCGAAGGCGCGTCCATAGCAGCAAATTTACACAATACCAGCCCTAACCGACCCGTTGATGGGGTCGGTCAGGGAAAACATCAGGCCATCTTCGCCTTGACTTCGTCCGCAACATTCTGCGGCACTTCGTCATAATGCGAGAAGGTCATCGAATAGTTCGCACGTCCCTGGGTGAAGGAACGCAGCGAGTTCACATAACCAAACATGTTGGCCAGTGGGACCATCGCCTCGACCACCTGCGCATTACCACGCGTGTCGGTGCCCTGAATCTGGCCACGACGGCTGTTCATGTCGCCGATGACGTCGCCCAGATATTCTTCGGGGCTGACGACTTCGACCTTCATGATCGGCTCAAGCAGCTTGATGCCTGCCTTCTGCGACACTTCGCGCATCGCTGCACGACCGGTGATTTCGAACGCCAGAGCCGACGAATCGACGTCATGGTAGGCGCCGTCATACAGCAGTATCTCGAAGTCGATGATCGGGAAGCCGATGAGCGAACCGCTGGCCGCCGTCTCGCGCATACCCTTTTCGATCGCGGGGATATATTCCTTGGGAATATTACCGCCCTTGATCTCGTCCTTGAAGATGATGCCCGATCCGCGCTCGCCCGGATTGACCTTCACCTTGATGCGGCCGAACTGGCCGGTGCCGCCCGACTGCTTCTTGTGGGTATAATCGACGTCCACTGGCTTAGCCAGATATTCGCGATAGGCCACCTGCGGCGCACCGACGTTCGCCTCGACCTTGAACTCGCGCTTCATGCGATCGACGAGGATTTCGAGGTGAAGTTCGCCCATGCCCTTGATGATGGTCTGACCCGATTCGTGATCGGTCGACACGCGGAAAGAAGGATCTTCGGCAGCCAGGCGGTTGAGCGCGACGCCCATCTTTTCCTGGTCGGCCTTGGTCTTGGGCTCCACCGACAGTTCGATGACCGGCTCGGGGAATTCCATCCGTTCCAGAATGATCGGCTGGCGCTCAGAGCACAGCGTATCGCCCGTGGTGGTTTCCTTCATGCCCGCCAGCGCGACGATGTCGCCGGCATAAGCCGCATCGATATCCTCACGCGAGTTGGCGTGCATGAGGAGCATGCGGCCGATCTTTTCCTTCTTGTCCTTCACGGAGTTCAGGTAGGTGCCCTTGACCAGCGTACCCGAATAGACGCGCAGGAAGGTCAGCGACCCCACGAACGGATCGTTCATGATCTTGAAAGCCAGACCGGCGAACGGCGCTTCGTCGGACGTTTCGCGGCTATCGGGCTGGTCGTTGTCGGGATTGATGCCCTGCACGTCCTCAATGTCGAGCGGCGAAGGCAGATAGTCCACGACCGCGTCGAGCAAAGGCTGAACGCCCTTGTTCTTGAACGCAGACCCGCACAGTACCGGCACGAAGCTCTGCTTGAGCGTGCCCTTGCGGATCAGTGCCTTGAGCGTCGCGACGTCGGGCAGATTGCCTTCCAGATAGGCTTCCATCGCCTCGTCGTCCTGCTCGACGGCCAGCTCGATCAGCTTTTCGCGATATTCGGCGGCCTTGTCGGCGAGGTCTTCGGGAATCTCTTCATAGGAGAATTCCGCGCCCAGATTCTCATCCTTCCAGATGATCGCACGGTTTTCGACCAGATCGACCAGACCACGGAATTCCGATTCCGCGCCGATGGGCAGATACAGAACAGCCGGGATGGCGCCCAGGCGATCGATGATCGTCTGTACGCAATAATAGAAATTGGCCCCGGTGCGGTCGAGCTTGTTGATGAAGCACATGCGCGGAACTTTATACTTGTCCGCCTGACGCCACACGGTTTCCGACTGCGGCTCAACGCCTGCAACGCCATCGAACGCGGCGACCGCGCCATCCAGCACGCGCAGCGAACGCTCGACTTCGATGGTGAAGTCGACGTGGCCGGGGGTGTCGATGATGTTCAGGCGATGATCGTTCCAGATGCACGTGGTCGCAGCCGACGTGATGGTGATCCCACGCTCCTGCTCCTGCTCCATCCAGTCCATCGTCGCCGCGCCGTCATGGACTTCGCCGATCTTGTAGGACTTGCCGGTGTAATAAAGGATACGCTCGGTGGTCGTGGTCTTGCCGGCGTCGATATGCGCCATGATACCGAAATTGCGATATTTTTCGAGCGGATGGCTGCGGGCCATGATGCTTCTCCGTTGCCGGCGCACCGGCGGTTGGGACTCGTGTGATCTTGGTGGCCCCTAAACCAATCCGTCCGCCATGGGTAGAGACCCAAGGCGAACGGACCAATTATCGAACCGGAAGGTTTAGCGAACGCGCAAACGCCCGCTACACCCTTGTTACCAGCGGTAGTGCGAGAAGGCGCGGTTCGCTTCCGCCATGCGGTGCGTATCTTCGCGCTTCTTGACCGCATTGCCACGGTTGTTGGCAGCATCCATCAGCTCACCCGACAGACGGGCGGCCATGGTGGTCTCGCTGCGATTGCGCGCAGCGGTGATCAGCCAGCGGATAGCCAGAGCCTGAGAGCGTTCGGGACGCACTTCGACGGGAACCTGATAGGTCGCACCGCCAACGCGGCGGCTGCGCACTTCGATGCCCGGCTTGATGTTGTTCAGCGCGTCATGGAACATGCCGATCGGGTCTTTCTTGGCGCGGGTCTCGACAGATTCGAGGGCACCATAAACGATCGATTCAGCAACGGCTTTTTTGCCGTCCTGCATGATGCTGTTCATGAACTTGGACAGAACCTGATCGCCATATTTGGGATCGGGCAGGATGATGCGCTTTTCGGGGCGACGACGACGTGACATATTTTAGTCTCCCTTACTTAGGACGCTTGGCGCCGTATTTGGAACGGCTCTGCTTGCGATCCTTGACGCCCTGTGTATCCAGAACGCCGCGCAGCACATGGTAGCGAACGCCGGGAAGATCGCGGACACGACCGCCACGGATCAGCACAACGCTATGTTCCTGAAGGTTATGGCCTTCACCGGGAATATAGGTGATGACTTCGCGCTGGTTGACCAGGCGAACCTTGGCCACCTTGCGAAGCGCCGAGTTCGGCTTCTTCGGGGTCGTGGTATAGACGCGGGTGCAAACGCCGCGCTTCTGCGGATTTGCTTCCATCGCAGGGACCTTGGACTTGGCCTTCTGCGGATCGCGGCCCTTGCGGACCAGCTGGTTGATTGTTGGCATGAAGCCCTTCACCTTTTTCAGTTACTTTACCGTGGCATTCCCGTGTTCTTGCCATTCGAAACGCATATCGCGTCCAAACAGCAAAGGCCCCGGTGGGCAAAAACCCCCTGGAGCCACAAGAGCACCCGACAATGTTCAGCTCTGTGTTTACCCCGGCGGCAGGCAGCAGGGAGAAAGAGAGACTCCGCGCGACAGACCGATGGGCAGCCGGGCCTATAGCCATGCGCGACCGGGGGGTCAAGGGTGTGCGAAGAACGCGCGCATCCATGCCGCAGACCGCCGCCTTTTAGGGAAATGATAACTATATGGGCGGTATTTTCCCATGACGCCGCGATGGCGTAATCATGGGCAGGGGCGTGAACGCACTTTCAACGATCAGTGGCGAATTTCGCTCTCCGCAACGCGAAGCGGCGTTTCAATCCGAACGCCTGCGTGATTCGCGTCGCCATGCACGCAATCTTTTCATCCTCTCGGCGATCCTCAACATCCTCTTCCTGATCAGCGACTGGCGGTTCCACGGCACCGCGCATTTCTGGGTGGCGGTTCCCGCCCGTCTGTGCGTCGTCTTTTATTCGCTGGCCTGCATAAGGTTATGCGCGCGGATGAGGCATTTTTCTGCGTTGGAACGCATCTGCGCCTCATGGCAACTGGTTACCGCCATATGCGTCGCACTGCTGGTCACCTCACGCAGCGACATCGCGATCTTCGTGCTGGTGATGCTGCCGATGGTTTTCTATCTCGTCGTGCCGACCAGTTTTCGCGGCAATGTCGGCGGCGGCCTGGGGTGCGGGCTGGCTCTGCTGATCGGCTATCTGGCCCCTGCCCCTTTCTCGCCCACCACCCCCGGCATGATCATGGCGCTGACGATCCTGCATTCCGGCATGTGGATCGCTATCGTGCGCAACAACCGGCTTCAGCGGATGGAATGGATGGCCGCGCAGGCCGCCCGCACGGCGCAGGCCGCGCTGGCCGACAGTCGCGACACGCTGGAACGCATGTTCATGGCCGTGCCGCTGCCTCTGCTCGTCACCCGGCATGATGGCAGCATCGTGCGCCTCAACAGCGCAGCCAGCGCGGCCTATGCGGTCGGGCGTGACGTCACGCTGCTGCATGTCGATCAGACCTATGTCGATCTGCCCGTGCGCGAACAATTGTTCGAACTGCACCGTCGTGGCGAAACGATCGACCATTTCGAATGCCGCCTGCGCCGGGCAGACGGCGCGATCCGCAATGCGCTGCTCTCTTCACGCCCCATCGTCATCGACGGCAGCCCCTGTTTCATGACCAGCGTAGTGGACATCACGCAACGCAAGGAAACCGAACAGAATCTCGAACGGATGGCCATGTCGGACGGGCTGACTGGCCTCGCCAATCGCGCGCACTTCATGGCTGCCCTGACGCAGGCGACGCTGGCGTCCACGCATCGCGCGCGCCTTGCTGTCCTGCTCATCGATCTGGACGAATTCAAACGGGTCAACGACACCGCCGGGCATGATGCGGGCGACGCGCTGCTGTGCGCCGTGGCGGCCCGCCTGCGTCAGGCCTTGCGACCGGGCGATCTGGTCGCGCGCATGGGCGGCGACGAATTTGCCGTGCTGCTAACCCGGCTGCCCGACGACGACGCGCTCCAAGTCATCCTGAACCGCGTTACCGACCATCTCCACACGCCGCTCGACTATCGCGGCCGGGCGATCGAATCGCGGGTCAGCATTGGCATCGCCCTGTTCCCCGATCATGGCGACGACGTCACCGCCCTCATCAAACATGCCGACATCGCGCTCTACCATGCCAAGAACAACGGACGGGGCCGCGCCACCCTGTTCGGCCCGGAACTGCTGGAAAGCTGGGAGATGGAAGCCGCGATGCTGGACCGCGCCCGCCATATCCTCGCGCATGAAACGCCCCGCCCCTGGTATCAGCCCAAGGTCGCACTCGACACCGGCGTGATCGTCGGGTTCGAAGCGCTGTTCCGCTGCCCCGTCGCAGACGGCACGATCATCATGCCGGCGGAGATCGCCGCCGCGTTCGATCATCCCGAACTTGGCCCGGCCATCACCGCCCGAATGATCGAGGGGATCGTTGCCGACTGCCTGGACTGGCGCGCCGCCGGGCTGGACGTCGGTCCGATCGCCCTCAACGTGTCGGGCGCCGACCTCAATGACGAAAGATTTGCCGACCGTCTGCTCGAACGGCTCTCCCGTGCAGGCCTGCCATCCTCGGCCATCGAACTGGAAGTCACCGAATCGGTGTTCCTGGGCCGCAACGCCGGGCGTGTGGGCACGACGCTGCACCACCTCTCCGAAGCCGGTGTCTCCATCGCACTCGACGATTTCGGCACGGGTTACGCCTCCCTCTCCCACCTCAAACAGTTTCCGATCGACGTCATCAAGATCGACCAGCGTTTCGTGCGTGATCTGGAAACCGACCCGGATGACGCCGCTATCGTGCGCACCGTCCTTAACCTCGCCTACAGTCTGGGCATCCGCAGCGTGGCGGAGGGGGTCGAGACCATCCAACAGGTCGATTATCTGCGCGCGGGCGGGTGCCATTATGGGCAGGGCTATCATTTCAGCCCGGCGGTTGCCGCCGACGCGGTCGAACGGCTGCTGACAGACCGGACATTCGAATTTCGCGCGACGTCATAATCCGTCGTCCGTCACGGAACCAAAGCGGGTTTCGATCATTTCGTCCCGCCCCCGTGACCGCTCGCCCCGACTCCGCCCCTGCGGATTCGCCTGTCGCACGGCGCTTTGCTAACGGCCCGACTCGAAAATATGACGAGGTCGTTAGTGTTGAATTTCCAGAAGGGCGTCACCGCTCTTGGCGCGCGCATCGCCGCGCTGTGCCCGGAGCGGGAGATCCTCCTGCGGTCGGGCCAACAGGTCAGAAGCCTGCATATATCGCCACGCAAACAATGGGCCGCGATCGGCGTCGCATCCATCTTATGTCTCGGTCTGGGCGGCACGGCCCTTTCGATCCGCGCCGACGCCGCCGCCATAGCGCAGGAACGGGCGCTGCTCGCCCAACAGGGCAAGGCCGTCGCCAGTTCGGCGGGCAAGGTCGCTGACTATCGCAAGTCGGTCGATGCCCTCGCCCACGACCTTGCCGAGCGGCAGGATGTCATGGACGATCTCTACAAGTCGCACTTCGGCAACGAAAATGCGCAGGATGCAGGCCCTGACCTGATCGGATCGGACGAGGCACCCGCCAGGATCAGCCTTGCGCCCGAAGCCGCGCCGCTGGAGCGCATCGCCAGTCGGCAGCACCATTTCGCGCGCATGCTGACCAGCGCCGTCGAACGCCGCGCCGACAAGGCGGCCAGCGCCATCCGCAGCTTCGGCCTCAATCCCGACACCATGCGCCGCACCGCCGCCCGCGCACAAGGTGGCCCCTTCATGCCTTGGAAAGGCAGCAAGAGCGCGATGACCGACGATCTGCAACAACTGGCTGGCGCGCTGTCCCGCATGGAATTGCTCGAACGCAGCCTGATGGCCATCCCTTCGGGCAAGCCGACGGCAACACCGATGCTCAGCAGTTCCTACGGCTATCGCAGCGATCCCTTCAACGGCCACGCCGCCTTTCACGCCGGTCTCGACTTTCCGGGCCATTATGGCCAGCCTATCCTGTCGGCCGCACCGGGCAGGGTCAGCTATGTCGGCCAGCGTCAGGGCTATGGCAATGTGGTGGAAATCGATCATGGCAACGGCCTGATGACGCGCTACGCCCACTTGTCCGGCTTTGCCTCTCGCGTCGGTCAGCAAGTGGCGCGCGGCGATGCGGTCGGTCGCATGGGATCGACCGGCCGCTCCACCGGCACCCATCTGCATTTCGAGGTGCGCGTAAACGGCCAGCCCACCGACCCCCGTCGCTTCCTGCAAGCGCGTCAGGACGTTCTCAAGGTCCAGCAAATCGCCAAGGCCCGCGTCGCCGACCTCGACCATCGCGGCTGATTGTCAGGGGAGCCCAGCTACCATCACATCCGTTCGCTTCGAGCGACATCGAGAAGCATATCAATACGATACCGTAACGACATAATTTCCAAAACCGCCAACATGCCTATGTCTCACTCTGGAAATTGCCCCCGCCCAATCAATTGACGGGCGCCCTCCGCCGATAGCTCAAAGCCTCGGCAACATGCACCCGCCCGACCTTTTCGGCCCCCGCCAGATCGGCAATCGTCCGCGCCACCCGCAACACTCTGGTATAACCCCGCGCCGACAATTTCATCGCCGCCGCCGCCTGCGCCAGCAACTGCCGCCCCGCCTCGTCCGGCCCGGCAACCGCCTCCAGCGCCTCGCCATCGACCTCCGCATTGATGCGGATCTTGCTGTCGGCATAGCGCACGGTCTGCTTGTCCCGCGCCGCCGCAACCCGCGCCGCAACCTGCGCCGATCCTTCCACCGGCGGTGGCAACATCAGGTCCGCCGCGCTCACCGCCTGCACATCGACATGCAGGTCGATGCGGTCGAGCAGTGGCCCGGACACCTTGGCCTGATAATCCGCAGCACAGCGCGGCGCGCGAGAACAGGCCAGCGCCGGATCGCCCAGATGGCCGCACCGACACGGGTTCATAGCCGCGATCAACTGCACCCGCGCAGGAAAAGTGACATGGGCATTGGCCCGCGCAACCGTGACCTCGCCAGTCTCCAGCGGCTGGCGCAGGGAATCCAGCACCGCCCGCTGGAACTCAGGCAATTCGTCCAGAAACAATATGCCCAGATGCGCCATGCTGACCTCGCCCGGCCGCACCTTCAATCCACCGCCGACCAGCGCCGCCATCGACGCGCTGTGATGCGGGCTGCGAAACGGCCGCGCCCGGCTGATCCGCCCGCCATCCAGCGTCCCCGCCACGCTCGCCACCATCGACGTTTCCAGCGCCTCGCCCGGCGTCAGTTCAGGCAGGATGCCGGGCAGGCAACTGGCCATCAACGACTTGCCCGACCCCGGTGGCCCGACCATCAGCAGGTTCGGTATGGCTACACTCTAATGACGAGATTGGAAAAATTGTATGAGACAGGAGGTGAAACGCTGCGTTTGATTCGCGAGATCGTAGGCGTCAATTCCACGGATTGGCATCGACCTCAGCCAAGCAGAGCTCCCCGATTCGCGTCTGCACATCACGGGTGGCGACGTCCAGTGTCGCTGTGACGAGTTCATCGCCGGATCCCATGACGACGTAGCGTCCGGTCTCCCCGGCTTGAGCGATCCCGCCGTGGTGTGGATACAGGAGCATCAGCTTAGGGCAGGCGTAGAGTCGGCCGTACGCCATCATCTGATAGACGTCCGCCTGGCTGACCCCCTGCTTGGAATCGTCGATCCGCGCTGCGATGCGCTTCCACTTCGTGTCGATGATCATCAGTGTTTCCGAGCCGCGCCGGACCACGATGTCGGGACGTACCTGGAACCGGCGGACGCCGTCCGACTCGGCGAGACAGTAGAGCCGCCGATCCTGCGACACGACGTGAAGACCGGTTCCCCGGAGCGCGCGGGTCAGCATCTTCGCCACGAACGCCTCGAACAGATCGTTCATGGCGAAGAGCAGCGAGAAGCCCCGGTCGCTTCCCTGCGACGTGGTCTGGTAATCGCCGGCCAGCAGGAGCCGCGCAAGGTCGCAC
This sequence comes from Sphingobium sp., assembly GCF_049304695.1. GTDB lineage: Bacteria > Pseudomonadota > Alphaproteobacteria > Sphingomonadales > Sphingomonadaceae > Sphingobium. The sequence goes on from NZ_JBAQOK010000072.1 coordinate 136,037, forward strand.
ATCTCCCGCCACCTGTGATTGGTCCTATCCAGAACGATCGAGCTCCACTTGAGTGCCTTCGTGGGGACCGCAGCGACATCCTCGTAGAGGTGTGCCAGTTCCCGGAGGCGCCTCTGGTTCTTGGGAGACTGACTGATGCGCGAGAGCCGGCTGACCGCAGCCTTCATCACCTGATTGAGGGCGATATCGCTCGAGAACTCTTCGAAACGGCATGCAAGCCTCTGAGGAGAGGCCGCCAACGCCGTGAATTGCCGCTGGACGTCGAGCCGACCACGCAGCGAGGGAAGGTCGTCGGCATGATCCACGTATCTCCTCGGCATGCCATGACGGAGCACGTCCGTGAGCTTATCGCAGAACACGCCGATCAGGACCTCGAGTAGAGTGTCTCGCTGCGTGCCGAGGTTCGCTGCGCCGCCGACAGCGAGGTCGAGGTCATGCGCGACCGCAAGCATATGAACGAGCCGTTCGCGGATTCTCGTGCGGCTCGTTTCGTCTTCGCCGGACCCGAGCCCCTCGATTTTAGGTAGGATCTCCAGCGTGCAGCCCTCGGCAGCGAGAACGCCGACCACCTGCTGCGCCCGGAGACGGGAATGGTGGTCGGTGAGTATGCCGCTGCCATCGGTCCCTCCGAGAGTGGTGGAACGCGCGACGGCAATCAGCCTCTCGGCATGGATGCGCGAGAAGGCGCCGTCACCTGCCGGCTCGACAGGAACATAGGCCCACTCGCTAACGGTCCGATGAATCACTGCAGGCCGGCATAAGCGTCAGGAGAGAAGTTCTCCCGGACACGCCAGCGATAACGCTCCGCACCGTATTCGCTTTCGAAACCCGGCGGAGCGGCTAGAACTTCCCTGACGAGGAAACGCTCGCCATTCGGATCCCCGAGGACGGCGGCAATCTTCCCCCAGTCTTCGTGGAAGTACTCCGCGAGCAGGGGTATGATCTTGTGCCGCATCACCTCATCGACTCCGGGGCGGTCGGTGCATCGGATCAGATAGGCATGGCCGATCTGATGCTCCCGGTCGAAGAGGTATTCGATCCGGTCATTCAGGCGGCCAAGCAGCCTCGAGAGATCCAACTCGTCGACCTCTCTCAGAAGCATTGGCTCCGGCATCACCTCCTTGAACGTGAACCGACGGCGCAGCGCTGTATCGAGGAGGGCGATCGACCTATCCGCTGTATTCATTGTCCCCACGATGTGTAGGTTCGCGGGCACACCAAACGAATGCTTGGAATACGGCAGCGTCAGGCGCAGCTCGTACTCTGCTCCGATGCGCTTGTCGGGCTCGATCAACGTGATCAGCTCGCCGAAGACCTTGGAGATATTTGCCCGGTTGATCTCGTCGCAGATCAGCACGAACTGCGCCGGCTCGCCAGATCCGCCATCACCGCCGCCCGGAAGCAGCAGCGCGAGCGCCTCCCGATTTAGGTGCCCTTCCCGCAGGAGATAGCAAGAGCGCATCGTGAAGGGCTTGTCGTAGAAGGTGATCGGCAGCGGCTCGTCCGGGAGGTAGAGCCAATTCACGGCGCGCCTGTGGTTGTAGTCGCGCTCATCGGTCGGATTGAACTCGTAAGGCCCGACCACCTCGGCGATCGCGCGGAATCGGGTGTTTCCGTAGGAGACGACGATCAGATCCCCTTCCCTCATCTCCGCACGGAACCGTGCAGTCTGGACGATGTTGGCGTCGTTGCCGTTCGTACCGGGATGGAGCTCGTTCCACTTTTCGTGGATCGCCTCGTAGGTGTCGAACGGCGTCCAGTCGATGTCGCCGCCCCAGCCGAGCACTACGTACCCACCCTCGACCGCGGCGTCGAAGATGTGATCCTCCGAGCCGGCGCGACCGAGCGACATCTTGAACACGCGGCGACCGGTCATGTCGTAGGCCGTACCGGACCCGTGTGAGCGCATTGCCTGCTCGGCAACAGTCGCGAGTTCGCGGAAAACGCCGGGGACCGGCTCGAGCCTGAAGCCGCCGGACGCACTCTCCTGGCCCGCTTCGCCGGTCGTCGGGCGAAGGCCCTCGACGAAGTCCTCATAGGAATAGGACTGATGGAACGTGACGAACCGCACGCGGCCGGCCGCCGCAAGCTCGGCATAGCGCTGGCGGACCTCGTTCTCGCTCTCAGGTGCTTCCCCGTCGCAGAGTCGCACGGCTTCACGCGCCGTTGCGAAGGTCTTACCAGTTCCCGGGGGTCCGTAGAGGATGAGGTTCGTTGGCATCTGCAATCTCTCTGGCCGAGTGGCGTCGTTCACGTTCTCTCCATCGGGTTGGGCGACCGTGTCGGCCCTGTTCACCGCCCAGACGAAGCCTTGCACGTCCCACAGGTCGCGCGGCTTCCAGTCCCATTCGTCGGCCATGATGCGGTAGATCTCGCCAGTCAGCGACGCGACAGCGGCGTACTCTTCCGCCGTCATCGCGTTCCAGCCGAGGAGCTTGCGGCCCAGTAGCGCCTGAGCGGTTTGCTGCAGCGGTTCCGTGTTGATGCCGTATGCGGCTGCCGGCTGCACTAGAGCGGCGAGCATGGTCGGGATGTTCCGGCTTTCGCTATAGGGCTTACTGGACTGCCCCTCAGCGAGGAGGGGCCAGACGTCCGCGACGAACGCCGCTATTCCAGCCTCGACGTCATTGGCGCACGCCAACCTCCCGGCAGCCAGTTCGAAGCGGTCTGGATGCGCAAGTCTGAGATCGGCGAGCCTGCCATCCGTCCTCCAACCCAGAAGCCCACTCGGCGCTCCAGCTCGACCGACCAGGACGTCGAGCAGGCGCGAACCGATCTCGACTTCCGCCCATCCGCCGGCCACGGCATCTTGAGTGAGCGCGATGAGGCGATCCTTGTACGCCCGCTCCTCTTCATAATACCCGCCATCAACTCTCTCGAAGTCGGCGAAATCAGGATAACGAGCGAGGAACAAGCGGCGGTAGCGATCCAAGGCGGCCCGATCCAGACCGCCTTTGCCGTCCGAATACCAGTCCAGCAACTCGCGGAGGCCGCCGACGTCCAGCACCGTCACAACCGATACGCGACGCGGAGACACTCCGCCCGAACGCTCATGCCGCAACCGGGGTGGCAGGTTCGAATGGCGGTTCTGGTCGGCCAAATAGTGGCGGACCTGCGATGCCGGGATCGTCGGCCGCGAAGCGTCGTCCTCGACCCATACTTGCGCGGTCCGCACGTCGCGCTGGAGAGCTATCTGGCGGGAATCAGGTAGCGCGAACCCAATCATCTTGCCGGTCTCGGAAATTGGGCGGCCGAAGCGTGCGCGCAATTCTGCCTCCGCCCACCCAATGGCGTCCGCCGCTGCGAACGAATATCGGAGGCGGACCGTCGAGCTGTTGGCAGGCCCTTGCCGATCAATGATCTTCACACCTGCGAGACTCTCGAACTTGTTGCCGCCGAGAGCGGAGCAGACGGCAGGCATTGCGTTGTCGAGCTGCATGGCTCGATGGATGTCACCGGTGATCAGCTCGACCTCGAAATCTCCGCGGGTTCGTGCAGGGGCGATCACCGTATCTAGGGCGAACCGCCGTATGCGGTCAGCTTGCGATGCGTCCTCCCCGTCCTGCGAGGCGAACCGGCTATAGGCCGTGACGGCCGCCCGGTATGACGCAAGGCTGTCGTAGAGGTCGCCGTTGATGGCGAGTAGGCTCGGATTTGCCTTCGAGGCCGCACGGTCCGAGGTACTGTAGGTAAGCGCGCCGAGCACCCCCTTCAAACGATCGCGCTCATAAAGCTCGTCGAGGTCGCCGTAGTGGTTCTCGACCCGACGGGCATCGGAGACGCGGGTGGACACACTCGATGCAGCTTGGCCCTGTCCTATCAGCCAATCCCGGAATGCGTCATCCCGCATCAGGCCAATCGACTCCCGAAGCTCGCTTGAAACCGCTGCATCATCGCTATCGCCCAGTCGTGCTGGGCACTCCATGTCGACACCGGCGCTTCGTAGCCAGCGTCGAAGGTCGCACGGACTGCGGTCTTCTTGCGGCCGTCCTTCTTCTCCCAGGTGAGGCCCTCTCCCACTTCGGTCTCCACCGTGTCCCGGTCAGCGTGAAGGCCTTCAAACTTGCTGCGGTCGGCATCGTCCTCGTTGTTGAGGTTCACTTGGATCTGGTTTTTCGCCACGCTCAGGCTGACGTGCGAGCCTTTGGTCAGTGGCGCCAGCGGGCACCAATTGCTGCCGGTATTCCTGACCGGTAGACCGGCCTCCGTCGCCTTCGCGGTGAAGACGCTCAGGTAGCGCTCCAATTCATTACTCATCCAAGTCTATCCGATCCGTTGCCTTGTACAGTGATTCGCCGCCTCTGCGCTCCTTCGTCAAGAGCGTTGGCCGAACTCTCCGCGAATATCACGACCCAGATTCGTCTTTCGTCGTCTATTCCATTGTCACGCGACAGGACGGGCTCGAATGATCTTTCCATTTTAGCCTCTCTCAACGAAGTAGCAGCAGTACCTCGAAGAGACCGCCACCGCTTGCTTGCGGGTGAGCAGGAAAGCGCCCGAATTGCGCTTCCATGGCGGCCTTAACCATCACGGGCATATCTACGAATGCGAATTGATAGTCGAGGGCCATCGTCCCTTTGAACACGTCGCCATCGACGAACCCGACAGCTTCTGTAGTAGCGGCGAACCGGAAACCGAACGGCGCGGCGATCGCGCCCATGCCCGGCACCTTCATCTGGGTGCCGGCCGGTGCGTTGCTGTGGATCAGGTTCTGAAAGATCGTGGGTCGTTCCTGATCCGTCGAGATCAGCTCATCGGCGGCATAGAAGTCGTAGCCGTCGGTGACCTCCAGCAACTCCGACAGCTCACCCACCATTGGCATCGCTTTAGCCGTATGCAGCTTTGCATGAAGGCGACCATCTTCTGCCCGGCTAACATTTCCTCCGGTGATCGGCAGCCGCAGCCCGTTGACATCGTTCATTACGAGGTTGAGCAACGGGTGGTTTGAGACGTGGTCTTCGTATTGGATCCAGCCGCCTATTATCTGAACTTCGGAACCAAGTCCTCGACCAAGCGGCTTACCGGCATCCGGCTTCAACAGCGCCATCTTTCGGCGGATAGCGTCCGGCCCGACCAGGTTAGCCAGCGCGAGAAACACCTCTTCGGTGTCCTCGAAGTCCCAAGACATGATAGGGGCGTCAAGCGAGCTGGTGCGATATAGCCGAAAAGACCTGCCGTTCGTGACCATAAAGAACATCGCGGCTACCTCTGGGTGAGCGGCGTAAGTGTGTGCCTGCTCGACGACGTCCCGATCCAGTGCTTCTGCGGGGCTTTTCACTTCCACCACCCAGCGGCCAACGGATGCTACCTCCAAGATATAGTCGGCACGACCCACTAGGGGCGGGTCTTTGGCAGTATTCTTTCGGCCCAAGAACGCCCTTGCGTAGCGGAACGTTTGCTCCGTCCGGATCGTGTTCTCGGTGCCGTGCTCGTACCCGAGGCGGTTGAGCAGCGGGCGCACGACTATCTCTCGAACATCGGTCTCGTTCATTTCATCGAACTTTGGCACATCACCCCCCTTTTTATGTACAAGCGACCAATCGCCTGGTGTCGCTCGCCTCCACCTATGGTCATCTGAGAACGATTCGGTTGGCGTCGACGTGACGGAAGGCCTTGGTCCTGCACGTGAGGAGAATAACCTGCATCCGTTTTGACGCCTCTTGGAGGATGTCCGTCATCGTCTCCAGTCGGGTGTCGTCCGAATAAACCAGCGGATCGTCCAATATGAGTGAGATTGGCGCTCCGTCCTCCAGCAGAAGGTCCGCGAACGCGAGGCGTGTCAGGATTGCCAGTTGCTCCTGCGTGCCCCGACTGAGGTTGCCGCACGCCTCGTCAATGCCAGCACGTGAAACCCCTGCCAGACCAAGCTCCTCATTGAACGAGAGGTCGCTACCCGGCAGCAGCTGCTGGATGTAGCGCCCAGCCCGTGCTGTCACGGGTGCAAGAAATGTCCTGGAAGCATCGTCTGCGGCCTGCGTAAGAGCCTTCCGCAGCATGTCCAGCGTATCCGCCTCGCGCTTGAGACGCTCTAGCGACATCGCGGACGCCTCCTCCTCCTCCCGTGCTTCGACCATCCGACCTGCAGGCCCGCTCGTTCCCTCCCTCGCAACTGCGGATTCGAGGGTGGCGATAGATGCTGTAAGTTCGAGGCGCTCTTCCCCAGCCCGTTTCGCCGCGCGATCGATGTTTTCCATCCGACGACGGATGGCATCCGGGTCGAAGGCGTCGGTTCCTGCGCGCGCCTTCTCCGCAGCCTCGAATTTGGCGGTGCGATCACGTTGCGCCTGCTGTAGCTCCGCCGCCAGCCTCTCGCGATCACCAGCCTCGAGAACGGTCCGAAGTTCCTCAGCCGCCGAGTCCATCTCGCGAACCGCGCTGTCATGTTGAGCGTCCGCAGTCGCCTTTGCGCGTTCCGCTTTCGACAGCGCTTCTCTTGCATCCTCACGCTTACCAGAAGCGCTTGCCTCGAACAGCTTGGCCTCCGTCACAGCATCTTCCAAGTCAGCAATGTTATCTGTTGGTGCAACCGCATCGGCGAAATCGTCGCCCAATGACGCGACGAACGACTTAAGAGCATCCGCACCAGGCGCCAAGGAGATAGACGCGTCTCCGGGACACGCCGATGCAATCTGCTTCCGTAGTGCCGCGAGTTCCCTTTCCGCCGCCGCAGCGCGCTCGTTCCGCGTGATGCCCTCGGAATGCGACTTGATTCCAAGTCTCCTCAAGGAGGCGTCGCGCCCACCCTCCGCAGCTGCCAAATCCGCTTCGATGGTCAGACTGGATCTTTCAGGTGGACGGACGACCACGCTGCCGGCGGTTCCCAATTCGAATCGGGTAGACTTCAAAACCTCGACGTTGGTTACCTCGGCTGCCTCGCCGTCGATTCTGAGGGTCGAGCCATCAGTCAGCTCCACCTCGACCTTCACCGCGCCGGCCTCGAACCTTGCCCGTGCCTGGATCGCAGCCAACTCCAAGTCGGCCAACTTGCCCATATCACTGGCATCGATCCGATTCGCGGACGCCTCCTTCAGCTCCCTCTCCCGCCTTTCGAGATCAGCGAGCGTCCGCCGCGCATCGACGGCCCTTTTGGCACCGGCCGCCGTCGCAAATAGTCGGGCACGATCGCGGGCCCCCGTCAGCGCCAGCTCACGCCTTTCGGTTTCTTGGCGGGCTTGGTCGACCGCTGCACGCAGGCCCTTCTCCTCCTCGATCACCTTCTCAAGGGTGGAGCGCGCCTCCTCCAGCGATCCCCTCGTCTCCTCGAGGAGCTTCCCGGCAGAACTCGCTCGGCCTTCAGCACCGTCAAGCCGCCGGACAACTGCCGCCGCAGTGCTCACGATCGCATCCGCCTGACCGAGCTGAGCTTCGGCGGCGGAGAAGCGCAGCGCTGCCGTTTCGGCTGTCTTCAAATCGCTCTCGAGCTTGCGGCGGAGCTCAACCGCCTCGGGATCGACGAGATCGCGTTCCAGGATCTTCAGGCGGGACCTAGCCGTTTCCAGATCGGACAATGTGCTCTCATAGTCGCGGAAGATGCTCTCTGCGGACTGGCGCGCGGCGGTGGCTTCAGCGAGGCGCACTTCGGCAGCCGCCAGGTCGCCCCTCGACTTGCTGGTTGAGGACGTCCGGAGTGCAGCATAGGCCGTCTCGACACTGGACCGGATCGCGTCGAACCGGCGGCCTCCCGTCACCGCACCCACTTCAGCCTCGAGCACGCCCCGAATGGTGTCGCGCACGATACGATTCGGGTTTTCCACGGCCAGCGCCGTGGCCTGCTCCACCCAGAGCAGGCCTAGCGGACCGCGGGTCTCCACATCCGTGCCGCGATTGTTTCCGCGTTCGAATCCCAGCAGTTCCTGCAGCGCCTCCTCGGCGGCATCGCTCTCCTTCCGCCCGGTCGCACCGGCCAGACGGACGGACGCGGACTTCATGAACTGCTTCTCGAGCGTCCAAGCGTCGGCCCCGATATTAAAGCCGACCGACACTCGGGGCGCCACGTCGTCGCCGATCGGAACGTATGACCGCACCAGCTCGGTCTTGGCGGAATATCGAACGAAAAAGGCGGCACGAAGTGCCTCCAGCAATGTCGACTTTCCGGTTTCGTTCGGCTCCACGACGATGTTGAGGCCGTCGATGAAGCCATCGATCCGGAGAGGCTCTCGGAACTTGCGGAAGTTCGTGACCTCAAGGCTCCTGATGATCATCTCGATACCTCCGCGTCAAACCTGAGAGCTTCGACATAGAGACGCTCAAGCGCCGACGCCGCGATCAGCGCTTCCGGACCACTGGCGTCCGCCTTGGCTTGCAGCGCAGCGGTCGCCCCAGCAAGCGCGCCTTGGACTTCTATCTTGGCGATGTCGTCCGAAGTGGGGCGGGCGATGAGCTCCTCCGTGTCCAGATCGAGATGCCGCAGCTCGTGCGCCAGCCGATCCTTCAGTATCTTCGTCATGGAAACCCTGTCGGAGAGACTCGCCACGCCCATCAGGTTGAGAGACAGCAGGACGTCGGACAGGCGCGACTCGGACCGCAGCGCGGCGATCTCCGTTTCGAGCTCCGCCTCGTTCGCGACGTTCCACCGGCGCGAGATCCAGCGAAACCGTCCGGTGTCGACCCGGCGAAGCTGCGGAGCCTCCTCCGACCGCAGGTTTACCGCGATGCATGCGCCGGGCTCCTCCCGTCCGAACCTGTCGGTTTCCGGTGTACCGCTATAGGCAGTCCTGTCACCGACTGTGAGGTAGCCGTGCCAATCCCCAAGCGCGAGATAGTCCAACCCCGCCGACTTCGCGCGGTCAGGAGGAATGAGATTCGAGCTCTCTCCGGAAGCTCCGAACTCGGTGATCGAGCCATGGGCAAGCCCGATCCGCAGCGCTCCCGGTGGTGTCGTCATATCCACCATCGCGGCTGTAGGATCGTTCGTCGTCTTGCGATGCTCAAGAGGAGCTGGAAGAAGCCAGCCGCCCTCCTCCATCTCAACGGGTTGCGCAGTGTCGACGATGCGCACAGACGACGGCGCGCGGCCGCGGACCCGGCTCCAAAGGCCTCCAGCACGGGCGTGATCATGGTTCCCCGGCATGAGCCACCACGTAACCGGCACTCGTTCCATTCGGGACAGCGCCTGCATAACGATTCGGTCACCGGGCTCGACGTTGTCGAATACGTCTCCAGCCACCACGACATGCGCCGCTCCAGCGTTCGTTGCTGCCTTCCCGAGTTCATCGATCGCGTCTAGACGCGCTTCTGCAAGCGCGTTGCGGACTTCCAGGGGAAAGCGGCCGAACGGCTTACCTAACTGCCAATCGGCGCTATGGATGATCTTGAGCGTTCCCACGAATCACTCCTTCGTTTCCGTTGAACAATAGGTCTCACAGGCAGGCGACAGAAACTGTCACCCTTGAGCGCTTGCGCGCGTCGGCGACGGGTCGCTAATCCCCGATCGACACGATGACAGTGTCGAACATGTCCTGCGCCCGGTCGCTGGTCCTGCGGGTGTTGGCTACGCGGTATTCGTCACCGTCGTTGCGGATCAGCTTGCGAGCAACGGTCTGAAATGCGTCCATTTCGGCATCGGAACCACCGGTCGGCCGGAAGGAAGCGTGGCCCGCGCTCCTCCTGACCTGAAAGCCAGTCCCATTCTCTATCAGGTCGTCTAGATAGCTCATTCGGTCGTTTCTCGGTTCATACATTTACAGTCAGCTCGCCCGTCACGGCAGAGCCGGAAAGACGCGCCGGTAGTCATGGACCATCTCACGCAGCGGCGCCGGCGCCAGCACCTCCACGGCGTCCCCCCACTGATAGAGGTGCCATGTCATCTCGAGAAACCCGGATGCCATGAACCTCACCACGAGCGATCCGTCCTCGTCCTCCTCCGTGGATTGAGTCGGATGGAATACGAAGCGACGTGCCTGAGCGGCGGCATCCGGCCGGAAGCGCCAGACAACCTCGCCGAACTCCCGCTCGCTCTCATACGAACCGAAGCCCTTCTCGGCGTGCTTCTTCAGATTGAAGTCGGGGTCGATCTCGAACGAGCCGGCAAGCATCTCGGCCTCATAAATCTCCTCCACCCGATAGTGCCGGAGATTTGCCTGCGGCCCCTTGGCCGTGTCCCGCGCGACGAGATAGCGGCGCACGCCCAGAAGCAGGCCATGGGGCGCAACGATGCGTTCGCTCGGCTCGTCCTCATCCCGCCTCCGGTAGATGATCCTAAGGAGGTTCGGACCCTTCAGAGCGTCGTAGATCGACTCCACCACGTCCTCGTCGGCTGCTGGCTGAGGACCGGGGCGTGCCGCATGACCGAGCGCCTCAAGGATCGCCTCCTTGTCCACATCGAGCTTAGTGCCCTTCTCCGGCGGAATAAGCGCCCTCACCTTCTTCTCCAGACTGCGGGCATGGGTCGCCTCCTTCGGCATGCCAGCATGATCGAGCTGAGCGATCGCCTCCGCCAGTGCGACGAGCTCCTCCGACGAAGGCGTCAGAAGCGGCGCGATGGCTCGGGCGGAAATGTTCCATCGCGCCCTGCGGTCTTCGCCGATGGCATAGTCAGTCTGGGGAAAGGCGGCCTGGAGCGCGAAGGTCATCCGCTGCGCTGTACGTTCGGAGCATGAGAACTCCTCCTGAATGTCGTCCAGCGTCACGCCACGCCGTCCCGTCGCCAGCATCGCCAGCCTCAGAAGTTCCTGTGCTTTCGAAAAGGCCATGACGATAACCCCGACAGATTTTGTCACCCATATATGCTATTCCGAATCGAAAGGGGAACCATAATGCGCATGCTCGACGGAAAACTCCGACTTTCCGCCTCCGACCTGATGCGATTCAAGGGGTGCAGGCATGCCACCACGCTTGATCTCAGGCTGACGGAGGTGGGCGACATCGTGCCCGCGGCTGATGGTGAGGAGGCGGTTCTGCTCCAGCGCCAAGGTGATGCGCACGAGCTCGCATTCCTCGATAACCTCCGCCAGTCGGGCCGCTCGATCGTCGAGATACCCAAGGATAGCATCCCGCTCGAGCGCTCGGTCGAACTTACGATCGAAGCGATGCGTGATGGACCCGACGTCATATTCCAGGGCGCTCTTCTGGGCGGAGCATGGGGAGGCTACACCGACTTCCTTGAGCGTATCGACCGGCCGTCGGCGTTTGGACCGTGGTCCTACGAGGTGGTCGACACAAAGTTGAAGCGCAAGCCGGATTCGAAGCACGTTCTCCAGCTATCCCTGTATTCCGACTTGCTGACGGATGTTCAGGAACTACGCCCGGAGGCGGCGCATCTCCAACTCGGCGATGGTTCGCGGTTCTCCGTCCGGCTGACCGACGTCGCCTCCTATGCGCGCAATGCTCGAAACGTCTTCGAGACCTTCCTCGAAGAGCGTCCCGAGACCCGATCAGATCCCGTTTCTGGATGCGGGCTCTGCAGATGGAAAGATCACTGCCGCTCGGAATGGGAAGAGACGGACAGCCTGTCGCTCGTCGCCGGCATCACCAAGTCCCAGCGTGGCAAGCTCGAGGCGTTCGGCATCGCGACCCTCAACGGTCTCGCCGATGTCGAAGGAAGAGTTCCGAAGCTGTCGCCCGAGGTCCAGTCCCGACTGACAACGCAGGCGAAGCTACAGCGAAAGCGCCGCGCGGGTGGACCGCCCGGGTTCGAACTGCGCGACTTCCAGCCGGGCAAGGGCTTCGGCCTACTGCCCCGGCCCGACGAAGGCGATCTGTTTTACGACATAGAGGGCGATCCCTACTACGAGGGAGGTCTGGAATATCTCCACGGCGTCTGGTTCCGCGACGCAGGCGAATGGACGTTTCGGGCATTCTGGGCTCACGATCGCGAAGCGGAAGGCCACGCCGTTGCCGAACTGCTGGATTTCTTCGTCAGCCACCTGCGCACACATCCGCACGCACGGATCTACCACTACGCGAACTACGAGATCGCGGCGCTCCGCCGCCTGACGGCGGCCCATCGGGTCGGAGAAGCTGCGATGGACCAGCTCCAGCGCGAACGCCGCTTCGTCGATCTGTTCAAGGTCGTGTCAGGATCGCTGATCGCCTCTGAGAAGGGCTATTCGATCAAGGATCTGGAGGCATTCTACATGCCCAAACGTGACGCGGACGTCACCACGGCCGGTGCGAGCGTCGTGTTCTACGAGAATTGGCGGGAGACGGGCGACGACCAACTTCTCGAGAAAATCTACGCCTACAACCGGACCGACTGCATCTCCACTCAGCTCCTACGCGACTGGCTTGTCCGCAACGTGCGTCCGGCCGACATGCCGTGGCCGAGCTTGGGCGAAGTGCCAAAAGCCGGGGCGCTTTCCAATGTCGCCGAGGAAGACGCCGAGATAGAGGCCCTTCGGTCCCGATTGGCGCCTGCCCGTGCACGACTGGGTGAAGAAGTGGCCGATCTCCTTCTCGACTTAAACTTCTTCCACAAGCGTGAGGACAAGCCCGCCTGGTGGGCGATTTTCGACCGGCTGGCCCAAGAGAGCGAGGATCTTCTCGACGACCTCGAATGCATTCAGGGACTCGAGGCAGTTGGCGACCCCGGTAAGGTGACCGCGAAGTCGTTCGAGCGGACATACCGCTTCCCGCCGCAGGAGACGAAGCTCCGCGCTGGCAAGAAGCCATGCGTGAAGCCTGCTGAAATGCCCGAGGACATCGATCTGCGGGAGCTCGATGCCGTTGCTGGAACGCTTATCCTGCGCCGTTCGACCGCGAAGGGCCCGCTTCCCGACCGGCTCGACCTGATACCGGGCAAGCCGATCGCCAATGCGACGCTTCGGAACGCGGTGGCCGCCATCACCGAGGACATCATCCAGAACACCGGCCGCGCAAGGGCAATCGAACAACTCCTCACCCGCAGCCTCCCCCAGTTCAATAGCGGTTCGCGTGCCGACCGAATCATCGACCCCGATGGCGACCTCCCCTCGCAAACAAGTGCGGCGATCGCGGACATGGCGGGAACGACACTCGCGATCCAAGGACCGCCTGGAACAGGCAAGACCTACGTGAGCGCCCTTTCAATCGTAGATCTCATCCGCGCGGGCAAACGCGTTGCCGTCTCTTCGAACAGCCACAAGGCCATCGGCAATCTGCTCGAGGCAATAGCGGACCGGGCGGCGGACGAAGGTCTAGACTGCCGGATCGTACAGAAGGCCAACGATGATGGCGACGACGACGCGCATCCCGGCATCACGGTGGTGCAGTCCAACGACGCGACGGAAATCGCAGCCGCCCACGTCATGGGAGCGACTGCATGGCACTTCGCCCGCTACGACGCTCCGTCATACGACTATCTGTTCGTGGACGAAGCTGGGCAGGTCTCACTTGCGAACATCTTGGCGATGTCCCTAGCCGCCCACAATCTCGTCCTAGTGGGCGATCCGATGCAACTGCCGCAGCCTCTCCAGGGGACGCACCCTGGGCGGAGTGGCGAGTCATGCCTCGAATATCTCATAGATGGTCATCGCGTGGTGCCAGACGACAGGGGCATCTTCATGCCGGTGAGCCGCCGGATGCATCCGGCGATCTGCAGCTTCATATCCGCAGCTGTCTACGAGGACCGCCTCCACCCCGACGAGGCTGCAGGCATTCAGGCCCTGCATGCCGCCAACGGAATTTCGCTCGTCGGTGCCGGTGTCCGTGCCGTGGCACATAGTGGGCGGTCACAGGTCTGCCCCGAGGAGATCGAAGCGATCAAGGCCCATATCGCCAGAGTTCTGGGTTCGACCTATCGCGGTCGCGACGGCGCGGAACGAACGGTGGGCCGAGGCGACATCTTGGTCGTGGCTCCCTACAATGCGCAAGTCAATGCGCTGCGCGCAGCCCTGCCAGCGGGCATACGCGTGGGCACCGTCGACCGTTTTCAAGGCCAGGAAGCTCCGGTCTGCCTCGTGTCCATGACCACATCGAGCGGCGAGGAGCTCCCGCGGGACATAGACTTCCTATTCTCACTGAACCGAATAAACGTTGCCGTTTCCCGCGCGCAGGCGTCGGCCGTCGTGTTTGCCAGTCCACTCCTTCTGGAAACGCCGTGTAGGACAGTGCCGGAAATGATGCTCGTAAACGCAATTTGTCTCCTTCGAGAACATGGGGGTGTCAGCTTCTGACACCTGCATGTGCGAATCTCCTATCTATCGGAAGAAGGAGTTCAGACATGGGTTTCTCGGATATCGGACTGCGCCACATCGTCGACATCGACGGTCAGCTTCTCGGCATCGACGCCGAGGTGATCGACACCGCGTCGCTGCTCGCCAGGGCTAATTGCCCAGCGGACAGCCTCCTCTGGATGGTTCACGCCGGAGAGCGTGTGGCGGTCGAACCGAAGCAATTGATCCGTCTCTCGGAACAGAACGTGGTCTTCTTCGAGACCTCTTCCGCCTCCAACTGGTCGCCCTTCGAGCTGATGGCCGCCTAGCTTGAAGGGATCAATCCGCCCGCCTACTCAGTTTTGTTCGGCGGAAGAGGTCTTGACGTGCCGTGCAGGCAGATCGGAGCAATCAGATGAAGGTTTTCGTCAGTTCGCTGATTTCGTGCTACGAGCCGTTGCGCGACGCTGCGCGGAAAGCGATCACGACCTTGCGCAACGAAGTGATAATGGCCGAGGATTTCGCTGCCCAGCCTGTTGAGTTGCACTGAGAAGTGACCCGGGATTTTCATTGAGAAGTGACCCGGGTGGGCGAGGTTGATGTGCTGCCTGCGACGAGCAGGGTCAAGCGGGTGATTTGTCCTTTCTGGGTTTTGGGGCG